>JAZNJR010000001.1:0-7398 GCA_045578165.1 Acutalibacteraceae bacterium
GTTGTATAACCTTCAGCAGTACATGTGGGTTCAGTTACAACTGCGTTATAGTTATGACCTTTGGCTTCTATTACTTCAGTATAAGTGTCGCCGCAAACTGAACAAGTGTATGTGATTTTACCATTTTCAGTACAGGTTGCGTCGGTTGTAACTGAAGTATATGTGTGGGTGTCGCATTCCATATCCGCCTTAAGAGTAGCCATTGTGGGTGCCGCATTTATGGAAAGTGTTTTAGGAACAACAAACGTGTTCATATTAAACCAAGGCCAAAGGTTATATTTATTTGATTCCGCCTGTGCCTGAGTGCCCATTTCGGCATTGGTCGCCGGCATGGGAGCCGTAAAGATAATATTGTGATTACCCGAAGTAAGAGTTAATTCAATGGTAATAACAGGCGAATTTGTCTTAACAAATTCAACCGTATTAACAACACCGTCAACTATTACTGCAATATGATTTACTACAGAAGCGGGTTTTAACCCACCGTTTAACACAATGGTGTACGCTCCGTCCTGGGTTGCTGTAACGTTAATTGCAGCAAAAGGTATACTATCAAGATGTGTAATTGGGTTTTGCGCCAACTTTTCAATAGAAAGCTTTACGGTTTGACCGTAAGTATTAACAATACCCGTCAAGGAATTAGGTGCCGCTGCATCGGTATTAGCATAGTTATTCGCAAATACTCTGTTATCTCTACCGATGATGGTTTCGGTAATAACGTAACCACAACCGTTACAAACAAAGTCGCTTTCGTTATCATAAGTATGACCCGTTGCAGCAATCTCTTGCTGAGCAATAATAACTTCGCCACACGCTGAACAATATTTGCCTTCCGTTAAGCCCGATTCAAAGCAAGTGGGTGCCACAGCAGGAATAATTACTTCGTTATGACCTGTAGTTTCAAAGCTTTTAACATAAGTGTCGCCGCAAGAAGTACAGGTGTAAATAATTTTAGTGCCCGCAACGCACGGTAAACCGTTTGAGGTGGATTCGTAAGTGTGGTCTTCAACGTTGCGAATATTACCACACTTGTTACAAATCGCATCGCAATTGTTGTCATAAATATGGCTTTCACAAACCATATCTGCCACGATATCATCATAAGTGGGGGCTGCATTTACAGTAAGCGTTTTGGGAACTTCAAAGCTTACCATATTAAACCAAGGCCACAATGACGTATAAGAATTTGCCGCATTAACTTCGTCATAATACGGAACGTCGACTTCATACTTAGGCATTGGTGTACTGAAAACAATATTATGTGTACCTGCACTAAGTTTTAAATTTATAGTAATTTGTGTCGTTGATGCAATTTTAAATTCAACCGCATTAAATGCCACACCGTCAACCAAAACCGAAATATACTTGGAATTGGCGTTGGCGTTGTTATTCATTTGTGCGTTCAAAACAATTGTATAATTACCGCTGGTTTCGGCAGTAACGTTCATTGCGCCAAACGCAAGATATTTAACGTACTTAATGGGTCCCTTAGCCAATTTTTCATACGAAAGCATGTGCGTTCTTGAACTGCCAAGCATATTGGTAAGTGCGGTAGACTCTTCGGTGTTACCGTACTGATTTGAAAGAATCTTTTCAGGTGTGCGACCCGCAATAATTTCAGTCACAACATAACCGCAAGAATTACAAACGCAATCGGTTTCATTATCATAAATATGACCCGAAACTTCACGAATTTCTCCGCAGGTGTTACAGTTGATATCGCAGTCGTTATCGTATGTGTGTCTTACCTTTTCAAGAATTGACTTTACTTCATCAAAAGTGGGGGCGGCTTCAAGAGTAAGATTCATTGGAATTTCAAAGCTCACCATATTCATCCAAGGCCACAAGCTTGACCATAAATTGCCCGACGTTACTTCACCGCTTGAAGGAACGTCTGCTGCATAGTAAGGCATAATTGAAGTGATTACAATATTATGTGTGCCCGCAGTAAGATTCAAATTGATATTAACCTTCGAGGGGGATGCAATATCAACCTCAACACCGTGTGCCACACCATCAACAAATACGGTAATGTATTTTGACTTAGCATTTCCCTTGGTGTTCATGGTTGTATTAAGCACAACAGTATAAAGCCCGTCTTTATCGGCGGTTAGGTTCATAGATGCAAACGCCAATTCATTTATAGAGCCCAAATGTCCGCTTGACAGCTTTTCAACCGACGGTAACATACCACGTCCCGAAAGGTTGGAAATTGCGGTTGAGTTTTCTGTATTTTTAAATCCGTTAGAAAGAATTTTAGAAGGTGTACGACCCACAACCGTTTGACCGCGGTAAGCACCGCAAACGTTACAAACGTTGTCGCTGTCATTATCAAATGTGTGACCTTTGGCATTTATCTTTTGCTGTGCGGTTAAAACAATACCGCAAACCGCACATTCTTTACCCGCGGTAAGACCGCGCTCAACACAGGTTGCCTCTTTTGCGGGCAACTCAACTTCGGTATGCCCGTTTGCAGGAATTTCGGTTTTTACCGACAAAACCTTATCACAAACCGCGCAGTGCTTTGTGGCTGTGCTGCCTGTTGTAGTACAAGTGGGGGCTACTGCAGGTTCATCAATCACTTCGGTATGACCGTAGGTTTTACAAAGACTATATGAACCTGAAGAAATTCGCGGTTCGACACCCGAGCCGGGATTTTCGGGCTCAACACCGTGCATCCATTTGGTTTCGGAACCATCAATATTGATTTCGCCGTATTCATTAATTGTAACGACAGCACTTAAAGGAGATTCAAAAACCAAACATTTTTTTGCAAGCCATGAATCATTTATAGCGCGTTGATAAGTATAAATAAATTTACCACTACTGCTATAAACATCATATGTATATTTGTGACTGTCCTCATAATAATATGTGTCACGTTCTTTAAACAAACCGTTACGTGTTGTATTTACATCCCAATAAAATACACCGTCGTTATAACCTTGGTGGTTTGTATGGGTATGACCGTTAATCGCCATTAAAACTGTACCGGGATTAATATCGTTAACGCGGCCGAAAATTGACCTTACGTTAGCGGCATCGGAAGAAGTTGATGCAAACACACCCGAAAAACCGTGGTGACTGATAACAATACAGGGTATGTCGCTATTGGCGGCATCGGTAAGAACGGTTTCAAGCCACTTTAATTGAACGTCGCCAAGACTGTAAACTGCAGTATTTTCTGCAGGTGCAGAATAAGAATTCGCAAGACTGTGCATCCAATTGCCTTCGGGGTCTTTTGAATAGTTGGTATCAAGGCAAATTATTCTAAAACCGCTGTTTTCAAAATAATAATAACCAATATTGCTGTCAAAGCTACCGTCGGCAGTACCCCACACTACGCTTTTGTCGTTGGTAAGTGTTGCGGTTACGTTGTCCATCGAGTTGCCTTCACTTTCAAGCTCGTGGTTACCGTAAATATTGTAAGCAGGCAATATTGTACCGTCGGCACGTGTGAAATTATGGAATTTGTTTATAAGTTCGGGAGAAGCGGCAATATCGTTACAAAAGTCGCCGCCGCTTAAAGCAAATGCCGAGTTACTATCAACTGCACGTTGTAAAATGACGTCCAAATCAGAAACGCGGCTTACGTATTTATCTTCTCTATAATGGAAGTCAGAAAACAAGGTAAAAGTAAGCGTTTTTGGGGCAGAAGAAACACTCGCCTCGCTTTCTTCCGCAGACACGGTTAACAACCCCAACGGAAGTACCGTCAAAACAACCGCAAGTGTTAAAATAACTGACAATATTTTTTTCAAAAAATCATCTCCCTAAAAAAATTAATATAACGCCTTGTATAAATTACAAACTTATTTTACCATACCATTGAAATTATTGTTACTTATTTACAAGAAAAGAATTGTATTATACATCAATTAATTTTTATTTTACACTAATGTAATATAAATTATATTTTTTTGACATTGGAAATAATTTTGTCACACAGCTTAAAACCACAATGAATATAAAAACAAAAACCGACCCCTAAAGGTCGGTTTTAAATTTTATTAATACGCCTTGCCCCAATAAAGCATATGCTTTGCGGGTTTGCCACAGCAAACGCACTTGTCGCTTAACTGTTCTTCTTCAAAAGGAATACAACGCGAGGTTACGCCCGCAACCTCCTTAAGCTTATCTTCACATTCACGGTCGCCGCACCACATTGCACGAATAAAGCCGGGCTTGTTGTTTGCAATATCAACCATTTCGTCAAGGTTGTGTGCATCATAAGTCGCTTCACTTCTATGTGCAAGTGCCTTATTATAAAGACCATCTTGAACTGCTTTCAAGAGTTCAGGTATTTTGGTTTCAAGTTCGTCCAAAGAAACGGTAACCTTTTCGCCATTGTCACGACGCGCAATAACGCAGCAGTTGTTTTCAATATCACGAGGGCCAAGTTCCAAACGAAGCGGAACACCCTTCATTTCGTATTCGCTAAACTTCCAACCGGGTGACTGGTCGCTGTCGTCAAGCTTTACACGGCAAACCTTTTTAAGTACTGCGTAAACTTCATTTGCTTTTTCAAGCACGCCCTCTTTGTGAGAAGCAATGGGAACAATAACCAACTGAATAGGCGCAATTGCGGGAGGAAGTACCAAGCCACTATCGTCACCGTGAGTCATAATAACCGCACCGATAAGACGAGTGGTTGTACCCCAAGAGGTTTGGAACGGATGAACCAACTTGTTTTCTTTATCGGTATAGGTAACCTCAAACGCTTTTGAAAAACCGTCGCCAAAGTAATGCGAAGTACCGCTTTGAAGCGCCTTACCGTCATGCATTAAAGCTTCGATAGTATAGGTTGCCTCTGCACCTGCAAAACGTTCCTTATCGGTCTTTTTACCCATAACAACCGGCATTGCCAAAACCTCTTCAGCAAAGTCGGCATAAATTTTATGCATTCTTTCGGTTTCGGCCTTTGCCTCTTCAGCGGTTGCATGAAGAGTATGACCTTCTTGCCACAAAAATTCACGTGAACGAAGGAAGGGACGTGTTGTCTTTTCCCAACGAACAACGCTGCACCACTGATTATATAATTTAGGTAAATCACGGTAGGAATGAACTATATTTTTAAAGTGGTCACAGAAAAGGGTTTCAGAAGTGGGGCGAACGCAAAGACGTTCTTCCAATTTTTCGCTACCGCCATGTGTAACCCAAGCAACTTCGGGAGCAAAACCTTCAACGTGGTCCTTTTCCTTCTGTAAAAGACTTTCAGGAATAAAGAGCGGCATATAAACGTTTTCGTGACCGGTTTCCTTAAAGCGAGCATCCATTTGGTTCTGAATAAGTTCCCAAATAGCATAACCGTAAGGGCGAATAATCATACAACCTTTAACCGATGCATAATCAATAAGCTCTGCCTTAATGCAAACGTCGGTATACCATTTTGCAAAATCTTCATCCATTGAAGTAATAGATTTAACCAATTTTTCCTTAGCCATAAAACAGGCGCCAATAAGCGCCCATCCCACCTTTCATAAGTGATTACACAGTTTTTTCATTATAACATAAATCATTATAAGATAAAACACATATTTTTGCAACTGTTTTTATACATATAAATTAAAGAAAAAACTATTGACAAATGGCTTAAGAAGAAATATATTTGTAATAGCAACTGTCGTTTTGCGACAATTTTTTCAGGAGGCATAACTTTATGACAATTGACAAAATCAAGAAAATTTTAGCAGATACACTTGACGTAAACGAAGATGAACTTTCGGCAGATACCAACATTGCTACCGATTTGGGCGCTGACAGTTTAGACGTTGTTGAAATTTTAATGTCCATCGAAGACGAATTTGATATTGAAATTCCCGACAGCGAAATTGAAAACATTCGCACTATTGGTGAACTTGTTGACTACATTGAAACCAATATGTAATTAAAATTTAACCCGCCGAAAAGGCGGGTTTTATTTTTTAGTGCTTTTTTTAAAAAACACTTGCATTTTATTTTCAAAGGACTATACTGAAAATGAAAATGCTCGAAAGAGATGATATTATGAACACCGCTCATAAACCGTTAAAAAAGATCAACATGACCGAAGGGCCGATTTTTTCACAAATAATACGTTACACCCTGCCCATAATGCTCAGTTCGATTTTACAGCTTTTGTTTAATGCTGCCGACCTTGTCGTTGTGGGACGTTTTTGTAATGATTTGTGCGTTGGTGCTGTTGGGGCAACAGGTTCGCTTGTTAACCTTATAACAAATTTGTTTATCGGTTGCGGTGCGGGTGTTGCGGTTTGCACCGCAAATGCTATTGGCAGCGGCAATAAAGACTTAACCGAAAAAATTGTACACACCGCAATTCCGCTTGCGGCCTTGCTTGGCCTTGGCATGTCAGTTATAGGTCTTACCTGCAGTGGCCCCATGCTTAAATTAATGAGCACCCCCAACGACATTCTTCCGCTTTCATCTCTTTACCTTAAAATTTATTTTTTGGGTGCCGTGCCAAACTTTTTATTTGAATTTGGCGCCGCAATTTTACGTGCTTCGGGCGATACCAAAACCCCGATGAAGTATCTTATAATTGCCGGGGCAACAAACCTTTGTCTTAACGTTGTTTTTGTTACCCTTTTCGGTATGGATGTTGACGGTGTTGCAAGCGCTACCGTTATTGCGCAAACCATTTCGGCAACCCTTATGATAATTACCCTTTTAAACCGACGCGACGAATGTCGACTCGTTTTAAATAAAATTAAAATCAGGTGGTCTATACTTAAAAAGGTTGCAAAAATCGGTTTGCCTGCGGGTCTTAACGGTTCCATTTTTTCAATTTCGAACATAATTGTTCAAGCATCTATCAACTCGTTTGGCTCCCCCGCTATTGTTTCGGGCAATGCCGCTGCCGCTAGTATTGAGGGCTTTGTTTACGTGGCAATGAATGCATTTTACCAAACCTCGCTCAACTTTACGGGTCAAAATATGGGTGCGGGCAACTTCAAACGTGTTTCCCGTGTGCTGAGGCGCAACCTCATTTGCGTGACTGCCGTTGGCACCTTGGGCGGTCTTGCCATAAACATTTTCAGCAAAGCGCTTTTATCCTTGTATGTTCCGGGTAATGAAATTGCCATTGAAGCCGGCATAACAAGATTATCATACATCGCTTTGTTTTATGCGTTATGCGGTATTATGGAGGTTTTCACCGGCGCCGTACGAGGAATGGGCGCATCTCTCACAACACTGTTTATTTCGATTTCCTCTGTTTGCGGTATCCGTATTATGTGGATTTTCACCGTTTTTCAAATGCCGAAATTCCACACGCTGGACAGCCTTTATGTTTCATATATCTTTTCTTGGTGCGGTTGCATTCTGGCATTATTTGTTGCTTACAACATTATTAATAAGCATAAAAAACGTGTTTACGAGCAACGCATTAAGGAACGCCCA
>JAZNJR010000002.1:0-10881 GCA_045578165.1 Acutalibacteraceae bacterium
GACCTTGATTGGTCAAAGGAATATGACCTTGCTCGTAAAGGTGACCCCAACGATACACAAACTGCGCTATGATGAAACATATTTATATTTTATCCTGTGAAACAGATGGTGGAATTTTTCATTATTTATTTCGTGATGGTAAATTTGAATTTATTGAAAAAACTGCTCTAGACCGTCCAATGTATGCAATTATTAGGAATAATAAAATGTATGTTATCCTAAGAGAAATTGATGCAAAAACACACTTTGGCGGTTTATTATCCTTTGATATTGATGGAAAAGGTAAACTTATTAATCCTACCAAATTGGAGAGTACGGACGGCATTGTACCATGCCATCTTGAAGTCACTGAGGATGGTAAATATGTTGTAAATTATCTTTCGGGTAATCTAGTAAGGATAGGCGAAAAGATTGTTACACACAAAGGTAGCAGTACACATCCTACTCGTCAAGAATCGCCACACACTCATTATGTAACCACTTCGCCTGATAAAAAATACATTCTCTGCACCGATTTGGGATTGGACAAAATATTTATTTATACAAAGAATCTCGAAAAAGTAAGTGAAGTTGAAGCTCCTAAAGGGCACGGACCTAGGCACCTTATATTTTCGGACGACGGAAAAATGTGTTTTGTTGCTAATGAGTTGGAATCAACGGTAACAGCTTTTCAATATAATGATGGGAAGTTAGATGCTGTTAATACAGTTAGCTGTATTCCTGATGACGACATAGTAAATTCCACTGCAAGTGCAATAAGGTTTTCTGATGGTTTTGTGTATGTTTCGAATAGGGGACATAATTCTATAGCGGTTATGCAATTTATAAATAATAAACTTCGATTTATAAAAACGATTGATTGCTTTGGAAATTTCCCCAGAGATTTTCAAATTTTAGGGGATTACATTATTTCCACCAATGAAAAAAGCAATGATATTTCAGTCATAGATAAATATAGTTTAAAACTAATCGATATAGTGAAAAATATACCGGCGCCAGTTTGTGTTGTTTATGATGAAATACAGAAATAAAAAGACCTTGGAAATTTTTTGGGGGGTAGATTATGAAACTTAATCAACCATATTATATTGAAAAAAGAACCGGTAATTCTCATATCGATCTTAATGGTAAATGGGATTTTTGTTGGACTGATTGTGAAGCGATAGATTCTAAGGATGTTAAGTTTGAATATGAATGTAATCTTCCAAAGTCTGTGTATTACTGTCTTTATGAAGCCGGTATACTGCATCATCCGTATGAATTTTGCAACAGCAGCAAATATCATTGGGTAGATGAAAAAATATGGTATTTTCGCAAAATATTCACTGTGAAAGATGTTGACTTTTCAGGTAACGCTTACCTTTGTTTTGATGGTGTTTCTTACTATTCGCGTGTTTGGTTGAATGGCAAATTACTGGGTGAGCATGAAGGTATGTTTGGCGGACCTTGCTGCGATATTTCAGAGGATTTGATCCTTGGAGGAAGCAACGAGATTATAGTCGAGATAAAGGCTTGTAATTTCGGTCAAAAGCAAGGTTATGATTTCTGGAATCAAAAGGGGCAAAATACGGCTATTGTGCCTTGGAATATTGTGCGCGATTCCGGTACGAGCAACGGTCACTTTATCGTTTTTGGTATATGGAATGATATCCGCATTGAATTAGTGGCTAAACATCATATAAGCCGCCCTTATATGGTTACTGAAAGAATTACTGACGATGAGGCAAAAATTCAATTTGAGGTTGAAATCGCCGATGGTTCTGTTAAAGAATTGAATAGATTTTTTGGTATTGACGACTGTGGTTACACACGAGCTTATGATAGCGGTAACACTGGCGCTGTAAGAGATGAAACCGTTGATATAGAAATAATTATCAGCGGGGAAGATGAATGTGTGTTTTACAGTAAGGAGAAGGTAAATCTCACCGATTTTTTGGCACTTGGGATGGATAATAGATTTTGGGAGCTACAGTTTTATAAAAAAGAAATCACCATTACTAACCCTAAATTGTGGTATCCTAATGGTATGGGTGATGCTTTTCTATACGATGTAACCGTCAATCTTTTGCACAGTGAAAATTTGATGGATACACACAGCTTTAAATACGGAATTCGTTCTTTTACGGCATCATATACTAAAGGTAATAAATACCGCACCAGATGGGATAAATACCTCTTTTCTGTGAACGGAGAGGAAACTTTCTTAAAGGGAATGAATTGGACGCCCATAGACTTCCTTTTTGATATCACTCCCGACCGTTATGAATGGTGTTTGAATCTTGTTAAAAATGCAGGAATACAGCTATTGCGCGTATGGAACGGTGGCGGTATGCCAGAAATCGATACTTTCTATGAGATTTGTGATAGATTGGGCATTATGGTATGGCAAGATCTTTATGTTGCTAATTGTGACGATACGTCAAATTATCCGCACGATGTTCTCGAGTGTCAAACGGCTTATAATTTGTATCGTATAAGAAATCATACATCACTTGTTATTCTTTGCGGAGGTAATGAGTTTGACCCGTATACAGTTGGAAATGCAGCATCAATGTTTGTTATGCAGAGAACGGTTGAAACGCTTGCCCCCGACCGTGTTTATTATTATACCACAGCCGACCAAGGAAGCGCACACATATATATAGATATGGAGCCAGTTTGGTATAGACATCGTTATAAGCAATTACCATTCCTTGCTGAATCGGGAATACATAGTTTTCCGTCCTTCAAAACCATGAAGAAGTTCGTTGATAAAGCCGAAATCGATAAATCGGTTTGTGATTTAGCCTCTCCAACCTTTAAAACAGATTTTCCATCACTCCTTAATCATATGAGTGAGTATCACCCTGAAAGGATACCTCGTATGATGGCGCGAAATTCTCAAGTAGTCGATTTAACTGTCGCATCTCTCGAAGATATATGCGAGGCTTCACAGGTTCAGGTATACGAATTTTATCAGCTTATGATTCAGTCTATGCAGGAAAACTATCCGATTTGCGGAGGTATTATGCCTTGGGTATTTAAAAGACCGTGGCCAACCGTTGCTATACAAACCGTCGATGGTGATGATCGACCGAGTTATGCTTATTATTCCGTGTTAAACTCATATAAGCCTGTAAATATATGTTGGTGTCAGGAATGGTCGGTGCTTGCGCCCCAAGAAGAAATTTCGTTAACCGTCAAGACCTTTAATCAAAACAATGAGGACCTGACAGAAGCAGAAATATCTTTAACGGTGTTTAATCCTGATTTGACAGTATATAAGGCTTTTAAAAGTAAATATATGCAGATATGCGATTTCGGGAAAATAAGAATACCCATAGAATTTACGGATAAATGTTTTTTGGTCAGTGCAGATATAAGTGAAAATGGTAAACTTCTCAACCGTTCGGTGTATTTTAATAAATGCACCAGTGAATTAAACGATAAAGAATTTTATAAGAATTCGCGTACTGCACCTACTAAAAACATGTATTTTAAAAATGGGCCTTGGCTTAAAGCGTCAATAACAGATGCAAATCAGTCTGTGGTAGATGGTGAGATTTTACAAAGAGGTATTGAAGGGAAATATCAATTTGCAGATATAATCATAAAGAATATTTCCAATACTCCCGCTTATCCAATTACTTTAGATGTAACCGATGATAATCAAAGATGTTTCCTTAATGAGAATTTCTTTTTACTTATGCCGGGAGAAGAAAAGAAAATTCGTATCACCTGTGACAAAGGTGAGATAAAGGAAGTCAAGGTGGATTTTTGGAATGGAGCACCGCTTCTTATTTCGTGATAAGAACTATCTTGATGTTGGTCCCAATATAACACATACCTTGAAAATTTGATTTCCTATTATACAAAGAAATCGTACCTAATCGGCACGATTTCTTTGTGTTTAAGGAGAATTTGGGAATTATTAATGCAAAAAATGTGTTGGTCCTATATTGAAACACTCGTGAGCTGCAGTCCAATTTTGCAAAACGGAAAGCTTATTGGTGCTGTTACCCACGTCCTTATTGATAACCCGACAAAGGGGTATGCCATATTTGCAGAAAATATGTTAGTAACTGCACAGGGTGTTATAGAGGACGATAAATTAAAAGATGCATCCTAATAAATATCCACCCGCATAGCGGGTGGTTTTTCATTTTCGGGCATAGCCCTAACCGATACTGGCGGCGCACAAGTGCGCTTTTTTTCTTGGCCTGCCAGCCATGCAATTGTTACTTACTACCCATAAATGGGTCCCGCGGGTCGAAAAGGCTCAATTGGTCTGTTTCCTTATCGTGCTTTAATTGGTTTGAAATATATTCTTTTATTGCTTTCGTGTTTTTACCCGCGGTATCCACGTAATATCCCTTGCACCAAAATTCGCGATTTCGGTATGCAAATTTCATATTACCCCACTTTTGAAATATTAAAAGCGCACTCTTACCCTTTAAATATCCCATAAACCCTGAAATGCTCATTTTGGGCGGGATGCTTACTAGCATATGTATATGGTCGGGGCACACTTCACCCTCTACTATTTCTACTCCTTTCCATTCACAAAGTTTTCTTAATATTTCTCTTATTTCCAACCGTTTATCTTCATAGAAAACCTTTCGTCTGTATTTTGGCGCAAAAACTATATGGTACTTGCAATTCCATTTTGTGTGTGCTAAACTATTTGTATCAATTTGTTCTTTTTTCATTTATAAATCCTCCATTTGTGTTTTGTATGACTGGCAGGTCATTTCTATATTAACACAAATGGAGGATTTTGTTTTGCTCATCGGTTAACCTCTTTTGAACCGCGCGACTATCGCGTGGTTTTCGTTATACAATTAAAACACCCTTCCACTCGGAAGGTTTTTTTTTTATTTGTCCAAATATAAAACATTTGTCGGTTTTAGTGTCCCTTTAAAATGATGAACTTATATTGACATATTCATGTCGGGAACCCTATTTTTGCAAAAATTTTATATTGCAAACCGAGGTTCATTTGTTATAATATAAATTGAAACTTTGGAGGTGGGATAATGAAAACAATTTCACTTAACGGTAAATGGAATTTAAAAGGTAAGCGTCAAATTAAAGAAAACGATATTTCGATTAATATTAACGCAACTGTTCCCGGTTGTGTTCAGCTTGATTTATGTGATGCCGGTTATTTGCCTAAAGATATTTTTATGGGTCTTAATATTCGCGAAACCGAAAAGTTTGAAGACTATGAATGGTGGTACGAAAAAAGTTTTTTATGCCCCGAAATTAAAGAAAACGTTTATTTAGTTTTTGAAGCGGTTGACTGTCTTGCGGAATATTTTTTAAACGGTCAAAAAATAGGGGAAAGCGATAACGCATTTATCGCCCACGAATTTAAGATTGACGATTATCTTATAGATGGCGAAAATAACCTTGTTGTTCATTTAAAATCGCCTATAATTTCCTCATTCGAAAAAGATTATACCGTTAAATTATTTCCTAATCCCGTTCATACTGAGGCGCGCCACATCAGAAAACCGATTCATTCTTATGGATGGGACATTATGCCCCGTGCTGTTACAAGCGGTTTATGGCGCGATGTTAAAATTGAACTTCGAGATGATATTTATTTTTCGCAAACATATTTTAATAATGGCGAAGCTTTTTATTACGTTTTAAATGCCAAAGATTGTGATTTAGATGGTGTTGAGGTTGAAATAGAAGCAAGCTGTGGCAATGACAGTTATACAAAGCAAAGAGTTAGAGCAACTAATTGCGCCAATTTAATTTATTTGGGCATTAAAAACAAAAAATTGTGGTGGCCTTTTGGTTACGGTGAGCCAAACGTTTACGACGGTTTTGCCCGCATTTTTAAAGATGGAAAGCTCGTTCATGAAGAAAAAATCAGTTTTGGTATAAAAACTGTTAAAATTGACCGTGAAGACCGTTTGAACGGTAAAAAAGGAAAATTTAGAATACTTGTAAATGACGTTGAAATAATGTGCAAGGGCTCTAATTGGGTTCCGCTTGATGCTTTTCATTCCCGCGATGCCGAGCGTTACGAAAAAGCCCTTTCGCTTGTAAGCGATATTGGCTGTAATATTTTGCGTTGTTGGGGCGGAAACGTTTATGAAGACCATGTTTTCTTCGACTATTGTGACCGTCACGGTATTATGGTTTGGCAAGATTTTTCAATGGCATGTGTACGTTACCCTGAAGACGAAGATTTTAAACGCAAATTAAGTAAAGAAGCCACTGCAGTTATAAGAAAGCTTAGAAATCATCCTTCAATAATTTTGTGGGCGGGAGATAACGAATGTGATTCTTGTAATTGTAACACGAATCCCGACCATAATAGTTTGACACGTGAGGTTTTGCCGAAGGTTGTTGAGCTCAACGACCCCAACCGTCCTTTTTTACCGAGCTCGCCCTATATTTCGGGCGCTGAATATGAGGCGGGAATACGCGCCCAGGTTATCGGCTCGCCCTTGGTTGAAGATCATTTATGGGGTCCGCGCGATTATTTCAAAAGCGATTTTTATAAAACAAATCGTGCTTGTTTTGTAAGTGAAACAGGTTACCACGGTTGTCCGTCGCTTGAATCAATCAAAAAATTTATTACTCCACTAAAGGTTTGGCCTTATGTAAATAATGATGAATGGATTCTTCATTCAAGCAATCAAAAAGGTAAAGACCACCGCGTAATGCTTATGCAAAAGCAAATTGAGCGCTTGTTTGGCGATGTTCCGACAACACCTGAAGAATACGTTTTGGCTTCGCAAATTTCACAAGCCGAAGCTAAAAAATACTTTATCGAACGTATTCGAGTTGGTCGACCGGAAAAGACAGGCGTAATTTGGTGGAATTTGCTTGACAGTTGGCCCCAAATGTCTGATGCGGTAGTTGACTATTACTTTACTAAAAAACTCGCCTATAGTTATATAAAACTCTCACAAGCTCCATTTGTAATTTGTGCAGATGAAATTAAATCTCAAAATTTGGATTTATATGCCTGTAACGATACACTTGTTGAAAAGCACGGCAGTTTTTTGGTTAAAGATGCTATGACTGATGAAATTATATTTAATGGTGATTTTATTGCAAAAGCGAATATGTCTATACTTATAAAGACTTTACCGGCATCCTGCTGTGAAAATAGAATTTTAATTTTTGAATGGGAAGTTAACGGTGAAAAAGGTTTTAATCATTACCTTTGCGGTTTTCCTCCAATTTCATTTGAAAAATATTGTGATTTTTTACAGAAATATAATCTAAAATAATATTTAAACACCGCCGAAAAGCCGGTGTTTTTTGTTCTAATTTTTTCAATTTTTAAAATTTTAAAATGTGGGCAAGTTATAATAGGAGATGATTTATTTTGAAATTTGCACGCATTTTAGTCAAAAGTATTTTTACACTTTTATTAATATTTTCAGTTATTACTTTTTCATGTGTTATATATTTACAAACTTCGTTTGCTGATGAATATAAAATTAAAAAGGGAAATGGTCTTGAAATTGAAAGTCCAATACCTATTATTGCAAGTTTCAACGGTGTTAAACTAATTGATGCGGCTAATGAAAAAAGTGTTGGAGAAAGCTTTAAGGTTGATTTAAAGGCATTTGGTATTATTCCGATATCTAAAATTGACGTTCAGGTTGTGGATGAGCTTCACGTTGCGGTTTTAGGAACTCCTTTTGGAATGAAAATTTATACTAAAGGAGTTATGGTGACTTCACTTTCAGACGTGCAGTCTACAGAGGGTGTTTGCCAACCCGCAAAGTCGGCGGGTATAAAGCTTGGGGATTATATTCTTTCAATTAACGGTAAAGAGGTTACAACTAATGAAGACGTGTCAAATATTGTTGAAAAATCAAACGGTAAAAAATTAAAATTTGAAATCTTGCGAAACGACACAAAGATTTATATCACATTTTGCGCTGTAAAATCTAAAGAAACAAACACCTATAAAATTGGACTTTGGGTTAAAGATAGTTCTGCAGGTATTGGCACATTGACCTTCTTTAGTCCCGCAACTGATATTGTTTGTGGGTTGGGTCATGGTATTTGCGAGGAAGAAACGGGCAAAATTATGACAATAAAATCTGGCAGTATTGTTAATGCAGACATAATTTCAGCCGAAAAAGGAGAAGTTGGCGCACCGGGAAAATTAAATGGCAGAATGCGCTTTCAAACTCTCGGTGTTATTGAAAACAACTGTGAAAAAGGCGTTTATTCACGCTTGACGGGAAGCTTGTCTTTTTCAAATTTAACAGAAATCGCTTTAAAACAAGAGGTAAAAAACGGTAAAGCACAAATTTTATGCACAATAGATTCAAGTGGCCCAAAGCTATATGACTGTGTTGTAGAAATACGTTCTTCGGCATATCACAGCGATATTCAAAATTTGCTTTTAACGGTTACAGATAAGGAACTGCTTAAAAAAACGGGTGGAATAGTGCAGGGAATGAGCGGCAGTCCAATTTTGCAAAACGGAAAGCTTATTGGTGCTGTTACCCACGTTCTTATTGATAATCCAAAAAAGGGTTATGGTATATTTGCAGAAAATATGTTGGAAACTGCTCAATCGGTTTCTGAACAACAGCTGAATAATGTTTCGTGATCGTAGGGGCGATTCACGAATCGCCCTCGGGTCATTCGTGAATGCCCCTACATATTTTTATCTTGATATTTCCAAATATATGTGGTAAACTAATGGTGCCAAACTAACTGAATATTGTGTGAAATTGGGTGTATTTTCTTTTTAAGGAATAAATACGCTTTATTTTGGTTATACATATATTGTTTTGAATTTGATAAAAATGCAAATCCGGCAATGTATGTATGTTGTGCGTTTGCACCCATTTCACATTTGTTAGTTTGGCGACTATCGGAGTTTGCATTTTTTGTGCGGTTACTTCGGTGGCCGCACTTTTTTATTTTTAGGAGGAATTTAAAATGAAAGGGTCTACATTCAAAAAAGCGTTAGCTATAATTATGTCTGTTGTAATGGTTATTGGTGTTTCGGCAATTACAGCAATTTTAGTTGGAAAAAAATGGGCAAACGCTTCAACCACCATTAAAGACGGTCTTTCGGCTTATGAATTGGCGGTTAAATACGGTTATGAAGGAAGCGTTCAGGAATGGCTTCAATCATTAAACGGAAAATCTGCTTATGAAATTGCTAAAGAAAACGGTTATAGTGGCAGTGAAAAAAATTGGACTGCTTCTCTTAAAGCAACCGCAGGTAAAGATGGTGTGGGTATTAAGACCGCCGCTTTCTCAGAAAGCAACGAATTGCTTATTACTCTTACCGATGGTACTGTATTAAATCTGGGTGTTGCTGATGGTCTTAACGGCAAGGACGGTACAGACGGTAAAAATGGTGCTAATGGTAAAGACGGTGTAGGTATTACCGCGGCAAACATAAATGCTGACGGTCAACTTGTGCTATCTTTTTCTGATGGTAAGACCGTCAACCTTGATAAAGTTGTTGGTATGAACGGTAAGGATGGTATCAGTGTTTCTTCCACTATCATTAATGCCAACGGCGAACTTGTTATTACATATACAAATGGTCAGACTGCAAACCTAGGTGTTGTTGTAGGCGCTAAGGGTGATAAAGGCGACAAGGGCGATACTGGTGCCACAGGTGCTACTGGTGCACAGGGTGAGCAAGGTCTTAAGGGTGACAAAGGCGATACCGGTGCTACTGGTCCCCAAGGGCAGCAAGGCGAACAAGGTATTCAAGGTGTCCAAGGTGAAAAGGGAGATAAAGGTGACAAAGGCGATAAGGGTGACACAGGTGCCGCAGGTAAAGACGGTGTAAGTGTAACCAAAACCGAAATAAACAATAAAGGCGAACTTGTAATTACCCTTTCTAATAATAAAGTTGAAAATCTTGGTGTCGTTATCGGAGCCAAGGGCGATAAAGGTGATACTGGTGCAACGGGTGCTACCGGTGTACAAGGCGAAAAGGGCGACAAAGGAGATAAAGGCGATAAAGGTGAAACCGGTCAGCAAGGTGCACAAGGCGAACAAGGAATAAGTGTAACCGGCGCCGAAATTAACTCTAATGGCAACTTGGTAATTTACTTTTCCAACGGTCAAAGAAGCGAACTTGGTAATGTAATCGGAGCCAAGGGCGATAAAGGCGATAAGGGCGATAAGGGCGACCAAGGCATTCAGGGCGTCCAAGGTGAAAAGGGAGATAAAGGTGACACAGGTGCACAAGGCATTCAAGGTGAGCAAGGCGCCCAGGGTGAAAAGGGTGACAAAGGTGATAAAGGTGCCGCAGGTAAAGACGGTGTAAGTGTAACCATGACCGAAATTAACCAAAAGGGCGAGCTTGTTATTACCCTTTCCGATAATACTGTATCAAACCTTGGTGTTGTAGTTGGAACCAAGGGCGAAAAGGGTGACAAAGGCGACAAAGGTGAAAAGGGCGATACCGGTGCACAAGGCGAACAAGGTATTCAGGGCATCCAAGGTGTTCAAGGCGAAAAGGGTGAAACCGGTGCTGCGGGTAAAGACGGTACAGGTATTGAGACCATTGTTATAGAAAACGGTAATCTTAAAATAACCCTTACTAATGGAACCACCCTTAACCTTGGTAACATCAAGGGCGAAAAGGGTGACAAAGGCGACAAAGGTGAAAAGGGCGATACCGGTGCACAGGGCGAACAAGGTATACAAGGCATACAAGGTGTTCAAGGCGAAACCGGTAACGGTATTGCATCCACCACCATAAACGAGTTTGGAGAACTTGTTATTCTTTATACCAATGGCGATGAAATTAACCTTGGCAACATTAAAGGTGCCAAAGGCGAAACAGGTGCTATAGGTGCACAAGGCGAACAAGGTATTCAAGGTGTTCAGGGTAATAAGGGCGACAAAGGTGACAAGGGCGATAAGGGTGACACC
>JAZNJR010000003.1:0-87497 GCA_045578165.1 Acutalibacteraceae bacterium
GAATGAAATATCACTTTGAATTGCAAGTGTACGACCTCTAAGCTTGAGAACGCGAGGAATAACTTCAGTAATTGTGTCGCCACAAGCGCAAGTCTTAGTCTTGCTACCTGCTGCGTCTACAGTTGCGTCAACAATTACCCAGTCGCCATAGCTATGTTCGTGGGGAGCTTCAACTTCTTCAGCAACATAAGTGATAGAGTTAATCATTGCTCTTTCGTCTGAAGAGGTGGTTGTAGCAAAGGTTACAGTCTTTTCAACTGAAGTATCAACCTTGATTTCAGTGTATTCACCGTTGTTAGAAAGTGTTTCAATTGTATATTCAACACCGTTAACAATAACGATAGCAGTGTTTGCTTTGTAACCTGCAATCTTGATGATAACTTCGTTAACGCCTTCGGGAACTGTGAAGGAGAATGAAGCAACAGCGGAACCGGTACCAAGCTTAAGACAGCCGTTACCCTTTAAGTCCCAAGCGTCGCCATAAACCTTTTCAAAAGCGGTGAAGCTTAAGGTCTGACCGTTTGCTTCGAAAATGGTTTCTGCAGTGATTGCCTTGCCATCTTCATGTGCGGTAACTTCAGCGTTGTTGTCACCAAAATCAAATACTGTGTCTTTGGTGCCGCAAACAGAGCAAGCGCCGTCAGCATAGGTGTGAGCAACTTCTGTTAATAATTCCTTAATAACGTCGCCGCAAGCCGAGCAAGTGCTGGAAACGTAACCTACAGCTTCGCAAGTAGATTCAACAGTTTCGGTTACTTCGTAGTTATGACCGGTAGCATTAAGAACTTTGTCGTAGGTGCTGCCGCAAAGAGTACATTCATAGCTAGCAGAACCGTCTTCTGTACAGGTTGCATCGGTCTTTTCAACTACTTCATAGTTGTGTTCGCAAGTGTTTGTGGTAGGAACAAACACGATAGAGTTAATCATTGCTCTTGCATCTGAAGAGGTGGTTGCAGAATAAAGAGTTGTAGTGAATGATACGGTTTTTGTTGAAGTGGTATCAACAACGATATCATAATATGCGCCGTTGTCTGAAATGTTTTCAGCAGGAATTGCATAATTTTCGCCATTTACAGTGTAAACAACGTTGGTTTTTGCTTTATAAGCAGCAACCTTAATGATAACGGAGTCAATGTCTTCAGGAACAGTAAATGAGAATGAACCTACAGCAGAACCGGTACCAAGCTTAAGGCAACTGTTGCCCTTAGCATCGTAAGCACTACCATAAACTTTTGTCAAATCATTTAAAGACAAAGTGTAATCACCGATTGTTTCGGTATATTCGGTAATTGTAGAACCGTCAGCGTGTGTAGCATCGCCGTTTGCGCCAAAGTCAAATACGATGTCGGTAGTACCGCATACTGTACAGGTGTTGCCATCGTATGTATGAGGAGCAAGACCATAGTTTGTAACTTCTTTTTCGCCACAGGTTGCACAGGTTTTAGTGAAAGAACCTGCTACTTCACAGGTAGATTCAACTGTTACACCTTCATCCCAAGCGTGACCGGTAGCTTCTAATGCAGTGGTGGTTTCATCGCCGCACAAAGAACATACCTTTGTTTCAGAACCGGCTTCTGTACAAGTAGCAGGAACAGTGTTGGTTACTTGATAGTCATGTTCGCAACCGGAGTCATCAACAGCAATAACAAAAGTAATTGTGTTGAGGTAAAGACGAATGTCACCATTGCTGGGCTTATAGGATGCAACGTTTAAAGTTTTGGTTGCAGTGGTATCAACTTCAACGTCTGTGTATGTACCGCTGTCTGAAGTGGTACTAATTACTGTAGAAACATCATTAATTTTAATGCCACCGGCTTTAGAATAACGTCCTGCTACTGAAAAGATAACTTTAGTAACGTTTTCAGGAACGGTAAGTGTAAATTTGCCGGCAGCTGCGCTTGAGCCCAACTTTATAATAGCAAATTTGCTTGCATCGAATGATCCGGGATACATTTTGTCTGCACCGGTAAGATTCAAGGTGTATTCTACACCGTCAGAACCGGTTACGGTTTCAGTGTAAGTGGTTTTTGCGGTGGAGTTTTCTTTTGCAGCAGTACCATCAGTACCAAAAGTGAATACTGCGGTTGCTTCAGCAGCAGACGCGCTGAAAGCCATGGGCACAACTGCAAGCAGTAATGCCACTGTCAAAAGAATTGACAAGATTTTTTTCATTTTTTGTTTTCCCCTTTTTTATTTTTTTATAAGTTAGGAAAAAAGCTTTCCCCTTATACAATACATTATATATATTGCTTGTCCGAAAAGCAAGTTTTAAAGAAGCAAAAATGCCCAAAAATTTAAATTTCGGCAAAATTGACAAAAGGTGCTAAAAATTATTGCAAGTTATGTTTAAATTAGCAAAACGAACAAGCATATTTTGTGTTTTGAAAGCACGAAAAATTATATATATTGTGTTTTTTTGTGTTTTAAAGATCAATATGTATGGTGTTAAGTTAAAAAATCGCAAAAAACGGTTATATATAATAGGTGTAGCAAGTTTGAGCGTGACGATTAAATTGGGGTTTATCGCTGACGCGATTAATTAATAAATAATAAAGAAGAAATAAGATTTTTAAAAAAGGTTGCAAGATTTTAAAATGGTGGTAAAATGGGTGTGGTGATTTAAAAATGGAATATTTATGGATTCCCGCGCTCGTTTTGGCAGTACTTGTTGCCGCGGTGTTTATAATCGCATACGTTTGTTTTAGAATGGCCTTTTTTGAACCCGACCGCAAACCAAATGAAGAAACCGCAATAATAATGCCAACGGGCGAAATTTATGAACAATTTCGTGAAAAAATTGAAAAATGGACCCTTGAAACCCGACAACTTCCTCATGAAGAGGTTTGCATAACCTCTTTTGATGGGCTTAAGCTTTACGGTAAGTTTTACGAGTATGCGCCAAACGCACCAATGGAAATTATGTTTCACGGTTATCGCGGTTGCGCGGAAAGAGATTTGTCCGGCGGGGTGCAACGTTGCTTTAAGCTTGGCCGCAGTGCGTTAATTGTTGAACAACGCGCAAGCGGTAAAAGCGAAGGAAACGTTATTTCTTTCGGTGTTAACGAACATAAAGACTGTCTTTCGTGGGTGGATTTTGCAATTAAGCATTACGGACGCGACTGCAAAATTATTTTAACAGGCATTTCAATGGGTGCCGCAACCGTTTTAATGGCGGCAGGAAAACCTTTGCCTCAAAACGTAATTGGTGTTCTTGCCGACTGCGGTTATACTTCGGCAAAAGATATTATAAAAATTGTTATAAAACAAATGGATTTACCACCCAAGCTTGCCTACCCGTTTGTAAAATTGGGCGCACGGGTTTACGGTCACTTTAATCTTGAAGAAACACCGCCTGTTGAAGCGGTAAAACGCGCCGCGGTGCCGGTGATTTTCTTTCATGGCGAAGCTGACGATTTTGTGCCTTGTTATATGAGTCGTCAAAATTTCGAGGCGTGCAATTCACAAAAAATGCTCGTCACGGTGGAAAACGCAGGACACGGGCTTTCTTACCCTGTTGACCCGCAGAAATACTTTGACGCTTTAAAGGAATTTTTTGGGCAAGAAGCGTCGGCTTTCAAGTGGTAATTTATTAACATTAAAATATTTGTGTTACAAATATTTTATATTATAAAGTAATTTGCATAAAAAAATAAAAGCACCGACCTAATTAGTCGGTGCTTCTTTTATGGCTGGGGAATAGGGATTCGAACCCCAACAAACAGAGTCAGAGGTAAGGAATATTATATTTTTTTAGTAAAGTATAAAACGGTAAAAACTCTTGTAAACCCACATAAATAAAGGGCTTGCAAGAGTTTTTTTACAAAAAATTTAGCTAATGACGGCCGTTGACAACTGTTGAAAGCGATGTTGGGGGGATTTTAGGGGGGAATTATTAAAAAATAGTTTTAAAAATCCGTTTGAGAGAAAAAACCTATCCAAAACGCAAAATCCATTGTTCTATCCCCATATTCATGGCCAAAAATCTGCATTTTAGTAGCATGATTTAATAATCAGTATGTTACAACCCTAATTTTTTCTATATATTTAACACCAAATAAATCAAGAAATCTATATATTTTATTATTTTAGAAGATACTTTTTTTAGCTTTGGCAACATATATAATATGCGTGCGTGATTTTCAAATTTCAAAAATTTTTTTCTTTTTGCGAAATGACCTTGTTTGATTTCTATGTAATATAATGTATATTCCAAAATGTATATTAGCACTTTATGGAGACCGTTTTCATTAATTTGAAGGTGGTCTTTCTTTTTTTTATGGGTTTATAGCCGCTACCGTGCGTTTGGGGCTGTATTTCCTTAAGGAAACAGTTGCAGAACGAGTTAACGCTGTTA
Source organism: Acutalibacteraceae bacterium (assembly GCA_045578165.1). Lineage (GTDB taxonomy): Bacteria > Bacillota > Clostridia > Oscillospirales > Acutalibacteraceae > UBA737. The sequence goes on from JAZNJR010000003.1 coordinate 4,355, forward strand.
GGCAATATAAAACCCTTCCTAAGAAAACGGTGTCATTTCTTTTGGGTTATGGCTTCTTTATTTTTACTTTTTTGATTATATTCTAAGCCATTGTTTCAAGCATTTTTATGCTGACTTCGTAATTAGTATGATTACCTTCGGTATAATTTTTAAATTCATCATACATATATTCCGACATTCTATACATTTCATTACCGAAACTTCCCGCCACGTGAGGTGTTAAAATACAATTAGGTAACGTGTAAAATGGATGTTCAGCTTCGGGTGGCTCGGGTAACGTAACGTCCAAAACGGCGGTAATATCAGGGCGGTTTGTAAGCGCGGTTACCAAATCGTTTTCTACAACCTGCGCTCCACGACCTGTATTTAAAAACGTAGCATAAGGCAACATTGAATTAAAATGTTCAAATTTTAGCATACCCTTAGTTTCTTTATTGTCGGCAAGATGATTTGAAATTACTTGACATTCTTTAAAAATAGTGTCGAGCGATACTTTTTGAACGCCAAGTTCATTAGCTGTTTCATCGGGCAAGAACGGGTCAAAAACTAAAACTTGTAAATTATATGCCTTTAGCATATTTATTACTAATTTTCCAATCATTCCTGCACCGATTATGCCAATCTTTACACCATAATTTCCCGGACAGGCTTTAGAAAATTCACGTGCTCTTTCGTAGTAACCATTTTTAGTAAGCATACTACTTTGATAAAAACCTTTGTTTGCCAAGATTATATTTGCTACGGTATATTCAGCAACGGGAATAGCATTTGCAGCCCAAGCCGAAAAAACCTTTACACCACATTCTAAAAACGGCTTTGCAAATTTTTTCACCGAGCCTGCGGCATAAAAAACACATTTTAAAGATGGAAAAATCCCCTTAATTTCTTCATTTGTGAAGGTTGGCATATCCCACGTTGAAAAAATATATTCGGTATCTTTAAAAATTAGCTTATTTTCTAAAACCTCTGCTTTGTTATAGCAAACACCATCAGATCCACTTTCTTCAAGGGTTTTAATAACGTTTTTACTGTAAACACGACTGAAGGTTTCTTTTTCGGAACAAATAAAAGCAATTTGCATTTTTATCCCTCACAAATTATATTTTTTTATTGTAACGATTATTTTTTCATTTTTAATATTTTTGCCGTAAATCGCTATCTTTTTATATTGAGAATTATCTTTATGCGGTTTGCTTTGAATTTCTTTTCTTAACGGTTCGCAATCCATAATAAGAATTTCGGCATTCGCGTTTGTTGAAAGTGAAAATATTATGGCTTTGCCGTTTTGCGAAAGTTTAACAGTATTTTTATCAAGGACTGTTATTTGCGCTTTAGTATGGAAGAACGAATATATTTCAGAATCATCTTCCAGATCAAATTCATCACAAATACAAAATTCGGTACGGTTGTTTAAAAGAGCAAACTTACGTGTAACCTTTTTTGCATTATCATAAGCAGTTGTTAAATCAACAACACAAAATGCAGAATCCGCTTTAGAATCAAACTCAATTATATCACAAACTGCGTTGGGGTTTTGGTCGGCAAGGCAATCACTATTATAGGGGTTAATTACAATAGTGTTATTACCCTCGGCACGTTTGCGGTAGTAGTTCCACCTGCCTGCATTTTTGCCGTATTCCCACATACCGGGCATATCGTATTCCTCTATGCCGAGCTCAACAAACCAACGCTCACCCAACGTTTCAAACACAAAGGAGCCAAAATCAAGGTCCATATGACAGCTTTTAGCACCGCCCTTAAAACCAACGTAAATGCTGTTGCTATCGGTGTTAGAGCCCCTTAAATTACCAAGGTTGCCTAAAAAATAATCGGTTGGCGCTTTTTCTAAATAATTGTTACTCAGCATATCTTCTTTGAAGAAAATAAGGTCTTGGTAACTGTAAGTTTGCGGTTTGTTTTCTAAATAAAACTGTGCGTAGTCATAGCGGTTATAAAGCTGTGCCAACCACATAAGCGACGGCGCTACAACGTTTGTATCGGGCTTTGCATCATAATAATTAAAACATTCCCTGGTGTTGCCCGTCATAGAAATTATATAATCACCCGTTGTATCAAGCCCTTTGACGTCGCGCATTCCAAAATCGGTGCCAAGCGCTTTTATAAGCGATGCCTCATAAATATAAAAATTGCTTTGACCATAATTCCAATAATTAGGGCCTTCGGTATAAACGCCGCGAGGGGAGAGGGTTTTGAGATTAAGAAAAATCGCCTCAATTGTGAGATTAATAATTTCGTTTGAAATTCCCTCACAACCTTCTTCATCACCAATTGCAAGTCCCAAAAGTCCCAAACCCGAAGAGGTAACGGTGTTATGGTTTGTGTCGTTACACGCAAACTGCTTCTTTTGGCGCAACTGGTTAATCATTGCTTCCATACCATTTTTAAGCATACCGTTTCGCATTATGCGTTTTTCTTCTTCGGTCCATTCATCATAAAGCCAGTCGTAAGCAATTGCAACAGGTCGCGCCATATCACCTACGTCAATATCGTGTGTGGGGTTCCAATCGGGGAAACGGCAAACAGATAAAACCTCTTCCCTTGCTCTATCTTTATATTTTTTGTCACCGCTTATTATATACGCAATAAGTAGATACGGTACGTTAAGTAACGCCTGTCTTGAAAGACGTCTGCCGTCGGATAATTCGTGGCAAATTACAGGTAAATTTAAAGCATTATCGGCTTTTTTAAGCGCGTCTTTACAAGCTTCATTCATAAAAGGTATGGTTTTAGTATAATGCTTTATGTTATTAAAATCTTCCCTTGTTGCTATAAGTCTTGGGTGTGCTTTATTTGGAAAACGTTCTTTTAAAAGTGATATTGCATCGTATTTTTGCGGTTTAATTCCTTCAACGCGATAATCGGTATTTTCATCCACTTCAATAAATCTTTCTTTCACGTCGGGCAGGGGGTCATTTGTAACCCAAACACTGTCAAGCGCTATTTCGGTTTCCGTTGGGGGAAGGCAATAAAAGGGCTGCAAAAAACCATAACCGGTTATTTTTTCGTAGCCGTTTTTAGGGCTACCGTTTGTAACAATACCCTTAAAAAGTGGGAAGGTTAAAATCTTATGCCCCGACCACGAAACAGTAAAATGATATGTGTAACAGGTTTTGTTAATATCGGTGTCTTCGGTAAATGCTTGAAAGCAAATAACTGCGTGGGAGGGATTTTTTGAATATATGGAAAGCTGTAAATAATTATAACCTGTCCAACTATCGTTGGCTTTTTTTATAAACATTTTATTTTCTTTTATTGAATTATTAGAAAACAAAATGGCATTTTTACCTATAAATTTTTCATCGCTTATAATCGGAAAATTGTATTCATCAGATTTAGCATTAGAAAAATCAAGAATGACTTTTTTATCCATTTAAAAAACTCCCGTCTATTTTGCAATCAATTTTAGTGCATTGCTTTCATTTTTAAGGGTTTCAATTTTATCGTCGGGCATAAACTCCAAAAGCAATGTTTTATCGCTTTCAAAGCACTGTAAATATTCTTTCCAGCTATCAATATCATCGGCTAACGGAAGACGATTATCACCCTTCCAATTAAAAACGTGAATATATTTAACATAGTCGCTTATATTTTTAGCATAGAAAATATTTTCTTCAAAGCTTAACAACTGTTGTGGTTGCCAATACATTAAAAACGCCTTACTGTTTACTGCTTCCATAAGTTCTAAAGCCGATTTTTCGGTGTTTGTATAGGTGCCGTTATGGCATTCCATACAAACCGTAACTGCGTTTTCTTCAGCGATAGCGGCAACGTTTTTACATTCGTTAAAAAGTGCGGTTTTTTCATCCTCGCTATAATCCTGCGAATTTTTATTTCCACACCAAAGTCTTAAAACGTTAGTCCCTAAAATTTTAGCGGCGTATATATATTCTTGCAATTCTTCCTTAGGGGTTACACCAATTTTGAAATACGTTCCGTAAGAACTGCATTTTATATTATATTCCTTTTGAAGATTTGCAAGGTTTTTAAGTTTCTCTATATCTTTCTGCGGTGCGTGAACGTCACTTCCCCATTCGATATATAAAAGACCTGCATTTTTCATTTCGGTCAATATTTCTTGCGGTGTGTTTTTTCTGAAAGAAATAGAACAAAGTCCCAAATTAAAGCTCATTTATATCACCCATTTCAATATGGAGTTTATCGTTGTTGATTTTATGCACACGACCAAGACCGCGCTTTTGCGATATATTCGTGGATTTGCTCAAGAGTATATGCCGACAGCGATTTTTCCATTATAACAAGATAAATTTTTTATTTTTCTTGTTATCTTTAAAAAATATTTTTGTTTTCTCTATACTGTTTCCACACGTTTTCAAAAAAATCGACGTTTTGGGGTATTGGTCTTACGTTTCGCCAAGAGGATTCAAAACCGTTTTTACAAAGTACGGTTTCTTGAACTTTATTGCGGGTATTTCCGTTTTCTTCGTTAAAACGGAACGTTTCTTCAAGCCCGTCACAAAGCTTACCGTTTTTATCAAAATAAAGCGCCGAACCTCTTGTATCACCAACGGTTTGGGAATAATTGATCATAGCGTTTAAAACTGCGCTTTGCGTGTAAAGTATATCCTTTAGCTTATAGTATTTATAAACCTCAGAATTATCCTTAACACCCACCTTGTAAAGCTGTGAAATTTCAAGCTTAATTTCTTCCAAAGCTTTGCACATGGCATCAACGTTTCTAATAGCAGCCGCACAATCGCTCATTCTTCTTTGCGCGTTTTCTATATAACCTTCTACATTGTTGGTATTAGCTATAACGTTAAAAATTTCGGCTTTGGCATTGTTTTTGGCATTAGTATAAATTTTTTCAAAAATACCGTCATCAATCGCAGTATTAGCATTTTGTGATATATACTGTGCCGCACGAAGACCACCTACTTGACCCGCGTTAAGTGCCGAGCCACCCGGTCTTGTAATACCGTGCGTGCCCGCACATTCACCCGCACAAAACAAACCCTTAATGTTTGTTTGCCACCACATATTAACCGCAATACCACCGTTGTTATGCTGAGCGCAAAGTGCAATTTCGAGGTATTCCTTAGTAAGGTCAACACCCTTGCTTTTATATAATTCAATAGCAGGGGTATTCATTTTAAACAGTCTTTCTATTGGTGTGCCAAATAAAGCATTCGCGTTATTTAAATATTCAAAAGCTTCCTTAGACAATTTACTATACTCGATATTTATCATATTAAACGGATTTTTCGTAAAGTCAAGGTAAACCTTGCGTTTTTTTAAAACACACTCGCGATAAACGAGTAAATCGATTATCGACGACCCCGTAAGCACCTTTTTAGAATCAAACGGCCATTGATAACCTTTTAAAAATACCATTGAAAGCGCTTCGTATTTGTCGCTAAAATAATCGGCTAAAAATTCGTGTTCATTTTTGTTTTCGTCAATAGACACAAAGCGGGGGAGCACCTGCATATAAGTGCCCGAAACGTTCCAACGCGGGTTTATAGATGCCAAACCGTACTGCCATTCGGTTAAATTTTGTGCTTTAGCACCCGCTAAAAGTGCCAAGCTTGTAGTACCTGTGTGACATTTTGGAAATACACTGTCGGCGTAAATTCCCGCAGGGCCACCCGTACACATTACAATATCCGCACACTTAAATGCAACAAATTCGCCGCTTTGCTTTTCTAAACATAAAAGCCCGCAAACGCCGTTATCGTGCTTTAGTATTTCAACGGCAAGATATCCGCTAAAGGTTGGAATATTTAAATTTTCGGCATTCTTTTGCAATGCCTCGGTCATAAATTTAGAGGTTAACGGTCCTGCCGAGGTTGCGCGTGCATAGGGGTCGTGGTCGGTTTTATAGCCGACGTATTCACCGTATCTATTAACGGGAAAATCAACACCTAATTCGCACAAATTCATAAACGACCTTACCGATAAAGCCGCCTCGCAAAGCGCGTTATCACCGTCGACACTACCGCCCGCAAAAAGATTTTCAGCCATTTTATAAATACTGTCGGGGCTGTCACCGCCAAGACCCAACTTGTAGTAGGTTTGCTTGTCACTGCCTGTATTTCGCGAGGTGCCGCAGTTGGTGGCTTCGGTAACGATTGCAACGTTTTTATTAAATTGTTTTAAGCGGCAAGCGGCATTGTAGCCCGCAGCGCCCGTACCTATTACTATAGTATCAAATTTAAAAAGCTTCATTATAATCTCCTAATATGGAAACCGCCGTCAACGTCAATCGACTGACCCGTAACGTATGGTAAGCTACCGTTACAAAGTGTCCAAACAGCACTTGCAATATCTTCGGGTTTGCCCCAACGTTTGATTGGAAGTAAACCATCGTTAATAAGTGCGTCATACTTTTCTTTTACCTTGTCGGTCATACCTGTTGCAATTATGCCGGGGCGTATTTCGTTTACCATAATGCCATATTCGGCAAGGCGGTCGGCAAAAAGGGTAGTTATCATAGTAACACCCGCTTTACTGATACAATATTCACCTCGACTAACCGAGCTTGTATAACCCGACATTGAAGAAATATTTACAATACTACCCGACTTTTCTTTTTTCATAATATTTGCGACAGCTTGAGTTAAAAACAAAGTGCCCTTTGTGTTAATATTCATAACAAAGTCGTATGATTCTTCGGTCATTTCAAGAATATCGTTTCTAACCATTGGGGCAACACCTGCAACGTTTACAAGTATATCAATCCTGCCATATTTATCCATTGCGGCTTTAATATAGCTTTCGCGTGATTCTTTACTGCTTAAATCACCTTTAAAATATGTAAATTCACCCTCTAAAGCATTAGGCATTTCGGGTAAAACATCCATACCAACAACAGCAACGTTGTTTTCAAGTAAAAGCTTTGCAGTAGCAAAGCCAATACCACCCGCTACTCCTGTTACTAACGCTACTTTCATTATTTAAAACCTCCGCATTGTTTTTCGTAAATGGGCATATATATTTCTTTATCTCTTATAACGCAACCGGGTGTACCGCCTGCACGCATAATTTCTGTACACTTAGAGCAACAAAGGCAAATTTTATTTTTGTCCATAAAGCCGTTTTTAATAATATCATTTGCAAAATTGGGGTATGCAAAAATTGTTCTGCCAAAGCCCGCAAAATCAAATTTATTGTTTTCAATGTATGCCGCTGCAACGTTTGGTGCCGCAACCCCTAAATATGAAATTGCCGAGCATATTATAGCCATTTCGGGGTTTAATTCTTTAAGCTTTGCGGTGGCATTTAAAATTCGTTCAACCCCTTTGAGCGGATGCTCGGGGGCAGTGTAGCCACCTTTCGCATAAGGACGGTTTACATGCGGATTAAAATAAGGGTTACCCATAGTGATATTCAGTAACCTTACACCGTATTTGTAAAGTTCTTTTATTAACCAATCGGGCTCGGTTTCATCAAAATCTATGCTTTCGTCTTTTTTTACACCAAAGCCGTAGGGGTAGGGAAAACCGTCGTAAATATTTAAACGCGAGGACACAATAAAATCCTTTGAACAGCTTTCAATCGAACCTTTTATACTTTCGCGCAAAAGTCTTGTTCGGTTTTCCAAGCTTCCGCCATATTTACCGTCGCGCATAAAGGCAGACAAAAGCTCTGAATTTAAGTATCTATGGCAGCACTTAATATCTACACCGTCAAATCCTGCTTTTTCGGCAAGTATAGCACCATTAATTAACGAATCGCGAACTCTATCAAGATATTCATCGGTTACTATTTTTCTTTTATCTATGGGGTTATCCTTTTCAAAAATTGGATTATTATATGCAATAAGCGGTGCGGGAATGCCGTTCGGCTTTGAATATCTGCCCGAATGTGTTGCCTGCATAATAACAATTGGCTCGTACCCGTTTTCTTTTAGTGCCTTTTCTTTTATACTCTCAACCTGTTTTTTAAAATCGTCAAGGTTATTATTGTTAATGTGAAGCTGATGTGGGTTTGCTTTACCTTCCTCCATTACTGCGGTGGCTTCAAACCATATAAGCCCTGCACCACCCGTAGCAAGTCGTTCATAGCGCCTTTTTGTAAGTGTATCGGGCGAGCCGAATTTAGTACCGTCGCACCCCTCCATAGCTTGACATATGAGGCGGTTGGGCACTTTTTTGTTACCAATAGTTAGTGGCTTTTTTAAAACATCTATATCATTAATAAATGGTAAAGCTGTGCCTGTTTCTAAATTTTCCTTTAAAAATGCCTCTTTATTAAAATAAACCGAATTAGCCATATAACAACCCATTTTCTTTATTATTTTACATTTATTGTAAATGAAATTTAAAACAATATATATATCTATCTTGCTGAAAAATATGTAAATCTTGCTTTTTTGTAAAAATATATTATAATAATTACAGTATTGTTTTAAAGGGGAATTGTTTATGACACCAATTCTTGCGGCAAGGTATTCTGTATCAAATTCTATACCGAGAAAATCACCGCATTATCACGATTCGCATCAGTTATTATATATAGCCGAGGGCAGTGCTGAAATTACAATAGATGGTAAGCAGTATCTTGCCGAAAGCGGTGCGCTTATTGTAATAAGCCGACTTGAAATGCACTCTATAACGGTAAAAAGCAATACTTATAAACGGTATGCGCTTCGTATAAATCCGGAATATACCCCTAACCATAATATCGGTTATCTTTATTCGGTGTTTGTAAACCGACCCGCGGGCTTTAGCCACGTTATATATGCGAACGAAAAGCTTGAAAGCATTATTTCAAACATTGTGAATGAATATAATAATTGCGAAATGCTGTCAGAAGAAATGCAAAGCTTGCTTTTAGAGGAATTGTTAATTTCTTTGTATCGCAGCAGTCCAAATTCGTTTGCCGCAAATGACCGTAAAAACGAAATAGTAGACGATATTTGCAAAAAAATAAAAAATAATTTAAATGCAAAAATTTCGTTGGCTATGCTTGCGAAAAGCGCGCATTTAAACGAATATTATCTTTCACATATTTTTAAATCGGTTACGGGTTATTCGATTATGGGGTATGTGATGTCATTAAGAATAGCCACCGCTAAAAGAATGTTAACAAAAACCGAAATGTCGATTAGTGAAATAATTGAATATTGCGGATTTTCAGATGGTAGTAATTTTAGCCGTACTTTTCGCAAAACAACAGGCGTTTCACCTAGCGAATTCCGAAAAAATTTTAAAAAATAATTTTAACTTATCTCTAAATATAAGTGATAAACGTTTATCATAAATTTTAAACCATATAACAACAAAAATTTCAGCGTGCCAATAAAGAAGTTATAACCTTTGAGTTTTGACGATTAAATTATTAAGCAGAGTGGCATGTCACACATAAAATAGTGTGGCATGCCATTAGTGTAATAGAATTGTAAATATTAATTAATCATATTTTGTAATGAGTAACTGGCATAGGCCCAGTCCTCGTTTTTGTTTTTCATGATGCCGGAATCATCATAAACAATACTAACAATTTTTTTGATAGTCTTGCTTTCAGTATTAGCAGTGACATTAATTACACAGAAAGAAACTGGAATACCACTTTAAGAACTATGGACATATTAAACGGTGCAAAGGTGTACCGCAATAAAGTGGTAGAATCCACAATACCTTATAAGGATAAGTTAACACCTTATAATTTGCGTCATACATACTGCACTATGCTGAATGATTGCAACATAAGTGAATACTTCAAGAAGCGTCTTATGGGACATACATTATCCGATTCTATAACGGATAGTGTTTACACCCACTCCTCTGAGGGAAAAATAATAAGAGCGGCAAAGCCGTTCTTAACTCACTTTCAAAAACTATTCGCCCAAGCGTTGAAATAACATAAAACGACCTTGTTATCCTTAATTGGATTTCAAGGTCGCTGTTGTTATAGTTTTAAACTTCAAGGGGGAATCAGGGGGGAAATACTAATTTTCAGGCAAAAAAATAAACAGCAGGTCTTGAAAACCTACTGTTTATGCTGGCTGGGGAATAGGGATTATTCAGGCGCAACGCGCCTTCCGCCTCGCTTAGCTCGTTGCCCACGTCGGCAAAAACAGTTCCCCGAACTGTTTTCTTCCGCTTCGCTCCCTCCTTGTTCGAATCCCTTTTAAGTTTTACATAAAAAATAAAAGCACCGACTTAATTAGTCAGTGCTTCTTTTATGGCTGGGGAATAGGGATTCGAACCCCAACAAACAGAGTCAGAGTCTGTCGTGCTACCGTTACACAATTCCCCAAAATTTGATAACAAAGTTATTATAACCGATTTTTTGGCTTTGTCAAGCCGATTTTTTAAAATAGTCTTGAATTTTTCGGTAATTTATGTTACCATAAACACGTTGTACGGGGGCGTAGCTCAGCTGGGAGAGCGTTTGACTGGCAGTCAAAAGGTCATGGGTTCGATCCCCACCGTCTCCACCATACACACAAACTTCACATTTAAGTGTTGTTTGTGTGTTTTTTTATTTTGTGGTGGGGATCGAACAAGCCGTTTAAAACAACAGTCCGGTGGACTGTTGTTTAGGCGCGGCAACGAGCGAAGTGAGGCGATAGGTGCGGGTAGCACCGAGACAAATCCCCACCGTCTCCACCAAAAAAGCACCGACTAATTAAGTCGGTGCTTTTTGTTTTTAAAAAGTAAGGGTTTCGCCGGGTTTAATTGTGTATAATTTACCGTCTATATCCATCCAAATTTGTTTAAGGGTGGGGTTGTAAATTTTGCTGCTGTCAGCACTGAAAACCAAAGAATTATATGCGTTTACATATTCGTAAATTTCAATATTTGTTGCATACCAGGTGTCTTCCTTGCCGCTTAATTTTTCACAAATTTCTTCAATGCGTTCCCAGTTGTTTTTTTCATGGAATTCAAATGAATGCCCCCATAAATAAAAGAGTTTGGGCTCACGGCGGGCGTGATAAGACTGTTCTTTTAAGTCGACAAATTTTTCCACAAGCTCTATGGTTTCTTTATCGTCGTGGTGTGCTGTTGGCATCCATTGATACCAGTCTTGCGGTAAACTAAAGCTGTCGTTAATTTCGCCTAAAGTTCGAGCATAAACAATGTCAAGTTCTTTAAGATAATGTGAAATATTTTCAATATTTGCACCGTTTTGGAACTGACGAATACCTGTGTCGGGGTAGGCAAGACCGCGAACAATCATATTAAAGTCTTTTTCAAGACCAAGACGACATTTTAAAACGTCCTGAATACCGTCAATTGTCCTTAAATTACCGTTTGCACGGTGTTGTGCACCGTGTGTGGCAATTTCGTGACCTGCGTCAACAATATTTTTTTGAATTTCTTCTTTTGTTAAATGCCAGTCCTGTTCGTTTTTGCCAAACCAATCACTATTAAGGTTAAATGTGCCTTTAAGCCCATATTTATTAAAAATTTCGGCAAGTCGAATGTCCCAGCGGCAACCGTCATCGTAGCTGAAGGTTACTGCTTTAAATTTACCTTGCGGGAAACGTAAAAAACGATATCTCATAATAACACCTACTATTCTGCTTTCAATTCAAAGGTAAGGGTTTCAAAATCGTGTAAGGGTAAAATCGGTAAGCCGAAATTCATAAGAGTTCTACCGCTAAGTCGCATAGAAACGGGGCTTACTCTATAAATTTTGTCGGGCAAAAGACCTTGAAGTTTTACGTAATGACCGCGACTGTTGGCTGTGATTTTTTGCGAAGCAACCATAACAAATGCCGATTTTTTATTTGATGCTATAATTTGCCAACTGCAATAATCACTTGTGAAGGGACTTTCAAGACGGAAAAACGTGCCGGAAGCAATCATATCTTCAAGGCGCTTGTGAAGAGCAATTTGTTCTTTAATTTGAATTTTCTCGCTTCTGCCAAGCTTTGCAATATCAAGCTCGTAACCAAAATTGCACATTTGTGCAACGTCCCCACGGGTTTTGAAATAGGTGGTACGTCCGGTTTGGTGGTTGGGACAAGCTGAAACGTGCGCCGACATTGCCGACGGGGGATAAACTAAGCTTGTACCGTACTGAATTTTAAGGCGTTCAATAGCATCTGTATCGTCACTGGTCCAAATTTGTGGCATATAGTAAAGTACGCCAAAGTCAAATCTACCGCCACCGCCTGCGCAACCCTCAAACAATACCTTGGGGAAGTTATCGGTCAAGCGGCGCATTAGTTCATAAACGCCTAAAATGTAGCGGTGGAAAAACTCACCTTGTTGTTCGGGAGCAAGGCCTGCAGAACCTGCATCGGTTATGTTGCGGTTCATGTCCCACTTTACATAAGTAATTTCATATTTTTCAAGAATTGCGGCAATTTGGTTGTAAATGTAATCAACAATTTCGGGACGGGACATATCTAATACTAATTGCTGACGACTTTCGGTCATTTCTTTGTTTTTAACGTGGACACACCAGTCGGGATGTGTTTCAAAAAGACGACTCTTGCGGGAAATCATTTCGGGTTCAATCCAAAGCCCAAACTTCATACCGTTTTCTTTGCAAACCTTGACGACGGGGTCAAATCCGTTGGGGAATTTGTTTTGGTCAATAAACCAGTCGCCTAATGAGGAATGGTCGTTATCGCGTTTGCCAAACCAACCGTCGTCAAGAACAAAGGTGTCAATACCAAGGTCTTTACAGTTGTTAACGAATTCGGCAATAATTTCTTCCGACATATCAAAATACATTGCTTCCCAGCTGTTAATAACAATTGGACGTACCCTTTTGTTACTTGATTTGCCAAGATGATTGCGGCACATACTGTGGAAGCTTTGCGACATACCGTTTAAACCGTTTTTACTGAATACGCAAACAGCTTCAGGGGTTGAAAAGCTTTCATTTGGTGCAAGATTATAGCAGAAATTGTAAGGATTAATACCTGCTTGTAAACGGGTCGAGCCAAATTGGTCGACCTCTGCACAAATTTTAAAGTTGCCGCTGTAAACGAGCGAAAAACCGTATGCAATGCCATTGTCTTCGGTGGTGTCGGGAGAAACAAGCGCAGCAAAACAGTTGTGTTGATGTCCTGTTGCACCGCGGCGACTTTCAATTGAGGTTGTGCCGTTTGCTAAAGCGCGGCGGTTAATGTGTCTTTCACGTGCCCAAGCACCGTCAAGTGTAATAAAATCAAAATTTTGCGCCTGAAAATCTATGGAAAGACTTTGTGCCGATAAAAGTTTAAGCGGCTCATTAGATGTGTTATGTATAACGGTGCGACGGGTAATTGCGTCTTCTTTTTCAAAAACCGAATAAATAAGGGTTACTTCATAATTTGAAACGGTGTCCTTAAGTACAATTTCCAAAGTGTCAACGTTTTCACAATGCTTATCGAAAGAGGGAAGACCCTTAACGGTTTCCTTTTCCTTGAAAATACGATAGTTTTTAAAAACAAGGTTTGAAGTACGTTGACCGTGTAGGTTTTCGGTTAAAACAGCGGGAATTCTAAAGTCGCCATTGCCGGAAATCGGACATTCAAAAGGGGCTACATCCTTAGAAACAATCCATTTATCAATAATTTCAGACTGCATATATTCATTTTTGGTGAAAAGGTTAAGCGAATCGAGGTTATCGTCGCCGATTAATGCCCCGTAATACCAGTGACAGAGCATATCGTCATTTAAAATTTTAATAACATAGCTGGAATTTGCAGTGTTAAGAAAAAAAGTTTTTGTTTCTTCACGGAAAAAAATCATTTAAGACTCCTCATTTCATCAATGTCTTTCAACCGTAAGGTCAAAGGGTAGGTTTTCGGTAGCTTCAACTGTAAATTTGTTGTGAATGTTTGCCTGTCGCTGAATGATATTAACATTCATTTTGCGGTATTTTTCAGGAGAAACACCCATAATTTTTTTAAAAGCGTTCGAAAAATAGGGCTGGTCTGCATAGTTAAGCATATCTGCAATTTCTTTAACCTGCATATTTGAATTTAAAAGCAAATCAGACGCAATTTCAATGCGTTTTTTCGCAAAATATTGGTAAGGCGTCATATTAAACGTCTTTTTAAAAATACTTATAACCTGTGCTTGTGACATGCAAAGTTCGTTTGCAATGTGTTTAAGTGAAATGTCCTTTTCATAAAGGTGGCTGTCAAGCATCTTTTTAACAGTGTTTACCTTAATATCAACCAAATCTTTTTGGCGAAAATCATAAAGCTTTTGCATTATTGAATGAAATTTTATTGCGCCCATCATCATAATGTCTTTTACCGGCAAAGAACTGTTTGTAAGCTCGTAAAGGTCGTCAAACACCGCTTTATTATTAAAATGTTTAAAAACAACGGTGTTTTGTAAATCGTAAGAATATAAAAGATTTGAAACCAAGGTGCCGTCTACGTTAAACCAAATTTTGTCCCAAGTATCTGTGGCGTAATAGCGGTGACAGCTGCCTTTTGGCAGAATATAAGCATCGCCTTTTTCGACTTTGTATTCACGTCCGTCGCAAAAAATGGTGCCTGAACCACCGTAAATGTACTCTAAAATGTAGCAATAACTCTTTTCGCGATATACTTCGTAACGGTCGTCGCAATTTGTTATGCCGGACATTTCAATATTAAATGGAAACTCGGTAGGGTCAAACGGGAAAGTCGTTACGCGTTCATTATTCACAAGTATACCTCCTAATTTATGGTTTTGAAAAATTGAAAGTTACATTTTTTGTATTGTTTCGTGTGCTTTTTTAATTCAAAAATGTGTTTTTTGTAATGTTCAGTATATCTACATTATACCTAAAAGATTCAGAAAAGCAAGTCAAACTTATGTCGCTAATAGGGTAATAAGCACAAAAATATGTGGTAAATGTTTAAATATTGCGCCAAAAAATGTGTTCAATTGGTTAATTATGACAAGTTTTTTTAATTTTTCACATCTAATAATAAACATTTTACATTGTCTGATATGGCGGTGTGTGATATAATTATGGTGTATAAATGGCGGTAGTTTTTTCAAAAAACAAGAACGCCCCGAAAATGTAGTGTTTCTAAGGAGGAATACGATGTATCTTAAAAGAAAAATTTCGGCTTTGCTTTTGATTGTGGTTATGCTTTGCTGCGCGGTGGGTTGTGCAGGCGGCACACGCAACGAATATGAAACCGACCGCGAAATACCCGACGTTGATAAAGCAACTGCAAATCTTAATGAAGATGATAAGCCACCCGTAACCGAAAAGGTTAAGTGGGACGGTCCTGCAGGTTATACAATTGTTGTGCCTAAGGGTAATGCACAGCTTTTAGAAGTTGCCAACAAATTTAACGACTGGATTAAGAAACAAACCGGTAAAGGTCTTAAAGTTGTAACCGACGATACTGCCGCAACCGATAAGGAAATTATAATCGGTAAAACCAAACGTTATGATTATTCTGCCAAAGAGGGCGAATATTTCGCAAAGGTAGACGGTAAGAAGCTTATTTTTGGCGGCGGTCACAACGTTACCATAAAGAAAGCTGTTGAAATCTATACCCGTTTGAAATATACAAAGGGTAAGGCATATACATATAGCGGTAATTCTGACTTTGTTGCGGAAAAATTCGGCTATACATACGTATGGGGCGATGAATTTGAAGGTAACGAGCTTAACGACAAGCTTTGGGACCGCGTTACAAAAATGGCTGCCACCGCTGAAATGAGTTTGGACAACACCGAACTTACAACCAAAACCGAAAACGGTTATCTTAAAATGCTTGCAATGAGATATTGGGACCCCAAAAAAGGCGGCGTTGAATTTGTTGCTCCTTGGTCTGTTACAACCAGCAGCACCATGAACTATAAATACGGTTACGTTGAAATTCGTGCAAAGGTTCCCTTTATTCGTGGCGTATGGCCTTCTTTCTGGACTTCAAGCCCAGGCGAGCTTGCGCCCCCGCGTACTGCCAACTACTCTATTGAAGTTGACGTATTTGAGGTTTTCTCAAGTCTTGATACATTGTCGCCTAATATTCACAAATGGTATACCGACGGTCGTCACACAATGTGGGCGGTTGATGAAGGCAACAGTAACGAATGGTATAAGTTTGAATCTGACAACCTTATTGAAGAATATCATCTTTACGGCTTTGAATGGACACCTACCAAAATGACCATGTATATCGACAATAAGGCATATTACACCTATGACATTACCAAAAACTTTGATAATGGCGAAACAGGTATGGGTGGTTACAATACAACCTTGTATCTTATTTTCAACAACCACTTGTTTACACAGTCAAGCAGTTATAAACCTTATGAGGGTTGCGAAGTTCGTGCAACCGACCTTCCCGCAGAATATGCAATTGACTGGGTACGTCTTTATCAGAAAAACGATGGCAAGAGCCAACTTTATCTTAAAAAATAATTCATAGACGGTAAGAATGAAATTTATCGTTATTACATTAGTGGTAAACAAGTAAAATTTTTGAAAGTTTACAAAACCTTAGCAAAGGAGAACTACCATAATGCTTAATAATTACAAACTGCGTATAGCTTCAATGGCGTTGTCGGTTTTAATGGTGTGTACTGCATTAGCACCTATGGCAACTGTAGCGGCTGATGAAGTTGTACCTGAAAATGACGCAGTAATTGAAAGTGTAGACAGTTCTTACAACGATTATGTTTCTGACAAGAAAGGTTTTTCGGCGGCTGAAAGCGATATCGAGCTTGAAGTTCAAAACGCAAAAGCCGATGACGATATTGTTGTCAAGGAAGTAAGTGGTAAAAATGCACTTGTTTGGGGTGAAGGTACCGGCAAGGCAGAATGGACCTTTGAAGTAGAAAAAGATGCATATTACAACCTTAAACTTATATATTCTTCGGTTGAAACCGGTGTTGATTATACTTTCGGTTTACTTTTAGACGGCGAAGTGCCTTTTGAAGAAGCTTCTGCGCTTAACTTCCCGCGTATTTGGGTTAATGCCGAAAAGAAGTTTAAAACTGACAACCTCGGCAATCAGCTTTCGCCCGAACAAAAGGAAATAGAGGGCTATGTTGAAACCTTTGCAAAAAGTATAACAGGTGTTACGGTTGAACCTTATGCCTTTTATCTTACAGCGGGCACTCACACATTAACACTTGCCACACCTGAACAGGCAGTAGCGGTAGCGACAGTTGTGTTGGCGGCTCCCGAAAAGGTTTTAAGTTATGAAGACCTTTCTAAAAAATATGATAAGAAAGATACTCTTTCTGCACAAACAATTGTAATTGAAGGTGAAAAAGCTTCGGTTAAAACATCTTCAAAGCTCATTCCAAAAGCCGATAATTCCGACGCGGGTATGTCTCCGTTAGATGCAATGTATACCAAACTTAACTACATTGGCGGTACGTCTTGGCAAGAAGCGGGACAAATGCTTCAGTGGGATTTTAAGGTTGAAAAATCCGGATATTATTCATTAGGTTTCCGTTACCGCCAAAGCGACGTTATCAACGCTGAAAGTTGGCGTTGGCTTAAAATTGACGGTAAAACTCCGTTTGAAGAAGCAAAGGGTGTGCGTTTCCCCTATAGCGCCGCTTGGGACTTTTTTGAATTTGGCAATGGTGAAGACCTTTATTATATTTGGCTTGAAGAAGGCGAACACACGCTTTCTTTAGAAGTTACAATGGGTGTGATGGCAGATTATTATTATCGCCTTTCCGAAATTGTTGAAATTTTAGGTAACAAGTACATTGAAATTGTTAAAATTACGGGTGCCTCGCCTGACGTTAACCTTGACTATGAACTTTTTAATCAAATTCCCGATTTGAATGAAAAATTCGAATATTGTTACAAAAAGTTAGACGGTCTTGCAAACGACCTTAAGAGCTTTACAGGTAAACGAAGCAGTCAGTACATTGCGGCAATGAACAATATGTCACGTGTACTTAAGGTTATGGTTGAAAGTCCTTACCTTGCACATCAGTACGTTACCGACTATTACACAAACTATTCTTCACTTAGTTCTTGGCTTAACGATATGAAGAATATGCCCCTTTACATAGATACAATACAGTTTGCACCTTATGGTGCCGAATTTGTTAATAGAAACCCCGGCTTCTTTAAGTCGGCTTGGTTTACGGTTAAAAAACTTTTCATTTCCTTTGTTGATGATTATATTAACGAAGCAAAATTTGCCGAAAACAATGCACAACCGCTTACCCTTTGGGTAAACTGGGGTCGCGACCAGGCGACCGCGCTGGATACCCTTATTCGTGATTCGTTTACCGAAGAACATAACATTCCGGTTAACGTTAGAATTACAAACGCTTCACTTATAAACGGTTTGCTTGCGGGTAACTTCCCTGATATGACCTTGCACCTTACCCGTACCGAGCCGGTAAACCTTGGTATACGCGGTGCGCTTGTTGACCTTAACCAAATGCCTGACATTGACGAGGTATTAACACGTTTCCAAGAAAGTGCCGAAACGCCCTATACATATAATGGTAAGCTTTTCGCACTTCCCGATACACAGAACTTCCAGCTTATGTTCTACCGTACCGATATTTTGGAAAATATGGGTCTTGAAGTTCCAACCACTTGGGACGAATTCCTTTATACTGCGGCAATTATTCAGCGTAATAATATGAACGTTTACATTCCTTATACGCAAATTACCGCCGCAACTACCGTAAGCGCAGGTATTGGTGCACTTAACCTTTTCCCAACGCTTATGTCACAAAACGGCTTATCTCTTTACAATAAAAAATTAAACGGTACCGCACTCGACAACGTTGAGGCAAATACCGTTTTCGACACCTGGACCGACCTTTATACCGATTACGATTTCCAAAAGGAAGCCGATTTTTATAACCGCTTCCGTGCAGGTACAATGCCTTTGGGTATCGCACCTTATTCTACATATATAACACTTTACAGCGCCGCACCCGAAATTAAGGGCCGCTGGGCTGTGGCTTGTGTTCCCGGTACAGAGGGTGGCAACAATTCAGTTGCGGGTGCAGGTACAGGTTGTGCAATTATTAAAAAATCACCCAACCGTGAAAATGCGTGGAAGTTCCTTAAATGGTGGACTTCTGCCGAAACACAAATTCGCTATTCAAATAATGTTGAATCATTAATTGGTATGCTTGGCCGTCAACAAACCGCAAACGTTGAAGCGCTTAACGGTCTTGCTTGGGATAAGCAAGATTTGGCGGTAATTAATGAACAATGGTCAAGAGTAAATGAAGTTCCTGAAATTCCCGGCAGTTATTACGTTGTTCGTGCGTTAGACCAAGCGTTTTGGTCGGTTATTAATGACGGAACAAATGCAAAGGATGCGCTTTCTAAGTGGAGCAAGGTTGCTGACGCGGAAATTGAGCGCAAAATTAAAGAATACAGTTAAAGGAGGCAGTATAAATGAATGGTGTTAAAGCACGTAAAATTAAAAAAGACCATGGCTTTAAAGAACAATTTCCAATGATGCTTTTGGCAGTACCGTTTTTTGCTTTCTTCTTTATGTTTACGGTAATACCGATACTGTCCTCGATTGTATTTAGTTTTACTTCATTCGATATGATTTCTTCGCCGAAATTTATCGGTATCGATAACTATATGCGAATGTTTATTCAAGATGAAGTTTTCGTTATTGTACTTAAAAATACCATTGCATTGGCTGTTGTTGTTGGTCCTGCGGGATTCTTACTTGCCTTCCTTTTAGCTTGGCTGGTTAACGAATTTTCAACAGGTGTTCGTACAATACTTTCCTTTATGTTCTACGCACCTACTCTTGTGGGTAACGCATATTTCATTTGGAAAATTGCTTTCAGCGGCGACAGTTATGGTTATATTAACAGTTTGCTTTTGTCAATTGGTATTACGACCGAACCTATTGTATGGCTTAAAAGTCCCGAATACCTTTTCCCAATTGTAATTCTTGTACAGCTTTGGCAAAGTATGGGTGTTTCCTTCCTTTCAAATATTTCGGGTTTGCAAAACGTTAACCGCGATTTATATGAAGCAGGTGCAATTGACGGTATTAAAAATCGTTGGCAGGAATTGCGCTATATTACTTTGCCCTCGATGTCACACATGCTTTTATTTAGTGCGGTAATGCAAATTCAAAGCAGCTTTTCTATCAGTGCGGTTGCGGTTGAGCTTGCGGGCTACCCCAGTGTTCAGCACACGGTAGATACTATTGTTACTCACATGTCCGATATGGCAACTGTTAGATACGAGCTTGGTTATGCATCGTCAATAGCTGTTGTGCTGTTTTTGATGATGGCAACTACCCGTTTCGCTATCGGCAAATTGCTAAGTATCGTTAGTAAATAAGGGGGAGGGCAATATGTTAAAGAAATTATATTACAAATACAGATTGGCTAACCCCAAAAAAGCCAGCGTTAATAGGTTTACACGTTCAAAGTTTGGTAACTTTGCAATTATGGTTTTAATTGTTGCGGCAGGTCTTTTCAGTATGTTGCCACTTATTTATGCGGTGGTAACCTCCTTTAAGCCGATAGATGAATTGTTAATCTTCCCGCCAACATTCTTTGTAAGAAGACCCACAACCGTTAACTATGTGGCACTTCCTACCTTGCTTTCCAGCTTGTCGGTGCCCCTTTCAAGATATATTTTTAACAGTGGTTTTATAACAATTGTTACCTCTGTTTTTAATATTCTTTTCTCGGCAATGGCAGCGTTCTCGCTTTCAAAGGGTAAATATAAGGGCCGCGCAGTGTTTTTTATGCTTGTTCAGTTTGCGCTTATGTTTAACTCATACACCTTGGCTGTTCCGCAATATTTCATTTTCTCAAAATTGGGAATGGTTGATACGTATTGGGTATACATTTTACCTCAATTAGCCGGTACATTGGGTGTATTCCTTATTAAACAGTATATTGAAGGTTACGTGCCAGACGCACTTATGGAAGCCGCTAAAATTGACGGTGCAGGTTATTGGAGAATTTTCTGGACAATAATAATTCCCATAATTAAACCGGCTTGGCTTACGGTTGTGTTGTTTGCCTTCCCGACAATTTGGGGTGCAATTCCAAACGGTACAATTTTTAATGAAGAACTTAAAACTCTTCCGCAAATTGTTACCCAAATTACCGCAGGCGGTACAGCTCGTGCAGGTAGCGCAATGGCGGTAACCACCATTATGATGATACCCCCTGTAATCGTTTATTTAATCTCGCAAAGCAACGTTGTTGAAGCAATGAGCAGCGCGGGTATTAAAGATATGTAAAGGAGTGAGCACAGTGTTAAAGAAAACAGTTCGTTTTATTGCAGTGTTTTTGATAATCGCTTGTCTTGCTTCGGTTACATTCAGCGCTTCGGCTGCTACACAGGTTCCTTTTGAAAGCTATACTTATTGGGAAGATATAACCGACAGTCGTAAATCGGTTTACAGTCGTCCAATGTATCAAACCGAAAAGGTTATAGACGCACTTTCTTTGGGAATCGAACCCTTTACCACTATTAATGATGTTTATTCAGATGATAAAAACGTTTTCATTCTTGATAATACATCTCGAATTGTGGTGCTTGACGGTGATTATAACTTAATTAAAGAAATTGGCGAAGTTGTGGACAAGGATGGTAAAACCTATAACTATTCGGGCGCTATGAGTCTTTACGTTCACACCGACGGTACAATATTTATTTCCGATACCGATAATCAACGCGTACTTCGTGTTGATATTGACGGTAACTTGGTTGATTTATATTCCGTTCCAAAATCTTCGCTTATACCGAAAGATTTCGTATATAAGCCCTTAAAAGCGGTTATGGATTCTCACGGTTATTTATATGTATTAAGCGACGGTTCATATTATGGTGCGCTTTTATACGCCCCCGATAAAAGCTTTACCGGCTTTTACGGTGCTAACAACGTAACAACGGGTATTGCCTCGGCGCTTCAAGGCATTTTGGAACGTGTTTTCCCAAACAATGCCAAGAAAAGCGCAAGTGCAAGAAAGCTTCCGTTCTCGTTTGTTGATATTGTAATTGACGGCAGCGACTTTATTTACACCGCAACCGGTAAAACAAGCACATTTGACCGCAAGGGTCAAGTTAAAAAGCTTAACCCCGGTACAGGTAATAACATTTTCAATTCTGAAGACATAAATTTCGTTGACGATGAATTTAATACAACCTTTAACAACGGTACCCAAATTGAACAAGATATCGTTGGTATTGAAGTAACCGATAACGGATTTGTTTTTTGTATTGAATCTCAATTTGGTAGGGTGTTCCTTTACGACCGTTCTTCAAGAATGCTTACCGCATTTGGTGGCGGTTTGGGTCAAGGCACACAGGACGGTACATTTGTTGCCGCTACCGCAATTGCTTTAAACGGTGAAGACGTAATCGTAAGCGATAAGCTTAAAAACACCGTTACAATATTTACTCCTACCGATTTTGGTAAAAAGGTAATGGGTCTTATTGATATTACTTTAGAGGGTAAATATCTTGAAGCACAAGCCGGTTGGAAAGAAGTTATTGCGCTTGACCGCAATTTCCAACCCGCATACAGCG
Organism: Acutalibacteraceae bacterium; assembly: GCA_045578165.1. GTDB lineage: Bacteria > Bacillota > Clostridia > Oscillospirales > Acutalibacteraceae > UBA737. Next base: position 26,765 of record JAZNJR010000003.1, read on the forward strand.
CACTTGCCCGTGCCGAGCTTACAAACGGTAATTACGAAGCCGCAATGGAGCTTGCAAAAGAGGGTTACGATCGCGAAACCTATGCTTTGGCTTTTGAATTTTATCGCAAAGGTCTTTTGGAAGAATATTTCTGGGTAATTTTCTTAACCGTTGTGCTTTTAGCGGCAGCGCTTATTGTGTTCTATTTAACCGTGGTTAAAAAGAACAAACAGGTCATTAAAAACAAGCAAGTAAGGTTAATGTTTAAAACGCTTGTTCATCCGTTTCTTACTTTTGAAGAAATTAAAGAGAAAAAACAAGGTTCCCTTATAATTTCTGCAGTGCTTATCGGTCTTTTCTATATAACCGCAGTAATGCAGGTGTTGTGCGGCGGATTTATGTTTACTCAGTACGACCCTGCAAGTTTTAACTCGCTTTGGGTACTTCTCAGAAGCGCAGGTTTGGTTATTTTGTTCGTAATTAGTAACTGGATGATTTGTACTCTTATGCAGGGTAAAGGTACAATGCGTGAAATTTGCATTGTTACAAGCTACAGCCTTTTACCAATAATTATTGAACGCTTTATTCGTATTTTACTTACAAACGTTTTGCTTCCAAATGAAGCAATGTTCTTAACCGGTTTTGACGCGGTTGCAATTGGTTTTGCTGCATTGTTAATTATAATCGGTCTTTTGAAAATTCACGACTTTGAAATGCCGCGTCTTATCTGGACCAGTATTTTAAGCGTTGCGTGGATGGCTGTGTTAGTATTCCTTATAATTCTTGTGGGAATGTTAGTTCAGCAGTTAGGCGGTTTCGTTGTAACCGTATTCTTGGAACTTATATCATAGTAAAGGAGGAATTGTTTTGAAATTGCAAAAAAGCTTGTCCCTCATATGTGCTTTAGCAATAACAGTTGTGTTATTTGCCGGCTGTTCATCAAATAAAAATGAAATTAAAAAGAATTCCTTCGATAAAGATGCGGTTTCATCAGTTATAGATGATAAATTTATCGCCGAAAACGATAATTTTAAGCTTGAACTTAATGAAGTTACAATGGGTGTTGTTCTTACCGACAAGAAAACCGGTAAAACCTATGGCACTAACCCGCTTGAAGAGGGCGGCATTAAGTATGACGAATTAGGTATGCCGATAAAACGTCACCCACAGCTTGAATCGGTGCTTTTTATTAAGTATCTTGACGTTAAAACAAACACCACCGCCGATATGATTTCATATACGGGTGCGGTTTCAAACGGTAGAACCGTTTATGAAAAAATCGAAAATGGAATAAAAATAAAATATTATTTTGACGATGCCGAAATTATGGTGCCGGTTACCTACACCTTAAGAGATAAGGGTATAGCATTAACCATTAATGCTGATGAAATTCAGGAAAATGAAAATATGCTTCTTACCGCATCCTTGGCACCGATGTTCTGTTCGACAAAAAACACCGATGACGGTTATTTGCTTTACCCATCGGGTTCGGGTGCACTTGTGTACGCTAAAGAAATTTCCGGTCCTGGTGAAAACTATTCTGCTGAAGTTTACGGTTTTGACGCTTCTAAAGAAAAGTGGGACCAAACCTCTACCGAAAAAGCTATAAGACTTCCCGTCTTGGGCGCAAAATTTGGCGAACAGGCAGTTTTGGGCATTATCGAACAGGGCGCTGAATCTTCACTTATAGATATGAAGGTTGGCGCAACCTCTATTGGTTATTCTTCTGTTTACGTTACATATCAGCTTCGCGGCTATACCGCAAATATTAAGGAGCTTTATAACAACCGTTATTATAAGGGCGACGTTTATGCCGATAACCTTATAAGCGCCCCCCTTACCGTTTGTTATTACCCCTTGGCACAGGAAGACGCAAATTACAGTGCAATGGCTGAAGTTTACCGCAACTATCTTAACGAAACTGAAGGTAAGTCCGAAAACAGCACAGTATCAACCCTTGATATCACAATGGTTGGTGGTGCTATGATTCAAAAATCGTTCTTGGGTATACCTTATAAAACGTTATATAAAACCACAACCCTTACCGACGTTGAAAAAATTGTTAATAAGCTTGAAAAAGACGGTGTAAAGGTTTCAAACCTTAACCTTACCGGCTTTACACAAAACGGTATTGACAGCAACAAGCTGGGCGGTGGGTTTAAGTTAGATTCAAAGCTTGGCAAGGCAGAACAGTTGACAAACCTTAATAAAAACTGTACCGACCTTGGCACAAACTTGTATTTTGATTTCAATATTGTAAGCTTTAACAAAGGCGGTAACGGTTTTAACACTTATTTTGATGCCGCTACCCGTGCCAACAAAAAGATTTCAAAGCTTTACAGTTTTGACATTGCGGTTTTGGGTCGTAATTCTAACGATGCATATTCAGTTTTGGCGCGTGACCGTTTAGAAGACGCTGCAAACAATGCGTTTGGCGCGGCTTCAAACTGGAAGTTATCAGGCGTTGGCCTTTCATCCCTTTCAAACACCGCTTATTCGGACTATACAAATGAAAACAGCACCGAATTTTATGCAAAATCGGGAATGGCAAAGCAGGTTTCAAAAATTTATGCCACTTCAAAGAAAAATAAGCTTAACGTCCTTTCGAGTGACGCAAATGCTTATGCGGCTGCTGCTTCAAACCTTGTTTTAAACGTTCCAACCGCTTCAACCGGCGCATATCTTTTTGATGAAGACATTCCTTTCTATGCAATGGTTTTTCGTGGTCGTACTGCTATTTCGGGTGACAGCTTAAACCTTGCAATTGATAGTAATGAACAGCTTTTACAGTGTGTAGAAAGCGGCGCAGGCATTGCCTACACGCTTACAAATCGTTACGCAACAAAGCTTCTTGACAGCACCTCGGGCGTTTTTTATAACAGTCTTTACAGTGACTTAAAGAAAGAAATTAAAACAAATTACCAAAAGGTTGCCGCTTTTTATGAAAAAATCGGCAACAGCGAAATCGTATCACATACCATTTGTGAAAACGGTCTTCGCGAAACGGTATTTGCAAATGGTGTTAAGGTTTACGTCAATTATCTTAACAGCGATTTAGAAACTGAAACCGGTATTGTTAAAGCGAAAAGCTTCTTGATAGAGGAGGCGAAGGCACAATGAAATTAAAAAGAAAAACAGGCGGTATTGAACAAATTAAAAGTCGTTACGGCTGGTTGTTTATTTCCACATGGCTTATTGGCGTTGTGCTTTTCTTCGCAATTCCGGTAATACAGTCAATAATTTATTCATTCTCGCAAATGACTCTTACCGCCGACGGTGTAAAAACCGTATGGGTGGGACTTAAAAATTACAAATACATTATTGGCGAACACACAAGTTATTTAAACTGGCTTGGTAAATCGGTTACAAATTTTGTTTATTCGCTTCCTATAATTGTAATTTTAAGCTTAATTTTGGCGATTTTACTTAACCAAAAATTCCGTGGTAGACTCTTCTTCCGTGCCCTTTACTTTATGCCCGTTATCATTGCAACCGGTGTTGTAATTGACTTGATTTCGGGTATGTCGGGCAGTGATATGACATCTTCTTCGGTTAATGAATCGGTGTCGGGCGGAATGTTCAGCGTACAAGATATTATCGCAATACTTGATTTGCCCGCCGAAGTCGCCACATTCGTACAAAAAATCATCAGTAACATATTCGACCTTATTTGGAACAGCGGTGTTCAAACCATTTTATTCCTTGCAGGGTTACAGTCAATACCCGCTACACTTTACGAAGCAAGTAAGGTTGAGGGCGCTACAAAGTGGGAAGAATTTTGGTTTATTACCTTCCCAATGCTTTCAAACGTTACCCTTTTGGTTGTAGTTTACACAATGGTTGAGCTTTTCGTTAGTAAAAGCAACGCGGTTGTTTCACAGGTTTACAGCTTAATGCGTGCCGCTGTTTACGACGAAACTTCAGCAATGATGTGGTTCTACTTCTTGTGTGTTGGTGCTGTTATGGGCGTTATTGTATTGCTTTATAAAAAGCTTTTACAAGACAGATGGTCTTAAAGGAGGAACTGAAAATGAAAAACACTGAATCAATTTCAAGTTCTTTCCTTAATAAGAACACTATAAATTCCGCTAAAAAAGCGGCACCCGGCGCAATGATGTTTATTTTTCGTATGGTTTTGCTTGTATCTATCGGCTTTGTTATTATCTACCCGCTTATTTATATGATAGTAACCTCGCTCGTTAGCAGAAACGGTTTCTTTAACTCTACAAGAGTTTGGATTCCAGAAGCTATAAGCCCGTTGTTTAACTATAAAACAACCGCCACCCTTATGGATTATTTCAAATCGTTGTGGTCAACCGTAAGGTTCGAAATGGTCAGCGCTTTAATTGAGGTTTGTGCTTGTTGTGTAACCGCATATGGTTTTGCGCGTTTTAAGTTCAAATTTAAAGGCGTACTTATCGGTGTATTGTTCCTTACAATTTTGGTACCCGATATGATGGTGCTTATTCCCCGAATGGCAAACTATTCAAAAATGGATATTTTGGGGATTTTGGGCTTGCTTGACAAATTTACAGGCATTGATTTAAGACCCAACATTTTAGGCACTGAAGCGGCATTCTATTTACCGTCGCTTTTCTCAATGGGTCTTCGTTCGGGTATTATGATATTCATTTATATGCAGTTCTTTGCAAGCTTCCCAAAAGAACTTGAAGAAGCTGCTTGGATAGACGGCGCAGGTCCTATTAAAACCTTCCTTAAAATAGCAGTTCCGTCTTCGGGCGTTGCTATTACAACCGTTTTGGTTTTCTCACTTATTTGGCACTGGAACGATTATTTGCTTTGTTCAATGTATTTGAATAACGAATACCCCTTGGCAATGCAGCTTAATTTATTACCAACTAATTTAACAACAATGGGTTATTACCTTAACCCTGAAACCCCTGAAACCTTGGCATTCCAAATGGCAGGTTGTGTACTTTTCGTAACACCAATGCTTATTATTTATATGATATTGCAACGTAAATTTATTGAAAGTATCGACCGTGTAGGTATTACGGGTTAAAAAATATAATTTATCGGTTTTGACCGAAAAATATATAAAGGAGAAATTAGTATGTTTAACAAAACAACAAAAACTATTGTACGTGCTTTGTGTTTGGTTCTTGTAATTGTTATGGCTGTTGGCTGTATCGGTTGCAATTCTGACGACAAGCAAGGTCCTAACAAGGGTGGCAACAGCAACGTAGACGCTGAAAAATATCGCGGTACGACCGTTGTTTACGCAACCTGGAAAAACCCCCATCAAAACGAAGATGGTAAGGTTGTTGACGAATTCCAGAAAAAGTATGGCATTACGGTTGAAATTGATATTACACCCCAAGAAACCTATGTTCAAGAAGTTGCAGGTAAAATCGCTTCCGGCGAATCGCCTGACATATTCTTCGACAACTGCTTCTTCCCTGCATCAATTTCTTGCTTACAGCCAATTGACGAAATGAAATTAGACCTTACCGACGGTATTTGGGACCAAGGTATGCTTGAAATGTCAAAGCTTGGCGGAAAATCATTCCTTGTAAACACAGTTGGTAATATCTGGGCAGAAGTTGACTGTCTTTTCTACAACAAGAAAATTTTTGCTGACAACAACATTACCACTCCTGAAGAATATGTATCAGCAGGCAAATGGAACTTTGCGGCTCTTACCAAATGTATGACCGACGTTAAAAACGCAGGTTATATCGGTGGTTACGTTGACGTTCAGTCACTTTTGGCTTCTACCGGTTCGGGCTTCTATAAGTATGAAAACGGTCGTTTCTCAAACGGTGTAAACGATATGACAACTACAGTTGTTAAGCAAATTTCACAATGGGTAAGTGACGGTCTTATTCGTGACCCCCGTGAATATAACCTTCTTAATAATTTCATTACCGGTAAAGCAGGTATTGCAATTACCAACGCTTACGGTATGAAAGCAACAGGTTACTTTGGCAAAATGAACCCCAATGACGTTGGCTTTACTTACATTCCTCAGTTTGACGACAAAAACAAAGCTTATACCACAGGTCTTTTCCGTGGTTGGGGCCTTGTAAGAGGTGCTAAGAACCCCGTTGCTGCAGGTATCTTCCTCCGTTATTATCTTGATGCTAATAACTACGATACCGATTCTGCTTTCATCAACCCTGAAGCACAAAACTTCTTCTTCAAGCTTACTTCCGGTGTTGATACCGATGAAAAGAACCCCTACATGCTTTTGGGTATTACTCAACTTTGCAGTGAAAATGTTGCTGATTATACCGGTATTTCGGGTATGGCTCCAGGTCAGGTAAGTGCTCAAATTGCAGGCCTTGGCAACAAGATTAACAGCAACTCTAAAAAGCTTAACGAAGAAATCGACAAACAGCTCGCTTCTTTAGGCCTTAAGCAGTGATTTGATTTTTAAATTTAATCCGAACGCCTTCTCCTTCGGGAGAAGGCAAGCGGATATGAATTTATGGTTAAAATAAGGTTTATTACTTTAGTTATAAATTTTATTTTAGTTATAAATTTGTACTTTTTAGTGAGACGTTCTTTTAAAATGGGGGCAACCCCAAAATTCAAAAAGTAAATTACACATTTAATATGTGATAAAATAAACAAAAGAAACCCTTTAATTATGAAAGGAGAAAATTAGATGGTTAATTTTGGTAAAATTTCGAAAAAAGCTATTGCTTTTTTGGTTGCAATTTCGGTGATTTTATCGTCGGTTGTAGTTAGTTTGGCTGTTGCCACAATTAACACTACTCCTGCATCAACTATAAATAGTTGGTCCGGTGAAATTGCTGATAGTTATGCAGGTGGTACAGGTACAGCGACCGACCCCTATTTAATTGCAACACCTGAACAGCTTTCCCGTATGATAGGGTATGATGTTCTTACAAATTACACCAGCAATATTCAAAACGGTTCAACAAATAAATATTACAAGCTTACTGCAGATATTTATTTAAATGACGTTTCTGAAGAAAATTGGTATGAAGGCGACAATCTAAATTATTGGTATTCTTCCGTTACAAGCCGTTTTTGCGGCAACTTTGACGGTGACGGTCATACCATTTACGGTTTGTGCTTCCAAGACGGTGCAACTCATGCGGGTCTTTTCAGCTTTGTTGACGCATGGGACGATGCCCGCACCATCAAAAACTTAACAATTTCACACTCTTATATGAAGGGTGGCTATGCCGGCGGTATTATTGCGGTTGGTAAAAGCGGTACTTCTAAAAAGATTACCTTTGAAAATTGTTACGTTACCGATACTGTAATTGTTGAGGGTACTACCACCGGTAGCAATAATAACTACCCGTACGAAGCGGGTATTGTTGGTTATTCATATTCGGGCAATACCACACCGTACGTTTTCCAAAACTGTGCGTCACTTGCTAAACAGCAAGACGGTAGCTTCCTTAAATATGGTTTTATTGGTTTAAATGCTACATGGTATATGGAACTTTATTACACCATTTCTAACAGTTTTGCTTATGCTAATTCTTGGCATGGTGTTACCTCTAAGGGAACTTCAACCGACTGCTATTTAATAGATGACCTTTCATTAATTACAGGCACCTCTGCAAAAAGTAATATGCCTAATCTTAATTGGGGCATTTGGCAAACAACAACTAAATACCCAACATATAAAAAGGTTACCCCTAACGGAACTAAGGGCGAAGTTTGGTCGGGTGCCATTGCACAGGAATATGCAGGCGGTACCGGTACCGAGGGCGACCCCTATTTAATTGAAACACCTGAACAATTGGCACGTATGGTTGGTCATGATGTGTTAACCAACTACACAGGCAATATTCAAAACGGTTCAGTAAATAAGTATTACAAGTTAACCGCTGATATTTATCTTAACGACGTTTCAAGTGCAACCTGGTACAATTCAAGCGACGTTAATAAATGGTATTCTTCTGCCGCAAGTCGTTTCTGCGGTAGCTTTGATGGCGACGGTTATACAATTTATGGTCTTTACACCAACCCGTCTGCACAGTACTGCGGTCTTTTCCCGGTTGTTGACGCTTGGTCGGCAAACCGCACCTTTAAAGACGTAACTATTTCTAAATCATATATTTCTTCAAATCACGCATCGGCTATGGCAGGTGCTATTGCTGGTAGAATTTATTCCGGCAATAACAAAACAGTTTATTTCAACAACTGTTACGTAACTGATTCTGTTGTATTTGCCAAGAATTCATCTTCAAATTATTGGGGCGGTATTGTTGGTTACGCACACCCCAACTCTTCATCATTCTTCTCTTATACAGCTTGCGCTGTTTTGGCAAGTGTTCCCACAGCAAGCGGCTTTGTTGGTTGCGAACCCGCAAGCGGTACAACCACAATTGCAAACAGCTTTACCGCAAACGTAAACTGGTGTCCCGCTAACAGAGCATCTGCTACAGACTCTTACCGCATATCTGACATTAGCAAAATTTACGGTACTGCCGCAAAGACAGCAATGCCCGCTTTGGCATGGAATTATATTTGGCAAACAACCGAAAACGGTTACCCCACTTATCTTAACCGTGAATATGACGTAAATGGTAACGTTGGCGGTGTTTGGTCAGGTCTTACCGCACTTGATTACGCAGGTGGTTCGGGTACTGAAGTTGACCCGTATAAAATTGCCACTGCCGAACAGTTCGTAAAAATGCTTAAGGATTCTTCCAACGCAGGTAAGTATTACGAGCTTATTTCCGACATTAAATTCAACGACACTTCTGTTGCAAATTGGCAGGAAAATGCAAGGTCATGGTCTTGCATAACTAACCGTTTTAAAGGTTACTTTAACGGTAAAGGTCATACCGTAAGCGGTTTATATTATAACGGTACTGAAAATAATATCGGTCTTTTCTGCGTTGCACAGGACGCTACAATTGAAAATCTCATTTTAGATAACAGCTTTATTAAGTCTTCCGGTTATGCTGTTGGTGGTATAATTGGTCAAGGCGTGGGCTCTATTAACGTTAACAAGTGTATTGTTGGCAAAAACGTTGCAATCGAATCCACCTACGAAGGAAACGATGCAGGTGCCGGCGGTATTGTAGGTTACGGTAATGGCGATATTAAAATCAACACTTGTGCAGTTTTAGCTACCGTTAGCGCAACTCGTTTTGCGGGCTCAATGGCAGGTAACTGCTGGACCAAGGTTACTGTTAAAAACAGTTATTCCAGCGCAAACATTAAATTCTGCAGCAAACGTAATTTGGAAACCGAATCTGACTTTAACTATTCAACCTATGAAGAAGGCGACAGTAGCGTAGTATACGTTTCACCGGATGCTATGATAGGCGAAGCCGCTAAAGAAGGTATGGAAGGTCTTAGTTGGGACAGAGCATGGGTAACAACCGATGGTTACCCCATGTGCAAATTCGATAAGGAGCCCGGCGCTGCCGAAGGTATTTGGTCGGGTAATATTGCGTCTGAATATGCAGGCGGTAGCGGTACCAAGGCAGACCCGTACTTAATTGAAAACGGCGAACAACTTGCATTAATGGTTACCGACGTTAATTCCGAAGGCAAATATTATAAGCTTACCAAAGACATTAAGCTTAACGATACCTCTGCAAACAAATGGACAAATTCGGCAAGACAATGGATTTGGACCAATAATATTTTCAAAGGTAATGTTGATGGCGAAGGTCATCAAATCACAGGTCTTTATTACAACGGTACAAAGAGCAAGGTTGGTTTAATTTCTTACGCAGCTAATGCTTATATTACCAGAGTTATTATCAACAATGCTTCATTAACATCAAACGGTTTTGCGGTTGGTGCAATTGTTGGCGACGCAAACACGGGCAAGGTAACCTTGTCTAGCTGTTACGTAGGTAATAACGTTAAAATTAAATCTACCTATAACAAGGGTAACGACGCAGGTGCCGGTGGTCTTATCGGTTACGGTGGCGCCGAAATTCTTGTTGAAGGTTGTACCTTCTTGGGTAGTGTATCTGCTCCTAAAAACGCAGGCGCTATTTTGGGTAACTGCTGGGGTAAAAACAGCGAAGGCGTTTCCGGTATCGTTGTTAAAAACACCTATTCACCCTCTTCCTTGAAGTTCTGCTCGAAGCAAGCTTTAGGTGGTACATCGGGCGATAACTATTCAGCAGGTGACAATAAAGAACCTAACGTTTATACGATAAAAGCAAATCAAATGTATGGCAAAAACGCCAAGAAGAATATGCCGGCACTTAACTGGTTTAGATTCTGGAAAGTAACCGACGGTTACCCAATGGTTGTTGGCGGCACCTATGACGGTGTGAAAGGCAAGGTTTGGTCAGGTAAGGTTGCGGCCAACTTTGCAGGCGGTAACGGTACTAAGGGAAGTCCTTATTTGATTTCCACAGGTGAACAGCTTGCCTTGTTGCTCGAAAACGTTAACGACACCAAGGGCAAATACTATAAGATTACTAACGATATTTATCTTAACGACGTTAAAAGTGCCAACTGGTACGAAGGCAATAATTTGCGTTCTTGGTATTGGGTTTCAACCGCACGTCACGGTGCATTTAAGGGACACCTTAACGGTAATGCCAAGGTAATTTACGGTTTGTATATGAATCACGAACAAATTAATTCGGTTATTTACACCGGTTTGTTCCCAACCATTACCGACGGCGCTTCTGTTACAAAGCTTGGCTTCTCAAATGCAAGAATTACCGTTAAATCTCAAATCGACCAAGAAGCATACGCGGGTTGTATTGCAGGCGTTGTAATGCTTAATCAGCCCGAAGCACAAACCAAACGCGGCACATTACCCAAGGTTTCACAGTGCTTTGCTGACAGTAAATCAGTAATTACCTGTAAATTTGCAGGCGGTCTTTTTGGCGGCGGCTCTTACGTTGCTAATATGGACAACTGCTATTTCGTAGGTCAAGTTGTGGGCGAACGTGTTGCATCTCTTGTTGGTAACTCTTGGACCACATATAAAGACACCGTTGTTCAGCAGTGCTATTCTGCTACAGTTGATGAAAACTTGTTGTGCGGCGGTCGTGCAAGTGTAGAAAACTCTTCAACACCTATCGACTACAAAAACAATTATTCAACAGGTAACGGTCTTGCTTCATACGTTATGAAGATGGGCTTACTTATGATGCGTGGCGAAAAAGCCAAGAAATATATGACCGAGCTTGACTTCGATAAGATTTGGTACGCATTACCTAACGGTACCCCCGTTTTACGTGCTTTTGGTACAACCGATAAGTTTTCTAACACCACCACACCCGATCCGATTGAAGTTTCATTTGTGACAAACGGTGGTTCAAAGTGTGAAAATGCTTACGGTAACCCCGAAGAACCTATCACACTTCCAACACCTACGCGTGAGGGTTATAAGTTTGCGGGTTGGTATGTATATAAAGAATTGGATATGCCTTATCCGATTGATACATTCCCATACTTTAACATGATACTTTATGCAAAATGGGAACCCAACGGTATAATTGTTGACTTTGAAAATTACCCCAACACACCATACGACTATGAGGAAGATTATGAATATTATCGTCCCGGTACAGTTGGTTATGATGCTAAATACGTTAGAAACGGTATGGCGTCCTTCCATCGCATAGGCGAACAAAGAGGCGATAAGGACTTCCTTCTTAACTATGACGAAATGCTTGAAGTTGGCAAGAAGTATAAGCTTACCTTCTGGGTAACAACCGACGCTGACAAAGCTAAAACCACCCTTTCGATCGTACATGAAAAATTCCCTGACGTATTTGACGATACCTTAGGTGTTGAACAAATTGCGGTTGTGAAGAATATTAAAAATGGCGAATGGCAAATGGTTGAAGCAACCTTTGTTGCTAAAACCAAGTGGTTGGCTATCAGAACTTCAGGTAAATCAAGCATTTACTTCGACGATCTTATGATGGTTCCCGAAGATGCTAAAAACGCTATGTCGCTTGGAGTACTTGGTGTAGTTATTCCGGTTGCAATTGGCGGTGTTGTGTTAGTAGCTGCAGGAATTCTTGTCGCAGTTATAATTATTAAAAAGAAGAAAAATAAAGTTTAATAATTTCTAAAAAATACTAAGGGAGGGCAGAGAAGAAAATAATCTTCTCTGCCCTTATACTTACTCCAGGGTGAAGAAAATGGAAATATTGAAACACATTGAAGAAAATTTGCAAAAAACAGTTCGCTTTAATCAAGAAGACCAAGGCGAACTTATAGGAATGCCTTACCCTTATACTGCACCTTGTGTAGAAGATACGTTTATAAGTATGTATTACTGGGACACCTATTTTACAAACGTTGGACTTATTACAAGCGGTAATGCACAACAGGCAAAATACAACGTTGATGATATGCTTTACATGGTAGAAAAGTATGGTTTTATGCTTAACGGTAATATGACAAGATATTTAAACCGTTCGCAGCCGCCTTTTTTAAGCTTTATGGTAAAGGATGTGTTTGAATATTTCGGTGATAAGCAGTGGTTAGATACTGCTTATGCAACCTTGTGTAAGGAATACGACTTTTGGCAAACTAAAAGACGTTGTAAAAACGGTCTTAACTTTTACGGTAATTATGCCGCAATGGATGATGAGCTTCAGCAGGAATATTACAATGCGTTTTCCCAGCGTAGCGGCGGCTATACAACCGATGACACCGAAGAACAAAAACGAATTGGCAATACCTTTATGGCTTTTTGCGAAAGCGGTTGGGACTGCTGTTCGCGTTTTGAATTTGACGGGCAGTATTATAACCCCGTTTGTCTTAATTCCTTGCTTTACGGTTTTGAAAGAAATATGGCATATTTTTGCAAGGTTTTAGGCAAAGAAGAGCGTACCGACTGGCTTCGCCGTGCAAGATACAGAAAAAGCAAGATGAAAAAATTGCTTTGGAACAAAGAAGCGGGTTTATTTTTGGACTGGAACTTTAAGGAAAACCGTCACAGCAGTGTGAAATCTGCGGCATCTCTTTACCCAATGTTTGTTAAACTTGCAAATGAAGTAAATGGCGAAGAAAAGCTTTTAGAAGACTTAATGCTTGAATACGGTGTGGCTTGTTCCGTACCGGGCGAATACCGTTTCCCGCTTCAATGGGATTACCCTAACGTATGGGCACCGCTTCAGTATACTTCATACATAGCTTGTAAAAATTATGGTCTTAAAGATAAAGCACAAGAAATTGCCAAGCGTTACGTTAAATTAATTGAAGAGGGCTTTGAAAAAACAGGTAATCTTTGGGAAAAGTATAACGGACATACAGGCGAAGTTGCAAATCAAGACTATGACGCGCCAACCATGATGGGTTGGACCGCAGGTGTTTACCTTAAATTTAAAAACGATTTGCAAGATAAATAGGTAATTAAAGTAAATATTGGTTGTCTTTTTAAGAAATGGGTGGTATAAATGGATTTAGAAAAACTTTTATATTGTGAAGATGAAAAACCTCTTGACCGTATTGTTTATGACGGCGGTTATGCCCGAATTTTCAGAACTATTGGTTGCATTGGCGACAGTCTTTCATCGGGCGAACACGAATCCCGCGATAGCGAGGGTAACTATGGTTATCACGATTTTTATGATTATTCGTGGGGTCAGTATATGGCAAGAAATGCCGGCATAAAGGTTTATAATTTCTCTCGTGGGGGAATGTCGGCAAAATGGTTTATGGAAACCTATGCTGACGAATGTGGCGTTTGGACAAGTGAAAAGCGTTGTCAAGCATATATATTGGCACTTGGCGTTAACGATATGTATACTAAACAGGTTGAGCTTGGCACCGTTTCGGACATTGATTTGGAAAATCCCCAAAACAACAAGCCCACCTTTGCGGGTTATTATGCGCAAATTATTCAGCGCCTTAAAACCTTACAACCCGATGCAAAGTTCTTTTTGGTAACCTTGCCTAACGGAATTAATGATTTAGACGGTGACACCCACGCCGAACTTTTGGAAGAAATGGCGAAAATCTTTAGCAATACTTACGTTATAAATCTTAGAAAATATAGCCCCGAATATAACGCCGAATTTAAAAAGAAATTTTTTGTTGGCGGTCATATGAATGCAGCGGGTTATATTCTTTCTGCGCAAATGATAACTTCGTATATTGATTATATTGTGCGACATAATTTTGAAGATTTTAGTCAGGTTGGTTTTATAGGTACGCCCTATAAATATTTAACAGAGGTTAAAAAATAGGAGAATAAGTAAAATGGAAAACAGTAAAAAACTTTCATATAGAACGGTCATTGCGCTGGGATTTTTGGTTTATTTTTTCAGTTATGCAATGCGACTTGACTATTCCGCAAGTATTGTTGCAATTGTAAGCGACCTTAAAATTACAAACACAATGGCTTCTGCCGCGGTAACGGGCAGTTTTATTACATACGGTGTGGGTCAGGTTATTTGCGGCTTTATTGGGGACAAAATTTCCCCCACTAAAATGATAAGTGTTGCAATGCTTGGCACGGTTTTAGTAAATACTTTGGTTTCATTTTGTTCAAATATTTGGGTTATAACTGCTCTTTGGTGTGTAAACGGTATTTGCCAAGCAATGCTTTGGCCGCCGCTTGCGCGTTTTGTTTCCGAACAAATAGGTACTGAAAAATATGCCGACGCAATTACCATTGTGGGTCTTTCGGCGTCGGTTGGTACAATATTTGTTTATATTTTAGTACCGTTTGTTCTTAAGTTTACAATTTGGCGCAACGTTTTTAGAATTATGGCACTTTTTGGTGTTGTAATGATGTGTGTTTGGACCTTTGCCACCCGCAATATTAAGCTTGGAAAAGCGCAAGGTGTTAAAAAGGCAAACAGCGAAAAAACAATTTCAATTTTTGGGGCTATTGCAATTGCGGGGCTTGTTCCTATTTTCTTTGTAATTGCGCTTCAAGGCATTTTGCGTGACGGTATTCAAACTTGGTTGCCGTCGTTGGTTAATGAACAGTTCAATTTAGATGAATCGTCATCAATTTTAAGCACAGCCATTTTGCCGGTATTCAGCATGATAATTGTTTTGCTTTCAAATGCACTTTATCACAAAATAAAACACGAATTAAAAACTGCTTCTATAATGTTTGGTGTTGCGTTAGTATCAACCTTGCCAATGGCATTTGGGGTGGACATTCCGATTTTAACCATAATATTAGCGGCACTTATTTCGGCAAGTATGCATGGTGTTAACCATATGCTTATTTCGCTTATTCCTAAAAACTTTGCAAAATATGGTATGGTTTCTACCATTTCGGGTGTTCTAAACGCCTGTACCTATATTGGCGCGTCAATTTCATCCTATGGCTTTGCAAGCATTGCCGATAATTTTGGTTGGAATATGGTACTTATAATTTGGTGTATTATTGCTTTCTTGGGCACCTTGATTTGTGTATTGAAAATTAAGGGTTGGACCAAATTTGTTACAAAATAACGGAGAAAATTTAAAGTGATAGAAATAATCAGAACGTTTGAAAAAATAATTAATGACAACACAACGGTTTACGTTTTTCCAAATAACCGTAATGTTATTGGTGCAAAAATTACTTTGGCTGAAGAATATTTGCAATTTTCGGGTTTGGAAGTTGAAGTTAAATATGCAATAAACGGTGTTATAACCGACCCAATTTCTCTTGGCAAGGCAAAAATCGGTAACGATTTAATGATTGAAATTAATGCTGAAATACCGACTGCTGCTTCGCATATTTACGTTATTGCGCCTAATGAAACGGTTAAGTTTTCTGAAGTTGTTATTTTAGAAGAATTAAGCGAAGAGGTGGCAAATTATTACCCCGCTTGCTTTGATACCGATTTGGGCGAAAATTATTTTCTTGATACCGTTTCGGTGTTTACTACTAAAGAGGGCTATAGTCATTATTCGGTTTACACCAGCTTAGACGGACGCGATTTTCAGTTTCTTGCACAAAAACGTAATGATACCCCTTGCGATATGTTAAAGGGCGACCAA
Source organism: Acutalibacteraceae bacterium (assembly GCA_045578165.1). Taxonomy (GTDB): domain Bacteria; phylum Bacillota; class Clostridia; order Oscillospirales; family Acutalibacteraceae; genus UBA737. Next base: position 42,647 of record JAZNJR010000003.1, read on the forward strand.
TATGCCGCAAACGGTGTAGAAGCCCGTATCATAAGGGTTTACGTTGAATATAACACCGCTTCGGTTGAAGCTTTGTTTGAAAAAGTTGAATTTAAGGGTAAAAAATCGGGCAGTACAATTAAGACGCGTCCCGAAATTGATATACCCGAATTTAAGGATACGGTTTATAATAAAGAAATCACTTTAGATGATACCTATAACGAAGTATACGGTATTATAAAACGCCGTTTGGGTGAAGAATACGTAAACTGGTTTAATTTGTGCATTTGCGACAGTAAAGCCGGTTATGACTTTTTTGAATTGTCTGATAATGGCGGCAAAATACTTATTAAGGGTAACAATGGTGTATCGTTAGCGGTGGGTCTTAACCATTATTTAAAATATTACTGCAAGGTTAATATTTGTCAGGTTGGCGACCAAGCAAAAATGCCGCAAAACCTTGTTATGATAAACGAAAAAGTTTATCGCGAAACCAAGGCGAAGGTAAGGTATTCTTACAATTACTGCACACTTTCTTACTCAATGGCTTTTTGGGGCGAAGAACAGTGGCAGGAAGAACTTGACTGGTTGGCTTTAAACGGTGTAAACGTTGTGCTTGATGCCACCGCCCAAGAAGAAGTTTGGCGCAGATTTTTGTCAAACCTTGGTTATACTCATGAAGAAATTTTAAAATTTATTGCGGGCCCCGCTTATTATGCGTGGGCTTATATGGCAAATTTGTCGGGCTTTGGTGGTCCCGTTCACGACAGCTGGTTTTATGACAGAACCTGCCTTGCCCGTAAAAATCACCTAAAAATGCGCAAGCTCGGTATGTACCCCGCACTTCAGGGCTATAGCGGTATGGTGCCCAATGATATTGCGCAGCATATTGAAAACGTAGACGTTATTCCGCAGGGAACGTGGTGTTCTTTTGACCGCCCGACAATGCTTCGCACAACATCTCCGATTTTCAAAGAATTTGCTCAAAAGTTTTATAAAGCGCAAAGCGAAGTTTATGGGGATTACAGCATTTATTTTGCTACCGACCCATTCCACGAAGGCGGCAACACCTCTGATATGTCGCCTAAGGAAATTGCGTTTGAAGTATTGTCTTCAATGCTTAAACAAAACAAGGACGCAGTGTGGATTATTCAGTCCTGGCAAACCAACCCCACCTCTGAACTTTTAAAGGGTATTCAGCAGGTTGAAAATGGCAAAAATCATGCATTAATACTTGATTTATATGCTGAGAAAGACCCCAATTATAAAAAAGGTCACAAAGATAACTGCAACCACGGTTACGACGTGGAATTTGACCACACCTCGTGGGTATTTTGTATGCTTAATAACTTTGGCGGTCGTTTAGGTCTTCACGGGCATCTTGATAATATGCAAAAATGGATTCCCGAAGCGTTTAATAACTGCAGAGCATGTGTAGGTATTGGTATTACACCCGAAGCAAGTTTTAATAATCCCGTTTTGTACGACTTTTTATTTGAATCGGTTTGGCGCGAAGATGCACATGCCCCAATGACTGAAATAAACTTAAATGACTGGGTTAAAGAATATATTACACGTCGGTACGGTGGTTTCAGCAATAACGCACTAAATGCGTGGGAAATCTTTTTAAACACTGTTTATAAGGCAGAGCTTAATAATTTGGGTCAAGGTGCACCCGAATCGATTGTAAACGCACGTCCTACACTTCAGTCACGTCCCGCATCATCTTGGGGTAACGCGGTTATAAGTTATGATAAGGGCGACCTTGTAAAAGCGGCAAAGCTTTTGCTTAATGACTATGACACTTTCAAAGAAAGCAAGGGTTATCGTTACGACGTGGTAACCGTTTTACAGCAAATTTTGTCGAATACTGCGCAGGACGTTCATTTAAAAATGGCGGCGGCATTTGATAACAAAGATGCAACTGCATTTAAAGAACATTCGCAAAGGTTTTTAGAAATTGCCGATTTAATGGACGTTGTTACCTCTCAAAGCAAATACTATACCTTGGGTCGTTGGGTTGACGGCGCAATAGAGCTTTCTAAAAATGCCGACGATTTTACCAAAATGCTTTATCTTTTAAATGCAAAATCGCTTATTACCACTTGGGGTTCATTCAACCAATGTGAAACGGGCGGTTTACACGATTATTCAAACCGTCAATGGTCGGGTCTTATAAGCGATTTTTATAAGGCACGTTGGGTTCGTTGGATCAACAACCGTATTAACGAGCTTGAGGGCAAACCGTTTGAAGAAAAAGTAAATTGGTTTGAATTTGAATGGTTATGGGCAAGAAGTGATAAAATTTACGGTTTTGAAGATAAAACCGACAACCTTTTAGAAATTAGCAAAAACATTCTTTAAAGAGGGTGCAAAAATGAAAAAATATCTTACCAAAATTGAAACCTGTCCCAAAGAAAATATATTCTTTAAATCTGAACAGGTTGAATTAAATAACTTCCCCGCAGAAACCGAATGGGGAATTGTAAACCTTTTTGACGAGGTTGTTTATCAAGAGGTTTTGGGCTTTGGCGGTGCGTTTACCGAATCGTCGGCTTATCTTTATTCGCTTTTAAGTGAAGAAGACAAAAAACGCTTTTTGGAACTTTATTTCGACCGTGAAAAAGGTATAGGTTATAACTTTGGCAGAAGTCACATAAATTCCTGCGACTTTTCACTTTCGATTTATTCATCGGTTAAGGAGGGCGACAAAACCCTTGAAAGCTTTAACCTTGATCGTGAAAAACAATATATTTTGCCCTTTTTAAAAGACGCTTTGGCATATGCACAGGAAGAAATTGTGCTTTTTGCTTCTCCTTGGAGTCCACCCGCATATATGAAAGACAATAATGATATGCTTCACGGTGGCAAGCTTTTGGAAGAATATAAGTCGGTTTGGGCGCATTTTTACGCTAAATACATAAAAGCAATGGCAAAAGAAGGCGTAAAAATCAGCGCAATTTCAATTCAAAACGAACCAAAGGCAATTCAAACATGGGAAAGCTGTAACTATTCCCCCGAAGACGAATGTGAATTTATTGATAAGTATTTAATTGACGCTTTGGACGAAGAAGGTCTTTCGGATATTAAAATTTTGATTTGGGACCACAACAAAGAATGCGTTTATGACCGCGCAAAGAAAATTTTATCTAACGAACGCGTTAACAAACGCGTTTGGGCGGTTGCACACCACTGGTATTCGGGCGATCATTTTGACGGTTTGCGCCTTGTGCACGAACAGCTTAATAAACCTCTTGTTTGCGGCGAATTTTGCGGTCCTATAACTGAAGACGTAAACGTTTTGGCAGAAAGCTATGGTATTGAAATTTGCGAAAACTTTAATAATTTTGAAATTGCCCTTTGTGACTGGAACTTGCTTTTGGACCAAAATGGCGGTCCCTATCACAACCGTACCGCCAAAACCGAGGGCGAGCTTTTTGAAAATAAAGAGGATGGTTGTTATGCCCCTATTCTTTACAATACCGAAAAGCAAGAACTTATTGTAACCCCAATTTATTATTATATGGGACATTTTTCAAAATACGTTCAGCGCGGTGCAAAACGTGTTGCAACCACAAAGCATAATCGCAATATGTATTCTTGCGGCTTTGTAAATCCGGATGGCAGTCGTGTTGTGGTTGTAATTAACGCAAGTGACAAACCGCAATATGCAACACTTCGTTATAACGGTGGTTGCACTGAAAACGTTATGAAACCCCATTCAATAATTACACTTATTATTTAAGGTGAATATTATGAAAATACAACAGGCGTTTATTGATAAAGAAAAGAAGTTTTTAAAGGGTGGTCTGCATTGCCATACTACCCGTTCGGACGGTAAATTAACCCCCGAAGAAGTTATTACATACGCCAAAGGTCAGGGTTATGACTTTTTTGCCATTACCGACCACCAAATTTACACCTTGCAGCAATATGCCACTGAAACAGGGGTTATTACCATACCCGGCATGGAATATGGCAACGACCTTGTTAAAAGCGATTACGGTTTTCGTTGTTATCACACCGTATGTCTTGGCCCCACCAAAGAAGATGGTAACGGTTTTGAACACGACCAAAAATTTGACTGGGGTTTTGCGCCTAATGCCGAAGCGTATCAACCCTGGCTTGATGAAATTCATAAAAAGAATAACTTAACTATTCTTGCACACCCAATTTGGAGCCAAACCAGCGCAAAATATTTTGAAACCCAAAAGGGCAATTTTGCAATGGAAATTTGGAACACCGGCGGCGCGCTTAACGGTGGTCGTGACGACGACGCTGCTTATTGGGACGAAATTTTGGGTCAGGGCAAGGTTTGGTACGGTGTTGCCACCGACGACGCCCATTCATACGACGATCTTTGTAAAGGTTGGGTAATGGTTAAAGCCGATAAAGGCTTAAATTCAATTTTAGCAGCACTTAAAAACGGCGAATTTTATTCTTCTTGCGGTCCCGAAATTTACAATTTCTACGTTGATGACGGTAAAGCAGTTATCGAATGTTCGCCATCAAAATTAATTAGTCTTCACAGCGATATGCACCCTACTCGCACTTTAGTGGACGAAGAGGGTAATTTAACCCGTGCCGAATTTGATATTGAAAACTTCTGGGCAGGAAAATACAAATACGTAAGAATTAGCATTACCGACCAAGACGGCAAAAAGGCATGGACCAACCCAATATTTTTATAATTTTTAAGAGCAGGGTGTTTGCCTTGCTCTTTTTAAAGTTGGGTGTTATAATTTGATTGGTGATTAATATGAATGTTAAAAGAAATTTAATTATAATTATCACGGCTTTGGCTTGCGGTTTTATGAGTGTCGTGGATGCTGTCATTCAACCCGGGTATTTTATTAAGTCTTTAATTAAAATGGCATTGTTTTTGCTTTTGCCGCTTTGCTATTCGCTTTATGATAAAAAATGCGACCTAAAAAAATTGTTTATACCCGATAAAAAGGGTATAATTGCCGCGTTATTACTTGGGTTTGGGGTATACGTGGTGGTATTAGGGGCATACTTTGCTTTTTGTGGCATTTTCGATTTTTCCGCCCTTACCAAAAACTTGACTGCCACAACCGGAGTTAACAAAAACAATTTTATTTTCGTTGCGGTTTATATTTCTTTTGCAAATTCGTTACTTGAAGAATTTTTCTTTCGCGGGTTTTCGTTTTTAACTTTAAAAAGTGTTTCAAATCGCACACTGGCTTACCTTGTAAGTGCAACTTTATTTGCGGTTTATCACATTGCAATGATGGTCGGCTGGTTTGCATGGCCTGTAATTTTGCTTTCTATGATAGGTTTGTTTGCGGGCGGTGTAATTTTTAATTTTATGAATGAAAAATTCAATAACATTTATCTTTCGTGGCTTATACATATGTTTGCAAATTTTGCAACAAATACAATTGGGTTTATATTATTTAGTGTATAATTTTGGTTTTTGGCTTTTGCTATATTGCTAATTTTAATTTGTTGTGTTAAAATACACTTGAAAATAACCTTAAAGGAGAATATATATGCAAGCAATTAAAGAAAAAATTGGTTTTATTTGCGATATGGACGGTGTTATCTATCACGGTAACCGCATTTTAGATGGTGTGCCCGAATTTATAAATTGGTTGCAAAAAAACAATAAAAAGTTTGTTTTTCTTACCAACAGCTCGGAAAGAACTCCTCACGAACTTAGTATGAAACTTGAAAGAATGGGGCTTTCGGTTGGGGCTGACCATTTTTATACAAGTGCCATGGCAACCGCGGCGTTTTTGGCAAGTCAAAAGCCAGATGCCACTGCTTACGTTATTGGCGAAGCGGCTTTAACCAAAGCGCTTTATGATAAAGGCATCTATATGAATGACGTTAACCCCGATTACGTTGTTGTGGGCGAAACCGGTACCTACAGTTTCGAAAAAATTGAAAAGGCAATAAACCTTGTACTTAGCGGCGCAAAGCTTATCGGCACCAACCCCGACATTACCGGTCCTACCGAAAAGGGCATAATGCCCGCAACCGGTGCACTTATTGCTCCGATAGAAATTGCCACCGGCAAAAAGGCATATTTTGTTGGCAAACCAAACCCCTTAATGCTTCGTCACGGCCTTAAAAAACTGGACTGTCACAGTCAAGACATTGCTTTTGTTGGCGATAGAATGGACACCGACATTATCGCAGGCATTGAATCAAACGTTGATACTGTTTTGGTGCTTTCGGGCGTTACTTCTGTGGAAGATATCAACTTCTATCCTTATCGCCCCAAATATATTTTAAACGGTGTTGGCGATATTGTTAAAGATGAACCGGTTAATATTGGAAAATTAAATTGGTAATTTTGGAAGTGTTTTAAATGAAAGCTTGTGTTATTCAGCCCGCTTATTCAACTTTATTTTCTTTAAGCGAAACATATTTTGAAAAGCAACTTGAATTACTTAATAGTTGCGATGAAAGTATGGACGTTATCGTTTTGCCCGAATCGGCAGACACCCCTTGCCTTGCAAAAAGTGTGCAAGAAAGAAAAATGGCTTTTGAAAAGTTTAATGAAAGAATTTTAACCGCTGCTATAAATACCGCAAAACGTTGCAATGCAATTGTGTTTGTAAACGTAAAGCGTCCCTTTGGCGAAAAATTTCGCAATACAACGGTTGCAATTAACCGCCGGGGCGAAATTGCGGGGGAATATTATAAGCAGCATTTAACACCTATGGAAACCGCAGCAGAAGATATTGACAGCGATTATACTTTTAAATATAACGCGCCAACTGTTGTGGAAATTGACGGCCTTCGTTTTGGCTTTTTAACCTGTTACGATTTTTATTTTTACGAATATTTTTCCACCTTGGCAAAGCTTAATTTGGATTTTATAATCGGTTGTTCGCATCAGCGAAGTGACAGTCATTCTGCACTTGAAATAATTACAAAATTTTTGGCATATAATACCAACACCTACGTTTTGCGTTCGTCGGTTTCTATGGACGAAAACAGTGATATCGGAGGCGGCTCTATGATAGTTGCCCCTAATGGTGACGTTTTGGTAAATGCCGAAAGTAAAGTTGGTGTTTTTACTGCTACACTTGACCCCAAAAAGAAATATTATAAACCCGCAGGGTTTGGTAATAATGATGCGGCTCATTGGCAGTATATTGAACAGGGGCGTCGCCCTTGGTTTTACCGTACGGCAGGTGCTGCAACCATACCTTATGATGCGGTTAAACCCTACCCTCGCGTGTGTGCGCATCGTGGTTTTAATACCGTATCTCCCGAAAACACAATGCCGGCTTACGGTGCGGCGGTTGCAATGGATGCCGACGAAATTGAATTTGATTTATGGCCCACAAAGGACAAGGAAATTGTTTCCTGCCATGACCCGAATTTAGACCGCGTGTCAGACGGTACGGGTAACGTGTTTGATTATACTTATGAAGAACTTTTAAAGTATGATTTTGGTGTTAAATATACTGAACGCTTTGAGGGTCTTCGCATTGTAAAATTTGAAGAAATTTTGCAAAAATTCGGTGGTCGCACAATTTTAAACATACATATAAAGCCATTTTTTGACCGCCCCTACCCGCGCGATATTATGGAAAAAATCATTGGTCTTATTCGTCAGTACGACTGTGAAAAGTACGTTTATTTAATGATTGAAATTGATGCCGACATTAAGCAATTTAAAGAATATGCACCTGATATTGCGGTTTGCATTGGTCATGATTTTAAACGTAACTGGGCAATCGTTGACAGAGCAATTGAACTTGGTGTAGAACGTTTGCAGTTTTATAAACCGTATTATAATCAAGAAATGGTGGACAAAGCCCATGCACACGGCATTATTTGCAACGTTTGTTGGTCAAATACCCGCGAAGAAACCGAAGAATTTGTAAAAATGGGTATGGACGTAATCCTTACCGACGAATTTAAACGTGTTCAAAATTGGGTGAACGAATTTAAAGATAAAAAGCAGTCTTAATTGACTGCTTTTTTTATTTCTTCTTTAATTACGTTTGTACAAACGGTAATTTTTATCATCGCGGCGGCGAAATAAATAAAATATGAAAAACCGTCCAGTCGGGAAAACAAATTACCAAAAGTCACGGTGCTTATGGCACTGGCATAGGGGTAACTTAGTTCGCCCGCAAGGGTTGTTCCGAAAAGTAAAATTGAATTAAATAGTCCGATAAGAAACATTGCGTTGCCAAGTGATATTCCGGCAAGTGCGGTATGAATTTTAACCTTTTGTTGTTTTGCATAAAGGGTTAACACCGCGCAAGGTAAAGTGACCGACCTGATATATGGCAATGCTTGTAAAAATAAGTTTTTAATATTCGGAAGGGAATAAATATAAATATTTTTTAAATTAAAATCTTTAAAAGTTGCAAAAAAGAAAAACACAAGCAAAGCAGAGCAAACTATACCCGCAACAAGCGAAAAGTTTAAAATTTGGTGGTGCTTTCTGGTGCAAAAATATAAAACAGGTAGTATGAAAAGCAGTAAAATCCAAAAATTTTGCTTATCGTTTAGAAGTGTTTTTGCAATAAATTTTAAAAAGGTTACGGCTGTATCGCTCACAAAAAATACTGCCAAAAACAAAATGGGGTATTTTAAAAAATCGAATTTAAAGGTTGCAAAGAACACTAAAATCGACAGTAAAAATGAAATTAGAAAACCCAAAAAAGTAAGACGGTCGGCGTTTTTTGTGGGTAAATTTATAACTGCGCCGCCTAAAATAAATAGCACCGAAAGCCATAAAAAATGGTGTGAAAAATCTTTAGTATTTGTCAAAATAATACCCCTTTTCTGTCGGACTTATTATGGGCAAAATTGGGCTTTCGTTTTCGCAAATCTCAAAAAGTCGGTTTTTGTGTGTCAGTTTTTTATCATTTTTTGCGGTTTTAATCATTGACATTAAATCGTATCCAACACTTATGGAAGAAAGGGGCTTTACCCCTAAAAGCTTTGCGGCATTTTCGGTTTTTACAAAGAAAACCGAAAGGGTAATATCGGGATGTTCTTTACAAAACCGCATAACCCCTTTAAGCTTTGTGCGGGTTATACCACTTCCGACTGCAATAATACCGCAATGACTTAAGATTATTTTTTGTGTGGTTTGTTTTTCAATTTCGGCTACCGCATCTATCAAGGTACGACCAACACCGCTTACAATTTCGCGTTTTTGCTCATCAATTTCGGTATTAATTATTACCGCCTCAAACGATACGGTGTAAAGCCCTTTGTCGTAATCAACTCCAAGTGCCGAAATTAAATATTCTTGCGGTTTTTGACTGCATCCGCAAAGCAAAACGAAACATAAAAAAGCAATAAATATTTTCTTCATTTTTTGCCCTGCCTTGTAATGTTTTTGTTAAAAAACGGACGTGTTTTCATATATTGCCAAGGCACACGCACAAAGGTGTCTTTTAGCGACTGAAAACTTGCTTTGTTAAGGGACAGGGCATAGCTGTTACCGTATGACGAAAGCGAAACAATATACATCAAAAGGGTTAGCAGTCCCGCAAAAAGACCGTAAAGTCCAAAAAACGATGCTAATAAAATAAAACAAAAGCGTAGATAAAAAACCGCCGCTTTAAGACGGGGAAGCATAAGCCCTGCAATTCCCGAAAGGGCAACAATTATAAGGGTGGGTGCACTTACAATTTTGGCTTCGACTGCGGCTTGTCCAACCACCAAACCGCCCACAATTGAAAGGGCAGGACCAATATTTTGGGACATTCTAACCCCCGCTTCTTTCAAAATTTCAAAAATTAAAATCATTCCAATGGTTTCGGTAACAACCGAAAAAGGTACCGCCGACCGAAGTTTTGTAACCGTTATGACAAAACTTGTTGGCAAAAATTCGGGATGAAGGGTGGTTATTGCCACAAAAAGTGCAGGTGCAAAAATCGCAATTGCAAAGCAAAAATACCGCATAATTCTGCCCAAAGTGCCCATCCAAAAGGTTTGGTAATAATCTTCGTCTGACTGAAAATTTTCCGAAAATAAATAGGGGATGGTGGCAACCATCGGTGTACCGTCAACCACAATGGCAATTCGTCCCTCTAAAAGACGGGCGGCAACCACGTCGGGTCTTTCGGTAAGTCCTGCAGTTTTAAAAAGTGAAAAAGGGTGCGGTGAAATTTCTTCAATAATATAGTTTGTATCTAAAATACCGTCAATGTCGATTTTGTTAAGTTTTTCTTTTAGAATTTTTATGGTTTTGGGGTTTGCAAGTGTGCCAAGATAACAAATAAAAACCGCAGTATTTGACCGTTTGCCAACACGGGTAATATCAATGCACAAATCGGGGGTTTGAAGACGTCTTCTAATCATGGCAAGGTTTAATAAGCTTGCTTCGTCAAACCCCTCGCGCGGTCCCTGTAAAATGCGTTCGTTTTGGGGTTCGCTTATTCCGCGCGTGCGCCAACCCTTTACGTCAAGCATTAAGGCGGTGGGGCTTGAATCTATTAAAAGCAGCGCTTCTCCGTATAAAATCCCCTCTAAAATTTTTGAAATTTCGTTTTGTGTCTTAACGTCACGCGCAAATAGCATTTGTTTTTCAATATATTCGGCAATGTTTTGGCTGTCGTCTTCAACGTTCATCATAACAAGGGGTTTTATAATAGCTTCGTTTACTTGGTTTGAGTCGACCATACCGTCTATATACAAAAGCGCCGCATTAAAGGTTACGCTTTTTCTGGCGCAAATGTGTTTAATGCGAAGTGTTGCATCATTTTTAAAAATGTCATTAAAGGTTTGTATATCGGTCTTTAAATTGCCGCTGATAAAACTGTTTTTATAATCAAGAATGTTTCCTGCCATAAAATTCACCTCAATGAATTTATTATGGCACGAATTTTCGCATAAATACAAAATAAAAACTGCGGTAGCCAAGCTACCGCAGTTTAATTAATAAACGTAATTACCAATGCCTTTATATTGGCAATATTCTTCATAACACATACCAAGAGAGTTCATTTCCTTGGCGATATTAATACCAACAAAACGCCAATGCCACGGTTCATAAATAATGCCGCCGGTAATGTCCATTTTGTCTTTGGCATAACGCATTATAAAACCATAATCTTCGGCATTTTCTTTGAGCCACGCAAATGCTTTTGTCCCTTCAAAAGAAGTTTGTGTGGAGTTAAAGTCAACCGCCAAGCCGGTGTGGTGTTCACTCGTGCCGGGCACAGCCACACGGGATGACGCTTCTTTTATAGCGTCTGCTTCGGCATAACCTTTATCTTTCCATTTTTTAATTTGGGCATCGTAAAGGGTCTTTTGGGTGCCGTAATCACGCCAAGCGGAAATAATACCAATGCTTACGCCGTCAGCACGTGCTGCGTCCATCATGGCTTTAAGATAAGGCCAAATGTCCTTGTCAATTTTGCGGTAAACTTCAGCTTGTGAATACCACTTATATTCGCTTGGGAAAACCATCATATTTGCTTTATAATCGTGGTTTTGGGGTAACGGATTTTTAATATTAACTAAAATGGTTTTGCTGAAATTTGCATCCCCTTCAAAAGTGCCTACCTGTACGGGCTCGGGTGTAGAATTAATCGGCTCTTTTGATTCGGCTTCGCTTGAAGTGTCATCACTTGAGGTACCTTTTTCGGATTCGTTTTTGTCGGTGGTTGAATTTTGTCCGGCTGGGTCAGTTTTATTAACGCAACCCGAAATACCAAAGCTTATACCCACAATGGCGGCAATAAGAACAATGCTTACGCCACATAAAAACAAATTTCTACGAATTATTGCCTGTTTTCTTTTGCTTTTTCGTGTCATTTAATCACCTACTCGTCTAATTTAAGCACAGCCATAAATGCCTCTTGCGGAACTTCAACGTTACCTAAGCGGCGCATACGTTTTTTACCCTCTTTTTGTTTTTCAAGAAGCTTTTTCTTACGGGTAATGTCGCCGCCGTAACATTTTGCAAGTACGTCTTTACGCATGGCTTTTACTGTTTCACGCGCAATAACCTTGCCCGAAACCGCAACCTGAACAGGAACCTCGAAAAGCTGACGGGGAATAAATTCCTTTAATTTTTCGGCAATTTTACGTGCGCGGGTATATGCGTTATCACTGTGAACAATGAAAGAAAGCGCGTCAACCATATCGCCTGCAAGTAAAACGTCAAGCTTTACAAGCTTAGACTTTTCGTAACCTTTCATTTCATAGTCGTAACTTGCATAACCCTTTGTGCGCGATTTAAGTGCGTCAAAAAAGTCATAAACAATTTCGCCCATTGGCATAATATAATGAATATCAACACGGTCGCCCATATATTTCATATCGGTATAAACACCGCGACGTTCTTCGCAAAGCTGCATAATTGTGCCAACAAAACTGCTTGGCGAATAAATGTGAACGTCTGCTACGGGTTCAAGCGCGTCGACAATAATTGCAGGGTCGGGGTAATTGGTGGGGTTATCAACCGTTATGGTTTCGCCCGTTGCAAGTGTAAATTTATATTCAACGCTTGGCGCGGTGGTTACAAGGTCTAAATTGTATTCGCGTTCAAGTCGTTCTTGAATAATTTCCATGTGTAAAAGCCCCAAAAAGCCGCAGCGGAAGCCAAATCCCAATGCGTTTGAAGATTCGGGCTCAAACAAAAGGGAGGCGTCGTTAAGTTGAAGCTTGTCTAACGCGTCTCGCAAATCGGGGTATTTTGCACCGTCGGCGGGGTAAATACCGCAGAAGACAACGGGGTTTACCTTACGGTAACCCTCAAGCGCTTGGGGTGTTGGGTTGTCTGCCAAGGTAATGGTGTCGCCTACACGCGCTTCGCTTACTGTTTTAATAGAAGCCGCCAAATAACCAACCTCTCCCGCTTCTAAAACGTCGCATGGTTCAAGCGAGGTTGCACGTTTTCTGCCAAGCTCAACAATGTCAAACTGTGCGCCGGTTGCCATCATTTTAATAACGTCACCGCTTTTAATTTTACCGCTTACAACGCGGAAGTAAACAATAACGCCTTTGTACGAATCGTAATAAGAATCGAAAATAAGGGCGGAAAGGGGTGCTTCGCGGTCGCCCTTTGGCGCGGGAATTTCGGTAACGATTTTTTCCAGCACTTCTTCAATGTTAATGCCCGTTTTTGCCGAAATTAAAGGTGCATTGTCGGCAGGAATACCGATAATATCTTCAATTTCGTTCTTAATTCGTTCCGGCTCGGCAGAGGGTAGGTCAATTTTATTAATTACGGGTAAAATTTCAAGCCCGTGGTCAACCGCCAAGTATGTGTTGGCAAGGGTTTGGGCTTCAATGCCTTGACTTGCGTCAACAATAAGTACTGCACCCTCACAAGCGGCAAGGGAACGCGAAACTTCATAGTTAAAGTCAACGTGACCGGGGGTGTCAATTAAATTAAGCTCATAACGCTGACCGTCTTTGGCATCGTAATAAAGAGTAACCGCGTGCGCTTTAATAGTAATACCGCGTTCACGTTCCAAATCCATACTGTCAAGAATTTGTTCTTCCATATCACGACTTGCTACCGACTGGGTGTGTTCAAGCAAACGGTCAGCCAAAGTAGACTTGCCATGGTCGATATGTGCTACAATACAAAAATTTCTAATTTTATCTAACGGAAATGACACTTACATTTCTCCTTGTAACATAGTTTGTTTTATTGTATCACAAACTTTTGTAATTTACAATTTATTTCTTTTAAACCGAGGGTAATTTTCTTGACAATATATATATTATATGCTAAAATATATTGAAATTTATGGTGGGGCATACCGTTATATTATTGGGAGGGTTGAAAGTGACAGTTCAAAACGCAAAGGTTTATATGAATAAGCAATTCGTTTTGCAGGACATTTCCATTCCTTGTGGTATCGCCATTTCTAAATTTAATAATTTAGTTGTTTTACCGGCTTTTTGTGATGTACACGTACATTTACGAGAGCCGGGTTTTTCTTATAAGGAAACAATTTTGACAGGCACTAAAGCGGCGGCTCGCGGCGGTTATTCCGATGTGTGTTCAATGCCTAACTTAAATCCCGTACCCGACAGCTTAGAGAATTTACAAAAACAGTTGGCCATAATAAAAAGTGATGCAGTTATAAAAGTTCATCCTTACGCTTCAATAACGGTTGGGCAAAAAGGGGAAGAATTGGTCGATTTTGATGCGCTTTCAAATGCATTTGCTTTTTCGGACGACGGTAAAGGCGTTCAAAGTGAAGATATGATGCGCCGCGCTATGATTAATGCAAAACGTGTTGGCAAAATTATAGTTGCCCATTGTGAACAAAATTCGCTTTTAAAAGGCGGCTATATTCATGACGGGAAATATGCTGAAATACACGGTCACAAGGGTATTTGCAGTGAAAGTGAATGGATGCCGATAAAACGAGATTTATTTCTTGCAAAAGAAACGGGATGTAAATATCATGTTTGCCATATTTCAACAAAGGAAAGCGTTGATTTAATTCGAAAAGCTAAGGCGGACGGTGTGGACGTTACTTGTGAAACTGCACCACATTACCTTGTGTTCAACGATATGGATTTAATTGAGGACGGGCGCTTTAAAATGAACCCGCCGATTAGGTCCGAAAGTGACCGCTTGGCACTTATTGAAGGCATAAAAGACGGAACAATTGATATGATAGCAACCGACCACGCACCCCATAGCAAAGAGGAAAAATCAAGGGGTCTAAAGGACAGCGCGTTTGGTGTGGTTGGCATTGAAACCGCTTTTTCTGTTATGTATACCCACTTTGTTAAAACGGGAATAATAACACTTGAAAAGTTGGTTGAATTAATGGCGGAAAATCCCCGAAAACGTTTTGGCATAGTCGATAGCGGTTATACCGTGTGGGATTTAGATAAAAAATTTAAAGTTAACCCGAAAGAATTTTTATCGCTTGGCAAAGCTACACCTTTTGAGGATTGCGAGCTGTACGGTGAATGTTTAATGACGGTTTGTAATAACAAGGTTGTTTACAAAAGCAACAAATTGGGAGAATAATTATGGCAAAAAGAAAAGATTTAAAGAAAATTTTAATTATCGGTTCGGGTCCTATCGTTATTGGTCAGGCGGCTGAATTCGATTATGCGGGCACACAAGCGTGTCTTGCGTTAAAGGAAGAGGGTTATGAAGTAATTCTTTGCAACTCAAACCCTGCAACCATTATGACCGACACCGCCATTGCCGATAAGGTTTATATGGAACCTTTAACCTTGGAATTTGTGGCAAAGGTTATTCGTTATGAACGTCCCGACGCAATCGTGCCCGGTATTGGCGGTCAGACAGGTCTTAACCTTGCAATGCAGCTTGAAGAAAAAGGCATACTTAAAGAATGCGGTGTTGAACTTTTGGGTACAAGCAGTGAAAGTATTCAGCGTGCTGAAGATCGCGAAATGTTTAAAGCACTTTGCGAATCTATAAACGAACCAACCATTCCCTCCAAAATAACCTACAGTCTTGAAGAAGCTAAAGTAGCTGCAGAAGAAATTGGTTACCCGGTTGTTTTGCGCCCTGCATTTACCTTGGGTGGTACAGGCGGCGGTTTTGCTTATAACGAAAGTGAACTTATTGAAGTTGGTCTTAATGCGTTTAAGTTATCTCCCGTACATCAGGTTTTAATTGAAAAAAGCGTTAAGGGTTACAAGGAAATTGAATTTGAAGTTATGCGTGACGGTAACGACAAAGCCATTACCATTTGCGGTATGGAAAATATTGATCCCGTTGGTGTTCACACCGGCGACTCGATAGTTGTTGCCCCAATTATGACGCTTAGCGACCATGACCTTAAAATGCTTAACGATAGTGCAATTAAAATTATTCGCGAGCTTAAAATTGAGGGTGGCTGTAACGTACAGTTTGCCTTAAATCCCGACAGCAGCGAATATTATCTTATTGAGGTTAATCCACGTGTTTCACGTTCGTCGGCACTTGCGTCAAAAGCCAGTGGTTACCCCATTGCGCGTGTTACTGCAAAAATTGCGGTTGGTATGACCCTTGATGAAATTAAAATTGCAAATACAAATGCCGCATTTGAACCAAAGCTTGATTATATAATTACCAAATTGCCGCGTTTTCCGTTTGATAAGTTTACCACTGCATCAAACATTCTTGGCACCCAAATGAAAGCAACGGGCGAAGTAATGGGAATTGGCTCTACTTTAGAAGAATCTCTTTTAAAGGGCACACGCTCACTTGAAATTGGTATAAATCACCTTTATCATCACAAGTTTAATAACATGACTGATGATGAACTTCGCGAATACATCAGTCAGTTTAGAGATGATAACCTTTTTGCCATTGCCGAATTTATTTATCGCGGCGCAACCGTTGAGGAAATTCACGAAATCACAAAAATTACATCATTCTTCCTTGAAGCAATTAAAAAGATTATCGATATGGAAGAAAACCTAAAGGTTAATACCTTTAATCTTGAAGTGCTTACAGCCGCTAAAAAGATGGGCTTTTCCGACAAGTACGTTGCACGTATGTGGAAATGTAGCGAAATTGAGGTTTACAACTTCCGTAAAGCGCATAAATTATTGCCCGTTTTCCGCATGGTTGACACCTGCCACACAGGTGCATATATTCCTTATTTTTATTCGTCTTACAATGGTGAAAATGCATCTCGTCTTACTGATAAAAAGAAAATTGTCGTTTTGGGTGCAGGTCCTATCAGAATTGGTCAGGGTGTCGAATTTGACTATTCTACCGTACATGCGGTTACAACTATTAAAAATTCGGGTTATGAAGCAATTATAATTAATAACAACCCCGAAACCGTTTCAACCGATTATACCTGCTCGGACAAGCTTTATTTTGAACCCTTAACCCCTGAAGACGTTATGAACATTATTGATTTCGAACAGCCCGAGGGTGTTATTGCGTCTTTGGGCGGTCAAACCGCAATTAATTTGGCAGAACCGTTAATGGCGCGCGGCGTTAAGATTATCGGTACCGACTGTGACGCTATTGAACGCGCCGAAAACCGCGATAGCTTTGAAAAGGTGTTAAAATCACTTAATATTCCGCAGCCAAAGGGTAAAGCGGTTACAAATATCGAAGCCGGTGTTGAAGCGGCGGCTGAAATCGGCTACCCTGTGCTTGTTCGTCCGTCATTCGTTTTGGGCGGCCGCGCAATGCAAATCGTTGCCGATGAAAACCAACTTCGTACCTATCTTAAAACCGCGGTTGAAATTGATGAAGACCGTCCCGTTTTGGTTGATAAATATATTCAGGGTAAAGAGGTTGAAGTTGACGCTATTTGCGATGGTATTGACGTGTTTGTTCCCGGTATTATGGAACTTGTCGAAAGAACGGGTATTCATTCGGGCGACTCGATAAGTGTTTACCCAACCTTCAGTATTTCTGACAAGGTAAAGGGCATAATTTTACAGTACGCTAAAAAATTGGGTCTTGGCATTGGTATTGTCGGTCTTTACAACATTCAGTTTATTGTTGATAAAAACGACGACGTTTATATCATTGAAGTTAACCCGCGTTCTTCTCGTACCGTGCCATTCCTTTCAAAAGCAACGGGTTATTCTCTTGCCGATATTGCAACCGAAGTAATCCTTGGCAAATCTCTTAAAGAGCAGGGTATATTTGATATCTACCCCGAAGAGAAAAAGCGTTATTACGTAAAGGTGCCCGTGTTCTCGTTCAATAAAATTCGTGGTTTGGATGCATATTTGTCTCCCGAAATGAAATCAACCGGCGAAGCAATCGGTTATGACAACAAGCTTACCCGTGCACTTTATAAAGCGCTTGAAGCCAGTGGTATGAAGCTTCAAAATTATGGTACAATTTTGGCAACCATTGCCGACTGTGATAAGGAAGAAGCGTTACCGCTTATTCGTCGTTTCTACAACCTTGGCTTTAATATTGAAGCCACTAAGGGTACTGCAGAATTCTTAAAGAAAAACGGAATTCGCACTCACGTGCTTAAAAAGCTCGGCGAAGGCAGTGAAGAAATTCCAGAAGCTATTCGTCAGGGTCATATTGCATATATTATAAATACCCGTGATATTAATTCACATGGTCCTGTGACAGATGGTCACGAAATTCGTCTTTGCGCAACCGAAAACAACGTAACCTTGTTTACTGCGCTTGACACTGTGCGTGTTCTTTTAGACGTTTTAGAAGAAACCACGCTTACTATTTCTACTATTGATGCTTGAGGTAATTTAAAATGGTAAAGCAAGGAATTTATAAAATTCTTTATAACTATGCTTTAACGAGTTCGGTTTACAGTATGGTGCTTGAGGGTGACACATCGGCACTTATTGCACCGGGTCAGTTTATAAACATTAAGCTTGAAGGCAAGTTTTTGCGTCGTCCCATTTCGGTGTGTGATTATACCGATAAAACCATAACCATTATTTACAAGGTTGTGGGTGATGGCACCGAGCAAATGTCAAAAATGAAAGCGGGCGAAGCCCTTGATATACTCACAGGTCTTGGCAACGGTTTTAACCCCGAAGTGCCCTGTCAAAAGCCGCTTTTAATTGGCGGCGGTGTGGGTATTCCTCCACTTTTTAACCTTTGTAAAGAACTTTTAAAATTGGGTAAAACCCCAACTGTAATTCTTGGCTTTAACACAAAGGATGAAATTTTTTACGATAAAGCGTTTGAAATGCTTGGCGTAAAGGTTATTGTTACCACTGCCGACGGAAGTGCGGGAGTAAAGGGTTTTGTAACCGACGCCATGGGCGACGATTACGACTATTTCTTTACCTGCGGTCCGATGCCAATGTTTAAAGCGATTGAAAGCAAGGCCAAAACCAGCGGTCAATTCAGTTTTGAAGAAAGAATGGGTTGTGGCTTTGGTGCTTGTATGGGCTGCAGTTGTAAAACCAAATACGGTAATAAACGCATTTGTAAAGACGGCCCCGTACTTTACAGGGAGGAGATTATATGGTAAATACAAAAGTTAATCTTTGCGGTATAGAGCTTTCCAACCCAATAATCCCTGCAAGCGGCACCTTTGGTTTTGGCTATGAATTTGCTGACCTTTACGATATAAACCGTCTTGGTACGTTTTCCTTTAAAGGTACTACTAAAGACGCACGTTTTGGTAATCCCACACCCCGCATTGCCGAGGTGGAAAACGGTATGATAAATTCGGTTGGTCTTCAAAACCCCGGCGTTGATGCAGTAATTGAAAATGAACTTCCAAAGCTAAAAGAATGCTTTAACAAAAAGGTTATGGCTAACGTTAGCGGTTTTTCGGTTGACGATTACGTTTACACCTGCGAAAAATTAAACGCCGAAGACCAAATCGGTTGGCTTGAGGTTAATATTTCTTGCCCTAACGTTCATGGCGGCGGTTTGGCTTTTGGCACTAATGCAAAAAACGCCGCCGAGGTTACAAAAGCAGTTAAAAAAGTGACCGACAAGCCCGTCATTATTAAACTTTCGCCCAACGTTACCGATATTGCTGAAATTGCAAAGGCGTGTGAAGGTGAGGGCGCAGACGGTATTTCGCTTATAAACACCCATTTGGGCATGAAAATTGATTTAAAAACTAAAAAACCCGTTTTAGCCAATAAAATGGGTGGCTTTTCAGGTCCTGCAATAAAACCCGTTGCAGTTAGAATGGTATACCAGGTTTACGACGCGGTAAAGATTCCTGTCGTTGGTATGGGTGGTATTACAACTGCCGAAGACGTTATCGAATTTATGCTCGCAGGTGCTACCGCGGTACAGGTGGGGGCAGCCAATCTTGTTAACCCCTTTGCTTGTCGCGACATTATAAATATGTTGCCTAAAACAATGGAAAGATATGGAATTAAGGACTTAAATGATATTATAGGGGGAGCACATTAATGGGTAAGGACGTTATTATTGCTTGCGATTTTGCCAGTAAGGAACAGGTTTTAACTTTTTTGGACAAATTTACAGACAAAAAACCGTTTGTTAAAATCGGTATGGAGCTTTTTTATGCCGAAGGTCCTGAAATTGTTCGTGAAATTAAAGCGAGAGGACATAAAATTTTTCTTGATTTAAAGCTTCACGATATTCCCAACACAGTTAAAAAGTCAATGGCGGTGTTATCACGTTTGGACGTTGATATGACAAACCTTCACGCCGCAGGTACCATTAATATGATGAAAGCCGCACTCGAGGGTCTTACCCGTGAAGACGGTAGTCGACCAATGCTTATTGCAGTAACCCAGCTTACTTCTACCGACCAGGAAACAATGGAAAACGACCTTTTAATTAAAGAGCCCATTGCCAACGTTGTAATGCACTATGCCGCAAACGCTGAAAAGGCAGGTCTTGATGGTGTGGTTTGTTCTCCGCTTGAAGCAGGTAAAGTACACGACCGTTGCGGTAAGAATTTTGTTACCGTTACCCCGGGAGTTCGTTTTGCCGACGGTGATATTGGCGACCAAAAACGTGTTATGACACCTGCCGCCGCCAAAGAAATCGGCAGTGACTATATCGTTGTAGGCCGTCCCATTACTGCTGCCAGCGACCCCGTTGTTGCGTATGAACGCTGTTGTGAAGAGTTTATTGGGTAATAAAATGAAATATAAAATTGACCACGACTTACACATTCATTCGTATATTTCAGCTTGTTCAAACGACCCCTTGCAAAATAATGACAGCATTTTACAATATGCAAAGGATAGCGGCCTTAAAACAATTTGTTTGACTGATCATTTTTGGGACGAGGCAGTCGAGGGGCCAAGTAATTGGTACAGACCTCAAAATTATGAATGGATAAAAAGGGCGTTACCTTTGCCCCAAGCAGACGGAATACGCTTTTTATTCGGTTGCGAAACTGAGCTTCGAAAGGATTTTACACTTGGTATCTCCAAAGAAAGCTTTGATAAGTT
This sequence comes from Acutalibacteraceae bacterium, assembly GCA_045578165.1. Taxonomy (GTDB): domain Bacteria; phylum Bacillota; class Clostridia; order Oscillospirales; family Acutalibacteraceae; genus UBA737. The sequence continues at coordinate 63,425 of JAZNJR010000003.1, forward strand.
TGATTTTGTCATAATTCCCACCACACATTTACATATGATGGGATTTACTCTCAATGAAGAGGACGACAGTATTGAAAGTCGTGCAAAGCTTTGGGTTGACCGCTTTGAAGCAGTGCTTAATATGGATTTGCCGTTTCATAAGGTAGGTATTGCACATTTAACCTGTAGTCTTGCTACACCTGCAAATAAGGGTTTTACTAAAGAAGATTATCTGCGGTTTTTAAATTTAATACCACAGCGAAAGCTTGATGAGCTTTTTACAAAGGCGGCAAAGCTTGGTGTAGGCATTGAACTTAATTTGGAAGGAAAAATTTTTGATGCAGATGCAGAGGATTCCATTTTCCGCATTTACAAAACCGCAAAAAATTGTGGTTGCAAATTTTATCTTGGCTCTGACGCACATAACCCTGGCTATTATAAACAGGCAATGGCTTGTTTTAATAAAGCAATAGCGGTACTTGATCTTACTGAAGATGATAAGTTTATTATATAAGGAGAAGAAAAATGGAAAGCTATAAAAGAGAGTTTATACAGTTTTTAGAAAACGCAGGTGTTTTAAAGTTTGGCGATTTTACTGCCAAATCGGGCAGAAAAATTCCTTATTTTATAAATGCGGGCGATATTAAAACAGGCGACCAAATTTCAAAGCTTGGCGAATTTTATGCCAAAGCATATTTTGAAAAGGTTGGCAACAAAAAAACCGTACTTTACGGTCCCGCGTATAAGGGTATTCCGATAGCGGTATCTGTTGCTTGTGCTTTATCAAAACAGGGCTTAGACGTTCCGTTTTTCTTTAACAGAAAAGAAGAAAAGGACCACGGTGAAGGCGGTGTATTTGTAGGTTATAAACCTCAAGGCGAAGATATCGTAATTGTTGAAGACGTTATTACCGCAGGTACCGCAATTCGCGAAAGTATGGAAATTTTGTCATTCCTTAAAGACAGTAAGGTTTGTGCTGTTTTTGTAATGGTTGACCGTAAAGAAAAGGGCAAGACCGAAAAATCTGCAATGGCTGAAGTTGGCGAAGAATTTAGTTTCCCTGTATATTCGGTTGTTGATGTTTACGATATTATAGAATACTTAAGCGAAGACGAAAAGAACGCTGAAAACGTAGAAAGAATTAAAAATTATCTTGCCATAAATGGCGCAAAGGAATAAAAAATGAGAAGTTTAATTGATATTGCTGAGTTATCTCTTAATGAAATTGACGCGCTTTTAAACACCGCAAACGATATTATTGAAAATCCTGCAAAATACAGTGAAAAATGCAAGGGCAAAAAACTTGCCACCTTGTTTTTCGAGCCCTCTACCCGTACACGTTTGAGTTTTGAAGCGGCTATGTACGAGCTGGGCGGCAACGTCATTGGTTTTTCCGAAGCGCAAAGCTCTTCCGCTGCTAAAGGCGAAAGTGTTGCCGATACCGCAAAGACCATTTCTTGCTATGCTGATATTATTGCAATGCGCCACCCCAAAGAAGGCGCACCGCTTGTGGCTTCAATGAATGCGTCGGTACCGGTTATTAATGCGGGCGACGGTGGTCACAACCACCCCACCCAAACCTTAGCCGATTTACTTACAATTAAACGTGAAAAAGGCGGTTTTGATAATTTAACGGTTGGTTTTTGCGGCGACCTTAAATTTGGCAGAACGGTACATTCTCTTATAACTGCGCTTCGCAGATATAAAAACGTTAAGTTTATTTTCATTTCGCCTAATGAACTTAAGGTACCCGAATACATTAAAGAATCGTTAAAAAATGAAAATTTTGAAATTGTTGAAACGACCGATTTAGAAGCAGTAATCGCTCAGCTTGACGTTTTGTATATGACCCGTGTTCAGCGTGAACGCTTCTTCAATGAAGAAGAATATTTGCGCCTTAAGGACAGCTATATTCTTACGCCCGAAAAACTTACAGATGCAAAACAAAATCTTTCAATAATGCATCCGCTACCCCGCGTAAACGAAATAAGCGTTGCAATTGACGCTGACCCCCGCGCGTGTTATTTTAAACAGGTTTTAAACGGTAAATTTATGCGAATGGCGTTAATTTTAATGCTTTTGGAGGTCGAATAATATGACAGTTGATACAATAAAAAACGGTATAGTTATTGACCATATTACTGCAGGTCTCGGCATGAAGATTTATTCACTTTTAAAGCTTGACGACCTTGATTGTCAGGTTGCGCTTATCAAAAATGCGCCGAGCAAAATTATGGGCAAAAAGGACATTATTAAAATTGATGCCGCCATCGACCTTAAAACCGACGTTTTGGGTTACGTTGACCCCGACGTTACGGTTAACATTATTAAAGATGGTAACATTATCGAGAAAAAGCAGATTGCTCTTCCCGAAAAGCTTGAAAACGTTATTAAATGCAGAAATCCCCGTTGTATTACTACAACCGAGCAGGAGCTTCCTCAGGTTTTCAAGTTAACCGATAAGGAAAACCGCGTTTATCGTTGTATTTACTGCGAAACAAAGGCAAAATGAACAAAATTTTTATATTGTAAGCATATAGGTTATTGTGTTAAAATAAGGCAAAACCTATATGCTTTTTTATTTGGGGGTTTAGTTATGTATCTTAAAACTGATTTTAAATTTAAAAAATTCGAGCTTGATACTGTTGATGACAGCGTTTTTTCGCCCGATTTTGACGATGGCGACTGGCGAGTTGTCAGAATACCTCACGACTGGGGTATTGAGGGCGATTTTTCGGCCGATAATGATGCTACCGTAAACCAAATTATTGAAGACGGTATGACAAAGCCGCGGGTAATTACCGGTTGGACGGGCGGTCTTCCAATGGTGGGCGCGGGTGTTTATCGCAAATGGGTTAAAATTGAAAAAACCGACAAGGCGTTTTTGGAATTTGACGGTGTTATGTGGAACAGCCGCATTTACATAAACGGAAAATTGGCGGGTAAAAACCATTTTGGTTATAAATCTTTTTCGGTTGATATTACCGATTTTGTTGATTTTAATAAAGAAAATTTAATTGCGGTTTATGCCGAAGTGCGCGAAAACAGCGGTCGCTGGTATTCGGGCGGGGGTATTTACCGTAATGTACGTCTTGTTTCAAAGCCCGAAAAGCATATTGCCTATAATGGTGTTTGGGTAAGACAAACCTATGCCGATAAGGGTATGGCTTTACTTGATATTTCGGCAGAACTTGTTAACACATGCGGTTTTACTGCAAAAATTACCGCACCCAACGGTGAAGCCTTTGAATACACCACCGAAAGCGATGCTATTTTGGCAGAAATTAAAAATCCCATGCTATGGGACATTGACGAGCCTAACCTATACACCGTAGAAATTACACTTGAAAACGGATATAGCGAAACCGTTCGTTTTGGTATTCGTATGTGCGAATTTACAAAGCAAGGCTTTTTCCTTAACGGACGTTATCTTAAAATGAACGGTGTTTGTATGCACCACGATTTAGGCGCTATCGGTGCGGCGGTTAACAAGTCTGCCCTTAAACGCCAAATTGAAATTATGAAGGGCATGGGTGTTAACGCTTGGCGTACAAGCCATAATCCCCCCGCACCCGAGCTTTTGGATTTGTGCGACGAAATGGGCCTTGTGGTTATGGACGAATTCTTTGATGAATGGCGCCTACAAAAGGTTAAAAACGGCTATGCTCAAACCTATGACGATTTCGCAAAGCAAGACGTAATAGATATTATAAAACGTGACCGCAATCACCCAAGCGTTATTATGTGGTCAACCGGTAACGAGGTGCGCGAGCAGATTGATGACAACGGTTGGAAGGAAGCAAGAACGCTTTATGACCTTGTAAAAGCTACCGACCCCACTCGCCCCGTTACCAATGGTCTTTCGCATTATCCTGCTTGCTACACCAAATATATGGCATTTTATACCGATATTGTCGGTCTTAACTATAAGCCACACACCTACGGTGACGATTTGAAAAACTACCCCGAAAAAATGCTTCTTGGCAGTGAAACCGCTTCCTGCATTTCAAGTCGCGGGATTTATCACTTTCCTGCCGAAATTACTATTGCCGACAAGCGTTGGGACGACCTTGCCATTTCGGACTATGGCTTGATGGCACCCCCGTGGGCATATTATGCCGAGCGTGAAATTGCCGCCCAAAAGGATTTCCCACAGGTTATGGGCGAATTTATATGGACCGGCTTTGACTATCTTGGCGAGCCGACCCCTTATTACACAAATTGGCCCTCACGTAGCAGCTACTTCGGTGTGGTTGACTTGGCAGGTCTTCCCAAAAACCGTTATTATCTTTACCGCAGTGTTTGGACCGACGTACCAACGCTACATATCTTCCCACATTGGAACTGGGAGGAAAAAATTGGTGAAAATGTGCCGGTTCATATTTATACTAATTTTGACGAGGTCGAGCTTTTTGTAAACGGTGTATCGCAGGGTAAACGCACCTTTGCAGAAAAATTGACCGAATTTGAAGACAAAAAAGCAGAGTGGCAAAACCAGATTGAGCGCTTCCGCCTTATTTGGAACGACGTGGTTTACGAGCCGGGCGAAATTACCGCCGTTGCTTATAAAGACGGTAAGGAAGCAATGCGAAAAACCGTTAAAACCGCGGGCGAACCTTATGCTATTAAACTTTCGGCTTATAGCCAAGGTATTAAAGCAAACTTGGAAGACCTTAACTATATTACCGCGAAAATTGTTGATAAAGACGGTAATGTTTGCCCCAATGCAAATAATCGCATAACCTTTAGTGCTAACGGTGCCGAGATTTATGCTACCGACGCGGGCGACCAACGTGAAACCGAAACCTTTTTACGTAGCGATAAAAAGGCAATGTCGGGTATGTTGGTTGCGGTTGTTCGGTCCGATAAAAAGGGCGAAGCGGAGATTACCGCCACCGCTGACGGACTTTTGTCTGGTACAATTAAATTTACGTGTGAATAAAAACAAAAGGCAGAACGTTTTGTTCTGCCTTTTTGCTTTATACCCTTGTAATTTGAATTCCCAAAGGAATGGGGTTAACGTTTTTTATTTTAAAAAGTTGTGTCGGTGTTAAAAGTTCGTAATTTTTTTGTTTTAAAAATGCAAACATTTTATCAAGCGCGGCGCAGGTGTTTGGCTTTACGTGTAGGGTTATAATTGCACCGTCGTAAACGTTTTTAATAAACGAATTTGCAATTTCTTCGGCGGTGACATTGTCTTCCCAATCGTGCGCTACGGTAATTCCTTGACCTAAAAAGCATATTTTTTTATTGCGGCTGATTTTTGCGGTTTTTTCATCCATCCACAAATATGGCGCACGTGCGGTGGTAATTTCATAACCAAAAAGCTCTTTAATTTTTGCAATTGGGGTAAAAAGCTCGTTTATTATTTCTTCTTCCGTAAGTTCCGGCAAACCGATGTGGTTTTGCCCGTGGGACACAAGTTCAAAACCGTTATCAATTGCATATTTTAACACCGGTGTGGTGGAATCGGTTACATTTTTACCAATAATTGCAAAACCGCAGCGGTAGTTGTTTTCAATAAATTTATTAATCATTTTTTGCATTGGCTCACGAGGACCGTCGTCAAAAATTATTGAAATATATTTTTTGTTTTCCACCGTTGCACTTCCTTTAATTTAATGTTTTGTTTATGGGTGAAGCTTCTCTAAATGGTATTATAAACCTTAAAAATGGGTATTGCAATATAAGGATTTTGGCGCAAATTAAATTTTTTAATAAAAAGGACATTTTTCTATCATTTTTTTACAAACGGGGGAATATAATTCTATTACCGATATAAAAAGAAAGGTGACAGTTAAATGAACGGATTTTACCCCGAAGGTACACTTTACAACAAACAGGAAAATAAAAAGCATATGCTTTCGCCTGCGGCGCTGTTAGACGCGCAGGTTAGAGGAATAGTGCTTGAAGCGGCGGTGCTTATGTGCGACACCGATCATAATTTAATAGTTAATCTTGGTTGTATGCGTGGCATTATACCAAGGAATGAAGGCGCTATTGGTATTGAAAGCGGCACAACGCGTGATATAGCGCTTATTTCCCGTGTTGGTAAGCCGGTTTGCTTTGTTATAACCGAAATTAAAAGTGATAAAAACGGAGAACTTTATGCGGTTTTGTCGCGAAGAAAGGCGCAGTTAAGATGTAAAAGCTTTATCGAAAGCGAATACCAAATCGGGCAGGTAATAAACACGGTTGTTACCCATCTTGAATCATTTGGTGCGTTTTGTGATATTGGCTGCGGCAATATTGCCCTTTTGCCGATAGATGCCATTTCGGTTTCGCGCATTAGCCATCCGAAAGACCGTTTTCAAGTGGGCGATAATATAAAAGCGGTTATAAAAAGTATTGCCGATGATGGAAAAATTACACTTTCTCACAAAGAACTTTTGGGCACGTGGGAAGAAAATGCCCGCGAATTTTCGGCAGGGCAGACGGTAACAGGCGTTATACGCAGTGTGGAAGATTACGGCGTTTTTGTTGAAATTACCCCCAACCTTGCAGGTCTTGCCGAACCCAAAGAAAATGTGAGGGTTGGTCAACAAGCAAGTGTATTTATTAAAAGCATTTTAAAAGATAAAATGAAAATTAAATTAATAATTATCGACAGCTTTGAATCAAGTTATATTCCAAAAATAAAATATTACGACACTGAAGAAATTATCACCGAATGGGAATATTCTCCAAAAGACTGCCGCAAACAAATAACCACCCGCTTTTGCGGATGAAAAAACGCACTCAAATGGAGACACTTCGCAAGGAAGTGTCTCCATTGCTTCTTTTTATAGCACAAGAAAACGACACTTTCAAAACTTGAAAGTGTCATAGTGGGTTACATACTTTGAATAACACCCATCTCAGAAACCAAAATTTTTGTTACTATTATGAGATAGGTATGCTCGGTTTTTTACAAAAAACACAATTATTTATCAAATTTAGCTTTGAGATGAATATAAATTGGAATATACTTGGCTCCCTTGTCAGAGGTAGGCGCGACACAAACCTATATTTTTTATTTTTTATTGCTTAACCTTTTTGGAACCGCGCGACTATCGCGTGGTTTTCGTTATACAAACAAAAAACCGCCATAAAAGGCGGTTTTATATTTTAATGTCTTCAATATTGGCAATTATACCGTAATCGGCATAATCGAAAATGGGGGCGTCTTTATCGGGGTTAATAGCAATAACCGTACCGGCGCGTTGCATACCGACAATATGGTGCACAGCACCCGCAACACCCACGGCAATATAAACCGCAGGGGCAACCGTTTTACCCGTAAGTCCAACTTGTTTTTCGTATGGCAAAAAATCGTTATCAACCATTTTACGTGTGGTAACCAAATCCGCACCGATTTTTTGACAAAATGCTTTTACCTTATCAAGATGATTTCTTGCACCAAACCCCAATGAAACCAAAATATCATTCATATCGTTTTGGGTGGTACGCACAGTAGCCATTGCAGGACGGGTTATGCTTTTAATTTTTGCAACCACGCTACCCGCTAACGCAGGACGCACCATATATAAAATTTTGCCATCGGTTTCAAGTGAGGTGCAGTCGGCACAAAGGCCAATATTAAGCATTGCCGCCACTTGAGCTGAAGTTTGTTTTGCAATACCGTCAGACCCCCAAATTACTGCATCGGGATTTTCACTTTTAATAACCCTTGCCATGCTTTCGGCAGTATCAAGCGATATAACCGTTGGATTATTGCATACGGTTTTTGCATATTCGAGCGCCGCTCTTCCAACACAAAAAACCTTTGTGAGTTTTTTATCGCTTACTGTATTTTGGGAAGTGTTTTCACATTTTTTCTTAACCGAATTTTCAATGACGTTTAGCAATTCGTTTGCGGTTATATATTTACATCTGCGTCTGCCAGAAGAATTTTCGTGTGTTTCGATAACCCTTGTGGGCGACCCTTTTAAACCGCAACGATTAGTATCTGCATTGATGTCCCTTGCAGACCAAACCTCTATTTCGCCCGTTTTGGAACGAATTGACGGAAGCCGCAAATTGTTAATGCGTTCAATTGTTAAAAGCGCGGGAGCATTTGCCTTAATTTCGCCCAAATCACGCGTATTGCAAATGATTTCGCTTTCATCTATTGACAAAATGCCCATTACGTTTGTAATAATGTTTGCCTTGGCATAAACCGAAAGCATAGGTCCCGTTTGGGCGGTATCGCCAATTAAGGTTTGACGGCCGCAAAAGATATAATCGGGCTTTATTTTTTTAATTGCAAGTGACAAGGCGTAAGCGGTGGCTAGTGTGTCGGCACCCGCAAAAGCCGCATCAGAAAGAAGTATTGCTTTTTTAGCACCAAGACGTGTGAGCGACAACAAAAAATCTTTGGCGGTAAGCGGACCCATACTTAAAAGTATGATTTCCCCACCGATTTTAAGCGCCTCCTCATAAGCACAAGCGTCAAAGGGATTAATTTCCCCGTCGAGCCCTTGGCGAATACAAACAACAATTTTCATAAATTAATTTTCTCCAAAAATTTTGCCGCCAACCATAACTTGTTTTACGTTAAGGTCTTTGTCGATTAAAACCAAATCGGCATCCTTACCGACTTCAATACTGCCCTTTTTATCATCAACACCCATTCGTTTTGCGGGGGTAAGGGACAGCATAACCGATGCGGTGGGCAAATCAATACCGAAATCGTTACAAAGAACACGCAAACACCTGTCCATTGTGGCAATACTGCCCGCAAATGAAACCTTGTCGGCAAGCTTAGCAACGCCGCTGTCAACGATAACCTCGCTACCGTTTTTATTACTGCCAAGCTTACCGCTTTGCATATTTGTGCCTGCAATTCGCATACCGTCGGTTATAACCGAAAGTTTGTCTTTACCCTTTATTTTAAGGGTTAACATAAAGGTTTCTTTAGGTATGTGACAACCGTCGCCTATAAGCTCAACCGTTACGTTGTCATCGAGATAGGTCGCTTCAACAACACCCGCATAAACGGTTTGTTCACGCTTACGATGAAGTGAGGTTGCATTATAAAAATGGGTAACGTGGTTAAAGCCATTTTCAAAGCCCTTAAGGGTTTGCGGTGCGGTAGCATCGGTGTGTGCAACTGCACAAACTATGCCATATTCACGCATTTTGTTGGCAAATTCATAAGCACCGGGGAGCTCGGGAGAAGCATCCCACCGAACAATACTTCCATTTGCAACCTTTAAAAGCTTTTCCACTTCATCCATATCGGGCAAACGCAAAACGTCGCCCTTCTGTGCGCCGCGGCTTAACTGCGTAGCACCGTAAAAATACGGTCCCTCAAGATGAACACCGTCGGTCAAGCTTGCGTATTCACTTGTATCTTTAAATTCGTTATAAGTGTTTAAAAAATCACACAAATCTTCAAAGCTTGCCGCAACCGCTGTTGGAAAAAGCAAGGTTGTGCCATGCTTTAAATGTGCCTTTACAGCAGTTTCAAAAGCATCAACGGTAGCGTCCATAAAATCGGCACCGCCGCCACCGTGAACGTGCAAATCAACAAAGCCGGCTAGAAGATAACTTCCGTAAGCGTTTATAACTTCCATATCAGCGGTAATTTCGCCCTTGTAATCAACGTCGGCAATTTTACCGTTTATAAGCAACACATTAGCTGTGCGCACACCGTCGCAAAAAACGACGGTGGCATTTTTAATTAAGGTTTTCATTATTTATTGTAAACACGAATTTCCGAAACAGGACATTGTGTAGCAACTGCAGCGGCATACAAAAGTGCATCGGGGTGGTTTTGGAAAAGCGAGCAAGGAACAAAAGCGGTAACGGGACCGTGTAAAACCTTGCGAAGCGCCGCAGCATTCCAATCCCTTGGCATACACATACGAATTTTCTTTGCTTTGAATATTTCTTTCATACCAACGGTAATGCAGTTTTCGGGAATTGCTTCAATATTAGCGCCGCAGTTCATAAATGCGTTAATTGTACGGGTTTCGCGCGCAATTTTTAAAACTCGGGTAGGACGGTTAGCAAATTCTTCGGGGGTAACCTTTTCGCCTGCTTCGGGCGGTTCGTTAAAGGCATAGTGACCGTTAATACCAACACCGCCGAACACCATATCGAGCTTACCGTATTTTTCAATTATTTCCATAATCTTGCCGGGGTTTTCGGGGTCGGGAAAAATGCGGTTTTCGGGCAATACGTTTAGTTCATCATCAACCTTTGAATAGAAGGTTCTGTCCATGCCGCCGCGGAATGAAAGCGGATGATTATAGTCAATATACTTGCCGTTTTCGTCAAGATATTCGTCCATATTCATAAACACGCAGTTCTTAAGCGAAATGCGATACTTATTAACAAGCTCAGCCATACGAGCGTAAGGACCAATAGGACCGTAAGGCACAACCATAACGGTGGGCTCGCCCTTGCGGTTGTTTTCCTGAATCACTTCAAGAACTTCGATAGCAACTTTCCAGTACATATCAACTTCATGTTCGCAAACGTTAAGTTTAATGTTACTGCCTTTGCCTAATTCTTCGGGTGGAATTAAATTAATGTCCATTTTCATTTTCTCCTTTATCGGTTTTGATATATTGGCGCCAACGCGTCGTGAATTTTTTTATAATCGTTAAATACCTTACGGTATTTTTCGGTATTTTCGGGGTTAGGGTAGGTTATATCAACCTCTTTTACACACTTGTTAACAGCATCTTCGGCATCTTTAAACACCCCAACCGCAATGCCCGCAAGCATTGCCGAGCCAAATGACGAATCACTGCTTTTAACGGTTTTTAAAGCAATACCCAAAGCGTCGGCTATCATTTGGCGCCAAAGTTTGCCCTTTGTGCCGCCGCCAATAGCAGTAGCAGTGATGTTATAAGGAATATTTAAAGAATCGAGATAAGTTTTGCTATCAAGCAGCGAATATGCCACGCCCTCAAGCACTGCGCGGGTAAAATGCGCCTTTGTGTGTGTTGCGCGTACCCCTGTAAAACTGCCGCAAAGCATTGGGTCGGCATAAGGGGTAAGCTCCCCGTTTAAATATGGGTGGAAAATAAGCCCGTCACAGCCGATGTTTATTTCAGCCGCGCCATTATCAAGGTCTTTATATTCTCCGCCAAAGGTGTCACGGTACCAGCGATAAGACGCCGCACAAGATTTTGTCGCAGTGCCGGGGTACCAAAGACCGTTTGATATGTGCGAATAGTTAACCAAATGCCTATCGGGGTAAGGTTTGTCGGTTATAACACAAATTCGACCTGCGGTTGCAAGCTTAACCGTAACATCGCCTTTTTTAACCGCGCCCGAAGCAAACACTTCCATTACCGTGTCGGTCGTACCGCAAATAACGGGTGTACCTACTGCCAAACCGGTTGTCTTTGCCGCTTTTTCGGTCACAGTACCAATAATATCGGTTGGTTTTTTAAGGGGCGGCAGCATATCTACAGTTATACCTGCTTTTTTGCAAAGGTCCTCATCCCAGCACCCGTTTACACAGTCATAAAGCATACTGCCCTGTGCTTCAATAAAATCAGTACAGTAAACGTCGGTTAAGAAGTAACGAACATAGTCTTTTTCGAAGAAAATATATTCTGTTTTTTCAAAAACTTCTGGCTTGTTGTTTTTAAGCCAAATAAGTTGAGGAAGTGTCCAAATAGTATCGGGTTTATGGAAAGTCTTTTCAAAGATTTCTTCGCCTTGGCTTTCTCTTAAAGCGTCGGCTTCTTTGCGAGAACGGGTATCGGTCCAATGTATTGCGTTATGTAAAGGTTTAAAATCTTTATCGCAAACAAGGGAGGTATGGGTTGCCGAATCAAGCGCAATTGCCGATATTTCAGTCGCATTTATGCCACCTTTTTGAATAACCGCTTTACTATTTTCGCAAAGAGCATTTATCCAGTCGTTAGGGTTTTGTTCACAAGCGCCGTTTTCGGGGTAAAGGGTTAGGTATTCAACCGTATTTTCGGCAATAATATTGCCCAATTCATCAATTAAGGTGGCTTTGGAGGCACCGCCGCCAAAGTCAATTCCCAAAAGATATTTCATACTTTTTCTTTCCTTTTATTATCTGTGTGCAATCCAATCGTGTTCGGGGTCGTTGCTACGGTTAAAGCCCTGATAATCGCCTGCCATAAGCCATAAGAAATAGGTCTGATAACCTGGGGTTGCAACGGTGGTATGATAACCGTAAGGAAATTCAACCAATTCGTCGTTTTTAACACGGTACGCTTCGTCAAGCTCACCGTCGGAGGTGTAAAGGCATTGAACTGCAAAACCCTGTTCGGGGTCGAAAAGGAAGTAATAAATTTCCTCGGCAATACATTCGTTGGGCATATCGTCAACGTCGTGCTTGTGTGGGGGGAAGCCCGCCCAGTTACCCTCGGTGCAGTAAGCTTCGCCAATGGTTAATACCTTTGCGTTGGAATTACCGTCAATAATAAAGCTGGTCTCTCTTTGGAAAGGCACTTCGCCCAAAAGTTTTAATACAACATGGTCTTCACGAAGTACCTGGGGCTCGGTTTTTTCCTTTACGGGTGTAGCGCAAACCGCAATTTTAATATCGTCAAGGGCGGTAATTTCGCAAACTGTTTCTATAGGCATATAAAAGCTTTCTGCCTTGCGGTTTTCGAAAACTGACTGACGGTTGCCAACGTTTTCCCACTTCATATCGCCTGTTTTAACGTCACAATGACCTTTAAGCATAATAAAAGCAGTTTCTTTATCTTTTGTATCAAAGGAAATTGTCTCGCCTGCGGCAAGTTCAATAATACCAAATTCTAATCTCTTAAGTGAACATTCACCGATTTTGCAAATGGGGGTATAACCCTTTGCAGATTTATAAGCTTTTTTAAAGTTCATAACCGTTCTCCTTTAAATAGTTCTTGGTAGTTTCAAAATTCGGAACGCTTTCGCGTGCGCCGACGCCGGTACATTTAAGACTTGAAACCGCACTCGAAAAATGACAGCATTTAAGATAATCATAACCCTTGCAAACCGCCGCCGCAAACGCACCGTGGAACACGTCGCCCGACCCGTTAGAGTCAACGACTTTTGCGGGGTAAATGGGGTAAGCGATAATTTCTTTACCGTTATAAATTATGCCACCTTTTTTACCTTGCGTAATAACCACAACTTCGGGCGAATAGGTGTTATATAACTTTTTAGCGGCTTCTTCGGCAGTTTTGCATCCCGTATGACCGAGAGAAAACTCCTCCGAAGGAATCATAATATCGGTTAAAGCCAAAAGCTTTTCAACCCCATCATAAAGACCTCCGCAGTCATAAAGTACCTTTGTGCCGCTTTCCTTGGCCAACTTTGCGGCTTCGACTGCTGCTGACATTTCGTTACCATCAACCATTAATATTTCTGCATTAATTATAGCGTTTTTTTGGGCATTATTCAACACCAAAGGCGGCAAATCTCCCTTGTCAAAAACGCAAGTGCGGGTTGCGGTATCGGCACAAAGCCATAAAACTGAAGTGAACGAACGGTAGCCCTCTTTTATTTCAATATTATCAGTATTAACACCGTATTTTTTAAAATCTTTAGTTAAAAATGCGCCGCCGCTATCGTCAGATAAAACACCAATATATGCCGTATCTTCGCCCAATTTTTGTGCCGCAACAAGACCTGTTGCAACAGGGCCGCCGCCCGCAAGCTTACTGGATGCAGCACGCATTTTTGTGTCTTCTTTTGGAAAGGTGGGTACGTTGTATAACGTGTCCATTACACAAGCACCTATACCAACAATTTTAGACATAACAACTGTCCTTTCTATGCGATTACAACACCGTCTTTTAAAAAGGCGGTGTTGTGTGCAATTTTTCAAACTTACGCTTTGCCGTTTGCGCCAACAAGACGAATCTTATTAACAGCAAGTGCCTTAACGGTATCGATCGGCTTTTTCATAAATAAGTCAATTGCAAGTGAACGATTAGGGTCTTGTAAGGTTTCAAGAGTACCCTCGGCAAAGGCACAGCAAACATCGGTACCGATATTCATTTTACGAATACCTGCCTTAATTGCCGCCTTAACCTGATCGTCGGGAATACCCGAACCACCGTGAAGTACAAGCGGAATACCGCCGGTGGCTTCACGAATTGCTTTAACTCTTTCAATATCAAGACAAGGTGTCTTTTTATAGTGACCGTGAGCATTACCAATTAAAACCGCCAAGCAGGTTACACCGGTTTTCTTTACAAATTCAGCCGCTTCTTCGGGGTTAGTAAATTCATCCATTGCTTCATCGTTAACTGTGCCGATATGACCCAGCTCACCCTCGACACCAACATCAATACTTTCGCAAATATCAACAATATGCTTTGTGTTTTTTACGTTTTCTTCAAATGGATGAACCGAACCATCATACATAATACCTGTGGCGCCCCAACGAAGCGCACGCTGTGCTTCAATTTCAGAGGGGCCGTGGTCAAGGTGGAAACAAACGGGAACGGTTGCCTTTTGGGCCGCCGCAAGAATAACAGGCGCTAAATAATAGCCGCATTCTTCATTAATAAGGCGAGGATACATTTGAATAATAACGGGTGCTTTTTCTTCCTCAGCAGCCTTGATAACACCCATAACGCTTTCCATATTGTAAACGTTAAATGCAGGAATACAATAACCGCCTGCTTCTGCCATACCAATAATTTGTTTTAAGTTTACTAACATTTTTATACCCCTCAGCCCAAAATCAAATCTTCAATAGAAATAATCTTAACCTTGTCTTGCTTAACGTTATTAAGTGCAACATATTCGCCAACACAGGCGGTAACAATGGTGTCTGCACCAATGGAGGTTGCGTTAAAAATTCTTCTTTCAGAAACAAGCTTAATAACCTCGGGCTTATACTGTGCCATTAAAATGTTACCTGCCCAAACGGTTTCGGCACGATTTAAAAGCATTTCGCCAAGCACTGCGTAAGACATAATAATTTCGCGTGCTTCTTCGGTTTCTTCCAAATCGCGTGAAAGCTGATACGGGTCTTGGAAAACAACAGCCTTGCCGCTGTTAACGGGTTCAAGCTTGCCATAACGTAAAAGACCGGCAACAAAAGAAGTATATGTAACAACGGTTGCCTTGGTTTCAATACCGTATTCTTTATAAAGCTGCTTAATTGCCTTTGCATCATTGGGGTCGTAAACAACAACGGTGTTGTAATTGTCAAGAACTTTAGCACAAGCAGTCATCTGTTCTTTGGTTTCGTTTGCAGCACCGATAAGGAAATCAAGCTGTGCACCGGAGGGTGCTTCGTTTTCTAAAACGGTAAAATCAACCCCTGCTTTTTCAAGCACCTGAATTGCCTTAAGCGCTTGCTTGCAAGCCATAAATTTAGCGTCAACACCCAAAAGCAAAAGAGTGTCTTTTTTATCTGCGTGTGACTTGATAGCATCAGTAAGGGTTTCACAAGTTGCGGTTTTACCGTAAGCGTTACCTGTTTCTAAACAATTGTCAATAAGCACGTTAATATATTCGGGGGTTTTACCATCAATTGCTGCCTGTAAACGGGTTTCTTTTGTAAACATTACAGGGTCCCAACCGGTTACACAGTCGTGAACACATGCACCGCAGGTACAACATTCGTAAATATTGTCCATTATTTCAGACAAATCAATTGCTTCGCGGTTTACAAGTGAGATACCAAGCGCACGTGCACGTGCGGTGTTTCTTTCCTGACCGGTTGCATTACCGATAGGACAAATATGATGACACATCCAACAAAAACGACAAGAGTCAACGTGTTGTTTGCATTTTTCAGACATTATCATTGCTACTAACCTCCTATTAAAGTCCCAACTTGAACGGATTCATAATACCGTTGGGGTCTAACTGCTTTTTAATACCTTCAAACACCTGCATTGCAGGACCGTACTGTTCCTTCATAAGACGACCAAGTTTAATACCAACGCCATGGTGGTCGTTAACAACACCACCGTGAGCCAAAGCTGTTCGAACACCGCAAGTCCAAATTGCTTGGTGAAGTCTAAGTGCTTCAACGGGGTCTTGCGGAACGTCTTTACCCTCAACAATAAAGCGGTCATAAACCATTGCGCCCCATTCATACCAGTGTGAGAAGTGCGCGATAAATTTTGCCTGCGGGAAGTTGGTTTCAATTGCTTCCTTCATTGCCCAGTAAATTTCTTCAATTTTACCGTAGGGAGCAATTGTGTCCATTGTACCAAACATTTGGGGGATGTCCATCATATGACCGGGGTAGAAGAAGGTAATCTTTTCTTTCCACCATTTTTCGCCATATTCACTGCCAAGGTCTTCCGCGCCATATTTTGCAAAGGTTTCAAGAAGAATTTTTTCTTCAACCTCAACCATTTCCTTTACGCCTTCGTAAGCAATGTTCATAAACGCGCCCTTGCGTTCAACACCAACGATTTTCTTAATAAGTGAAGCAGTTTCGGCTTCGTCATAAAGACGCATAACCGAGGGTTTGAATTTTTGAAGCAGTTCACGACTTGCCTTAAACGCACCGGTCATATCTTGGAACAAGAAGCCACGGAAACGACGTTCTTCGGGTTGGTCGAAAATACGGATTTGTGCTTTTGTAATGATACCCAAAGTACCTTCAGAACCAATGAAAATTTGGTTAAGGTCAGGACCTGCAGCATGCTTTGGTGCCGAACAAGTTTCAATTATATCGCCGTTAGGAAGAACAACTTCCATTTTAAGCACCATGTCGTCAATTTTACCGTACTTGGTAGAAACAACACCGATACCGCGGTGCGCCAAAAAGCCGCCAACGGTTGAGCAGGTAAGCGAAGACGGGTAATGCATTGTTGCCTTACCAACTTCGTTTGCTGCCCATTCAATATGCTTATAAATAGCGCCGGTGCCACATTCTATGTACATACCTTCGGTATTAACTTCGTAAATTTTATTCATTCTCTTGGTGTCAAGTAAAATACCGCCGCACACAGGGATAGCACCGCCTTGTGTACCGCCGCCTGCACCCCAAGTAGTAACGGGGAGCTTATAGTAGTTAGCAATTTTTAAAACCTTTGAAACTTCGGTAGCGTCCTTAGGGCAAACAACGTACTGTGCTTCGGGCATACGTTGGCCGCGGTCTGCCCACATACGTGACAACCAATAATAGTCAACGCTATGAGTAACCTTGTCGATAGCACGGGTAGAACAGTTTTCTACGCCTACAGCATCTTCAAGCTCGGTTAAAATCATTGCAAATAAAAAGTCGTTCATTTGGTAATTCATTTTTAATTTTCTCCTTTAAATGCTTTTATCTACTTTTAAGTTGGGGAAGTATTTACAAAATTCGTTAATTTCTTTACGGTAGTCGCCTTCCATTTCAACAAAGTGGTGAATGTAAGGTCCGTCGATAAGGCGGTCTTCAACCTTTTGCAAATCTTCGAATTCGCCCCATATATAAGTACCGTGGGTTTGCGGTCCTGGGGTGGTATGACACACGAGCGGTAAAATCATATAATCACCGCTTTCTTGGTCAATTCGTGCCACGGTGTAGGTACCGTCCTTTGCCCTAAACCACGAACGCTGGTTAACAAGACGTGCGGTGGAATCAATTCCGCTTTCGGCCTTTTGTGAAAGCGGGAACGGGCCACAATGCCATAAAAGTTCGGCATTTTTGTTTTCGGGGTGGCGAACAGTAAATTCACCAAACAAGGGTTTACCTTTACCAAGTGTTGCCGATTTTAGCAGCACCATAGTTAAAGCACAATGCATATCGCTTTCACAAGAAATCATATAACCCAAATCGTTTAAAATACCGTAAACGGTGCAGGGTGCCAAACCGTCAAACATAACGGGGGTTGCGGTCCAACATTCTGCCGAAATAACGTCAAGATTATATTCTTCAAAAAGCTTAATATACATTACAACCATTGTCGCCATACCGTTTACGTATTTGGGGGTAAGGTTGTCAAGGGTATAATTTTTAAGTATGTAATCTTCGTAATACTTAATTTCTTCGGGGTATTTTTCGGCCGCTTGCTTCATACGGTCTTCAATTATTGCAAAGTTAAGCGCGGTAATTTTAACACCGAATTTTTCCATAAGCTCGCCTTCGTTCCATATAACCGAGAAAAACGGGTACGGACGAGAGCCGATTTGACCAATGCGAAGCCCCGTAAAGTTTTTAACCATGCAAGTAACACGAACAAAGCTTTCAAAGCCCTCTTTAAACTCGTCACTTTCAACCGTGCAGCAAGGAAGATGTGAAAAAGGAAGATGATAACGTTGCATTTGACGAGATACCCCGAAAAGACCGCACTGTGAATCGGTCGGACGCATACCGTCAACGTAATATTCGTCATCAAGCGGTGCCCACAAAAGTGCGGGTTTTCCAAGCGCCTTTACAATATCTGCGGCAGCTTCTTCGTTACCGAAATTGCAGTTAATAATCATAACCGCATCAACCTTTTCAGCTTTAAAGCGTTCTACCACCTCATTCGCTGACTTATCGTCAAAAACTAAGTCCTCATGACCGATACCTTTGTTATCGACAAAAGAAACGTTTTCGGTTTTAAAATTTTCTTCAATATAATTTACAAACCGTTTGCCGCGCTGTTCTGCGGAATACCATGTAAGAAACGTACCGCGCGGACGGTCGGTTGTGTTACGTCGCATTGCAACCAAACCGATTTTAACCTTATAATCGAGCATAAATCTCCCTCCATTTTTGTTTACAATGCTATTGTAACACACCCATTATTTATTTAAAATGTAAAAAATGGAATATTTTTTGTAAAAAACGATACAAAACCCGTAACGGTGTGCTATAATATAAATATACTATACGCAAAGGGGACAAATTTGTATGAAAGTTATTTCTTTTGAAAAACTTTACAACACCGAATTTTATATAACCCAGCCCATTGCCCACGTGCAGTATTGGGCGCCTCGCGGTAATATGTATTCCGCCATTGGCAAGCCCAAAATTTCACACACTTTGCTTTGGTTTAAAAACTGTAGCGCCACTATTACTTCAAAGGATGGTGCAGTACTTGAGGTGGCACAAAACCAAATGACATATATGGCAAAGGGGCTTGAATATAAGGTTGATTTTCACAACACCAACTGTGACAAGGAAGACACCGTTGTTGTGCATTTTCAAATGAGCGACCACGACGGTAACGACATTGCCCCCGTTTTGAAACCAATAATTTGTCTTAAAGAGGTTGACCCCGCAATTGCCGCAAACCTTGATTTGTTGTGCGAAGAATTTAGAAAAAACATTGTTTGTATGCCCGAGGTTGTGTCGGTTATTTATCAATTATTAGCTACTGTTTGTCAAAAACAAAAACGCCGCGCAACGCGTAAAAAGTTTTCTTGTATTCGCAGCGGCATTGAACTTTTGGAGCAAGACAGTGATTTATCTATCGCACAAATTGCCGAACAATGCGGTGTTAGTGAATGTTATTTTCGCCGCCTTTTCCAAGAATACAGTGGCGAAAGCCCAATGAATTTCCGCCAAAAGCACCGCATTGAAAAGGCCAAACAACTGCTGTTGTCAGACGAGCAATATTCCATTGGCGAAATTGCGGAAGAACTTCGCTTTTCAGACATTTACCATTTTAGCAAAACCTTTAAAAAGCTGTGTGGTATGTCGCCAAATAAATTTTTACAAACCGAACTTGAAAAATCAAATTAAAACGTTCCCATTTTCAAACTGTTTAAAATTGAGTTGTTGGTTATTGAAAAGTAAGGTGTATATATTTATTAAGCCGCACACCCCTGCGGCTTAATATTTTTTTAAAAAAGAAATAATTTTTTTGTTGACAAGCGGTAATGACTTTGTTATAATAATATGGCGCTGTGAAAAAACAGTTAATATATGCGAGTGTGCTGGAACAGGCAGACAGGCACGTTTGAGGGGCGTGTGTCAACCGACGTATGGGTTCAAGTCCCATCACTCGCACCAAATAAAAGACTTACCTTTTGGTAGGTCTTTTTTGTTTTATTTGGTCTTATTATATGTTTGGGGCTTGAAGCCTAAGAGGGTTGTGAATGTACTCAACCGCAAAAACAAACACATCAAATTATTGGAAAAAACAAAAATGTTCGTTGAATAATATAGAAATATGCGAATTCTTTAATATAATTTGCGAAAACAATAATATTTTGAAAAAGTTTTCAGTAATATTTTTGCAATTTTCGAAAATATTTGCTATAATAAGATAATATTTAAACAATATTAAAATTTATAGTGTTTAAACCTATAAATCAAGAAATTATTTGAGGTGTATCGAGTTGAGATATTTAGGAAATAAAGATTCAATAGTCGATAAAATTGAAAATCTTTTAGAAAACAGAAAATTACTCAACAAAAATTATGTTTTTTTTGATGCATTTTGCGGCACAGGGGCAGTATCAAAAAAAATCGCAAATAAATGTGATTTGATTATAAACGATAACCTTCTTTTAGCATCGGTATATACTTATGGTTCTTTGATTGGTGCATCTTGTTCTTTTTCTGGATTGGGATTCGATCCTTTTGAATATTTTAACTCCTCCAATTGTATAGAAAAAGGTTTTTTCTACAACAATTATGCTCCTTTAGTATCAGGTAGAATGTATTTTTCCGATAACAATGCCGGACGAATAGATTATTTTAGAACGACAATAGAAAATTGGTTTTTAAACAAAAAAATCACAGAAGATGAATATAATTATTTATTGGCGTGCTTGCTTGAATCTGTTTCTAAAGTCGCAAATGTTGCAGGCGTTTATGGTGCATATTTAAAACATTGGGATCCAAGAGCATTAAAAAATATAACTTTCCTAAAATTAGATGTTAGCGAAAAACATAATAAAATCACAAAATATAATCAAAATTTAGATGAAATTATTTCTAATGTTGATTGTGATATCTTATATTTGGATCCACCATATACAAAAAATAAGTATTCCGTTCAATATCACATTTTGGAAACGCTAGTTCGTTATGATAGCCCGGCGTTAAAGGGCGTAACCGGAACTCGAGATTTGTCTTGGGTATCTCAGTCTTGGTATTCAAAACATTGTGTTAATATTGAATTTGAGAAAATTATCGCTAAAACGAAAGCAAAACATATTATCTTATCTTATAGTAGCGATGGTTTAATGAGTAAAGAATTTATATTAAATGTTTTAAAAAGACATTGTAAAAGCGGCACTATAGAGTGTATTGAAATCCCTTACAAAAAATATAGAAATTATAAAACATTCACTACCGAAAAACATTTTGAGTATTTGTTTTACGGCGAAAAACTTTCTGAAAATGAAGTGTCATATTATTGCCCGTTAAATTACATGGGCGGTAAAACCAATGTCATAGGATTTATTAAACCACATTTGGTTGGGAAGCCCCTGCTGATAGATTTAATGGGTGGTGGATTTAACGTAGGCATTAATGGGTATAATTTCAACAAAATTATTTACAATGATTTAAATTATATCGTTAAAGACTTAATATGTATGTTTAAATATGAAGACACAAAAACACTTTTAGAAAAAATAGAAAAATTAATTAGCAAATACTCACTAGAAAAACATAACAAAGACAATTATTTAAAATTTAGAGAAGATTATAATTTAAAATATCGTTTTCAAAAAGATTATACAATTTATCTTTACACCTTATTATTATACGGTTTCCAACAACAATTACGGTTTAATTCTAAACACGAATTCAACAATCCAATTGGCGAAAGTGGGTATAACGAATCAATTAAAGAAAAAATTATATCTTTTTCTCGAAGAATAAAAGAATTAGATGTTGAATTTTATAGTTTAAGCTATGAGAAATTAGAATGTTTAATTGAGGATTCAGTTGTTTATATTGACCCGCCATATTTAATTGCCTTGGGCTCGTATAATGATGGTAAACGAGGTTTCAATGGTTGGAATGATCAAGAAGAAATTAAATTGATGAACTTCTTAAATGTATTAACCAAGAAAAAATGCAAAATAATCATTTCAAATCTATTAGAATATAAAGGACAAGAAAACAAATATTTGAAAAAATGGATTAATATCAATAAACCCATTGTTGAAAAAATCACAATTAGGGGTAGAGAGGAAGTTTTAATAATTTATGAAGCCAACATTTAAAATTAATAGGTTAGGCGCTCAAGACAGATCCCCCACATATGATACTTTTTTAAAAAAAGAAATATTAGATGATATTTGTTATAGAATTTGCGAAACTAAAGATTACGACACCGTTTGGGTTGAAGAAAGAAATAAAGGTAGATTAATAACATTAGAAACGGACGATGTTATCAATTATATTAATTTATCTCAAACCGGTCAAATTCAGGGCAGAAATTACCAAGTTCAAAGCATACCAACTGCGTTATCAATATTTTTAAAAGAAAAAACAAATAACGAAAAACATAGCTTGTTTTGGTTTTATTTCTTACCGTTTAAAGGCAATAATGAAACTGACTATATGTTGTTTTTCTATAGAGTAATGATAACTGTTGGAGTTGAGTTTTTAAATCCTGATTTTGGATTAGAAAATACTCAATTGCTCCCTTATGCCTCTGTCAAAGATTTGATTAATGCACGAAATCATTTGAGGAATGTAAATCCCGGTAACGAATCAACATACATCACAGATGAAGGCGATTATTACCACATCTATGGTAAGACATTTGGTGCAAATCAAAAGGAAACCACACTATTATGTTTTGCCATTTCGGCGATTACAGACAAACCTGTAAAACTATTCCAGATAGTTGATAACGAATCTACAGAAATTAGCGAACCGGATAAAGAAGCTATTTCTAAATATTCAAAAACTCACGGCAATAAGCCCATCGAGATATTAGATGATTCATATCAATTTGACAATGATATGAGCGACCATGTAAAAGACAATCTCAGAAGTCCACAATTTATATACAATTTATTGCGCAAATTCAATGGCGAAAAAAAGTGTGTGTTGTGTGAATGCAAGATAGATAGAATTATTCAAGCTGCGCACATTTTTCCTGTTGCAGCTATCAGAAAAAGAGAAGATTTAGATTTTGATAGTAAATTTAGGTTGGCAGTTGATGCCGACAATGGAATTTGGCTGTGTGAAAATCACCATAAATTATTTGATAGTGGATTAATATGGTTTGAAGAAGGACACTTAGTTATTTCAAATAAATTGGATCAAGAAGATTCAACCTTTATAAAACAAATAACAACAATAGAACAAATCGAACCTCAATATATAAACGAACGAATGCTTGCATTTTTTGATAACAGAGCAGGTATTCCACCAAGAGCGGTTTTATAATATCTATAAAGGTGATGTATATGACCCATTATATGAACTTAAAAAAATGCCCTTTTCAAATGATAAAAAGCGGGCAAAAAACAATTGAATTGCGTCTGTGGGACGAAAAGCGTTCGTTTATAAAAATTGATGATGAAATTGTTTTCGGTTGTGGCGAAGAAACGATAACTGCAAAGGTTTTATCGCTTTACCGTTTTGATAATTTTGATGCACTTTATCGGTCACTTGACCTTTTAAAATGTGGCTATTTACCAGAAGAAATAAAAAACGCCGAAGCCGATGATATGAACGAATATTACCCACCAGAAAAACAACAAAAATACGGTGTGGTAGGCATTGAAATTGAAATTATTTAGTGTTGCACTTCACATTATAATGTGTCCGGTTTCCTCATCATAGGGAGCTAAGGTGTTTGATAAACCAGTTTACCGGTGGCTAGTATTCCTTGTATGGCTGACAGCCCAACAAAGAAGTGCACTTGTGCGCTGCCGGTATTGGTTAGGGCTATGCTCGAAAATGAATTCAATCTTTCGGTTTGACAAAGTTTTATGTAAATGATATAATGTGTTGGCAATTTAATATTTGCCTCTATAGTTAAATGGATATAGGAACCTCACCCATTAGCAAAATCAAAGATTTTGAATGGGCCCCGAGAGCCCTGCGGCTTACGCCGAACGGCCCTCCAGGATGTAAATTCCTTAGGCGGGGGCCTACAATTAAATATTTGCCTCTATAGTTAAATGGATATAGGAACCTCGCCCATTAGCAAAATCAAAGATTTTGAATGGGCCCCGAGAACCCTGCGGCTTACGCCGAACGGCCCTCCAGGATGTAAATTCCTTAGGAGGGGGCCTACAATTAAATATTTGCCTCTATAGT
>JAZNJR010000004.1:0-33275 GCA_045578165.1 Acutalibacteraceae bacterium
AACCCAGTGCCTATAAGGGTTTATCGCGCTTTTGTGTTATTATAACACGAACCTCAATTCTACGAACTATTCCAGTTGCTTTCATATATAAAAACTCCTTTGTTGACTTGATAACACTGTTATTATCTGTCAACAAAGGAGTTTTATACTTGTGTTTTCAAACAAATTGGCTATTTGTTAATGCCCGTTATTATAAAATCGTTTCCTTTTTTCTCTATATAAAATACATCATAAGCACCTGTTGGTCCATCAATATCCACCACTGGCACTTTCGCAACGATTTTTTTAGATGAATATTCAATAATAGAAACTTCACCATATCCTAAGATCCCATAGCCATCAATAACGACATATATATTTCCGCTTTTATCATCTGAAAAATTTTCACTAATGAATTTGTTAGCAATAGATTTATCTAGGTATTTTAATGTGTGTTCCTTCATTTCTTTTATTGAATGACAACAAGCAATTTTACACACAGTATAATTATCGTTATATTCAGTATCACAGCAAACAGTTAAATAAGAATACTGATGATATTTGGAAACTAAATTCTCGGCAATTTTTTTCGATTCGGTTAAAGTTATATTTGTTGTTTGTTGTTCATTAGTCTCCTCCGAAGATGATGGGCTTGAAGTGGACGGATTTAAATTTTGTTGTGAAGAATTATCTTCCGGTTGAGGTGGTGTTGATATGATTTGTAAATTATCGCTCATTACATCACTTGACGTTTCATCATTGTTACATGCGGTTAAGCATAATACAAAACAAATCAATAAAATTATTGCTAAAGCCTTTTTCATTTTGATTTCTCCAATCACAATTGTTTTTTATGATTGTATTTTACAACAAATGGCAAATTATTGCAATATCGCTTTATATCTTTCCACCACACTATGTATCGCCATGCAAAACTTGTCGAAAGGTGTCAATGTCTTTGGTTTCCTTAACCGCCTAAATTTTATACTATAACTCTTTACTTTTGGGCTATTTTTGCTTATAATGCAACTATAGCATTACACGGAGGAAAAACACGAATGAGCAAAGTTTCTCGTAATTATGGAATTGACTTATTACGAATAATTTCTATGCTAAGCGTTGTATTTTTACACGTTTTGGGGCATGGTGGAATTTTAAAGTTGCCACTTGCACTGGAAAAGTTTTCGTTAGTGTGGTTTATTGAAATATTCGCTTACCCCGCAGTAAATTGTTTTGTACTTATTTCGGGTTATATTGGGTACAAAGGGGAAAAGGTTTTTCCAAAAATACAAAATTTATTGAATCTAGCGTTTACTGTTGTTTTTTATAGTGTTTCGTTGTTTTTAATTTTCAATTTTTTCGGACCCGAACCGCTTGGAATAAAAGAGCTTATAAAAAGTTTCTTCCCAATAATTTTTAAAAAATATTGGTTTTTCACAGCATACGTTGGTCTTTTTCTCCTGTCCCCGCTGTTAAATCTGCTTGTATATAAATCAAGCTTTAAACATGCTTTTATTTACTTAATTGTTTTTGCTGTATTTGGTATTGTTTGTACCGTTTATGATTCGTTCTCACTTCTTGGTGGTTATAGCGTTATATGGCTTGTTTTTATATATTTAGTAGGCGCGATAATAAAGAAATATGATTTAAACAAATTATTTTCAAGAAAAATATGGCTATTAATTTTATTATCAGCATTTATAATAACTTGGGTTTCAAAAATTGCATTACAGCTTTCCAATATCTCATTTTTAACAAATCGTAGTGGTATACTTGTAAGTTATGTATCTCCAACAATAATTTTAATGGCAATTGCATTATTATGTTTGTTATCAAAAACAAACTTTAATCCCGCTTTTTCACCTGTAATTTCATTTTTTGCCACTTCTGCTTTTTCGGTTTATTTGATACACGAAAATCCTTTAATTAGAACTTCTTTAATGTCAAAAATACATGGTTTAATTGGTAACTTTAGTTTTGTACCCTTTACATTATCTATAATTGGATGTGCTTTGGCAATTTTTCTTGTATGCATATTAATAGATAAAATAAGAATATTAATTTTCAAGCTTGTAAGAATTGATAAATTGTCAGCACTAATAGAAAAGCTTATTAAAAATTCAGTAAATAACTTATGTGCACGGTTTGAAAATACCTTAAACTTAAAAGCGGAGTGATTTCACTCCGCTTTTTCTTATACATAAAACCCTATTTATATTATTTTGAATTTTTTATAGAAGTTAAAAATAATTGTTTGTCTTTTGTTTCAATAACAC
Source organism: Acutalibacteraceae bacterium (assembly GCA_045578165.1). GTDB lineage: Bacteria > Bacillota > Clostridia > Oscillospirales > Acutalibacteraceae > UBA737. The sequence goes on from JAZNJR010000004.1 coordinate 2,256, forward strand.
CGTATGTATATCTAAAGGTTTGAGTTCTGTAACCCTTATTATCATATATTTCATACGATTCACTTGTGCTAATTATACATTCGGTTTCTGACGTCCATTTAACGCTATTTACTTTGGCGTCCAAAGCAAATTCGTATATACCCTTACCGCCCTTTTTGGCTATAAACGCCTTTTGGGTTTCGTAAATTGAACTTCCTTCATAAAGACTGCCCTTCAAGGCCCTAAAATCGCCCGTGTTAACCGCTTCGCATAAGCCCCAAACATAGTCTTGAACCAAGTTTTCAATTTTAGTTATAACTTCATGGTCGTTATTTTTCTTTTCAAGCTTAACCTGCTTTTTAAGTTCTTCAACTTCGGTCAACTGTTTTTCGGTTGCGCGGCTTGTATCAAGCATTAAAAGAATTGCGTTAGCGTCGTCATAATCGCCCGATTCCAATAAATTTTTTGCTTTTAATATGGAAGCGTTTAATTTTTCGATTTCTTCAATTTGTTCTTTTAAAACGTTGATATCAATACCAATTAAATAATCGCCATACATATTAGGAATTTTGTCAAAATGCTCTCTGGCTTTTTCATATTCATCCGCATCAAAACATTCTTTTGCGTTATTATATTCGCTAACTATTGTATAAATAACCCTTACGTTATCTTTGGTATAACCGTCGTCAACAGCTTTTTTAAAGCATTCTTCCGCGGCGGTGTAATTTTTAACCTCAAGATTTGCCATGCCCTCTTTATACGCCTTTTCTGCTGTTGCACAAGAAGTAAGCAGCAATATTACAAAACAGCATAAGATTATTTTAACGCGCTTCATTTTTTAAAATTCCTCTCACCATAAAATTCCTTTAAACAAAATTATTATACCATAATTTATTATATTTTTCAACCGAGCTATGCTTTTATAATCTTTTTCAAAACCGGAACAATAAAATAAAGCCCAATAATCATATACAAATACCACATATGATAATGACCGTTTATTATACCGCCGATAGCGTTTTTAAGGTTAATAGAGCCACCGTCAAAAAATGGAAATACAATGTTTTTAACAACGGAATATATTACAGACCATATTATTGTAATAATGGCAAGACTTTTTATGTTTTTAGATATAATCCCCTTTAAAGTAACTTCTTTTTGTTCATCTAAAAACAATGCGCCAGAAATCATTAAAAATAATGGTACCCCTATTCGAGATATACTGTCAAACATGTTGCCAAAAACAAACTCGCTTGAAAACAACTGTGAGCCCGTTACAAACGGTGCACTACAGTGTATCATAATAACCGTTAATGCCGCAATTATTCTTGCTATATCTAACGAATAGTTTCGCTTATTTAGTAAATTGCTCATGCCATCCTCTCCCGTACAATAAGAACATGTCTACCGCAGTAAAACAACCGCAAATAGTCAACAATTCAGTGATATAGTTTACTCATTTATACTACCACCCCACCCCTTAAAAGTCAACTTTATAGCTAATTTCTAGCCACACATTTACTTTTCAAAACGGTTATGTTATAATGTTAAAAACACATTAAACTACCCAAACGGAGATAATTATGCGCGAAATTGATGCTTTACTAATTACGAATACCGTTAAAAAACTTTGCATTGAATCAAACTGCCACCTTAGCAGTGATATTAAATGCTGCATTACACGTGCTGCCGAAAACGAACCTTGGCCCCAAGCCAAAGAAATATTAAACCAAATAATTGAAAACTATACCATTGCCGACAGCCAAAGCTTGCCCATTTGTCAAGACACAGGGGTTGCCTGTGTATTTTTAAAAATTGGACAAGACGTGCATGTAAACGGTAACATTACCGACGCTGTAAACGAGGGTGTACGTCAAGGTTATGACGAGGGTTTTCTTCGCAAAAGCGTTGTTAAAGACCCGCTTGACCGTGTAAACACTGGCGACAACACCCCCGCAATGATTTATTATGAAATTGTATCAGGCGATAAAATTGAAATTACCGTTGCACCCAAGGGCTTTGGTAGTGAAAATATGAGTCAAATTGCCATGCTTCGCCCGTCGGACGGACTGCAAGGTGTTAAAAGCTTTGTAAAACGCGTGGTTGAAGAAGCAGGCCCTAACCCCTGCCCTCCAATTGTGGTTGGTGTGGGAATTGGCGGCACCTTTGACAAGGCAGCATATCTTGCTAAAAAAGCATTACTTCGCCCCATTGACCAACCAAACGAAAATGAATTTTATGCCAATTTAGAAAAAGAATTATTAGAAGAAATTAACACTTTGGGCATTGGGCCCCAAGGATTTGGCGGCAAAACCACCGCACTGGCTGTTAATATTGAGTATTTTCCAACACATATTGCAGGTTTGCCGGTAGCAGTTAATATAAACTGCCACGTTACACGACATAAAACGGAGGTAATATAAATGGCAATACATATAAAAACCCCGTTAAGTCGCAAGGACGCTAAAGGTTTAAAAGCGGGCGACAGTTGTCTTATTTCGGGCACAATTTACACCGCGCGCGATGCGGCGCATAAGCGCTTGTGCGAGTTGGCGGCTTTAAACAAACCTTTACCCATAGACCTTAAAGACGCAATAATATACTTTGTGGGTCCCACCCCCGCAAAGCCGGGACAGGTAATCGGCTCGGCAGGGCCTACAACCTCGTATAGAATGGATGCCTACAGCCCAACGCTGATTAAAATGGGACAAACCGGTATGATTGGCAAAGGAAAACGCGGCGAAGAGGTTATAAACGCAATGAAGCAACACGGTGCGGTATATTTTGGGGCAATTGGCGGATGCGGTGCCTTGCTTGGAAAATGCGTTAAAAAATCTGAGCTTGTCGCTTATGAAGACCTTGGCGCCGAAGCCATTTACAAGCTTGAGGTGGAAGATTTCCCCGTAATTGTTGTTATTGACAGTAACGGAAATAACCTTTACGAGCTTGGAAAAGAAAATTATTTAGCACAAAAATAACAAAAACGGAGTGGTTTCCCACTCCGTTTTATTTGTTAGATTATCTTTTCATTACAACACATTCAAATGCCGGTGTTGTGTCAATAAAATAATGCCACCCGAAATTAAAAAACTACGTTTTTTCTCTCCTCTATAAATTAAAATCACTTACATAGTAAGAAATTTTGTTAACGATTTTTGCAAAATTGGACGAAAAAGTTTTGCAACAAAGCCAACCAAAAATGCCGAAATTACCGTGCCCTCGCGAATTCCCATTAACTTGCCGTTAAAAAACACAAGCGATAAAATAACCGCAAATAAAACCCAGCAAACGTCGAAAATAACCTTTATTGTACCAAATTCCTTTTTAGTTTTGTCAGCAATTACTTTTATAAATGCTTCGGGCGAATTTAAAATCGCATTTGCTATTACCCCTAATGAAACACCAAAACCAATAATAACAATGCTGATTAACAGCAAAACAAATTTTATAATGTAAGTATTATTGGGAATGTCACGCACAATCCAAACGCCCAAATCAGTAAAATAGCCAAACAAAAAAGACAATGGTATTTGCAAAAATTGGACTATTTTAAAGTTACGACGCAGCAACAAAATTTGTCCAACCAAAAGCAAAAGGTTTGCAACCAACATCCATTCTCCTAGTGACAAAAAGTCAAACTTTATACTCATTACATTTGGGGTGGATGAAATAGGCGAAATACCCAAATCGGCGTGTTTAGCAAAACCAATACCCAAGCCAATAAAAAACAACGATATAATAAACAAACCGTAACGTTTTAACGTTTCAGCTTTACGCATATATTCAACTCCTTTGCCATTATTTTAAAGCATTAAAGTGATAAATGCAATGTTTATATTTTAAAAATTGAATTCTTACTTAATGTTTAAAGCGGAGTGAAAATCACTCCGCTTTGTTTTATAAACTAAACAACACAATAACCACCGTACCAAGCAATAATATTATCGCAGTTTTTAGGGTTATTTTTTCTTTAAATATTAAAATGCCAAGTAATGTAGACAAAAGTATTGTCGACACGTTTTGAAGCGGAAAGAAAATTGCGCTTTTCATTTTTCCCGCCAAAACGGTGTTACAAAAATTTGCCGCACCAAAGCAAAGACCTGCAGCCGCAGGGTAAATTGCATTTTTTATGGTTGTGTTTGGCTTTTGTCGGCAAAGCAAAAATGCAAAAAGCGACGACAAAAACGCCACAATAAACGCAATAAACAAAAATGTGCCCTTTTCGTCTGCCGCGCTTGACATTTGCTGAACCTTTTGCATAATACCAAGTCCACCCGACGCAAGCATTGCAACAACAATAAACACCACAAACAGTTTACTGCTTTGTTTTTCGTTTTTCGAACCCTTAGCGCTTAACAAAACTACCGCTATTGCCACAACAACACCAATAAGGTTAAGAATTGTAAGCACCTCGTCCCAAAAAATTGCACCCGAAACGGTTGGTAATATAAACCCAAGCGAATAAATTACGGTGCAAATTGAAGTGTCGCCACTTTTTAAGCTAAGGGTTAACATCCATTGTGAAAGAATAAGTAAAACACCATAAATTATACCATAAATTACGGTTATGTCAGAAACCCCAACCAAACCTTTTGCACCAATTAACGAAAGCAGTAAGGCGCAAACGGCAAAAAGTATTGTTTGGGAAAGAAAAAACTGTGCGCGGGAAGAAAATACAACCGCGGTTTTTTTAGAAATAATATTTCTGCCGGAAGTTAGCGATACCGACAAAAGTAAATACGCTAATTTTTCCATTATACTTCGCCCTTAATAATTTTGGCCAATTCGTCACTTAGAATTTTGCGGTTATCGTCATCTACCAAGCTAAAACGGTTACCGTCATTGGGGGTGCTTAAATAATTCCAAACACAGTAAGGAATGTCGTTTTCCTTTAAAACTGTAATAACGTCACGCATCCAATTTTCGCGTGAAGTAATGTCTGCATGACGAATGGTACCAAATTCGCCGCACCACAAAATTTTGTCGGGATTTTGTTTTGTAAATTGTATTGCGTGATAAAGCGAAGAACGAATATAATTAACGTCCATTTCTTCATGGTTGGGGTATGCGTTTTCATTACCGAAAACAACCTTGTGATAATCGCGGTAACGGTCAATACCGTCGGGGTATTTCATTACACGGTTATAATAAAGCGGTGCCCATTGCAAAACGCCGCGCTGATGAGTAAACTCAAACGGAGCATAAGTATGGAAAGTGTAAATTACGTTTTCATCGTCGAAAACCTTAAGAAATCTAAGCTTGTCGGGGCTGTTCCAACAAGTAGAGCCAACAATAATTTTTCTTTCTTTATTAAGCTTGCGAATAACCGTAATGGTTTTTTCAGCCAAAACGTTCCATTTTTCAGGGTTAACGTCACGCACTTCGTTTAAAAGCTCAAAAGCAATACTGTTATCATTACTGTAACGCTTTTCAAACGCAACCCAAAGTGAAATAAAACGGTTTTGAAGTTCGTCATCGTCTAAAAGCTCAACCTCTTCTTGAATATCGCAATAATTACCTACTGCCTTATGCATATTAAGCACAACATTAAGGTTATATTTTTTACACCACAAAATAAAATTGTCAATATGTTCAAAAATTTCCTCACGGTAAACGTAAGGTGCTTCTTCAAAAACAATTTGGTCAAAACCAAGACGTATGTGGTCCATGCCAAGCTCTGAAATATATTTAATGTCGTCTTCGGTTATGTAGGTTGCAAAATGTTCCATATCGCCAACGGTCAAACAAAGACGTTTGTCCTGCGGCAAAACATTAAAGCGCTTATAATTGGTAAGCCAACCGCCAATACCCATACCGTGTTCAAAACCGACAAATTTTTTCATATTGTTTTTCCTCCAAAAACAAATTGTTTACTTAATTATAACTCTTTATAACCATAATGGGTATAACTACATATTCTAATACTTGCACAAAAGATAGATTTTGTGTATACTGTGTTTGGTGATAATATGAACAACTTTTCAATATCTATAACAAAAAAAGGCACTAAAAAATACCCTTTGCACCAACATGCCAATTGGGAAATTATGTATTATTTAAGCGGTAACGGTTACCTTGCTACCGATAATGAAAAAATCCCCTTTACGCCCGGTACAATTATTATTGTTCCACCCAAAACAACACACGGGTCGATTTCAAGCGACGGGTTTGTAAATATTTCGGTTGGGGGCGATTTTAACCACCTATTTATGTTTGACAAAATAATTGTTGAACAAGACAACGAAACCTTAAACGGTAAAACTCTTTCAAAGCTTATATTTGATAACCGCACCGCAGATGATGAATATTTATCGGCGCTGTGCAATGCTTATGCACATTTTTTGCTTAAAAACGTGCATTATGAAAAACGAATCAACCGAGAAATTAATAAGCTTATTGACAGTATTGGCAAAAACTTTTCAAATGCCGATTTTGACGTAACAGCATTGCTTAACCAAAGCGGCTATGCCGAAGATTACATTCGTATGGAATTTAAAAAAGCCACCAAAATGTCGCCCATTGACTTTTTAACAAGGGTTAGAATTGAACACGCAAAAAAGCTTTTTGAAATTTACGGTCAAGGGCTTTCTGTTTCGCAAGTGGCAGAGGCCTGCGGCTTTAACGACGCGGTATATTTTTCACGTCGGTTTAAACAGTTTACGGGTGTTTCACCCAAACAGTATAAAAACTAATAATAGCGGGGCGCCAAAAACACCCCGCTATATTTTATAACAATTTAATTTTTTCGCAAAAACCGGCAAATCTTTGTGAACAATTTTCTTCACTTATAAGATAATCCACTTCATCTAAACGACATTGCACAAAGGGTGCAGTTAAAGAAAATTTTGAACTGTCACAAAGTAATATTTTTTTGTTGGCATTTTTAAGCATGGCGTTTCTTACAACCACTTCTTCGCGCGAACAATCGCTAACAACACCGTCGTCACTAACTGCTTTTACTGAAAAGAACCCAAGGTTTGCAAAAATATTTCCAAAGGTTTGCTGTGCGTCGCCTCCAATTAGGCAGTTGCGGTTTTCGTCACTTAATACCCCTCCCGACGAAATAAGCTTAATATTTGAATTTGAAAGCAACATCATAATTTCAATATTATTTGTAACCACAGTTAAAGAATTGCGGTTGATAATTTCGTTGGCAAGATAAAATGAAGTTGAAGACTGGTCAAGAAAAATTACGTCACCGTCATTTATAAGTGCGGCGGCTTTTTTGGCAATTTCTCTTTTAGCGTTAACATTTTGCCTTGTGCGATGATTAAAGGTAACAATATTTGAAAAATTAACTGCAAGGGTTGCCCCGCCATAGCTTCTTTTAACAAGTCCGCGCACTTCTAACGCTTTAAGGTCACGTCTTATGCTTGACTCACTTGCAAAAAGGGTATCGCAAAGGTATTTAACCGTTACAAAACCACCGCTAGATTTTAATATACTTAAAATTTCTTGTTCTCTTTCTTTATTAAGCATTTTGCCACCCCAATTTTGACCGTTTTTGACCGATTTAATAGGTTTTTAAATTAAATAGCCAACTTTTTTGCATTTTTAGTTTAATTGTTGATTTATTTTGACTGATATATTATACCTTAATTATAGATTTTAGTAAAGGAGAAATTGTTTTGGACATTAATGCGCTTTTAAAGGGTGTTAACTGCAGTTGCGGTAAAACCCACACCTGCGACATAAAATACGTTTATATTGAAAACAATGCCACCGAAAGATTACGTGAAATTTGCATTGATTATGAAAACATTTTAATTGTGGCGGACGCTAACACCTATGCCGCTGCAGGCGAAAAAACCGTTTCAGCACTTTCTGATAAAAGGATTAAACAGGTTATTTTTAGCGGCGAAAAAATTCTTGTACCAAACGAAGAAGCCATTAATGCGGTATGCACTAATCTTAACGGTATTGACTTAATTATAGGTATAGGTTCGGGCGTAATTCAGGACTTATGCAAATACGTTTCTCACTTTAATAACCTGCCCTATATGGTTGTGGCAACTGCGCCCTCAATGGATGGTTATGCTTCAAATGGCGCCGCCATGATAACCGACGGTATGAAGATTACCTATGCCGCAGGGCTTCCCCTTGCAATTATTGCAGATACCGAGGTTTTGGCAAATGCGCCGCTTGAAATGTTAAAAGCAGGTTTTGGCGATATAATTGGTAAATTTTCCGCCCTTAACGACTGGAAATTAAGCCACTGTGTAAATGATGAATATTTTTGCCAATACATATACGACTTAACCTATCAGCAAATTGACCGCACACTAGCGTTGGCGGACGGAATTCTTAAAAGAAACCAAGAAAGCGTTAAAACCCTTATGGAAGCGCTTGTAATAATTGGCATTTTAATGAGCTTTGCCGGTTCTTCCCGCCCCGCTTCAGGCAGCGAGCACCACCTTTCCCACTTTTTTGAAATTACCGGCATTGTAACCAATACCGAATACTTCCCTCACGGAATTGACGTTGCCTATTCCACCGTCATTACTGCTGAAATTCGTGAAAAAATACTTAAAAATAAATTCCCAACAAAAATTTACCGCCCAAGTGATGAGCTTTACCGTCAAAAAATGAATGAAATTTACCTTGACGTTAGTAGTGGCTGTATTGCGCTTCAAGAAAAGGTTGGCAATTATAAAAACGATAGAAGTAAAGTATATCTTAAAAAGGAAAATGAAATACGACAAATTTTGACCGAAATGCCGACCGCCGAAAAAATTAAAGAAATGCTTTCGCTTGTAAAGCTTGATATTAACGAATTTTACGCCCTTTACGGTAAGAAAAAAATTGAAAACGCAATACTTTACGCAAAGGATTTAAAAGACAGATACACAGTATTGTGGGTTAATTATGATTTTGGAGATGACGAAAATGTATAACAAAATTAAAGTTGTTGCAATGGATTTAGACGGTACTTTAACCCAACACAAAACCCCTTTAAGCTTAGAACACAGAGAAATTTTAACCACCCTTTCTGAAAAGTATAAGCTTTTAATGGTGGGTGCGGGTCAGGTTATGCGAATTTTCAACCAGCTTGAAAAATTCCCAATTGATATTATCGGCAACTACGGTATGCAGTACGGAACATATAATGCCGAAACCAAAAACATTGATATTGTACGCGACGTTGTTCTCCCCTGCGACAAAGAAACCGTAACCCAAAAAATTAACCTTTTAAGAGAAAAATACAATTTTAAAACCTATGCAGGCGAAACGGTGGAATTTCATCCGTCGGGTTGTGTAACATTTCCTATTTTGGGCACTGCCGCAAAGCAAGAAGACAAGCTCAGCTTTGACCCCGACCGTATTAAACGTCGCAAAATTTACGACCAAGTGGTTGAAACCTTTAGCGATTACTGTGTTTTTGTTGGCGGGTCGTCTTCCTTTGATATGGCACCCAAGCCCTATGATAAATTTTACGCGCTTGATTTATACTGCAAAGAAAACGGTTTAAGTCACAAAGAAGTTGTATATATAGGCGACGATTACGGTCTTGGCGGCAACGATGAGGCAGTTTATAAATCTGACTTTAATTATTTAACCATTGACAATTATCTTGATTTTAAAAACGTTGTAAAACCGTTACTTTAAAACAAAAAGCGAGGTGTTAAACACCTCGCTTTTAATTTGTTTATATGCTTATGATAATGGGGTCAAGTCGTAAAGTGAGTATTCTTTATATTCTATGCCTTCTAAAACAACTTTATCGTTCATAAAGTACATATAATTCCCGCTTACACTTTCAATGGTACCTATCACTTGTTCGTTTGTACCATTAACCTTCATTTTATATATGGTATAAACATCTTTAAGAATGTCTTCTTTAACTTTGGCAAAATATACGTAACCGGATTTATACGAACAACAACCAGATAGCGTTGATTCCTTTTTATAAATTTGTTTTCCATCCCAATTATAAGCCATAATATCAACTTTCATCCCCACGGCGTAAGAAAGCGTGGTTGCAACCATCAAATTGTCTTCAAAAACAAAATTGTCAAGACACCCTGCCAATGCGGTAAATTTGTTAGTTTTAACACTGTAAAGAAAAGTAGAACATCTTCCAGGTCCGGACCAAATTTCGAATAGTATTTTATCGCCATTTTGTTTTAAAATTTTCATCTCATCCAATTCAAAAAACATCTTATCTTCATATTGAATTGTAATTTTTGCTATAGTTTCTCTTTTCTTGGTTTGACTGTCAACAAAATTTATGCCTACATTATAAGATGACAATCCTGATTCCCACTCGTGTATAGTGTCTTTAAAGCAACTTTTGGCATCACAATTGCCGGGGTTAGTTGTAAATGCAAATTTAACACGTTTAAAAAAGCTGTTAATTGCCGCTTGAATTTTTTGTGAACCTTTAAATTCGTTTTGTCCGTTATACAAAACGGTAAGCGCCGCTTTAAGCTTGCCATCATTTAAAAGCTTATTGCTTTCTTCAACGCAGTCGTCTTCGGTTTTTGCAACCTCTTCTTTTGAACTTGTGGGTTCTTCTTCAGAGCTTACCGCTTCTTCCTTTTTGGAATTAGTAGGCGCACTATCGTTATCTTTTTTGGGGGCTTCACACGCAACAAGCGATAACGCCATTATTAAAAATAAAATAACACTTAAAATCTTTTTCATTTTTATCACCTTATTTTACGTCATTACAATATAGGACTTAAATCGTATATTGAAAATTCTTCTGTTTCTCCAGTGAATGTATCGTAAATGAACACAATTTTATCGCCCTCAATAGACAAATGACTTCCGCCGTCACCATTACCCTCTAAAGTGCCAAGCTCTTGATTATTGGTGCCGTTAACCTTCATTTTAAATACGGTATAAACGTCTGTATCATAATTCCACGTTGCATAATGAACCCAACCGTTTTTTACCGTATAATCAAAAACGGATTCTTTTTTATAAACCAATTTGCCGTCCCAATTATAACCGTAAAGCATGCTTGAATCAACGCCATAAGTGTGTTCACGTGAGATCAGCATACCGTTTTGGCATACAAAAGCATCAAGCCCACATGCCAACATAGATAACTTATTGGTTTTAACGTTATATATAAAGGTAGGCCATGTTCCTTCGCCGGTAAAAATTTCAAACAAAATTTTATCGCCGTTTTGTTTTATCATTCTAGCGCTTTTATCGGTTATCGTTTCATTTAAATAATCATACGGACCATTAATTTTGGCTATAGTTTCTTTCTTGTTGGTTTGACTGTCAACAAAATTTATTCCCATATTATAAGTGGGCGCACCCGCTTCCCCGGGAAATCTAGTGTCTTTAAAGCAGCTTTTTGCATCACACTTGCCGGGGTTAGCTGTAAATGAAAATTTAACACGTTTAAAAAAGTTGTTAATTGCAGCTTGGATTTTTTGTGAACCCTTGAATTCGTTTTGTCCGTTATACAAAACGGTAAGCGCCGCTTTAAGCTTGCCATCATTTAAAAGCTTATTGCTTTCTTCAACGCAGTCGTCTTCGGTTTTTGCAACCTCTTCTTTTGAACTTGTAGGTTCTTCTTCAGAGCTTACCGCTTCTTCATTTTTGGAATTAGTAGGCGCACTATCGTTATCTTTTTTGGGGGCTTCACACGCAACAAGCGATAACGCCATTATTAAAAGTAAAATAACACTTAAAATCTTTTTCATTTCTACATCCCCTTTTAACGAATATAACCTATTTTTGTAATTTTAAATTCAGGATCCTTAGTAAACACAAACTGGTATGTGCCCATGTATTCCATACCCAATTCATATTCTTTTATAGAAGCAAAAATTTTAGTATCATTAAAACCGTCAATTTTAAGGTCATCTAACATTAAAGCGCCGGTTGGTACAACTGTGCTATAAACAACATTATTTTCACCAACAAACAAATCACTTGAATCAAATGCGGGCAATATTGAGGGGTCTACACTTCTTGCAAAATGTGCCTTAACTTCAGCCACAGAATGACAACATTTTATTTTGTACTGCATATTAAAATAATTTTCGCGTTGTGCTTCGGTCAAATACTGTGACATATCTCCTTCTACATATTCAACATCACAAAAAATGCCTAAAAAACTATATGTTTCAAATGCGCCGATAAGCTTGGACGCAATGCTTTTTGCCTGTGCTTGTGTAAGCTTTACAGCGGGTTCTGCATCGTTTTTTTCTTCTTCGGAAGTATCGTCGTCAACCTTTTCTTCTTCGCTTTCAACATCAGAAGCTTCATCTTCCGACTGTGTGTCTTGTTGTGTATCGGCTTCGCTTGATGTTGTTTTTTTATCGTCAGAAGACGGTTTTCCAAACAACTGACAACCCGAAAGACAGGATGCAATTAATGCCGCTGATAATAACAATGCTAAGAATTTTTTCATTTTTCCCTCTCCCAATAAACCATAAAATTTATTTACCCTTAATTGCCTTAATTACAAACTTTGCAATGTCGGTATTGTCAACTGTTTTGCCTTTAAAATATTCAGTGCCCTTACCAACACCAAAAACGCGAACGGGTGTTGCGGTGTGTTCGGTAACGGTAATTAAATCGCTTAAATATTTTGTATCTTTATCAAAAAGCTTAACGCCGCCGGTTTCATGGTCGGAGGTAATAATTAAAAGTGTGTCGGGGTTCTTTTCCATAAACTTAAGCGCCGCCGCTACCGTGCGGTCAAGGGTTACCACGCTGTTAAGCTTACCGTCAATATCGTTGCTGTGACCAAATTTATCGGTACCGGCACTTTCTATCATTAAAAAGAAACCGTTTTCGTTTTGAAGACGTTTAAACGCAACCTCGGCACACTGTGCAAGGTTATAAGACGCAACCGATGAATAACCGTCCAAAAAGCCAAGGAATGGCTTTTTACATTCGGGGTCGGTATCAAGTGTTTCTTTAAAACGCGCAAAATCTTTTGCAACAAGAAAATCGTTTTCAAAAATTCCGCGTTCTTCGTCCTCTAAAGCCATAAACACGTCGTTGTAATCCTTTGCCATTAATACGTCGGGTTTAAATTTTATCATAGAATTGATAAGTTCAGCAGTATTGTAACGCGATTCATTATGTACAGTGAACGCTGTGGGCGTAGCGCCCGAAAGTGATTCGTCGGTAATAATGCCAACCTTTTTACCCATTTCGCGCGCAAGCTCCGCCATGGTTTTCAAATCGTTACCGTCAACGTCCTTACCGATATAACCGTTATTGGTTTTAACCCCTGTTGAAAGGGCTGTACCCGATGCGGCAGAGTCGGTAACGTCGGCATTGGCTGAATGTGTTTTTGCAAGACCATGGTTTTTAATTTGGTTTAACACAAGGCCAAAATCATAAACACCGTCAATATGTTCTTCTGCTAAAGTAATGTCATTAGGACCCATACCGTCGCCAATAATAACAATAATATTTTTAGGTGTTTCAAATTTACCGTTAATAATTTTTTGCACTTGCTTTTTGGTAACGGTTATTTTCCCCTCGGTATACCAACCCTCAGGTTCGGTATTACCGCAAGCGGCAAGACCGCACACCAAAAACAAAGATAAAATAACTGCTAAAAACTTCCTCATTATTAAACCTCCTTAAAGATTTATGCATTAATTTTACTTTAATTAAATACAGTTGTCAAGGCATTGGAGCTTTTATTTTAAAAGGTATGCCTTATATTCAAAACCGACTTTTACAAAAGCTATAAATCACAAATTTCGCGGGTTTGAAAAATGTTAATGCTTTCTAAATCGTAATCCCAAAGAGAAACCTTTACTTTTTCGCAGTTGTCATAGGTTGTGTAATAGTAATCTCCCCTTGCGCCGTCGCAACAACTTGAATAACGGGTATATTCACATTCGCCGCTTGGTGTAAAAACGCACCCTTTAGGCATTGCAACACTTGATAAAATATGAAAAAAGTCATTAACTGCAAAATCTTCTTTTAAGTTGTTTTGTGTTCTATCTTTAACAAATGCCGCTTTAACAAAACGCGACTGTGAAGAATAATCGCCCGGCAGTCCCACCGCGTCAAGCCCAAGCGAATAACTTATTGCCCCGTCATTTTTATAAAGTCGAGCTTTAAAAAGCTTGCGGTATTTTTCAAGATTTTCAACCTGCATTGAAAACGGTGGGTTATTTGTTAAAACGCCAACCGTATTTTCATATATTTTCAGCCCTTCCCCAACGCTTTCAACCGTTAGGGATTTTTTATTGTCGCCAATTACCCAATGAAGCGGTGTGTTTGGAAGCTTATCACTATAATTAATATTTACAAGGTTAATATTAAAAAGCAGTTTTTCCGCTTCAGCAACGGTTTGGCATTTACCCAAAATAAAAGGTATCAATTCAAACGGGGCAATATTTATTTTTTCATTATTTTGCAGGTGGTAAACCGCATTGTTTGGAAAATTCAGCCCCGCCATGCTCAAGCCCTTTTCGTTAGTAGCGTCAAAATAAAGCGGCACACCATTTACCACCGTCGCCATACCGATTATTGCATAATGGTTTGTTAAGTCTTCTGCTTTACGTAATTTAAAATTATAATTTCGCGGGGTTATAACGACTCTTTCCGAAAAACCGCGTTCTAAATCTAAATTTCTGCCAAAAAACTGATTATAGCTTATTGCTGTGCACATAAAATCAACTCCTATAGCTTATTATGTGCAATAAAAAGAAAAAGCGGCTTATTAGCCGCTTTTTTACAATAATATTGAATAAATTTCTTCGCCACCGTTTATAAAAACTTCCATAACGTATTGGTCACGAATAACTTTAAGGTCACAAATTTTGCCCTTATAAACAACCGTAGAACGACCTTCTCGCTCAACCTCGAAACCGTCTGCGGTGCGTTTTAGTGCGGGGTCACTGTCCTTTAGTAAATGCTGTACCTCTTTTACGGGCCAACCGCAAACCTTACCGCTTTTCAAAAATATTTCCCGCGGGACCGACATACACCCAACATCCTTTTCCCTGTAATTCTTATAAAGCCAACCGGGAATCCACGAAATTAAAATTGTTCGCCCCGTTTGGTCGCGGAAAATTTGACCTGCGTATTGGTCGGGACCTTTGTCAACCTCGCCAACAAAATCGGTTATGAAAACGCCGTTTTTAAAATGACCGTATTTTATTTGAAAATAATGTGACCAGTCACGTTTGCAAACCGAACACGC
This sequence comes from Acutalibacteraceae bacterium, assembly GCA_045578165.1. Classification (GTDB taxonomy): domain Bacteria; phylum Bacillota; class Clostridia; order Oscillospirales; family Acutalibacteraceae; genus UBA737. Next base: position 17,377 of record JAZNJR010000004.1, read on the forward strand.
AAGTAAAAGCTTATCGTCCACCGCCATAAACGACGGACATTCAGCATAGATACAGTCGTCCCATTCGCTCATAACACCTGAAAATTCCCAGTCGAAAAGATTTTCACTTTTATATAAAAGCAAACGCGCTTTGGTTTTTTCCATGTTTCCGGTTGCCATTACAAGATAATAAACACCGTCAATTTCGGTAACTGCGGGGTCGCGAAAATCGTGCGCGCCAAATTCGTTAAAGCCCTTTATAACGGGATTACCTTTATACTTTTTAAAAGTGATTCCATCTTCGGAATATGCAACACTTACACTTTCGGTTTGACGATTAGCACCCTCATTCGTATGAATTGAAGCGTAAAAAAGATATAAAACGCCGTCTTTTTCAATTGCAGTACCCGACCAACACCCCTCATCATCGTACGGAGCGTCGGGGTAAAGCGCAATGGGAAGTTCTTCATAATTTATAAAATCCTTTGTTCTGGCATGTCCCCAATGCATTGGTTCAAGGTTGGGGTGTTCAAAATTAGGACAATGCTGATAAAACAAATGGTACCAACCCTTAAAATATATAAGTCCGTTAGGGTCATTTACCCAACCCTTTTTGGTTTTAAAGTGGTATTTAAGTTTTGCATTATAATCCACACAAAAGCCCCCTTTTATATCTTGATTTTAAAAGCAGACAAAGTAATTGTCAAGATGTTATACCATTTTTACCCTTATCGGTTTATTGAATTTTTTTGCGTAAAAAATCTGCACCTGTACAACCACCCGACACAAATATAATGATATATTTCTTTTTTATTCTTTTTATACACGCTTCAATAAAAGCTTTTGCCTCATCGTAATTTTCATAACTTCTGCTTCCTGCAATAACAATTCTTTTAGTCATACCCGACCGACCCGTTTATATACTTATATAAATATATATTTAATCAAGTAAATTGTCGACTGAATATATCTCTAATAAAATATTTATAAGAGGTGTAAAATATAACTATAATAAAATTAACACTTGATAAGGCATTGAAAAAATATGGTATAACCAGATATGAATTAAGTAAACGAACAGGTATGCAATATCAAATTATAGATAATTACTATAAAAACCAAGTGAAAAGATACGATAGTTACGTACCTGCAAGGTTTTGTGACGCAATTGGTTGCGATATTTCGGAAACAATTGAATATAAAAAATAAAAGCAGGGCAATTAATGCCCTGCTTTACTTTTTTAAAAATGTAATTAGATATATTTATACAAATCAAATTCTGCTAAACGAATATGTTGGCGGTTAACGGTATAAGACATTGCAAGTCCTTCACCGTTATAATACTGCACAAAGGGGTAAAAACAACTGCTTTGCATTTTTGCTTGTAACACAACTTGGCTGTTTGCCAAATTTTCGCGGTCAATTTTAATAATACCAATATGGTCGCGGTCTATAGGTGCGTGGAACAAATAAAGCTCGCCCTTATAAAAAATCATATCTCCGCGTGACTGACAGTCTTCAACCTCAATAGGTGCATCCCAAGTGTTATTTTTAATGTTATAAGCGGTTAAAAAGCCGCACTTATTTTCGTTTTGCTGACGAACAAAATAGAAAATTTTATCTCCCAAAACATAGGTTGCGTTTTCCCATTTGGAATCGTTAATAAAATCGGGCTGTGAAACGTATTCCCAAGTAATTAAATCTTTACTTTTGATAATTGCGGTAAAGTCGCCGCTGTATGTACCCGAATAATACCATTTTTCGCCATTTTCTTCACGGCAGGAAAGCTTTTGCATTATACCAATGTCAACGTACATTTTTTTGCAGGGTACACCCTCTTTAGCAAGGGCAAATTTAATACCCGTAACGCTAAAATCATTTACGGTATCATTAACTTTAAAACGGTTTACTCCAATTTTACCCAAGGTTTTGGTTGAAAGTGTAAATGGCTGATAAAAACGGTAGTAGTTGCCGTCAGTAGCGGCAGTCCACATAATGTAAATTGTGTCCTCGTCCTTTTGCATTAAAATGGTGTCATACACACGGTCAATTACCCGCTCGCCCACCTTATCGCCTGTGGTTTGCAGGTCAATAAAGGTAATATCTTGAGGGCTGCTTACCTTTGCATAAGCCAAACGCGCGGTTTGGTCTTTCGGGTCTTCAGACGGTTCTTTCATATTTGCATAATACGACATATAAACCGTATCGCCCACTACAACAAAGGTAGAAACGTGCGCCATTTTGTCTTGCGGTCTTTCAAAATTTGCAACAAAACGGTCTTCAATTTCCTGTGCAAAAGCATCGCCTTTTTTAATGGCCTCTTCCCCTACTTCATCGGCTTTAATTACTCGAATGGGGTTTTCAATAGGCGCACCGGGGGTTATTATAAGTTCCTTTTCGGTTATACAGTCGTTACTAAAAATATTGCTCATTTTTATCACCTATAAAATATATTAGGTCTTAAACCGTCGTTTATAAAATCATCATTTCTAACAATGCCACAACCAAAACCTGCAGGACGGGTATGCTTCCATTTAATGTCAACTTCTTCGGTAATTGAACCAATTTCCTTGCCCATATTGTTAATAATTTTACCGTCGGGCGCAACTATCATTGTGTTGCCGCCTTTTTCATCATCGTTCATTGAATAAGAAGAACGAGCAATATAAGAATTGCAACGAAATGCGGTTAATTTTGCCTGCGCTTTAATAATGTCGGTGCGTTCTCCACGCTGATAACCCGGTATTAATATAACGTCGGGCTTAAAAGCGGCAATATGCTCAATTTGTTCGTTATAGTAAACGTCATAGCAGGTCATAAAACCAAAACGAACACCGTCCACTTCGCAAGTGCAGTTACCGTCACCATAATTGACGTTAAGTGAAACCTCACTTGGCGGAAGATGAATTTTATCATAAACAAAGGCAATTTCGCCCGCCTTATCAAATAAATAGGTGCTGTTTTGCAATTTTTCGTTACGCATTTCCAACACATTTACCGCAACAAAACATTGTTTTTCTTTTGCGGCATTTTTGGCGGCTTTTAGCATTTTTTCAGCGCGCACAAGTGCGGCAAGCTCTCTTTGGGGGTCACTAAGTCCGCCCGCGTTAGAATATTCGGGTAAAACCACCAAGTCAGACTGTGATTTATTAAGTTCATTAATTAAAAAATCGGCAATAAATTCATCGGGAGTTTCCCCCGCAAAATAAGGTGGCTGAATTACAGTAATTTTCAAAATACCTTCCGCCTTTCGTTTTTTCTATATTATACCACCATAATTACAATTTTCAATAGCATAAATTTGGCTTTTATTCACAAAAATATCTGATTGAAAAAAACGTCGAAATATGTTATAATGTTTTGTTGAAAAAGGTCGAAAAGGGTTGAACTTTAAAAATGGCTAAAATTGGTATTATTTTATCAGGCGCGGCAAGTAAAGGTGCTTATGAATACGGTTTTTTAAAAGCTGTAGATACTTTTTTCAACAAAGATGAAATTAAGTGTGTAAGTTCGGCTTCTATCGGTATGCTTGCAGCACAAACCTATGGTATTAATAAACCCTACGAATTTGAACGCATTTGGAAAATGATTAACCCCAAAAAACACGGTAGGTTGTTTTTATCTTACGGTGGCCCGGGGCCCATTCGCGACGAAATTTGCAAGGTTTTTACCCCTGATGATAAACCTTTTTTTGAACATTACGTTGCTGTGTGGAACTTTACTAAATCTAAAGTGGAATATATTCCCTTTCACGATTTAAGCCACGAACAATTACAGCAATACATTAAAGGCGCAATTGCAATTCCCATTTTAACAAGCGGCGAAATTATAAATGGCGACCGCATTTTAGACGGTGCATTCGTTGATAATATACCCGCTTATCCTTTAATGGAAAAAGATTTAGATTACATCCTTTGTATTTATTTTGATAACCATAAATATTTTTTTGAAAACGATGCCTTTGACAGTAAAATTTTAAAGTTTTACGATTTTCCAAATGACAAACGCCTTGAAACCATGGTCTTCACACCCGACAGTTTTGACGAAATGGCACAGTACGGTTACGAATACACCTTAAAGGTTTTAAAAGAAGTCTTCAAAACAGATGATAAAAATGAAATTCTTGCCGCTATCAAACAAAATAACGATTTACAGGTGGCGGAATACAAGCCCCGCTTAACAGTAGACGTGGTACTTAACAAAATTAACGTTATGACCAGAAAGTACGCAAAGCGCATGTCTAACTGGGAAAAAACTGATTAATTTAAAGACAGCCCTTTAAGGGTTGTCTTTTTTAATGTAATTGCATTTAATTTGAAATAATGATATAATATTATTATAAAAGCTGTTTTTGGAGGTAACCGTTTTGATATATGCCGCTATCATTATTATTTTACTGATACTTTTTTACTTGTTTGCTATTCGCGGCAGGGTTGGTTATAAAAAACTGTCCGAATTACGCGGGTTTAATTATGCACACCGCGGACTTCACGGTAATGGTATTGCTGAAAATTCAATGACCGCTTTTAAACTTGCAAAAGAAAACGGTTACGGTATTGAGCTTGATATACACCTTTTAAAAGACGGTACCCTTGCCGTTATTCACGACTGCGCTTTAAAACGCACAACCGGTGCGGCAGGTAACATTGAAGATTTAACTAAAGAAGAACTTGAAAATTACAAGCTTGAAAATACGGATGATACCATTCCCACCTTTAAGGAAGTGCTTGATTTTTATGACGGTGCGGCACCCATTATTGTTGAATTGAAACCGCTTAACAACCAAGCCGCCCTTGCAAAAGCCGCCGCAGAAATGCTTAAAGATTATAAAGGCGCTTATTGTATTGAAAGCTTTGACCCACGTTGTATTTTATGGCTTAAGAAAAACCGCCCCGAAATTATTCGCGGTCAGCTTTGTCAAAACTTTTTTAAAACTAAAGATAAGTTAAACCCAGTAATTAAGTTTTTGCTGACTAACAGTCTTTTAAACTTTTTAACAAAACCCGATTTTGTTGCCTATAACTTTAATCATAGAAAAAATTTGTCCACCACACTTTGCAAAAAACTTTGGAAAATGCAAATGGTTGGTTGGACTTTGCGCACCAAGGAAACCCAACACCAAGCCGAACAAGAAGGGTGGCTTTCAATCTTTGAATATTATCTACCTTAGGAGAAGTTAAAAATGAAATGTGAAGTTTGCGGATACACTTCAAGCACAAATTTTGAATTTTGTCAAAACTGTGGCGCTAAAGCGACTAATGAAACCTTGCCAGACAGCCCAACACCTAGAATCTTTGCCTGTGTAAAAAGCAATTTGTATTTAATTTTTTGCATTTTAATTGGCGCAAGCGCAGTCATTACAAACATTAATATTCTATCACTTGGAACCGTAACAGGTATTTTTAGTATTCCGAAAAATCTTATTCTTTTGCTTACGGCAATTGCGGCATTTCTTATTTACCTTGACGGAAAGAAAAATCAACTTTCGGCAAAAAATTTTAAACTGTTTTCAGTTGGTGTTTTGCTTAAATACATATGGGGCTTTTTCAGCGGAATTGGTATAATGCTTATAGGCGCACTTGTTTGCATATTCCCACTAATTGCTGCATTTTTCCAAAGCATTGAATACGGTGTGCCATTTGACCTAAATGAATTTTCCGAAAATGGTGGTATGTTGCCCACTGTTTTATTTGTAGTTATAGGTGTTTTGATAATTATAATCGGCATTGTTGCTATAATAATTAATATTATTGGCAGAAGTCAAATTTACCGATTTGTAAAATCCGTTTATAAAAGCGTCGAAAACAACGAGGAGAAATTTTTATCTCTCAAAACTGTTCAGTTTTGGCTTATTGCATTTACAGCAATCTCTGTTGGTGCAGACTTTTTTGCATTTTTAGCAAACCCCGTAACCTTGTTTATGTTTTCACAAAAAGGACTTTACTATGCCGCACTTGTTGTCGCTGTAATTATAATTAATAAATATTTCAAAAACGATAATATATAAAATGGAGGCCTAAGAATGAAGTGTCCACATTGCGATTTTGAACGAAATGAAGCTTTTAAATTTTGCCCCAAATGCGGCAAAACTTCAGACCAAGCTGAACAACCAATACCCGAATGTCCCACACCGCGCGCGTTAGAATTTATTAAAAACGATTCGTTTTTTGTTTTTTGTATTCTTTTAACCGTTGCTGTCGGCAGTTCTTTGCTTTCGGGTGGTTTTAACGTTTTAATTTTACTTATTACCATTTTTTCTTGGTTGTTATATGCCGATGCTAGAAAGGGCGTTGTTGAACACAGCCACATAAAAGTTATAAGTGGTTCGGTTTATGCCCTTTACATAATTACAAACATTCTTGCTGTTTTTATTGGGTTTATAGGGGTGCTTTACACCGCTATTATGCTGGGTGTTCCCTTCTTAAGCGGCTTAACTACCGAAATGCTCACAGAAGAACTCGGTTCCGAACTTATGCTTTCGGGCTTCTTCCTGGCTCTTTTCTCAACTGTTGCAATTTTCATGGGCGGTATTTTTATTGTTGCCGCGCTCTTAATGTTTATATTAAACGTTGCAGGACGCAAAAAAATTCACCGCTTTATTAAATTAGCTTATAAAGGTATTGAAAACGGTCAAGAAAATTTTGTTGGTGCAAAATCGGTAAGCACTTGGCTAATTGTGTTTGCGGTATTTGAAATTTTTTCGGCACTAACCTATATGGCATCGGCGCATATTTTCGGTGTTGTTGCTGAAGGGTGCTATGCCGCAGCGCTTATAGTTTTAAGCATTCTTATTAATAAACATTTTTGCGACAAATAAAATACATAAATTTTTTAAAAATTTAAAACCACGGTAGAACAAAATTCTATCGTGGTTTTGAATTTAAACTTCATCCGCAAATCTTTGTGCAGTTATTACCCCATTAGAAACGTTAAGTTTACAAATACGTGCAGTACGCCGTTCGGTATATTCATTAGACGATTCATAATCTCTGCCATGATAAATAGCGTAATACTCGTCGCCCAGTTTAATAACACTGTGGTGCCCCGTACCCTCTTCAAATTCGTTTTTAATAATAACAGGGTTAAACTTGCCGCTATCGGTAGATTTAATAAAATTAATTTTTGTTAAATCCTGCTCATCGGTTTTTGCCGCCGCATAGCCAATATGGTATGTGTCATCTTTAAAACAACCGCCACTGTACATTAAATAGTGCCAACCGTTTTCATAAAAATAAAAAGGGCCTTCAATAGTGTACCAATCTTTTTCGGGGGTACATTGCGGGGTGAACTTTTCTTCCGAAAAGGTGGGTACAATAATTTCTTTTGGATTGTTTTCGGCAGTTATAGGGTCTAACAATCTATCTACATAAACCCTTGTACCAACCTTTTCACCTTCATAATTATTAAGTGCTAAAAACATAAATAAACCATTTTCGTTTTTAACCACGTGCGAATCTATTGAAAAACCATTATAAAGTTTTCTTTCTAACTTAAAAATACCCTTTGGTGAATCAGACGAAAACACACGCATTTCTTGCCAACCGCCAATGGTTTGAAAAGACACGTACATATAATAAATTTCGTCAATTTTTATAACCGACGGCGCCCAAAAATTTTTCATATCAGGGTTTATTTCTGTAACTGTGCCGATATATTTCCATTCACTTAAGATATTATCGCTTTCGTATGCTTCCACTCCATCGTGCGCGGTTACATAAATATAAAATCTTCCATTGTCTTCAAAAATATATGGATCCGGTTGCGTTTTACTTTGTATATCAAATTTCAGTTTCATTTGTTATAACCCCTTTTCTTTAAATACTGACTGCAGTCTTTAACCCAGTCGGTTTGAATAATATCAAAGCCATAGTCACAAAGCCAACCCCAACCGTCGTCGGCATTTTTCAGCATTGAAACATCATCATCGTGTCCTACTGATAAGGGGTAGGTATAATCAAAAACAATCGCGTTGCCCAAAAGATTAATGCCCTTTTTCTTCATTTTTGCAATATATTCTGGCTGTATTACCTCTGCCCGTTCGGTAGCAAAAACAAGCTCTGCCCCCATAAAATGTATGTCCATATTAAAAAGGTTTAAGGTTTTTTGCATTAAAATCCCACCCCAAAAATTATACAATTACAGTATAACACAACCCAAAACGCTTTTCAATATACTTCAAAACCTCTTTTTATCGTTGCATTTAAATTACTTTGTGATATAATTATAATATAAAATTTAAGGGGGACTTAAATATGAAAAAATATATTTCACTACTTTTATGTTTAATTTTGACACTTTCGCTTTGCTCTTGCGGTTTAATAGCAACTAAAGGGCCCGCGTTAGATGATTCTTCAAAAACCGACTCTACCTCGTCAGAGCAGTCGTCTGAAACCGAAACACCCAGCCAAGTGGAAAGCAAAGACGAAGGCAGTACTTCAGACGATAAGAACGATGATAAAACCGAAAACAAAACTGAAGATAACGATAAAAAACCACAAATTGTACCTGGTTCGGTTCCTGTTACTGTTAACAAAACCTATTATTACACCAACGACAGTTATTTCAGCAGCCAATACCGTCCAAACTTAACCTTAAACGCTGACCGCACCTTTGTATTGGTGGAAAACTTGGCAGAAGGAATGGGCACATACACCGGCACCTTTACCCTATCGAAAGCTACCCTTACCCTAAACGTTACCAAAGTTGATTTTATGGGTTTTTCAGGCGACAATGTTAAAACCATTATCTTTACTGTAAATAATGCACATACCTTAACAATTCAAACCCAATTATGTTTAACCGGCCCCGGCGCTGTATTTAAAATTGATTAAACGCAAAAGGCAACAAAATAAAAGAAGTTTGAATTTGTAGGAGTATTAAATATGAAGCCATATATTATAGGTATTGCGGGCGGAAGTGGTTCGGGCAAATCCACCTTTGCGGGACGACTTAAAGAAACGTTTCCCGACCAAATTTCACTTGTCAGCTGCGACAACTACTATCTTCCGCACGACGAATTACCGCTTGAAAAACGCGCACATCTTAATTACGACGCGCCTGACGCGTTGGAATTTGACCTAATGGTGCGCCATTTGGAAGAGCTTAAAAGCGGTAGAGCGGTAATGTGCCCCGTGTATGATTTTTCGCAACACACCCGAAGTGACCGCGTTACTAAAATTCAACCCCGCCCCATTATTTTAATTGACGGTATTCTAATTTTCCACGACCCTGATTTAAGGGCGTGTATGGACCTTAAAATTTACGTTGAAACCGATGCCGATGAACGTATTCTTCGCCGCGCAAAACGTGATATGCAAGAACGCGGCCGCGACCTTGACAGTGTTATTGACCAATATTTGTCAACCGTTAAGCCAATGCATAACACATACGTTAAACCTACAAAAATATTTGCCGACGTTATTTTAAACGGTGGCAAAAACGAACAAGCTTTTATTTTGGTAAAAACACAAATTGAACGCATTTTGCGAAAGCACAAAGAAATATAATTAATAATAAAACCCAGCCACTATTATGGTGGCTGGGTTTTATAAATCATTAAAAATTATTAATTTGCTGTCTTATAGTATTATACGACACTTCGTTTTCATGTAGGGGCTGTTCAATATCATAATTAAATACTGCTTTAATGGCAGCATAATATTCTTCTTCGGTAACAATTGTTTCACCTATGATAAAATCATATTCAATATCGAAATTACCATCTTCTGTATCTACAATACGTTCTTCTTGTGAGCCACTAAAAATATTGGTAAAGCCCGATGCGGTAAGCTTATATACGTTGGCGTAATAATAACCCATATTACCGTTTATATTTAAAACAAGTCCGCCCTTTTTAATATAACTGCCGCCATGGGTTCTGTTTAAATGCACCTTAACAACCTTTCCGCTTTTATACGAACAAACCATATCGCCCGCCGCTTCGCAGTTGCCGCTTAAATATAATTCAGGAATATTGTCGTTATCTACATAAACCAAGGCAAAAGAAACGTATTCATCTTTGTTGGCCTTTAAGAAATCTAAATACCCTGTTTTCCATGCGGGGACCTCGGGTTTTACGGGCACTTCAAGGTCCGGCGCTATATATTCGTCTTGCTCGTCTTCTTGGGGCTTGGGCACTTCGGGTGTGCTTTCTTCTGTTTCTTCTTTGGTGGAAACACTTGCCGATGTACCGCCATCAGTTACTTCAGCCGGTTTTTCTAAACAAGCAGCGCACGTTAATAATGAAACGCAAAGTAATAATAAAAGTATTTTTTTAAACATAATAATTTTCCTTTCCTCTATGCATTTTTAAATACATTCCCTTAATTATTTAATTCCTCGTTGTCTTGTGACTTCGTACATAAGAATTGATTCCGCACAGCTTACGTTAAATGATGAAACGTATGAATTCTCACTCATTGGAATTGTGCACAATAAGTCACAATACTCCTTAAACGCCTTGTTTTCAACCACATTATAGCACAGCAGCTGACTAATTTCAACAATCCGTATTAATGAATTCAACCTTTAACGCTGTGATTTTATAAATATAACAAAAACCTCAGACCCCTTGCGGTTTCTGAGGTTTTTAATAAGTTTAATCAATTGAAATTGCGGTATTAAACCATTAATCCGATTTTTGGTTTAACACCTTTTTACACCAAGTGCGTTTTTGACATTTTGGACATTTCAAGTACCTGGTTGTTCCCATATGCATTGCATTCAATGCCTCTGTATAGGTTGGAACAATTTCACATCCGCAATTTTTACACTTATAAGCACCAACGCTTACTTCAAGCTTTAATGCGTAAAAACAAGGAATTAAAAATACAACACAAAGTCCTAAAATTGCAACTAGCATCCAAGGGCCCTCGGACATTAAAAACGCGATAATAGCAAGACCTCCGATCAAACCAATGATACTCACTGCCATAATTACCCACATTGAAATCCAAATCGTTTTATTTTTTCGCTCTAATTCCTTTGACATTTCAATTAAAAGCTGTTCGTTTTTTTGATAACTGTTTTCCATAGTAATTTTCTCCCCACTTAATAATTCATTTACACTAATTTTAAGAATACCACAAAGCATAAGCATAATAGAAGTGTCGGGCATTGCTATGCCTCTTTCCCATTTAGATATTGCCTTGTCGGTAATATTCAGTTTTTCTGCCAACTGCATTTGTGTTAAATTTTCTTTTTTTCTACACTCGGCAATAAATTTTCCGATTTTTACCTGGTCCATAGGGCGCCTCCTTTTGCTATAGTATAAATGATTATGGGAATAAAATACACATACCATTGGTTTAGTGGGAAATAATAAAGATATAAAAACTATTACTGTACTATTAAAAGGAAACCCAAAACTCCAATGGCTGTAATTTCAATTAATATGCCCAAAAGGTTGATTATTGATATATACTTTTTAGGTGCAATTTTCTTTATTAGAATAAATAAAAAAATACCCAAAATTCCGCCTGCGGTATTTCCAATAATGTCTGTTATATCACTAACGCCAATTGCAAAAATATATTGAAGCGCTTCAAATATAAAACTAACCCCGAAAACTACCCCAAATTTAGAAATTATTTTCCAATTGTTTTTAAATATTTGAACGTAAACACCCAGCGGAACAAAAACAATAATATTGTAAATAACCTGCTTTAAATGTGTTATCGAGTCTAATGCGTAATAATACGGAATTAAATTTATACTTCGTATATTCGGCAAATCGGAAAAGCTGGTTGAAAATTTAAAAATTATCAGCCATACCAATAATATAAAATACACGCAAAATACAACATACGATATTCTTTTTTGCTTTGTTGATTTAAACATTTATTTTCCTCATTGAATTTTTATTAACGAAATTAATTATATCATAAAAATATATACATTTCTACCACAAGCCGAAAATTTAAAATCTTTCTTTCATAATTAAAAATGAAAACAGCCACCTAAAAGGTGACTGTTTTCGTTTTTGGGCATTTTGAACTTAGTGACACGAATAAAATGGCTCAGAAAACATAATTTCTTTTTAGATAATAAACATACTCTCACCTTCAGATATATCATACGCCTTACCGTTTACTTTAAGGGTGTACGACTTGTTGGTTACAACTCGACACTCGTTATCGTCTGCCACAATTTCGGTAATTACTTCACCAAACCGAAGATTTTTAATTCCGATTTTGCCCTTCACATCAGGTTTTGCCCATTCAATAACATTTTTAAAAGCATCAACGGTATGAAAACCCAAAACATACTCGATATATATTGAAATCGGTCCTAAAGCCGACCAACCACAAAAATCAGGACGAACTAACCCTTTATTTTCCGAATTTGTGGCAGGCTTATACTCATTTGGTGAATAACATTCCCAAATTGTATGCGGTGTGAAATCAGTATAGGTTTTATACATATGGCGAAGCAATTTTTTTGATGTTTCGTGCGCAATACTTTGAAAACCGTAATTTTTAAGTCCCACAAGAGTAGCATAAGCCGTCGGAAGCCAAACTGACCCCCGCCAATATTTGCCGTTTTCAGAAAAATCACCGTCACTTCTAGATAATGAAACAAACGGCACTTTCCCACCGAAAGTATCATCATTAAGAAGTTGCTTTGCAACTTCTTCGGCACGGTCTTTCGGTGCTGCAAATGATGTCAGAGCCCAAAATGATGCTATTGTTTTAACCTTATAAAAATTACTTGTTTTACAATCGATGTCATAATAAAAAGAATCCTTTTCGTCCCAATACAAATCATTAATGGTTTTTGCCTTTTGAGAAAATTTTTCCTTCCAAATTTCATAATTTCTACTATCACCCAAAATCAAAAACATTTCGGCGATAATTTTAGCAGAAAGCGCCTGCTGACAAATTGCATCAACCCACAACAAATCAGGGTTATTAGGTCGTTGTACATCGGTGCTGTTCCCTATTCTTCCACGTGGAGTGTTATCCATACCGCTGCAACCACCCTCCCATTTATAACCGTTTTCAACAGCGATTAAGCAGGTGGGAGTTAATACACCATCGGGTGTATAGGAATTTTTTAAATTTTCAAACCATTCATAATGCTTTTGCAAAAATTTACGATTATATAACAAGTCTTTAAGGTATTCTTTATCACCTTTTATCAATGCGTTTTGATATTCTGCCCAACTGAAAAGCGGCGGATTATCGGCAATATGCACTTTAATCTCGTAAGGCTCTCCCGCTTTTGCACCCGTCCACACCGGCTCATTTTCATCGGGAATGATTGTAGGTAATCGCTTATCTCCATACAAAACTTCATAAAAATTTTGAAGCGACTCTACTCCCGGAAAAACATTCTGTGCATATTTGCAAAAAAGCGCCATAAAGCAGGTGTCCCATATCCAAAATTGCGTATTGCAAAATGCCTCATCCATACACGGATTTTGCGGCATACCTTCAATTAATTTAATGTGTTTGAAAGCGATTTCCCATGTTTTTTCGTATAATTCATTATATTCAGGGTGCTTATCAAAAACAGGATTTGGTATATAATCTCGCCAATTTTCAGCACCAAAATTATTTTTCATCATTCGTCACCGACCTTTTGTATATTTTAGCATAAAAGCAGTAACGGGGCAAGATTAAATGAAGTACTCGTTTTCGTCAAATTTCACTCGCCGAAGGCGAATTTCATTGAAAAAGAAAAGACAAATCTTTCGACTTGTCTTTTTTGGTTGCGGAGGAAGGGTGCGGGTGTCCGGTGGACACCTCTGTGCACAGCACAGAAGCACCGACCGAGGCGGCAGCCGAGACCTTGAACCAACGGTCTTGTATTTAAATTTATTTGTAAATATAGCACTTTCCTTCATTAAGTCTCCTCCTCTTGCGGTGCCCGAAACTTTTTATGGCTTGGAGCACCTAAAAGTTTCGACCGCGGCGCTTCCTTACGCTCCCTTCATCCGCCACCGGCGGCGGTCGCGACGTCACCCTTCGAGTTATTCGCCCGGTCGGGCTCATAACCCTTGATATCGCTTAATTTAAGCTTTTCTCATAAACAAGAAAAAACTCGGCACACCTAAAGGTGTTCCGAGTTTTTTGGGGAGTTGCGCCGATTTAGATATCAATAATTCTTAATAAGCGCCACTGTATTTTCTTTTAATGTGAACTTTTTGGGGTTTAATTTTGTTTTGGTTATGAAATTATCCTTATCAATAATATAAACACAAAAGCCTTTGGGAAGATTGGACTTAATTTTAACATCCCCTTTTATGTTTGAAAGAATAATTGCACGCTTTTCTCCTTTTTGAGCCGCAACAGCATAAACGCCCTCTTTATCACAATTACACACTGTCTCATTTTCCAAAGCATAAAGCTCGCCAAAAGCTTTAAAAGCATAATACACACAGGATGGTTCAAATGTGGCTAAATCATAAAATCCGCCATAGGCAGAAACGGAAACATATTTTGCATCATAATACATTAACATATCAGTTGGCTTGTGCTGCATTTCAAGCATCATTGCCATAACATTTGCCGACGCAAAAGAATTACTGTTATTAATCTTTCTGTCGTGAGACAAATTCCATTCATTAAGATGGTTTTCAATATGACCAAAGCCATACTTTGTTAAGTTGTTTTTAACAAAATCCGACTCGACAGAAACTATATCAACCATTCCGTAAGTATGCCACGAGAAAAAGTCAATCGGTGAATTGTGTGCTTTAATATATTCCAAAAAGCCGAAAAAGAAATTCATACGATACTCTTCTTTAGAATCGGTGTATCGTTCACCTTCGCGCTTTTCTACCGCTATTCCATATTTTTCGGGGTCGGCAAAAATACCGTAAAAGCCGCAAGCGGCATAACCGCCAACCTTAATTTTGTCATCAAAGCACTTTTTTAAATGCTTTGCAGTTACGTCATAAAGCTCGTAATACTGCTCGGCAGTACCCGTCCACATTTGATTTGATTTGGGGTCGGGTCGATTTTCGGGTTCATTCCAAATTTCCCAATACTTAATATTGAAATTAAAGCCGTTTGCCCAACCCTCATTGTAGTGGCGCACGATATGTTCACAAATCCTTGCCCATTTGTCATAATCCTTCGGTGGGTGAATATGATATGCCCTGATATTCGCTTGGTTTTCAATTGTAACACCTAATCTGAAATACGGCTCAACACCATACTCAACCAAAGCTTTAATTAGTTCGTCGGTAAATGCAAAATCGTAAGAATCGGGGTCGTTTACGTCAGCATCAAAATTCCTGAAAATGTTTGGAATATCAACGTAACGATTGCTTGCAAAAGCACCGCCAACGTCGTGAAGTCTTGAATACGGAATATTTGCATCTTTAAGAATTTGCATAGGCGTAAAATCAAGCTTATTGAAACTGCCCGTAAACGGTGGTTGCCCCACCGCGTGCATACGCTTGATTGTACCTACGGTTTTTGAAAAATCAACAAATAAGTCTGTTTTGTTCATTATCACCACTCCATTAACTTAAGTATATAAAGTTATAATAGCATACGAGCTCGGCGTTGTCAATAATGGTTATGAGGCCTTTTTGAGCACTGTAAATACAAATCTTTGCTCGCTATATCATCCACAGAATGCGCTCGCAACCTCACCTTTGGAACCCTCAGGTCGTTGGTTCGAAAATCTATCTTTTTGACAAGAAAAATCTCTCCGTCCCAAGAAGAACGAAGAGATTCTTTGGTTGCGGAGGAAGGGTGCGGGTGTCCTGCGGACACCTCTGTGCGCAGCACAGAAGCACCGACCGAGGCGGCAGCCGAGACCTTGAACCAACGGTCTTGTTTTTAAATTTATTTGTAAATATAGCACTTTCCTTCATTAAGTCTCCTCCTCTTGCGGTGCCCGAAACTTTTTATGGCTTGGAGCACCTAAAAGTTTCGACCGCGGCGCTTCCTTACGCTCCCTTCATC
>JAZNJR010000005.1:0-15414 GCA_045578165.1 Acutalibacteraceae bacterium
TGGAAACGAAGATGGAATAATTCGTCCTTTAATTCTGCCAATTTCTTATTGAGTTCAGGTAAAGTGTTTTCTCTTATTTCCTTTGCATTCATTACTGCTCACCACCCATTTCCTCTTTGGTTACAAACTTGCACTTGATAGGAAGTTTGTTAGCAGCGAGACGCATAGCTTCACGAGCTAATTCCTCGCTAACACCGCCGATTTCAAACATTACGCGGCCCGGCTTAACAACCGCTACCCAATATTCCGGAGAACCTTTACCGGAACCCATTCGAGTTTCAGCAGGTTTTTCAGTGATTGGCTTATCGGGGAAGATTTTAATCCAAACTTTACCGCCACGCTTGATGTAACGTGTCATAGCAATACGGGCAGCTTCGATTTGGTTAGAGGTGATCCACGCAGGTTCTAACGCCTGAAGACCAAATTCACCGTGTGTTACGGTGTTACCTCTAAGAGCTTTACCGGTCAAACGACCACGGTGTACTCTGCGATATTTAACACGCTTAGGCATTAACATTAGCGGGTGCCTCCTTCCTTCTTGCGACGGTTATCGGCAAGAACTTCACCCTTGTAAATCCAAACCTTAACACCGATACGACCGTAAGTGGTGTCTGCTTCTGCAAAACCATAGTCGATATCAGCACGAAGGGTTTGAAGCGGGATGGTTCCTTCACGATACATTTCGCTTCTTGCGATTTCAGCACCGCCAAGACGACCTGAAACCTGAGTTTTGATACCCTTTACGCCAAGACGCATTGCTCTGCCAATAGCGAGCTTCATTGCGCGGCGGAAAGAAATACGTTTTTCGAGTTGTGCTGCGATGTTCTCAGCAACGAGCTGAGCATCAGCATCCGGATTCTTGATTTCAACAATGTTAACAACAACCGGTTTGCCGAGCTTCTTTTGGCAGGTTTCACGAAGCTTTTCGATTTCAGCACCGTTACGACCGATAACCATACCCGGCTTAGCGCAGTGGATGTGTAATCTCACACGCTTTTCATCACGTTCGATTTCGATTTTAGAAATACCTGCAGTGAAAAGAGTTTTCTTGAGGTATTTACGGAGGTTGTAGTCCTCAACCAAAGTATCACCGAAAACGTTGTCTTTGGCAAACCAACGTGAGTCCCAGTTTTTGATAACGCCTACACGTAAACCGTGAGGATTAACTTTCTGACCCATAACTTAACCTCCTTCTTAGATTTCACGTTCTTTAAGAACGATAGTCATATGGCTTGTTCTCTTTAAGATGCGGTGTGCTCTGCCATGGTCCTTCGGACGAATTCTCTTAAGAGTGGGTCCGGGGCAAACAAAGCATTCTGCAACGTAAAGACGAGAAACGTCCATATTGTGATTGTTTTCTGCATTTGCAATAGCTGATGCTAAAAGCTTTTCCAAATACTCGCAAGCGGACTTAGGAGTAAATTTGAGAATAGCCATAGCTTTGTCAGCATCTTGGTTACGGATTAAATCCATAACTACTTTCACCTTACGGGGTGAAATACGAGCATATTTTAATATTGCTCTTGCTTCCATAGTTAAACTCTCCTTTCAGCCGCTTACTTACCGCTGGTTTTTGAACCTGCGTGGCCTTTGAATGTTCTTGTCGGTGCAAATTCACCGAGCTTGTGACCAACCATATCCTCTGTTACATAAACAGGCACATGTTTGCGACCGTCATGTACTGCAAAGGTGTGTCCGACGAAATCGGGGAATATGGTTGAGGAACGGCTCCAAGTTTTGAGAACACGCTTTTCGCCGGCTTCATTCATTTCTAATACTCTTTTGAGCAACACGGGTTGCACATAAGGGCCTTTTTTAATGCTTCTTCCCATTATTCAATCTCCTTTCGTGGACTACTTACGACGCTTAACAATATACTTATTGCTCTGCTTATTCTTCTTACGAGTCTTGTAACCAAGAGCAGGTTTGCCCCAAGGAGTTACAGGACCGGGACGACCGATCGGTGACTTACCTTCACCACCACCGTGGGGGTGATCGCAGGGGTTCATTACAGAACCACGAACGGTAGGTCTCCAACCCATGTGACGCTTACGACCGGCTTTACCATAGTTAACGTTTGCGTGTTCGGGGTTCGAAACAACACCAACGGTAGCCATGCAGTTAGCAGGAACGTTTCTAAGTTCGCCAGAAGGCAAACGAAGAAGTGCCATGCCATTTTCTTTAGCCATAAGCTGTGCCATGTTACCGGCTGAACGAGCAAGCTGAGCGCCCTTGCCGGGGTAAAGTTCAATATTGTGGATGAAAGTACCAACAGGAATGTTGTTAAGAGGAAGTGCGTTACCGGGTTTAATGTCGGCGTTGGGGCCGCTTACGATAACGTCGCCAACCTTGAGGTCTTGGGGAGCAATGATGTATGACTTAACGCCATCTTCATACTCAACAAGAGCAATAAATGCTGAACGGTTGGGGTCGTATTCAAGAGTCTTAACTGTTGCGGGAATATCGAAACGGTTTCTCTTGAAGTCGATTACTCTGTACTTTCTTCTGTTACCGCCGCCGCGATGACGAACGGTGATTCTGCCGTAGCTGTTTCTACCGGCATTTTTCTTTAAAGGCTCAAGCAAACTTCTTTCGGGCGCTACCTTTGACAATTCGGAGTAATCCATGGTTGTCATATTACGGCGACCGTTAGTAGTCGGCTTGTAATGTTTAATAGCCATTTTAATTTCACTCTCCTATTTTGGCTTAGCGAAGTCGCTTAATGCGGCTTCATACATCACCGGAAATCAACGATTTCCAAGCAAAACTTAATTACATAAGACCGTCAAAGAATTCGATCGGCTTGGAATCTGCTTTAAGTGTTACGATTGCCTTCTTCCAGGAAGCTGTATAGCCGCTGAAACGACCCATACGCTTTTCCTTACCACGAACACTAATTGTATTAACCTTTGCAACTTTTACTTTGAAAAGGGTTTCAACAACTTCTGCGATTTCGATTTTGTTTGCGTCTTTTGCTACCTTGAAGGTGTATTTCTTGTCAGCGATACCTGACATGCTCTTTTCGGTAATAACCGGAGCAATAATGATGTCTTGTGCGAGTTTCATTATGCGTATACCTCCTCAAGTTTTGCTACAGCACCCTTAACGATTACCAATGTATCAGCATTGATGATGTCATAGGTGTTGATTGTGTTGATCTGAGCAGATTTAACGCCCTTGATGTTAGCAAGACTCTTAACTGCGAATGCATCGTTGTTTTCGAGAACAACAAGAGTTTTCTTGCCTGCGCCAATTGCCTTTAAGCAATCAGCAGCAACCTTGGTCTTAAAGCCGTCAAGCTTGAATTCATCGAGAACGATGAGAGCGCTTGAAAGAACCTTATCAGACAAAGCTGACTTAAGAGCTAATCTACGAACTTTCTTGTTGAGAGAGTAAGAATAATCTCTCGGCTTGGGGGCATGTACAATACCACCGTGTCTCCATTGGGGAGCTCTTGTAGAACCTTGTCTTGCATGACCGGTTCCCTTCTGTCTCCAGGGCTTTTTGCCGCCGCCGGAAACTTCAGTACGGGTGAGAGTGGACTGTGTGCCCTGTCTTTGATTTGCAAGGTAGTTTACAACTGCAGCATGCATAACAACTGCGTTGGGTTCAATTCCGAATATAGCATCGCTTAATTTGATTTTACCAACATTTTCGCCTGCCATATTAAGTACTGCTACGTTAGGCATATTTCAACACTCCTTCCCTTAAGCTTTAACGCTGTCGAAAAGAACTACGATTCCGCCCTTAGGACCGGGAACGGCACCCTTAACAGCGATGATATTCTTTTCTGCGTCAACCTTAACTACACTCAAGTTCTGAACGGTTACACGTTCAGCACCGAGATGACCTGCCATCTTCTTGCCCTTGAATACGCGAGCCGGGTCGATAACACCCAATGAACCACCGTGACGGTGAACAGGGCCTGTACCGTGAGATTCTTTAAGACGGCCAAAGTTCCAGCGCTTTACAACGCCTGCGTAACCTTTACCCTTTGAAGTACCTCTTACGTCTACGCTGTCGCCTTCAGCAAAGATGTCTGCCTTAATGATGTCGCCAACGTTCATTGCGCTAACATCTTCAAAGCGGAACTCACGAAGAACCTTCTTCGGAGCAACGTCACCCTTTGCGAAGTGACCTTTCATGGGTTTGTTTACTTTAGAAGCTTTTAAATCGCCATAGCCGATTTGTACTGCTTCATAACCGTCGTTCTCGATTGTCTTCTTCTGTGCGATAACACAGGGACCTGCTTCGATAACAGTTACCGGAACAACGTTTCCGTTTGCATCAAAAAGCTGCGTCATACCAAGCTTTTTGCCAACGATACCTTTTTGCATTTTAATTTCCTCCTTTGGTTATTGGTTGGTTGCCCAACTTGACCTGTGCGGTGTTATATCGAATACCTTAATATATATTAAAGTTTAATTTCGATTTCTACACCGGCGGGAAGCTCAAGAGTAGTCAACGCTTCAACAGTTTTGTTGGAAGGTCTGATTACATCAATGAGTCTCTTGTGGGTTCTCATTTCGAACTGTTCGCGGCTGTCCTTATATTTGTGAACTGCGCGAAGGATTGTTACAACTTCCTTTTCAGTCGGTAGCGGTACCGGACCTGAAACGCGTGCGCCTGTACGTTTAGCGGTTTCTACAATTTTTTCTGCAGACTGGTCTACAAGTGCGTGGTCGTAACCTTTGATTCGAATTCGAATTTTTTCTTTCACTGCCATGTGAAATTCGCCTCCTTAAATAGTTGGCGGGCAAAACTTACACCGTGCCGTGTTTTTCTTCACTGCACAATATAAAACCGGCATTGCTGGGGTCACAGTCAATTCCGGACAGCGAATCGCTTCGCCGTTGCATAAGGGTTCGCAAGTTTCCCAAATGCATCCTTAGTTCTTTCGCCCGGTTTAAAATCGGACATACTCCGCAGAAATTTCCCCGATCTCGTCGGGCCACCTCCTGCATCATCGCATGTTTCACGCCATATTATCACAGCGTACTTTAGAATGATACCACAAGTCAACCAAAATTGCAAGTGTTTTTTCAATATTTTTTCAACTTTTTTGAAAGTTTTTTCGCCCTCACAATATCTTGTGCTTTTACAGTTTTATACATATAAATATGGGTAAATTCGCCTTTCAAATTATAGTTTAACGGGCTGACGTCCAAAAGAATAAAGAATAAATAAGAAAGAATAAAATTGGTGTCGGCCTTGCCGACTTTATTTATATATCGTGCCAAAGGCACACATTTTTTCTTCTTTATTATTTATTATTTAATCGCGATAGCGATAAACCGCAATTTATATCCGTCGCAAAGCGACACCTAACCTCTTACCTATTACTTCTTACATCAAAAAAACCGACCCGCTTGGGTCGGTTTTTGTTTTTTGGTTTTTACTTTTTAAAGTTTCTGCGACGGTTGTTGTCGCGACGGGGGCGACGTTCGCCTTCGTCTTCACCATCGTCTTCAATTACTGCACCGTTGATTTCTACCAATGCATCACGACGAGAAAGATTAATTCTGCCCTGGTCGTCAATTTCGGTTACCTTAACAATTACCTGATCGCCAACGTTTACAACGTCTTCAACCTTTTCGGTGCGCTTAACGTCAAGCTTTGAAATATGAACAAGACCTTCCTTACCGGGTGCAATTTCAACAAATGCGCCAAAGGTTATAAGTCTTGTTACCTTACCGCTGTAAATTGCGCCAATTTCGGGGTCGTTTGCTATAAGCTCAATAATTGAAACTGCCTGTTTTGCTTTTTCAATGTCAAGACCTGAAACAAATACGCGACCGTCTTCTTCAATATTAATAGTGCAATCGCACTGTTCCTGAATAGACTGAATAACCTTACCTTGCTTACCAATAACATCGCCAATCTTTTCAGGATTAATTGAAAGAGTAAGCATCTTGGGTGCATAGGGAGAAAGTTCGGTACGGTATTCGGGAATACACTTGAGCATAACTTCGTCAAGAATGTGAAGTCTTGCTTTATGTGTTTTGGCAAATGCTTCTTTAATAATAGCGGGGGTAAGACCGTGAACCTTTAAGTCCATTTGAATAGCGGTAATACCCTTGTGGGTACCTGCTACCTTAAAGTCCATATCGCCATAGAAGTCTTCAAGACCTTGAATGTCAACCATTGTCATAAAGTCGCCGTATACACCTTCGTCGCCTGTGATAAGACCACAAGAAATACCTGCAACGGGAGCTTTAATCGGAACACCTGCAGCCATAAGAGCCAAGGTAGAACCACAAATTGAACCCTGTGAAGTAGAACCGTTTGAAGAAAGAACTTCACTTACTACACGAATAGCATAGGGGAATTCGTCAACGCTGGGAATAACAGGAACAAGTGCTTTTTCAGCCAAAGCACCGTGACCGATTTCGCGACGACCGGGGCCACGTGAGGGCTTGGTTTCACCAACAGAGTATGAAGGGAAGTTATAGTGATGAATATATCTTTTAGAAACTTCTTCGTCTAAACCGTCAAGCTTTTGTGCTTCAGAAACAGGAGCCAAAGTAGCAATTGAAAGAACCTGTGTTTGACCACGGGTAAACATACCCGAACCGTGTACGCGGGGCAAGAGGTCAACCTTTGCATCCAAGGGACGAATGTCGTCAATGCCACGACCGTCAACACGTTTCTTTTCGTCTTTAAGCCAGCTTCTTACAACGTGCTTTTGAATAAGGTAAAGAATTTCATCAATTTTAGCTTCTTGACCTTCAAACTGTGCATCATACTTTTCGTGTAAAGCATTGCTGATGGGAAGTAACGCGGCATCGCGAACAAGCTTGTCATCGGTATCAAGTGCTTTCTTAACGTCTTCAATGCAGAATTCTTCCATTTCGGCAAAGAGTACGGGGTCGGGGTCGTTAGATTCAAACTCGAACTTTGGTTTGCCGATTTCAGCAACGATGCCATTGATAAATTTAACAACTTCCTTATTAACTTCGTGACCTGCCATAATGCAGTCAAACATAAGGTCGTCGGGAATTTCATTACCGCCGGCTTCGATCATTGCAACCAAATCCGCAGTAGAAGAAACAGTTAAGGTAAGGTCGGTCTTTGCGCGTTGTTCAAGATTGGGGTTGATAACAATTTCGCCATCAACAAGACCAACGTTTACGCTGGAAATAGGACCAGCCCAAGGAATGTCCGAAATAGCAATAGCGGTAGAAACACCGATAGCTGCTGCAACTTCGGGTGAGCAGTCGGGGTCAACCGACATAACGGTTGCTACAACTGAACAGTCGTTACGCATATCTTTGGGGAACAAAGGACGAATGGGACGGTCGATGCAACGAGAAGCAAGAACTGCCTTATCGGTTGCTTTGCCTTCACGACGTGTAAAGGAACCGGGGAAACGACCTACTGAATACATTTTTTCTTCATAGTCAACTGAAAGGGGGA
Source organism: Acutalibacteraceae bacterium (assembly GCA_045578165.1). Taxonomy (GTDB): domain Bacteria; phylum Bacillota; class Clostridia; order Oscillospirales; family Acutalibacteraceae; genus UBA737. The sequence continues at coordinate 7,417 of JAZNJR010000005.1, forward strand.
AGAAATCCACACCTTCGCGGGGTTTTGCAGAAGCGGTAACGGTACAAAGTACACGTGTATCGCCATAGCAAGACATAACTGCCGCATTTGCAAGACCTGCCATCATACCTGTTTCAATTTTTAAGGGACGACCTGCCAGTTCGGTTTCATAAACCTTAAAATTTTCAAACATAATAAATCTCCTTTTTAATTTTTTATGAGATTTTCGGTTAGCAATAAGTCCAATATATAGAGTCCGAGCAGATTTGCCCGTAAAAATAACTGCGGCGACAAGAACAGCTCATTGTTTGCGAAGCAAATATGATGTTCAAGGAGCCAAGGGCACTTTTTACGGAATAGCAAATCGTCGCAAGGCTTGGTTGGTATAGTGCCTAACGCATTAACCCTATATACTCGACTTACCGCTAAAGCGCGAAAATCTCTTATTTACTTTTGCTTTGTTTTTTGCTTTAAAAACTGCAACAAGGCAGACCGAAAAATTACGGTCTGCCTTTGGGTTTTGCGATTACTTACGAAGACCGAGCTTCTTAACAACAGCACGGTATCTTTCGATGTCCTTCTTCTGAAGATATGCGAGAAGGTTTCTTCTGTGACCTACCATCTTAAGAAGACCGCGGTAAGAATGCTTATCCTTGGGGTGATCCTTAAGGTGTGCGTTGAGTTCGTTGATTCTTGTAGTAAGAAGAGCAATTTGAACTTCAGGCGAACCTGTATCACCTTCGTGAACAGCGAAATCAGCCATAATCTGATTCTTTAATTCTTTAGTCATGTTTTTCACTCCTTTTAAATTATCATCCGCAAACCAAGCCAAAGGCCTTGAGTGCTCCCTTACGGGCAGACGCCAAAAGCATAGTATACGGTCGCCAAAAAATTATATCACAAACTTTCCAAAAAGTAAAGCATTTTTTAAACGCCCAACTTTGCACCTTAAAATCATTGTTACAAATTGTGTTTTATGTTAAATTTTTGTTAAAAAAATAACACTTATTATTGTTCCCCGTATACTTGAAAAAATATATAAAATATAGTAAAATAATTTTGTATATCTATACTTTTACTTAATTTAGGGGGAACCCAAATGCAGAAAAAAGAAAAAATTCTTAAGCCGAAAGGTAAGGCGCTGACCGGTGTTTATTTGCCGCATTATAAAAATACGGCCGAATTTGATACCCTTGTTATGCCCCCCGTGGCTGAGGTTATACTTCCATTTTCGCAACACATCGGCGCACCTGCAAAGCCGGTTGTGGAAGAAGGTCAACAGGTTTTTGTTGGTACACTTGTTGCCGAAGCGGGTGGTTTTGTAAGCGCTCCGGTTCATTCAAGTGTTTCGGGCACGGTTAAAAAGGTTAACCACGATAGTATTGTTATTACTTCCGACGGTAATATGACACCTGACGAAAATTTAAAACCCTTTGAAGTTAAAACCCCTGCCGATTTAGCCGAAGCAGCAGGTCAGTGCGGTCTTGTTGGTCTTGGCGGTGCAGGTTTTCCGACAAAGGTAAAGCTTTCGGTTAAGGAAGGTACCGTTATTGACACACTTGTTATCAACGCCGCCGAATGTGAACCATATATCACAAGCGACTATCGCGAATGTATGGAAAACTATGACGACGTTATAAATGGTATTTATCTTATTAAGGACATTTTGGCAATTGAAAATGCAATTATTTGTGTTGAGGCCAATAAAGAAGCCGCTATCAAAAAGCTTTATGAAATTGCCACCGACACACGTGATAACGATAATAGTGTACAGCTTATGCGTCTTCCGTCTAAATACCCGCAGGGCGCCGAAAAATTAATTGTTTATTCGGCAACCGGCAGAAAGATACCCGCGGGCAAATTACCGAGCGACGTTGGTTGCATTGTAATGAACATTACAAGTATTGCAACCCTTTACCGCTTTATTAAAACGGGTATGCCCCTTGTAAAGAAGCGTATTACGGTTGACGGTACCGCCGTTAAGGAACCAAAAAACATAATCGCCCCCATTGGCACACCTATTAAAGATATTTTAGATTTTGTCGGCGTAGATGAAGATTATTCCGAAATTATCATGGGCGGACCAATGATGGGTGTTGACATTGTTTCGGCAGACGTTCCGCTTGAAAAGCGCAACAACGCAATTACCGTTATGCGCGAAGCTTTACCCGATGTAACAACCGCTTGTATACGTTGTGGTCGCTGTGCCGCCACCTGCCCTATGAATCTTTATCCCGCAAAGGTTGATTCGGCGCTTAACTTTAAACTTTATGATAATTTAAATTCACTCAACGTGAATTACTGTATGGAATGTGGCTGCTGTTCTTACGTATGCCCCGCAAAGCGTCCGCTTACACAAACAATGCGCCTTGCGAAAGCAGTTTTAAGGAGGGAAAAATAAAATGAGTAAACTTTTAAACGTTTCATCTTCCCCTCATTTTCGTCATCTTGATACTACACAAGGCATTATGCTTGACGTTATAATTGCTTTGCTTCCCGCCGCAGTTTTTGGCTGTGTAATTTTTGGTTGGCGTTCTGCTGTGGTATTAGCAGTAACAACCGCTTTTGCAGTTGTTTTTGAATTATTATGGAATATAATTTTCAAAAAACAGCAAACAGTGGGCGACCTTTCGGCCGTGGTAACAGGTCTTATTTTAGGTATGAACCTGCCACCCACAATTCCGCTTTGGATGGCGGTTATTGGCAGTTTCATTGCAATAATTATTGTAAAACAGTTTTTCGGCGGTCTTGGTCATAACTTTGCAAACCCCGCAATGACCGCACGTATTGCGTTAATGGTATCTTTCCCTGCCGCAATGACAAAATTTGTTACACCCTTTGCGGTTGATACCGTTTCAAGCGCAACGCCTCTTGCCGCAATTTATGGCGACGCGTCAACCACCGTAAGCGTAAAAGAAGCATTCTTTGGTCTTCAAGGCGGTTGCATTGGCGAAACTTCGGCCTTTTTACTTATTGTTGGCGGCCTTTATCTTGTGATAAGACGTATTATAAACCCCGTTATTCCCGTTTTCTTTATTGGCACAGTTGCCATTGCAACTCTTATTTCTGGCGATAACGTTTTACTTGCTATTTGCAGTGGTGGTTTAATGATAGGTTCCATTTTTATGGCAACCGACTACACCACCTCTCCCACCACCACAAGCGGTAAAATTATTTTTGGTATTGGCTGTGGTCTTATTACATTTATTATAAGACAATTCAGTTCTTTACCCGAAGGTGTTTCATACTCAATTTTAATTATGAACATTCTCACCCCATATATTAACCGTTTAACCGAACGTAAACCCTTTGGCTATGTAAAAGCAAAGGAGGGCGAATAATATGAAAAAATTCTTTGGCGGTATTGCATCATTTTTTAAAAATGAAAAGGATTCCATTATAAAACCCACCGTTGTTTTGCTTTGTATTTGCATTATTATTCCATTGGCACTTGCGGTTACAAACACCGTAACCGAAAAACGCATTTTAAAGCTTGAACAAAAAAATGCACGCGCCGCAATGGAAGAGCTTGTAAAAGCCGATAAATTTATTGAACAAACTACCGACGGTATTACCTTTAACATTGCCGAAAAGGACGGGGCAAACATTGCATATATCTTCAAAACCTCGGCAAAGGGTTATGGCGGCAGTCATTCGGTTTCCGTTATGACCGCAATTTCACCCGAAGGTAAAATTTTAAAGCTTAAAATTTTAGACGTTTCAACCGAAACTCCCGGTCTTGGTCAAAATGCCGCAAATCCAAAATTTTATTCACAGTTTAAAGGTATGTCGGGTAAAATTTCAATTAATGAAATTGACACCATAACCAGCGCTACCATAACTTCAAAAGCTGTAATGAATGCAGTTAATGAAGCGTTGGAAAACTTCGATAAATTGTCTAAAACACCTCAACCTCTCCCCGACGATGAGGACGAAAAAGAAAACGATAAAACCGAAGACGTAAAAGATGATAAAACTGAAGACGCAGAAAAAAGCGAAGATAACAAGGTAGAAACAGAAGAACCCAAAAAAGAAACGGAGGACAAAACTGATGAAAAGTAATAAATACATTAGTGCTTTTACAAACGGTCTTGTAAAAGAAAATCCCGTTCTTCGTTTGGTGCTTGGCACCTGCCCCACCCTTGCAATTACCACCGCCGCAATAAATGGTATTGGTATGGGCGTTTCAGCAACTATTGTTCTTATTTGTTCAAACGTTGTTATTTCTTTGCTTCGCAATATAATTCCCGACAAGGTTCGTATTCCCGCATTTATCACAATTATTGCAGGTTTTGTATCGGTAGTGCAAATGCTTGTTAAAGCGTTTTTACCCGCTATTGACCAGTCACTAGGCATTTATTTACCTCTTATTGTTGTTAACTGCATAATTTTGGGTCGTGCCGAAATGTTTGCATCTAAAAACGCACCCGTTCTTTCTGCGCTTGACGGTTTGGGAATGGGCGTTGGCTTTACAGCGGTTTTAACCCTTATGGGCGGAATTCGCGAACTTTTAGGAGCCGGAACACTTTTCTCGTTCCCAATTACTGCAAACTTCATCGACCCAATGGTTATTTTCTTGCTTCCACCCGGTGGTTTCTTTGTTTTTGGTATTTTGGTTGCGGTTTCAAACGCACTTGCCAAAAAAGCCGGCAAAAAACCTGTCGAACATTTGGGTTGTGGAAATTGTCCTTCAAAGAGCTTTTGTAATAGGGAGGAATGTGTAAATGAATAAAGTTACCATCGCTTCCATTTTATTAGCATCAATTCTTACAAATAATATGGTACTTGCCAAGTTTTTGGGTATATGTCCTTTCTTGGGTGTTTCCAAAAAGACCAATACCGCTCTTTCTATGAGTATTGCAGTTACTTTAGTAATGGTACTGTCTACTGCAGTTACACACCCAATTTACACCTATATTTTGGCGCCCAAATACGTTTATCTTGAAACAATTGTCTTTATTCTTGTAATTGCTGCTATCGTTCAGCTTTTAGAAATTGTTTTAAAGAAATTCTTGCCGCCCATTTATAAAGCGCTTGGCATTTATCTTCCGCTTATAACCACCAACTGCGCTGTGCTTGGCATTACCATGCTAAACATCACCGACGAATTAAACTTTGTTCAGTCACTTTTCAATGCGCTTGGCGCAGGTCTTGGCTTTATGTTGGCAATGCTTTTATTCTCAGGCGTTCGAGAACGTTTAGAAACCGCAGATATTCCCGAATTTTTGAAAGGTTTGCCCATTACGCTTGTATCAGCGGCAATAGTTGCACTTTCATTCCTCGGTTTTGCAGGAATAGGAGGTTAACTTATGGAAATACTAATTCCCGTTATAATTATTGCTGTTATTGGTCTTATAGCAGGGCTTGGACTTTCGTTTGCATCAAAATATATGGCAGTTCCGATTGACGAAACCGAAACCAAGATTCGCGAAGTGCTTCCCGGTGCAAACTGTGGTGCCTGTGGATTTTCGGGTTGTGACGGTTATGCCGCAGCATTAGCTAAAGGCGAAGCTTCGCCCAACCTTTGCTCTCCGGGTGGTCAAGCCACCGCACAGCAAATTGCTGAAATTTTAAACGTTGAAGTAAGCACAGCAGAAAAGGTTGCCTTTGTTGCATGTAACAACAGCTGTGATAAAACCAAACGCGCATTTGCGTATGAGGGTTTACAAAGCTGTACTGCCGCCGCACTTTTGCAAGGCGGACCGCTTGAATGTAAATATGGTTGCATTGGTCTTTTAGACTGTGCTAACGCTTGTCCTTTTGGTGCTATTGTTGTTAATAATAACCACCCAACCATTTGCAAAGATATATGTGTGGGCTGCGGTTTATGTGTTAACACTTGCCCCAAAGGCATTATAAAGCTTGTGCCCAAAACTTATAAAAGCGCGGTTCTTTGCAATAACAAAGAAAAAGGTGCACCTGTGGTTCAAGGTTGTAAAAGCAGTTGTATTGCTTGTACCATGTGCGAACGTGCTTGTGAAAAAGGCGCAATTAAAGTTATTAACAACCTTGCTCAAATTGATTATGAACTTTGCGACGGTTGTGGCAAATGTAAAGAAGTTTGCAAACGAAAAGTTATCATTTAAAGGTATATCCCCCATATTTTTGGGGGATAATATTGTTATCACAAAAATAAAAGCGAGGCACAAATTTTGAGAAGCTCAGGAATATTAATGCCGATTTTTTCTCTCGCATCAGAGGGCGGGATCGGTACTCTTGGCAAAGAAGCATATCGTTTTGTTGATTTTTTAAAGGCAGCAAAACAAAGTTATTGGCAAATTTTGCCCTTAACCCCCACAGGTCACGGTGATTCGCCCTACAGTTCATTTTCGGCATTTGCGGGCAACCCTTATTTTATTGATATTGAAACCCTTATTGATGAAAAACTATTAAAACAAAAAGAATTTTCTTCATTTGATTTTGGAAACGACCCACATAAAGTAGATTATGTAAAAATTGGGGAAAATCGTCTTAACCTTTTAAAAATTGCATTTTCACGTTTTAAGCCCGATGCCCAATATACCGCTTTCTTAGAAGAAAACGCTTATTGGCTACAAGATTATGCATATTTTATGGCAATTAAAACCGCCAATAGCGGCGCCGACTGGCATCATTGGCCGCAAACTCTTCGCCGTCGCGATGCCGATGCTTTAAAAGAAATTGACAAAGACCTTTGCGAAGATATTAATTTTCACAAATTCTTACAGTTTAAGTTTTACCAACAATGGTTTAAATTAAAGGAATATGCCAACCTTAACGGTGTTAAGATAATTGGCGATATTCCGATATACGTTGCACTCGATTCTTGCGACGTATGGTCAAATACTGACGTTTTTCAACTTGATAGTAATTACCGCCCAACATCAGTTGCGGGGTGTCCGCCCGATGCATTTGCCGAAGACGGTCAGCTTTGGGGCAACCCACTTTATGACTGGAAAAAAATGAAGCAAGACGGTTATGCCTGGTGGGTAAGCCGACTGAAGTATGCGCTTAAGCTTTATGACGTTGTACGTATTGACCACTTCCGCGGCTTTGAATCGTATTTTTCTATTCCCGCAAATGAAACCACCGCCAAAAACGGTAAATGGGTTAAGGGGCCCGATATGGCGCTTTTCCGTCAATTTAAAAAGGATATTGGCGACGATTTGCCCATAATTGCAGAAGACCTTGGCTTTTTAACTCCACAGGTCAAAAAACTGCTTAAAAACACCGGCTACCCCGGTATGAAGATTTTACAATTTGCTTTTGACGGGGATTCAGATAACGATTATCTTCCCTACAACCACGAAAAAAATAGCGTGGTTTACACCGGAACACACGATAACGATACAATTATTGGATGGACACAAAACGCTAATCACGATGAAGTTAAACGTGCCGAAAGGTTTTTGAACAGCAGCAAAAGCGATGGCTTTAACTGGGCAATGATACGCTGTGCGCTTATGTCACCAGCCGATACTTGTGTTTTAATGATGCCCGACCTTTTAGCACTTGACAGTAAGGGCAGAATTAACACCCCATCGGTCGTGGGTGGAAATTGGAACTGGCGAATTGATTCTTATTGTATCAACGACTGGCTTTCAAAAATTATTGCCGATTTAACAACCCTTTACGGAAGAAATTAAATCAAAACGGACGGTTTTTCCGTCCGTTTTTACGTTTGTACGCAACAATTTTGGAATAGTATAATAAAGAACAAGAAAAAATATATGCCTGTGGCACGATATATAAATAAAGTCGGCAAAGCCGACACTAATTTTATTCTTTCTTATTTATTCTTTCTTATTTTGGGCGTCAGTCCGTTAAACTATAATTTAACAAACATTTATGGAAATAAAAAAACACCCTCCCGAGTGGAAGGGTGTTTTTATTTAAAAGATATTAGCCATTGAAAGCTTTAGCAGAAGCACCGAAGCGGAGCATTGCGATAAGCAAGTTTGCGCGGTCACTGCCATCTTCAAGTTTACCGTTAGCATAAGATTCAATGCTGTAGCAGTATGTGTTAGAAGCTGCTACACC
>JAZNJR010000006.1:0-10727 GCA_045578165.1 Acutalibacteraceae bacterium
AGTTGCTTCAGAACGTGAACGGCTGTAAACTGTGAGCCAACGGAGTCCCAAGGTTTGTTTTCTTTCGGGGCGAACCTCAAAAGGAACCTGATAGGTTGCGCCGCCCTTACGAACAGCCTTAACTTCGAGCTGAGGCATAACATTTTCCATAGCAGCATCGAAAACCTCAAGCGGGTCCTTACCTGTTTTTTCACTTATAATGTCGAATGCACCGTATACAATCTTCTGTGCAACACCCTTCTTACCGTCAAGCATAATGTTGTTGATAAGGCGAGTTACGATTTTTGAATTGTACATAGGATCCGGCAATACATCACGTTTAGCAATAAAGCCTCTTCTTGGCACTTTGCTTCCCTCCTTCATAATAGTAATGATCTCATAGGTACTCGAGTGACTTCCCCGTGGCACCAAGCAGGGCTTACATATATAATATATAAACTGCTCGGAATTTCAGCAGAGATAAAGTCTACTTTTTTAATTATTTAGCACCTTTCTTAGGACGTTTTGCACCGTATTTTGAACGGCTCTGCATTCTGTTAGCAACGCCCTGTGTGTCAAGACTGCCGCGTACGATATGGTAACGTACACCAGGTAAGTCCTTTACACGTCCGCCACGAATAAGAACAACGCTGTGTTCCTGCAGGTTGTGGCCAATACCGGGAATGTAAGCTGATACTTCAATTCCGTTAGAAAGACGTACTCTCGCAATTTTACGGAGTGCAGAGTTAGGTTTCTTAGGGGTAGAGGTCTTAACTGCTGTGCAAACACCGCGTTTTTGGGGAGAATCGTGGTCTGTAAGGCTGCGCTTCATTGAGTTGTAACCCTTTAAAAGTGCGGGGGCCTTAGCTTTCTTTTCGATTGTCTCACGACCGCTGCGAACCAATTGGTTAAAGGTAGGCACTGATCAATCTCTCCTTTCTTTTATACTATGAAATACGCAATAAAACCATAATATCGCATAATATTTCACACTAAAATATTTTAGCATATAAGACGCAATATGTCAAACAATTTTTAACTAAATTTTGCCCATTTATTAAGGTGTTTAAACAGCCACAATATGTAGTATTTGCACAAAAATTAAAAACACAACTTTAACGGTAGATAATTCAAATTACAGTTTAATGGGCTGACGGAATTGTACAAACCAAAGGCTCCTTCCGTGAGGGAGCTGTCAACGAAGTTGACTGAGGGAGAGTGCGTATAATCAAATTTATAATTTATAAAGCTTTCTCCTTCCGTCTTTTTGCTTCGCAAAAATCCACCTCCCTCTAAGATGGCGGCACAGATTCTACCATAATTACGAATTACGCATTACGTATTTCGCGTCAGCGATAAACCCCAATTTACATCAGTTGCAGAGCGACACCGAACCTCTTCACTATTAGCTCTTACCTATTACCTAAAATAAAAAACCACCTCAAACGAGGTGGTTTTTAAAAATATAATTATCTATCAAACAAATAATCTAGCGAAACTTCTAAAATTTCAGAAATTGCATCAATTTCTATATCCGTAACAGCACGCTTGCCATTTTCTATTCGTGAAATTGAGCCACGACAAGTATACACCGCCATAAGCTCCATTTTTTCAGAAAGTTGTTTTTGGCTATAACCTTTCTTCTCTCTTGCTTCCTTAACCTTTGCACCAATAATATTCACGTGTTCACTATCAATAATTCTTTTCATATTTTCATCCCTTTTGTCTTGATTTAGGACAAAAATAGTTTATACTATATTAAAACAAATTATGTCCTATCTGTAGGACAGGAGGGTGTAAAATTTGAAGACAGCAGTATTTATTGGACACAATGAATGTTACGGTTTATTAGACGAGCAATTAACAAATACCATAATAAATTGTATAAATGACGGAGTTTCCATTTTCTTAAACGGTGGGCAGGGCGGTTTTGACCGTAAGTGTGCAGTAACTGTTTTTAACCTTAAAACGTTATACCCGCAAATTAAAAACATTTTAGTTATACCCTACCTTACATTCAATATATTTGATAAAAATATTTTTGATGAAATAATTTTTCCAGATGGTTTTGAAAAATATCATTATAAAACAGCCATTCCCCAGCGCAACAAATATATGGTTAATCATTCTGATATAGCAATTTGTTATATAAATCACGGTTGGGGAAATGCTGTTAAAACCTTTGAATACGCACAAAAAAAGAATTTAAAAATAATAAATCTTTCAAATTATAGTTTATCGGGAACTTTTTCTTACAAAAAAGTTAAAGAATAAATAATAAAGAAGAAATAAGAAAAAATGTGTGCCTACGGCACGAATGTATATCAGTCGGCAAAGCCGACACCGATTTTATTCTTTGTTCTTTCTTATTTATTATTTAATCGTGTCAGCGATAAACCCCAATTTGTATCCGTGCCGAAGGCACACCTTACCTCTTCACTATTCACTTTTCACTCTTCACTAAAACAAAAAGTTCCCGAAAAAATCGGGAACTTTTGTTTTAAATTATTCCTCAACAGGAGCAACTTCCATATCGGCAACAACTTCTTGTGCAATTTCTTCAACTTCTTCTGCTTCAATTACAGTAGGGTTGATTTCATCACACTTCATACCTGTACCTGCGGGTACAAGCTTACCGATAATAACGTTTTCCTTAAGACCAAACAACGGGTCAACCTTGCCCTTAATAGCGGCGTCGGTAAGAACACGTGTGGTTTCTTGGAAGGAAGCAGCAGACAAGAAGGATTCGGTAGCCAAAGATGCCTTTGTAATACCTAAAAGTGTTGCCTTATAGGTTGCTTTTTCAAGACCTTCTTCGCCGGCGGCGATTCTTGCCTCTATTTCAGCATTTGCGTTTTCGATTTCTCTATATTCATAGGTTGCGTTTTGAATAAGTTGAGTAGAACCCGGATCTTCAATGCGAAGTTTTCTCATCATCTGACGGATGATAATTTCAATATGCTTATCGTTGATGTCAACACCTTGTGTACGGTAAGCATTTTGAATTTCGGCAATAATGTATTCCTGAACAGCTTCCGGACCTAAAACGTCCAAAATGTCCTGCGGGTACTTAGAACCGCCAATTAAGAGCTGACCTGCTTCAACAAAGTCGCCGTCTTTAACCAAGGGACGACTGCCGTAAGGAATTTGCACCTTATCTTCTTTACCTTCTTCATCGGTAATAAAGATGATATTTCCGCGTTTTTCTTCAACAATGCGAACCTTACCGGCAATCTTAGCAATAAGACCGCAGGGCTTGGGTTTGCGTGCTTCGAAAAGTTCTTCAACACGGGGAAGACCCTGTGTAACGTCGGTAACGTCGCCGCCGGCAACACCACCGGTATGGAAGGTACGCATGGTAAGCTGTGTACCGGGTTCACCGATAGACTGAGCAGCTACAATACCAACTGCTTCACCAATGGTAACTTCCTTGGCGGTGGCAAGGTTACGACCGTAGCACTTCTTACATACACCGTGGTGGCTGTGGCAAGTGAGTACGGAACGAATCTTCGCTTTGGTTATACCCGCGTCGCAAATTGCCTTTGCGCCTTCTGCAGTAACAAGGGTATCGGTACCCCAAATAACTTCTCCTGTTTCGGGATGAACTGCAGGTTCCATAAGGTAACGACCTTCAAGACGTTCTTGTAGTTTTTCAAGAACGTTATTACCTTCAACAATGTCGGTAATAACAAGGCCTTCGTCGGTTCCGCAGTCATCTTCACGAACGATAACGTCCTGAGCAACGTCAACAAGACGACGGGTAAGATAACCCGAGTCAGCGGTACGAAGCGCAGTATCGGCAAGACCTTTACGCGCACCACGTGAAGAAATGAAGTATTCAAGTACGTTAAGACCTTCACGGTAGTTAGCGCGAATCGGAATTTCAATAACGTGACCGGCGGTATTTGCGATAAGACCACGCATACCTGCAAGCTGACGAATCTGGCTCATAGAACCACGGGCGCCAGAGTCGGCCATCATATAAATTGGGTTGAACTCGTCAAGGTTATCTTTAAGTTCGGCAGCAACTTTATCGGTTGCCTTGTTCCAAATTTCAATAACGTGACGATAACGTTCATCTTCATTAATTAAACCGCGCTGATAGTTCTTTGTAACCTTATCAACCTGTGCGTCTGCATCGGCAAGAATTTCCTTCTTAACGGGCGGAATAACAGCATCGATAACCGCAACGGTAATAGCACCTCTTGTAGAGTACTTAAAGCCGGTTGCTTTAATTTTATCAAGAACTATAGCGGATTCGCTTGTACCGTAAATTTCGATACATTTATCAATAATTTTGCCAAGCTTTTTCTTGTCAACCTTATTTTGAATAATGTCGTCATTACTTTCAACAAACTTCTTGCTGGGGTCTTTAAGCTTGAAAGACCACTCAAGATCAAACGCAGTGTCGGGATTTGTTCTATCAACAAAACCAAGATTTTGCGGAATAGATTCATTAAAGGTAATGAAACCAACGGTGGTCCAAACAAGTTTGCTTTCGCCTTTATCGTTAATCATACGAACACGAATAGGTGCGTGAAGACCAACAACACCGTCATTATAAGCCATAACGGCTTCATCTTTATCTCTAAACACTTTATTAGCGCCAATTTCGTCCGCTTTAACAAGTGTCAAGTAATAAGAACCGAGAACCATGTCCTGTGTTGGAACAGCAACCGGCTTACCGTCAGAGGGTTTTAAGAGGTTGTTTGCAGCAAGCATTAAGAAGCGCGCTTCGGCTTGTGCTTCAGCAGAAAGCGGTACGTGAACAGCCATCTGGTCACCGTCGAAGTCGGCGTTGTATGCAGTACATACAAGAGGATGAAGCTTAAGTGCTTTACCTTCAACCAAAACAGGTTCAAATGCTTGAATACCAAGGCGGTGAAGTGTAGGCGCACGGTTTAAAAGAACGGGGTGTTCTTTAATAACAAGTTCCAAAGCATCCCAAACTTCAGCAGAAGCACGGTCAACCATCTTTCTTGCGGTTTTAATGCTGGTAACTGCTTTAATTTCAACAAGGCGCTTCATTACGAAGGGCTTAAAGAGCTCAAGTGCCATTTCTTTAGGAAGACCGCACTGATACATCTTAAGTTCAGGTCCAACAACGATAACAGAACGACCTGAATAGTCAACACGCTTACCGAGAAGGTTTTGACGGAAACGACCCTGCTTACCCTTAAGCATATCGGAAAGAGACTTAAGCGCACGGGTGTTGGGACCGGTAACCGGTTTGCCGCGACGACCGTTGTCTATAAGTGCGTCAACCGCTTCCTGAAGCATTCGCTTTTCATTACGAACGATAATGTCAGGTGCGTGGAGTTCCAAAAGTCTCTTAAGGCGGTTGTTACGGTTAATAACACGTCTGTAAAGGTCGTTAAGGTCACTTGTTGCAAAACGACCACCATCAAGCTGTACCATAGGACGAAGATCGGGCGGAATTACGGGAATAACGTCCATAATCATCCATTCGGGACGGTTGCCTGAAAGTCTGAAAGCATCTAAAACCTCAAGGCGCTTTAAAATGCGGGTGCGTTTTTGACCGGTTGCGTTTTCGAGCTCTGCACGAAGTTCATCACAGATTTTCTGCAGGTCAATTGCACAAAGAAGTTCCTTAATTGCTTCAGCACCCATACCTGCGCGGAAGTCATCTTCATACTTTTCACGCATGTCTTGATACTGCTTTTCATTAAGAATTTGCTTATATTCAAGGGGAGTTGAGCCCGGATCAATAACAACGTACTTTGAAAAGTAAAGTACCTGTTCAAGATCCTTTTGGCTCATTTCCAAAACAGCGCCCATACGGGACGGAATAGTTTTAAAGTACCAAATATGAGAAACAGGAGCTGCAAGTTCAATAGAGCCCATACGTTCACGACGCACTTTTGCTTTGGTTACTTCAACGCCGCAACGCTCACAAACCTTACCCTTATAACGAATACGCTTGTACTTACCGCAGTGGCATTCCCAGTCCTTTTGTGGTCCAAAAATGCGTTCGCAGAAAAGACCGCCTTGTTCGGGTTTTAAGGTACGATAGTTAATGGTTTCAGGTTTGGTAACCTCGCCATATGACCAGCTTCTAATTTGTTCGGGAGACGCAAGTCCTATTTTTATGGATTCGAATTCAATATCTGCCATTATATTGCCCCTCCTTAAATTTCGTCAGATTCATCAGAATCTGCAATTGCTTCACCGTTTTCGTCCTGGAGACCAAAACCGGAATTATCTAAATTTTCGGCAACGTATTTTTCCTCAAACTCAAAGTTTTCGGGAAGTGCCGGTGTACCAAGACCGATATCTTCATCTTCTTCGAAGGTTTGTTTCAAATCGATCTCTTCATTGTCTTTGTCAAGAACCTTAACAGCAAGACCCAAAGACTGAAGTTCCTTAATAAGAACGCGGAAAGATTCGGGTACGCCGGGTTTCGGAATGTTTTGACCCTTAACGATAGATTCATAGGTCTTAACACGACCAACCACGTCGTCAGATTTAACGGTCAAGATTTCCTGAAGTGTATAAGCTGCACCGTAAGCTTCAAGTGCCCAAACTTCCATTTCACCAAAACGCTGACCACCAAACTGTGCTTTACCACCGAGAGGCTGTTGTGTTACAAGTGAATACGGACCTGTTGAACGAGCGTGAATCTTATCGTCAACGAGGTGATGTAGCTTAAGATAATACATATAACCAACGGTTACAGGGTTATCAAAGGGTTCGCCTGTACGACCGTCATAAAGCTGAGTTTTTGCATCCTGTGTTAAAGGAATACGTGAGAAGTCAAGCGCAGCAGAATCCTTATACTGATAATCGCCATTCTTGGTTTCATCTTCAGCAAGTTGGAAACAGTTACGAATGTCTTCTTCGTGTGCACCATCAAATACAGGTGTGCAGATGTGCCAGCCAAGTGCCTTTGCAGCGTAACCTAAGTGTACTTCAAGCACCTGACCGATATTCATACGTGAAGGAACGCCCAACGGGTTGAGCACGATATCAAGCGGAGTACCATCCGGCAAGAAAGGCATATCTTCACTTGGTAAAATACGGGAAACAACACCCTTGTTACCGTGGCGGCCCGCCATCTTATCGCCGACAGAAATCTTACGTTTCTGTGCGATGTAGCAACGAACCACAAGGTTAACACCTGGGCTAAGTTCGGAAGAATTGCTGCGGTCAAATACCTTAACATCAACAATTGTACCATATTCACCGTGAGGTACACGCAACGATGTATCACGAACTTCGCGTGCCTTTTCACCAAAAATCGCACGTAAAAGACGTTCTTCGGCGGTGAGCTCGGTTTCGCCTTTAGGTGTTACCTTACCTACAAGAATATCACCCGAAGTGACCTCTGCACCAACACGAATAATGCCACGTTCGTCAAGATCTTTGAGTGCTTCTTCGCCAACGTTAGGAATATCACGTGTGATTTCTTCCGGTCCGAGTTTGGTATCACGACATTCGATTTCATATTCTTCAATATGAATTGAAGTATAAATATCATCGCGAACAAGACGTTCGTTAATTAAAACAGCGTCTTCATAGTTATAGCCTTCCCAGGTCATAAAGCCGATAAGGGCATTACGTCCGAGAGAAATTTCACCATTAGAGGTTGCAGGACCGTCAGCAATAACCTGTTTTTCAACAATTTCTTCGCCAACAGCAACAACCGGCTTCTGATTAATGCAGGTACCATGGTTAGAACGCAAGAACTTAATGAGATTATATTCATCAATTTCCCCATTCCTTGCACGAACCTTAATTGTAGTAGCATCAACGTAGGTAACAACACCGGCACGTTTAGCAAGTACAACAACGCCCGAGTCAACCGCTGCCTTATATTCCATACCTGTAGCAACAAAGGGGTTTTCGGGCTTAAGAAGCGGAACTGCCTGCTTCTGCATGTTTGAACCCATGAGTGCACGGTTGGTATCATCGTTTTCAAGGAAGGGAATCATTGCAGTTGCAACAGAAACAACCATCTTGGGAGAAACGTCCATATAATCGGCGCTGGTCGCGTCAATTTTCTTAAATTTATCAAGGTAACGTACAGTAACCTTTTTGTTCATAAAGTTACCATTTTCGTCCAAAGGTTCGTTTGCCTGTGCTACGCAATAATCGTCTTCTTCGTCAGCGGTCATATATTTAACTTCGTTTAAAACTCTACCATTTTCAACCTTGCGGAAAGGTGTTTCGATAAAGCCATACTTATTAATTCTTGCAAAGGTTGCAAGGTAAGAAATAAGACCGATGTTAGGACCTTCAGGAGTTTCAATCGGGCACATACGACCATAGTGGGTGTAGTGAACGTCACGAACTTCGAAAGATGCACGGTCACGAGAAAGACCACCGGGACCAAGCGCTGATAAACGACGCTTGTGAGTAAGTTCAGAAAGCGGGTTGGTTTGGTCCATGAACTGTGAAAGCGGAGAAGAACCAAAAAATTCCTTTATAGCCGCAACCACAGGACGAATATTAATTAAAGATTGAGGTGTAATAGAATCGGGGTCGCCCGACTGAAGAGTCATCTTGTCGCGAACAACTCTTTCCATACGGGAAATACCGATACGGAATTGGTTTTGTAAAAGTTCGCCAACTGAACGAATACGACGATTGCCAAGGTGGTCAATATCGTCGATTTTACCGATATCGTGAGAAAGACCCAAGATATAGTTAACACTTGCAATAATATCATCCAAAGTGACGTGTTTTGAAACAAGCAACTTTGAATTTTCGATTAATGCGTTCTTAATGTCTTCCTTTTCGGTAAAGTTGGCGAGAATGTTTTGAAGAACAACAATGTTAACCTTTTCGTTAACGCCTTCTTCTTCAAGCTCTTTAAGTTCTTCAGCGCTGAATCCGTTATAAATGTTTTCAAGTTTAACGGTTTTATTGGTAAGAATCTTAACTTCAGATTCTTCGCCTTCAGCACTTGCAACCTTAAGATATACTTCGTAAACGCCTTTTTCTTCAAGCTCAATTGCCTTTTCTTTAGAAACGGATTCGCCTGCTTCTGCAACAATTTCGCCTGTAAAGGGGTCAACTGCGGGGCGAGATAAAACCTTGCCCTGAATACGCGCGGCAAGACTTAACTTTTTGTTATACATATAACGACCAACCGGAGAAATGTCATAACGGTTGGGGTCAGCAAGAAGAAGCAACAAATATTCAATTGCGCCTTCAAGGTTAATGGGTTCGTTAGGTCTTAACTTTTTATAAACTTCCAAAACTGCTTGTTCACAAGAGGTGGTATCGTCAACACCCATGGTTGCAGTTAAACGAAGGTCTTCGCCAACAAGGTCGGCTATACCCAAATTAGAAGCTAAATCGCCGTCAAAACCGAGTAAAAATTCTTCGCAAAAGCTAAGCTTTCTTTCTAAATCTCTAATCTTGGTTTTTTCTTCAACACGTTGTGTTTCGGCAAATTTTTCTCTGGCTTCTTCCAACTTTTTCTGCAATACGGGAACGTAAAGCTTAAACGAGCCCAAAGCCCTTACAAAAGTTGTAATGGGAAGCTTGCGGTTTTTATCAATGCGAACGAAAATTACATCATTTGCAGAGGTTTCATATTCAAGCCAAGCACCGCGATTCGGAATGATAGTGGAGGAAAATAACGGTTTGCCTGTCTTTTCATCGTATTCTACGTCATAATACACACCGGGAGAACGAACAAGCTGTGAAACAATAGCGCGTTCAGCACCGTTGATAACAAAGGTGCCCGATTCGGTCATAATCGGGAAGTCGCCCATTGAAACTTCGCTTTCCTTAATTTCATCGGTTGCGTGGTTATAAAGACGTGCGGTTACGCGCAAGGGTGCTGCATATGTTGCATCTCTAACCTTGCATTCGGTAACGTCGTACTTAGGTTTTTCGTCAAGACGGTAATCAACAAAGCTGAGTTCAAGGTTACCGCTATAATCAGTAATAGCAGACATACCTTTGAAAACCTCTTTAAGTCCTTCTTCAACAAACCACTTATACGAATCCTTCTGAATTTCGATAAGATTAGGCATATCGATGACTTCGTTAATTTTTGAAAAAGTCATTCTTTCGTTTTTGCCCAACTTGGTGGGTTTAACCATTGAAGTTGATTTCATAGGTTTATAATCACTCCTCCATATATTTTACAGCCACATTTAGTGTTGTAAATGCCTTTAAAATGGCACATCTTGTGGAAAAAATAAAATACACCGATTCTGCAAAAAAAATGCATTTTTTCTAAATCGGCGCACATTCCCCCATCATCATTAGTAATTTATAAGTATAATACAAAATTTCCCATAAGTCAAGCATTATTTTTTAATTTTTTTAATAAAAAATATCCTATAGCATGAGATAATGATTTTGTTTATAGGTCAAAACGAGAAATCAAATTGGGGTTTAACAAACATTTATGGAAATAAAAAAACACCCTTCCGAGTGGAAGGCTGTTTTTATTTAAAAGATATTAGCCATTGAATGCTTTAGCAGAAGCACCGAAGCGGAGCATTGCGATAAGCAAGTTTGCGCGGTCACTGCCATCTTCAAGTTTACCGTTAGCATAAGATTCAATGCTGTAGCAGTATGTGTTAGAAGCTGCCACACCGTCAATAAGAACAGTACAAAGTACTTCGCTCTTCATTTGACCGGGGTTAAGCTTATTGAATAATACGTTATAACGGTTTGTATAACCTTCAGCCAATTCAAAATCTTCAGCGGTGTAGATTGTTTCTTCACCTAATGCGTTAACCTTAAAGGTTACGCGGTCAATTGAT
>JAZNJR010000007.1:0-40213 GCA_045578165.1 Acutalibacteraceae bacterium
GTGGGGTCAGGCATTGAGAACGAGCGCTCACAGTGTGAGAAAAAGCGAGTTAGAAATGGCGCCGCGGTCAAAAGTTGCCCGCGCACCAAGCGGTTAGGGGCTTTTGGGCACCGCAAGAGGGAGCCGCAGGTTCAAGGTCTCGGCTGTCGCCTCGGTCGGTGCTTCTGCGCTCGGCACAGAGGTGTCCAACGGACACCCGCACCCTGTCACTCGGACCAAAAAGCAGTTTCAACCTTTAGGTTGGAGCTGCTTTTTCTTTTGAATAATAGAATTCCAGCTGCGGCCGATTGACCCGGTGGGGTCAGGCATTGAGAACGAGCGCTCACAGTGTGAGAAAAAGCGAGTTAGAAAT
This sequence comes from Acutalibacteraceae bacterium, assembly GCA_045578165.1. Classification (GTDB taxonomy): domain Bacteria; phylum Bacillota; class Clostridia; order Oscillospirales; family Acutalibacteraceae; genus UBA737. The sequence goes on from JAZNJR010000007.1 coordinate 353, forward strand.
GGCGCCGCGGTCAAAAGTTGCCCGCGCACCAAGCGGTTAGCGACTTTTGGGCACCGCAAGAGGTAGCCGCAGGTTAGTTGCTCTCACTTATTTAACAACAAAAAGCTTAACGATGCTGTTAACAAACCAAAATCTCCATTATTTTTTACAAAAAACCATTTACTAAAGCAAAAAAATAAAGTATAATAATTTTAAAGTCAAAATTTTCTAATTTTCGACACAAAAAACCATTATAATTTAAACGGTGATTTACTTTGGGACTTAATTCAAAAAATATTCAAAAAATCTTACTTATTGTTTTTTGCTCGGCAATAATTTTCGCCCTTGTTTTCAACTTTATGGGTGTGCTTGGCTTTTTAGTCAAGCTTTTGGGCTTTTTAACCCCAATAATTATTGCGCTATGCATTGCATTTGTGCTTAACGTGTTTTTAACCGGCTTTGAAACCAAAATTTTTGGTTTTATGAAAAGGTCAAAATCTAAAATAATCAATAAGCTACAACGCCCGCTATGTTTAATTCTTACATACGCGTTGGCACTTGGTCTTTTGTCCCTTATTGTGCTGGTAATTATACCCGACATAAAAGATACCATTGCTTACATAATCGACAAATTGCCCGCTTTTATTGTTGATTCTCGCGAATGGGTTATTAAAACCTTGACCGATTTCAGCATCCCAACCGATGATATTCCTGAAATTGACGTAAACTCTTTAATAACAACTTTAAAGAACTTTTGGTCTGAATACAGCACTGATATTGTTGATGATGCAATAAGCATTACAGGTTCGGTTTTTGCGATTGTATCTGACATTCTTTTTGGCATTATCGTTTCAGCATACATCTTGGCGCAAAAGGAAAAAATTGGCGCATTTATGACCCGCGTTGTCAACTCTTTCTTGCCCGAAAACATAGCCAAAACCGTTCATCACGTATGTGCGCAAACCTATTTTTCTTTCACACGTTTTATTGGCGGTCAGCTTACCGAATCTATAATTTTAGGTGTATTGTGCTACATTGGTATGCTTATTTTTGGCTTCCCGAATGCTTTGATTATTTCAATAATTATCTGTATTACTGCCCTTGTTCCTGTTGTGGGTGCACTTGTGGGCGCTGTTGTTGGCGCATTTTTAATTTTAATTACAGACCCAATAAAAGCTGTTTTATTTGTGATTTTCTTGGTTATACTTCAACAGCTTGAGGGCAACCTTATTTACCCCAAGGTTGTTGGTAAAGCGGTTGGACTTCCCGGTGTAATTGTCATCAGCGCGGTGCTTGTTGGCGGTAATATCGGCGGTGTTTTGGGCGCACTTATCGCTGTACCTTTAGCAGCAGTTATTTACACCCTTTTAAAAGAAGCCATGGACGCAATTCAAATTAAAAAACAAAAAGAAAAGGAAGCGGCGGCGTCCACTCCCGAACAATTAGAAATCCCAAATTCTAAATAAAATAAAAACACGGTGTAAAAACCGTGTTTTTTATTCACATTAAGGTTTACGATTTAATTCCCCTTCTCCAAAATTTGCATTACAAAAATTACGCTTTTCAGTTGAAATTAAAAAACAGGTATAGTATAATGTCTTTATAGCATTTATTAGGAGGTTTAATATATATGTTTAAAAAAGTATTTTCGTCGCTTTTAAGCTTGGCACTTGTTCTTTGTGTGGCAGGTTGCGGCAATGCTGACACCAGCTCTGAAGTGGGCGGTGCTTCTGCACCGGAATCTAAACCCGAACCGGAACCCGTTGTGTTTGTAAACCCCTTAACCGGTGTTGAAGACATTGAAGACAAGGAAATTGCACTTCGTCGTCCTGTTGCGGTTATGATTAATAACATCAACGTTGCACAAAGGGTGCAAACCGGCCTTACCCAAGCAGACATTGTTTACGAAACCGAGGTTGAAGGCGGTATTACACGTCTTATGGCAGTTTTTCAGGACATTTCAAAGGTTAAACAGTTTGGTACCATTCGTTCTGCACGTTACTGCTATGTAGATTTGGCAATGGGCCACCAAGCAATTTATGCACACCACGGTGCAGATGAAAGATATTGCGGCCCACACCTTAAGGACACACAAACCTTTACAATTGACGCCAACAAAGCAGGTTCAAGAATTCCAAACGGTAACGCTTATGAACACACTCTTTACGGTCACGGCGACAAGCTGTGGGAACTTTTAAAAGGCAATTCTAAATACGATTTAGACCTTGATAACATTACACCTTGGCAAAACTTTGCCGACAGTGATGAAAGTCTTACACTTGAAAGTGTTGCAACCAACGTTTCTGTTCCGTTTTCGGGCAGTTATAATTCGGTTTTCAAGTATGATGCCGCAAAACAAAAGTACATAAGATACTTCCGCGACACCGAAAGACTTGATTACCTTACCAACGAAAACGAAACCTTTAAAAACGTTTTCGTGCTTATTACAGATATTACAAACTACCCCGACGGTTATCACAGACAAGTGGCACTTGAATCGGGCGAGGGTTGGTACTGTGTAAACGGTAGCTATATGCCAATTCGTTGGAGCAAGGGCGCCGCTTCTAACCCACTTAAATTTACCGACGTTGACGGTAAACCTTTAAAAGTAAACCAAGGTAATTCTTGGGTTTGCATTGCTAAAAAAGGTGTTAACGTTACATTTGAATAATGTTTTAAATAAAAGTCGCAATTGCGGCTTTTATTTTTTACTATTTTTTGTGATATGTTACTATTGAAATTTTAAATGCGCGGGTATATAATCAAGTTTGCAAATTTATTTAGGACAGAGGCGCATATATTATGCAAATTTTAGTAACCCTTTCAATTGCCATTGTAGCAGGGCTTTTAATGTCACGCGTTACAAAACTTTTTAAGCTGCCCGCAGTTACCGCTTATCTTATTGCGGGGCTTATTGTTGGTCCTTTCCTTTTAGGCGGGGTTGACTTTTCGTTTTTAAATATGGGCTTTTCACACATTGGCTTTTCGCCTGAAGATTTTGGTCTTACAGGGGGCGAAAAAAACGTTGCGCTCGAAACATTAAGCAACGTGGCACTTGGCTTTATTGCTTTTGCCATTGGTAACGAATTTAGAATGAGTGACCTTAAATCTATTGGTAAACAAGCATTTGTTATCGGTATTTTACAGGCGGTTGCTGCAACACTTTTGGTAGATGCCGCACTTATTGGTCTTCACTTTTTAATGCCAAACGTTTTATCAATTTCAAACGCGATAATTTTGGGCGCAATTGCTTCTGCCACCGCACCTGCCGCAACCCTAATGGTTGTAAGACAGTACAAAGCAAAGGGTAAGCTTACAGATTTATTGTTACCCATTGTTGCGCTTGACGACGCAGTTGGTCTTATAATCTTTTCGGTTTCGTTTGGTGTTGCGCGCGCAATTGAAAGCGGCAAAGCAAACGTTGTTTCAATGGTTGTAAACCCGCTTATTGAAGTGGTTTTATCGCTTTTACTTGGTGCGCTTATGGGTTGGATTTTTACCATTTGCGAAAAGGTTTTCCACTCCGGTTCAAAGCGTATGTCGTTATCAATTAGCTTTGTTTTATTAACCGTTGCAATTTCTATGATTAAAATTAATTTAGGCGAAATTCACATTGGTTTTTCTTCCCTTTTAGTTTGTATGATGCTTGGCACGGTGTTCTGCAACATGTGTGATTTTTCGGCAGATATTATGGAGCGTGCAGACAAATGGACCGCACCTTTATTTGTTATGTTCTTTGTATTAAGCGGTGCCGAACTTCGTCTTGACATTTTGGCAGACGTATGGGTGCTTATAATTGGTGCAGTGTATATTTTAAGTCGTTCTTTGGGCAAATACATTGGATCGTTTTTCAGTGCTAGGCTTGTTAAATGTGAACCAAAAATTCAAAAATATTTGGGTATTACCTTACTTCCACAAGCAGGTGTTGCCATTGGTATGTCGGCCGTAGTTATTGAAACAATGGGTAATGACGGTGTATTGGTTAGAAACATAATTTTATTCTCGGTTTTAATTTACGAGCTTATCGGTCCTATGCTTACTAAAATTGCGCTTACAAAATCAGGCGATATTAAAGAAAAGACCACCGAGGGCTTTAACCGTAAAGAATTCCTCGAAAAACAAAACGTTAAATAAAAAATTAATTCCCGTAACCTCGGTTACGGGAATTTTTTATACGTCAAGTGAACAAACGTCTTCATAGGTTTCGCGTTTTATTGCCAAATAATCGCCGATATCATTTATCATAACAACTGCGGGACGCGGTACACGGTTGTAATTTGAAGCCATTGAATAGTTGTAAGCGCCTGTTGTAAGCACTGCTAAAATTTCATTTCTTTGGGGCTTTGGTATTAAAACGTCTTTTTGAATAATATCGCCCGATTCACAACATCTGCCCGCAATGGTGGCACAAAAATCGGCCTTGTCGTTTGCGCGGGACGCAAGCATTACGGTATATGGCGATTCATAAAGTGTAAAGCGTGGGTTATCGGTCATACCACCATCAATGGAAACGTAGTTTTTATAACCCTTAATTTCTTTGACCGAACCAACGGTATAAAGTGTCATACCTGCGTCTGCAACAATGCTTCTGCCGGGTTCCATTGCAATTTTAGGAACCGATATGCCAAGCTCATTACACTTTTGGTTAATTGCCGAAGAAACCTCGCCAATTTTTTCGTCAAGATTTAAGGTTGGTTGACTTTCCAAATACTTAACACCAAAACCACCGCCAAGATTTAAAATGTCAGCAGTATAGCTTTGGGTGTTTTTAATGTGTGCAATAAAGTCAAGCATTAATTCCGCCGCCATAATAAACGGTTGTGATTCAAAAATTTGTGACCCAATATGACAATGAAAACCGCAAAGAGAAATATTTTCACAACCAACCGCCATTTTAACCGCATCATCCGCCATGCCGGTTGCAATTGCAAAGCCAAATTTAGAATCGACATTACCGGTTGATATTTTTTGATGGGTATGTGTGTCTATACCGGGGGTTATACGAAGTAACGCCTTTTGAACAATACCCTTTTTTTGGGCAATTGAATTAACCGCTTCAATTTCTTCAAAGCTGTCAATAACCAAATAGCCAACACCGTTTTCCATTGCAAAAGCAATGTCGCCATCGGTTTTGTTGTTGCCGTGAAAAAAGCTGTGTGACATATCAAAACCCGCCGCTTTTGCGGTATAAATTTCACCGGGAGATACAACGTCAATGTTCATACCCTCGTCTTGCATAATACGGTAAATTCGTTTACAAGAAAACGATTTACTCGCAAATTCGGGTGCCGAACCTGTGGGAAAATACTTTTTGAAAGCATCTTTATATTCGTTTATATGTTGTCTAATCTTTTTTTCGTCCATAAGGTAAAGCGGTGTACCGTATTTAGCGGCCAAATCCACCGTGTCGGCACCTGCAAATTGCAGATGACCTTTTTCATTTACCGTAATGTTATCACAAATCATTTAAAAAGCTCCTAAAAATTAAATGTTAATTCCTGCTTTTTTCATTTCCTCAAATAAAACTTCGCGGTGTGCGTCTTCCATAGGAGTTAGAGGAAGACGTAAATAATCTTCACACCAACCCATTTTTGCCATTGCCGCTTTTACGGGAATGGGGTTAACCTCGCAGAAAAGTGCATTAATAAGCGGAATATAATCAAGCTGCATTTTTGCGGCACCCTTAACATCGCCATCAAAGAACTTTTTGCACATTAAGGCGCAGTCCTTGGGCAAAAGGTTTGAAAGCACCGAAATACAACCCTTGCCGCCAAGTGCCATAATGGGAATGATTTGGTCGTCGTTACCCGAATAAATATCAATTTTATCGCCACAAAGATGTATTGTTTCAGCAATTTTGGAAATATTGCCACTTGCCGCTTTAAGACCTACAATGTTGGGGTGTTCCGCCAAAGTGGCAACAGTTTGAGGTTCAAGCCCAACACCTGTGCGTGAGGGTACGTCATATAAAATAACAGGTACTGTTGAATAATCGGCAATTTGGGTAAACATTTTTATAAGACCGTTTTGGGTTGCTTTGTTATAATAAGGGGTAACAACCAAAATTGCATCGGCACCCGCTTCGCACGCGCAACGTGTAAGGTCAAGCGCATACAAGGTGTCGTTTGAACCGGCACCCGCAATAATGGGAACACGTTTATTTGCGTGTTTTACAGCAAAGGCAATTGCGTCACGATGCTCGTCGTCGGTCATGGTAGATGCTTCGCCGGTGGTACCACATACTACAATGGCATCAATTCCCTGTTCAATTTGCCAGTCAATAAGCTTTGCAAACGCATCGTAATCGATACCGTTTTCGGTAATCGGGGTAATAATGGCGGTTGCCATACCTTCAAAAACTGTTTTTTTCATTTTTAAACACTTCCTTAAAAAAGTACAATAAAAAAATAGCCGATTGCTCGACTACCAAAAAACCACAATAAATCTAAAAACGCATAGATATTGTATAATTTTGATAGCACTCCGCAAATGCGACAGTAAAGCAGATATTATTCTGAATTACCAAGAAGCTGCCTGCCGACAACAACTTTCGGCGGCGACCCCTTTCACAGCCACGTCTTCCTGCCAGAATTTGCATTGACTGATACTTTTGACCAACCGCGCCTCTATCTTATTGACAACAATTTACCACACAAAAACCACTTTGTCAAGTTAAAGTGTGCTTTTTATTGAAAAACTTTTAAAAATTATTAAAAATAGGTAGATTTTATAATATGACTGTGTTAAAATATAGTGTAATATTTTATAATTCAGGGTGAAGGTTAAAATGGAAAGAAAAGTTGGTACTGTATCTCGCGGTATTCGTTGCCCTATTATTCGCCAAGGCGATAATTTGGCAGAAATTGTTACCGAAAGCGTTATTGAGGCGGCTAAAAGCGAGGGCTTTGAGCTTCGCGACCGCGACGTTGTTGCTTTGACCGAATCTATAGTTGCGCGTGCACAAGGTAACTATGCTTCAATTGATGCCATTGCTAAAGACGTGAAAGCAAAATTCGGCGATAATACTATTGGCGTAATTTTCCCAATTTTGTCACGCAACCGTTTTTCAATTTGTTTAAAGGGCATTGCTAAAGGCGCTAAAAAAATTGTTCTAATGTTAAGTTACCCGTCAGACGAAGTGGGCAATTCCCTTTTTGCGTTAGACCAACTTGATGAAAGCGGAATAAATCCATATAGTGACGTTTTGTCACTTCAGCGTTACCGTGAAGTTTTCGGTTACCCCGTTCACGAATTTACGGGAATGGATTACGTCGCTTATTATAAAGAACTTATTGAATCTTGCGAATGTGAGGTTGAAATTATTTTCGCCAATCACGCAAAGGCAATTCTTCAGTATACCGACTGTGTTCTCAACTGTGACATTCACACCCGCGCACGTACAAAACGCATTTTAAAGGCAAACGGTGCAAAAATTGTATACGGTTTTGACGAAATTTTAACCGAATCGGTTGACGGTAGCGGTTATAACAGTAAATACGGTCTTTTAGGTTCTAACAAATCAACCGAAGACACAATTAAGCTTTTCCCGAATGAATGTAAAGATTTAGTGCTTGATATTCAGGCAAAATTCCTTGCAAAAACCGGTAGGCATATTGAAGTTATGGTTTATGGCGACGGTGCTTTTAAAGATCCACAGGGCAAAATTTGGGAACTTGCAGACCCCTGCGTTTCCCCCGCGTTTACCGACGGTCTTATAGGCACGCCAAACGAAATTAAGCTTAAATACCTTGCCGATAACGATTATAAAGATTTATCGGGCGAAGAACTAAAAGCTGCCATTTCAAAAAGCATTAAAGAAAAGCAAGATAATTTAGTTGGCAATATGGCTTCGCAAGGCACAACCCCCCGTCAGCTTACCGACCTTATCGGCTCACTTTGTGATTTAACAAGCGGCTCGGGCGATAAGGGTACTCCCGTTGTTTTGGTACAAGGTTATTTTGACAATTACACTAATTAAAAATTAAACGTGGTAGAGGTTTATTCCCCTACCACGTTTTTATTATAAAATTATAAGTTCTTTTGAAGATTTTGCAAGGTTTTCAAATCCGTTATCTGTTACGCAAATTACGTCTTCAATTCTAACGCCAAATTCATTTTCAATATAAATTCCCGGTTCAACCGACAAAACCATTCCGCTTTTTAGCTTTGTATTATCACGCGTATTAAATGCGGGCGATTCGTGCACTTCAACACCCAAGCTATGACCAAGCGCATGACCAAAACACCCCTTAAAACCTGCATTGTTTATGAGGTTTCGTGCCGCGGCGTCAATATCTTTACAAACCGCACCTGCTTTAATTTGCTTCATTGCTTCAAGCTGTGCTTTAAGTACGGTATTGTAAACAAGCTTTTGTTTTTCACTTATCTGACCCACAGCAACTGTACGGGTCATATCGGCACAGTAGCCATTTATACACGCGCCAAAATCCATTGTAATAAAATCGCCTTTTTGAACCACGCGGTCAGTAGGTGTTCCATGCGGAAGCGAAGTGTTTTCCCCGCTTACCACAATAAAATCAAAGGCAATGCCTTGGCTACCGCGTTTGCGCATATAAAATTCCATTTCCAAAGCAATTGCTTTTTCGGTTTTGCCAGGGCGAATATAATCTAATATATATTCAAAAGTTTCATCAGTTAACGCTTGGGCCTTGCGCATATATTCAAGTTCGGCTTTACTTTTAACCGAACGCAATGAATATAATCCGTCTTCTGCAAAGGGGTCGTCGCTTATTTCAAACCTGCTTAAATTTTTCTTAAGGTCAGCAAATTCTTTTAACGAAATTGTGCTGACTTCGGTGTAAACCTTTTTAATTTTGTTAGCGTTTAAAACATCTGCAATTTGCAACCAAATTTTATCACTTAGAATTACGTCGAAACCGCTTATTGTCTTTTTGGCTTTTTCATAATAACGAAAGTCTATAATAAAGTAAGCGTTTTTGGGTGTGACAACCACCACACCCGCCGAAGAATTAAAACCCGTTAAATAAAAACGGTTTGGACCGTAATAAATTATAAACGCTTCACTTGATTTTAAAAATTTTTGCAATTTAGCAATTTTTTCAACCGTCATTTTCATTCTCCTTTAAAAGAATTACAATTCTTTTAGACAAAAAGGTCATTACAAACAAATTTATAACAACCAAAACACCGTTAAATATTTCTGCTAAGCACCAAACAATATTGCTTGATAAAGCCGCGCCCAAAACACAAAAAGCGGGGTAAATATTAATAAATAATTTTTTGCCTTTGTTTTTAAACAAAAATTCACAAAAACTTATACCGTAAGTCGCCCAACCAATAGTGCTGGAAATACCGAAAAGCCACAGCATTACGTTTAAAATAGTTTTTGACATACCACCATAAAGGGTGGAAAGCGCGGCAATGGTAAGGTGTGAAGTGGGCAAACTATTATAATCTATAATAACCCCGCTACTTAAAATTGTCAAGGCGGTTAGTGTGCATAAAAGGGTTGTATCTATAAACACTTCAAAAATACCGTAAAGGGCTTCATTATGCGGTTTTGCGCCATTTACAATTGAATGTGCCACTGCCGCGGTGCCGACCCCCGCCTCGTTTGAAAAAATACCCTTTGAAGCCCCAACCGAAATTGTGGTCAAAATACTGCCAATGGCACCGCCCGTAACCGCCGAGGGAGAAAATGCACCCATAAAGATGTTTTTAAAAATTATAGGTATGGCGGCATAATTTTTAAGTATAGCCCCAAGGCATAAAACAATGTAAAGCAGTGCCATAAAGGGCAAAATTTTACTTAAATAATTTGCAATTTTATGCACACCGCCACACACAATATATGCAGTTATAACTGCTGAAATAATTCCAACTAAAAACCGTGGAAAAAAGCTTTGCGAAACCCCCGATACCGCCGCATTAATTTGGGTCATATTGCCACATAAAAAACAGGCAAAAACCCCACAAACCGCAAATATAACGGACAAAAAGTGAAAGGGTTTTGGTAAAGCATTTTTTATGTAAATATGCGGTCCGCCAATAAAATTTTCATTGGTTTTTTCGCGGTAAAAAACACCTAAAGCAATTTCGCCCGCTTTTATAACCATACCCAAAAACGAACTTGCCCACATCCAAAAAACCGCGCCCGCGCCACCAAGCGAAATTGCCGCCGCAACACCAACAATATTGCCCGTACCTATAGCCGCCGAAAGCGAATTACACATTGCCGAAAAGCCGCTTATTCCCTGTACTTTTTCATTGTTTAAAAGCTTCATTGAAGACAAAAATTTCCTAACTTGAAACGCCCTTGTTTTAATGGTTAAAAAACCCCCAACTATTACAGTCAAACAAAAAGGCAAAGTGCCTGAAATTAAGTTAAAAATAAAGTTTGCCACCCGTACCACCGCAACATTTTATGAACAAAATAAAAATTTTATGATAAATATTGTGTTTTTAATTAGTATATAGTATAATATTTAATATATATGCATTTTTGGGGTGAAGTAAGTGATTTATCTTGATAATTCTGCCACAACCAAACCTTGTGATACGGCAATTAAGTATATGAATTTGGCGTTAACTGAAAATTGGGGCAACCCTTCTTCCTTACATATCTTGGGTATGAATTCTGAAGATGTAGTCAATACTTCACGCAAAACCGTTGCAAAAATGCTTAATTCCAAAGAAAGTGAAATTATTTTCACGTCCTGCGGAAGCGAAGCCAATAATATGGCGCTTATGTCGGTGCTTTCCCGTAAAAACCGCGGCAACCGAATTATTACAACCACAATTGAACACCCCTCGGTTTTGGAAACCGCAAAACGACTTGAAAATTATGGTTTTGAAGTTATTTACTTAAAACCAAACTCTTGCGGTGTTATTGAGCTTGATGATTTAAAAGCCGCTTTAAATGACAAGACTTTACTTGTAAGCATTATGCTTGTTAATAACGAAATTGGCACAATACAACCGGTTGAAGAAGCGGTAAAACTTACAAAACAGCTTGCTCCCTTTGCATATTTTCACACCGACGCTGTGCAAGCATTTGGCAAAATGCCAATAAACGCCCAAAAGCTTGGTGTCGATATGCTTACCGCCAGCGGTCATAAAATTCACGCACCAAAAGGCATTGGTTTTTTATACAAAAATCAAAAATGCCATATTGCCCCATTCATCACAGGTGGCGGTCAAGAAAAAGGTATGCGTTCGGGTACGGAAAGTGTTCCCCTTATTGCATCTCTTCAAGGCGCAATTGAAGAATTGCCAAACCCCGCAACACAACAACCCAAAATGCGCGAGATTTATAATTACGCAAAAGAACTGTTTTTACAAGATGGTAATACAGTTATAAATTCATTTGATGAGGGACTGGAGTATATTTTAAATATATCAATTCCCGGTTATCGCAGTGAAACCATGCTTCATTTTTTGGAAAATTATAATATATTCGTTTCAAGCGGAAGCGCTTGTGCAAAAGGTAATCAAAGTTATGTTTTAAAAGAAATTGGGCTTGAAGATAAGCTTATTGATTCAATGCTACGCATAAGTTTTTCCCACAACACCACAAAGTCAGATATTGATAAATTGTACGAAGCGCTGACCATTGCCAGACAAAAGTTGAGAAAGGTTTAAAAATGAAGGAAATTATACTGATTAAAAACGGTGAATTAACCCTTAAAGGTCTTAACCGTTGCAATTTTGAAGATATATTAATTAAAAACATTCGCAAAAGTTTGCGTAACTTGGGCGAAATTACAGTTCGCAAAGCACAGTCCACAATTTATATTGAACCACAAAGCGACGCATTTGATTTTGAAGAAGCACTTGAAAGAATTAAGCGTGTTTTTGGTATTGCCGCTTTTAGTCGTGCTTGTGTTTGCGAAAAAAATATGGAAGACATTATTGCAAAATCGCCCGACTATTTGCGTGAAGACCTTAAAAAAGTCAAAACCTTTAAGGTCGAAGCCAAACGCGCCGACAAACGCTTCCCCTTAACTTCGCCCGAAATTTGCCGTGAAATTGGCGGTGTATTGCTTTCACACTTTCCGCATCTTTCGGTTGACGTTCATAATCCCGATTTAGTAGTTAACGTTGAAATTCGCGACTATAACGCCTACGTACGCGGCGAACAGCTTCAGGGCGCAGGCGGTTTACCGGTTGGCACTGCGGGTACCGCTTCAATTTTAATTTCGGGTGGTATTGACAGTCCCGTTGCCGCTTGGTGCATGGCAAAACGCGGTCTTCGTCTTAATGCAATTCATTTTGCAAGCCCCCCGTACACCAGCCCCCGCGCTGAACAAAAGGTTAAAACACTTTTGTCAAAGGTTGCTCGTTACAGCGGCACCATAAACCTGGCAATTGTTCCCTTTACCGAAATTCAAGACCAAATTGCCGAAAACTGCCCCGAAGATTATTTCACACTTATAATGCGCCGTATGATGATGCGTATTTCACAAAAAATTGCGGCAAAATCGGGCAGTCTTGCCCTTATAACCGGCGAAAGCTTGGGTCAGGTTGCAAGTCAAACTCTACCCGCGCTTGTAACCACCGACTATGTTTGTGAAATGCCGGTGCTTCGTCCGCTTATTGGTATGGACAAGGAAGAAATTGTTGAAATTTCACGCAAAATTGACACCTTTGAAACTTCAATTTTACCTTATGAAGACTGTTGCACAGTCTTTACACCAAAGCACCCCAAAACCCGCCCAACGCTTGATTCTTGTGAAGAAGCCGAAAAGGGTCTTGCCATTGACACTTTAATTGAAAAAGCCATTAACGAAACAATTTACACCTACGTTGAATAAGAGGCGATAAACTTGACACAAACTCTTAAAACCAAAGCCGAAACAGTGGTACAAGCTTTAAATCAAAAAGGGCTAACCGTTGCCACCGCCGAAAGCTGTACAGGCGGTCTTTTATCCACCCTTATAACTTCGGTTTCGGGTGCATCTAGCGTGTTTGGGCTTGGTATTTGTTCATATTCCGCCACTGCAAAAAACTCCGTTTTAAAGGCAAGTGATAAAACCTTAAGAAAGTTTGGCACGGTAAGTGAACAAACCGCCAAGGAAATGGCAGAAAATATACGTCTTTTAGCCAATGCCGACATTGGTGTTTCTATAACAGGTGTAGCGGGACCAAATACAACCGAAAACAAACCTGTTGGACTTGTTTACATTGCTTTGAGTGATAAAAAAAGCACTAAAGTTAAAAAACTTAACGTCGAAAACCACGGTCGCGATTTTATAAGAAATAACGCTGCTGCGGAAGTTTTTGATTTAATTATAAATTATCTTTCTTTGGAGGAAAACTAATGCATTACAATTTACGTTCAGAAATAATTTATTACAAATCCGGCTCGGATTTTGAACTTGAATTTAACCTTTGCGGTTGTTGTAGAATGCGTCTTTTAACCGACAAGCCAACAACCAAAAAAGCGTTTGTACATTCACTTGCACGCGCTGTTTCCCGCAGCCGCGTTATATTAATTGCAGGTTCAATTTTTGGCGAAGAAAATACCATTGAGGTTGTGTCCCAAGCGCTCGGCACCACAACCGAAATTGCAGACAACAAGGCATACAACATTGCAACCGATGATGAAATTCAAATTATTAAAGGTTCTGTGCCGCTTGTTGGTCAAGACGGTTCATTCGGCGGCTGTATAATTGAAAGCGGCCCCCAAACCATGATACTTCTTACCGACAATAAAACCCTTCGCAAAAACATTATGTCAAACCTTATTCATCCGTATATTGCTGAACTTTATGCGGCTGAAATGAACAGCAATAAAGAAACTGAACCTCAGGAAGATAATACCACCGAAATAGATGACACTGCTGTTGTTGAGGAAAATAACCTTGAAGAAATTAAACCCGATGAAATTACTTCTACGGAAATTTCTATAGAAGCAGAACCCACCCCAATTATTGAAGAGGAAGAAATTGCACTTGTATTGCCTATTGAAGACGAGCCCGAAATTCCTAAAGGGGATATAAAACCCGAAGACATTTTTATTGACACTTCCGACAATGAGGAATATGAAGACGAAAAGCATGACATTTCAATTGAAGACCTTATTCCCAATACCGATGAAGTTAGCGAACCACTTCGCACAATAGACGAAAAATTGGATGAATCGAAAATTGTTTTCGACCTTGACGATGATAATGACGATTACGATAACCGAGAATTCCCAGAAGAGTATAAAAAAGCTTTTGTGGACTTCCGTTTAAACCAACCCGAAGAAGACTTCGATGACGTTACACCAAACAAAAACAAACCCGAAGACCAGTTCCAATTTCTTGATGATGAGGGCGAAATAATCGGCGAAAGAGAAACCGTTTTCGAAAACCAAAAACCCGGTATTCACATTGCCACAATAATTGTTACCGTGATTTTGCTTTTATCAATTATTGTGCTTTGTTTCTGCATTTTCTCGGCAGCAACCTCAAAAGATATGAGCCCTGCGCAGTATATTAAAGACATTTGGGCAACCCTTTTCAGTTAAATTTTACCTAAACCAAAGGCGGTGACAATATGCTTAACAAAAAAGGTGTGAGATACACCCTTATTGCAGTTTTTGCAGTTGTTTTTGTTTTCTCATCCGTTATGCTTATTATTACCGTTCTTGACCGTGAAAAAGCTAAGTCGGATTTTAAGGAGCTTGCAAGCTTAGTTACCACCCCACAAGAAACCGACAACCAAAGCGAAGAAGAGCCGACAAATTCTACGCCGAATGAATCTGCCCCCTCAAAACCGACAACCAAGCTTCCAGCTATTACCCGCAATATTCCCTTACTGCAGGAAATGAACTCAGACTGTGTGGGCTGGATTTACATTAAAGGCACAAAGGTTAATTACCCCGTTATGTACACCCCTAAAAATCCCGAAAAATATCTTAAACGAAATTTTTACGGTAACAGTAGCGGGTCGGGTGTTCCTTTTATTGATTCACGCTGCACCCTAAAAAGCGCCAACATCATAATTTACGGTCATAATATGAAAAATCAAACCATGTTTGGCGGACTTAGAAAATACCTTAATGCAAGTTATCTTGCTTCCCACCCAACTATTGAGTTTGAAACCGCTAACGGTCTTACCTATTATAAAATAATTGACGTTAGAAAAACTGATGTTTTTGATGACTGGTTTACCCATAATCTTAGCGGAAAACGTGACGGTAAAGAATATATAACTCTTTCAACATGCTATGGTTCGAAGAAAACCGCACGCTTGTTGGTTATTGGCGAAAAATACACCCCCAATGAAGAAAGTAAATAATACTTCAAAAGCCACCTTACAAGGTGGCTTTTTTATTACAATTATGTCATATTACTTGTCACCCTTTTTGGTATATGATATACTAAATACAACTAAATTCAACTTAGAAAGGTTGTTTTTTATGCTAAAGGTTGTAAATTTAACAAAAATATATAAAACCAAAAAAGGTACCGACGTTCACGCCCTTGACGGTGTTACACTTCAGTTTCCCGAAAAAGGCATGGTTTTCCTTTTGGGTAAAAGTGGTAGCGGCAAATCTACCCTTTTAAACGTATGCGGTGGACTTGATTCCCCAACCGGCGGCGAAATAATTGTTAAAGGTCGCAGCAGTAAGGACTTTTCACAAAGCGATTTTGACAGTTACCGCAACACCTTTATTGGTTTTATTTTCCAAGAATATAACATTCTTAACGAGTTTTCGGTTGAAGATAATATTGCTTTAGCGCTTGAACTGCAGGGCAAGACCAAGGACAAAAAAGCAATTCAGGAGCTTTTAAGCGAGGTTGACCTTGTCGGCTATGCAAAACGCAAGCCCAACACCCTTTCGGGTGGCCAAAAACAACGTATTGCCATTGCACGTGCGCTTATTAAATCGCCCGAAATTATTATGGCGGACGAGCCGACAGGTGCGCTTGATTCTAATACGGGTAAACAGGTTTTCGAAACCCTTAAAAAGCTTTCTGAAAATAAGCTTGTTATTGTGGTTTCACACGACCGTGAATTTGCAGAACAATATGGCGACCGAATTATTGAGCTTAAAGACGGTAAGGTTATTTCCGACATTACAAAAGGCACCGTTTCACAACAAGCGATAAGTGAAAATATTAATACCGTTGGCGAAGTTCTTTGCATTAAAAACGGTAGTAAATTAGACGACAGTGATTTTGAAAAAATCAAAGCGTTTCTTAAAAAATCAAAAAATGACGTTATTATTGCTAACAACGAAAAAGACGTTGACACATTTAAAAAGGCAACCCGCATTAACGATGACGGACAAAAAGAAGTTTTTCTTTCAACCGACACCGAAAAATTGCCCCAAAAAGAATACACCAAAGAGGACAGCAAATTTATTCGTTCAAAACTTCCTATTCGTCACGCAATAAAAATTGGTATTTCAAGCTTGAGACTCAAACCCATTCGTCTTTTCTTTACAGTAATTCTTTGTACTGTGGCATTTACCCTTTTAGGTTTGCTGTCAACCCTTAATTTTTACGACAGCGAAGCCACCTTTAAAGAAACCCTTTCAGATATAAGCATTTCAAATATTCAACTACAAAAACAATATTCAATAACAAATATTTGGTATGCAAACGGCGAAAAAGAAAGTGAGTATGAAGGTTATAACATTGGTAGACTCAACAAAGACGAAATTGCTGAAATTTCAAAAAAATTTGGCAAAGATGCCTTTGGCGCTTTCCAAACAAGCGGCAACTTTACACTGCGAGTTAACAATTCAAAATACTGGTTAAACGAAATTAACGCTTTTGCAGTTTTAGAGGAAGATAATTCTCTTCACGAAAAAATTAACGGTACCTACCCCGCCAACAAAAACGAAATTGTAATTACTTCTTATTTTGCAAATATGTTTGTTGACTGCCAAATTACCGATAGTAATTCAAACCTTATTGATATGTCTGACGCATCACAAATTATTGGTAAGCAAATCAACCTTATGGGTGAAGTTTATACCGTTACAGGTGTACTTGATACAGGAGAAGTGCCGCCCGAATATGAAGAACTTAAAACCGCAACCGAAGACAACATAAGTCTTCAATCAAAGTATTTTTCATATTTAAGAAGCAGTCTTCATACCCTTGTATTCGTTACCGAAGAACGTGTAGAAATTTTAGCCGACCAAAACATTGAATGGGTTGAAAGCATTACCCAAAACACCCACATTTGCGCCGCTGTTAAGATTGACGGAAAATACACCTTCCCAGAATGGCCAAACGTTAATTACATTCGTCCCACCGACCTTAACCGTAAAGAAAAGGTTTTCTCTCCTATAGGAAAAACCGAACCCGACGATAACAACGCATTTGTTTCTGCGCAGCTTTTAAACGAATTTATAAATAACATCTATTGGCCGAAGGTTGAAAATGCCCAAATGTATGAAAATTACCCCTTGGCCGAAAAATACACAAAGGTTATTGACACGGCAAGCCAAATTGCAAACGGCGGTATTTATACCCGCGACAAAGCCACCAATAAGGAAACCTTTACCCCCTTTACCGAAGAACAAATGGTAGCAAAACTTACAGAAGTTTTCTCTGCTATGAAGCGTGACAAGGTAACTTTAAAAATCGGCGCAAAATTTTTTGATGATATTAACCAAACCCAAATGGGCGACCTTAAAGAGCTTACCGTTTCAGGTGTGCTTTATATTCCAAACACCAAAAATGAAGGCAATAACAGAATGATGCTAAACACCGTCACGTTTGATAAGCTTTGGGACGAACAAAAAGGTTATCTTGAATATTATACAGATTCCAAAACGAATTACACCGAACCCCAAAACGCAAATTATACAACCGCCATCATTCCGTTTGCTTACGACGAAGCGGTTGTAAACGAATACTGGAATGTTTACTCTAATACAAAATATGATGAAAAAGCAACCCGTTTTGCCATTTCAAGCGATTTTATAGGAAATCTTCAAATGGTTGACGATATGGTAGACGCGCTTTCAAAAGCATTCCTTTACGCAGGTTTGGTTTTTGCGTTATTTGCAGCACTTTTGCTTTCAAACTTTATTTCGGTTTCAATTTCTTACAAAAAACGTGAAATTGGTATTTTGCGTGCAGTTGGTGCCCGCAGTATTGACGTTTTCAAAATTTTCTTCTCGGAATCTTTTGCAATTACGGTAATATGCGTGTTACTTTCAACCATATTAAGCGTTATTGTTTGCGGACTTATTAATTCTGCAACAATTACTTATATAGGCGCTTCCCTATTTGTATTCGGTATTCTTTCGTTTATTATTTTGGTTGCAATTGCATTTGTTACCGCAGTTGTTGCCACCTTCTTACCCGTTTACAATGCCGCAAAGAAAAAACCGGTTGATTCAATTCGTTCACTTTAATTATTATTAAAACCTCAGTGTTAATTCACTGCGGTTTTAATGTTCAAATTATAGTTTGTCGGGAACTTTATTAGGAATTTGTAGAAGACAATATAGTTTAATTTACACAATAATTACGCATTACGAATTCCTAATTCCGAATTAGATAAACCCCAATTTGATTTTATATGGAAATTTTAAAATAAATAGTATATAATAAAATAAACAGAAAGGACTGAAAAATTATGGCAGTTTTAGAACTTAATAAAGATAATTTTAATACAGTTAAAACAACCGACCAAAAGGTATTAATTGACTTTTTTGCAGAATGGTGCGGTCCTTGTAGAATGGTGTCCCCCATTGTTGATGAAATTGCAGAAGAACATCCCGAATTTTTGGTTGCAAAGGTTAACGTTGATGCCGAACCCGAGCTTGCCGCACAATTCGGCGTTATGAGCATTCCCACACTTGTAATTATGCAAAACGGACAAGTTTTACATCAGTCAGCAGGTGCAAGACCCAAGGCACAAATTCTATCACTACTTGAAGGTTAAAAATGAACGACGTTTATGATATGATAATTATCGGCGGTGGTCCTGCGGGGTATACCGCGGCGCTTTATGGTGCAAGGGCGGGATTAAGTGTGCTGGTAATTGAAAAAATGGCGGTAGGCGGTCAAATGACCCTTACCGGCGATATTGATAATTACCCGGGTTTTGAAGAAGGCATTGACGGGTTTACACTTGGTATGAAAATGCAACAGTCAGCGGAACGCTTTGGTGCCAAAACCGAATATGACGAGGTTATTGCGGTTGATTTTAACAATAAAATTAAAATAGTTAAAACCAATCTTAAAGAATTTATGGCAAAAACAGTTGTTATTGCCACCGGTGCCGACCCTAAAAAGCTTGGCTTTGAAAGCGAAGAAAAGCTTACGGGGCGCGGTGTGCATTATTGCGCCCATTGTGACGGTAGATTTTATAAAGACAAAACCGTTGCGGTTATAGGTGGTGGCAATTCGGCAGTAAGCGATACGCTTTACCTTTCTAATCTTGCCAAAAAAGTTTACCTCATCCACCGACGTGACACTCTAAAAGCCACACAAATTTATAAAGCCCCGCTTGAAAAATGTGAAAATATTGAATTTTTGTGGAACACACAGCTTTTAGACGTTGTATTTGACCAAAGGGTTGTTGCCGCACAAATTAAAAACCTTAAAAACGGTGAAATTAGTGGCATTGCACTTGACGGTGTGTTTATAAGCATTGGCAGAAAGCCAATAACCGCACTTTTTGAGGGTGTTATAACTCTTGATGAATATGGTTATATAATTGCCGACGAAACCACCAAAACCAATATAGACGGTGTTTATGCAATAGGCGACGTGCGTACAAAACCGCTTCGACAGGTTGTTACCGCTGTAGGCGACGGAGCAGTTGCAGTTCATTTTGCGGAAAAATTTATTTCAAATTTTTAATATTTTATTGCAAAACACAATAAAAATAGGTATACTATTATTATATCTTACTTGGAGGTAATAAAAATGAAAAAATATTCTTGCGACCTTTGTGGTTGGGTTTATGATGAAGAATTGGGTTGTGAGGAATGCGGCATTGCGCCCGGCACTAAATTTGAAGATTTGCCCGAAGATTTTGCTTGTCCACTTTGTGGCGCCGGCAAGGACCAATTCTCTGAAGAATAAAACCTTGGCCTTGGCAAACGCCAAGGCCAATTTTAAATTTAAGGTGCTTTTATGGAACTTGTAATTTTAACTGCAGTCGGTGTGGGTGGTGCTACCGTTTTTGGTGCGCTTATCGGCTTTGTATTTAAAAAGTTTTCCCACAAATTTTCCGACATAATAATTTCCTTTGCCGCGGGCGTTATGCTTGCAGCCGCGGTTTTAGGTCTTGTGCTTCCGTCGGTTGAATATGGTGGCAAATTTGGCCTCATTTACGCCGTCACAGGCATTTTTGCAGGTGCTTTATGTCTTAACCTTATAGACAAGCTTGTGCCCCATATGCATAAATTAATCGGCTCTGACGCAGAAGCGCACCCCAACGCAAATTTAAGCAAGGTTTTGCTGTTTGTAACCGCTATCGCCATACATAACCTGCCCGAAGGCATTGCCGCAGGTGTCGGTTTTGGATCGGGTGATAACTCTCAGGCGCTTTTAATTGCAGGTGGTATCGCACTTCAAAACATTCCTGAAGGTATGGTAATAATCGGCCCAATGTTAGCCGCAGGTGCATCCCCTAAAAAAACCTTCATTCTTGCAATGCTGACAGGTGTTGTTGAAGTAATCGGCACGTTCATCGGTTATTTTGCAGTAAGCATTTCACAAGCAATTTTACCCTTCGCACTTGCCTTTGCAGGCGGCACTATGCTTTACGTAATAAGTGACGAAATGATACCCGAAACCCACGCACACGGTAACCAACGCGGTGCTACCTATTCTCTGCTTGTCGGTTTTTGCGTAATGCTTATATCTGACGTATTACTTGGATAACCAAAAGACCGCTTTAAGCGGTCTTTCTTAATTGAATTATTAATTGTATGTTTATATTAATTATGATATAATCTAAAAAACGAGGTGATATTAATTGAAAAATAATTTAATGTTAGAGTATGCCTTAAATAATTATAAAAAAATGCTTCGCGAGCCTGACGGCTGTCTTAAATATAAGTTCATTGTCCCCGGAAGCGTTTACTCAAACACCCTTTGGGATTGGGACTGTTGGCTTACCGACGTTGCTTTAAGCCAATTTGTTAAAGACGATATAAAAGAATATGAAATTGGTTGTGTTTTGAATTACCTTGAAAATATGGATTCAAAGGGCAGAATTCACATTTTTATTGACGGAAAGTTTTCAAAAGAAAGATATGAAAACTGGGGTGAAACCAACGTACACAAGCCCTGCCTTGCACAGCATGCGGCGTTTATTATAAAAAAGTACAACGATGCCGAGTGGCTTGCGCCTCACTTCGAAAAGCTTTGCAAATTTGTTGATTATTATATTAACAACTGCCGCCACGAAACAGGACTTTATTTTTGGATTGATGACGGCGCTATAGGCGTTGATAACGACCCCAGTACCTTCTACCGCCCCAATAAAAGCTCGGGCTCAATTTTCCTCAACTGTTTTATGTATAAAGAGCTCAAAGCCCTTTGCTTTATTGGTGAAATTCTCGGCAAAGACACCTCTAAATATAAGACCGAAGCCCAAAATTTAAGAGGCGCGGTTATAGAACACTGCTATGACGAAAAGGACGGCACGTTTTACAGTGTAGATTTAAACCTTTTACCTATTGTGCCCACTAAACACGCAGGTGCGCCGAGACATTGGGACTGCGTTATTGAGCGCATAGGCTGTTGGTCGAGCTTTCTGCCCCTTTGGTGCGGTATTGCTACCCCCGCACAAGCAGAAAGAATGATTAAAGAAAACCTTCTAGACGAAAAAGCCTATTGGGCGCCATTCGGCATCAGAAGCCTTGCAAAATATGAAAAAATGTACACTGTCAAGGCATCCGGCAACCCATCGTGCTGGCTTGGTCCCGTTTGGGGTATTTCAAATTATCTCGTTTTCAAAGGTCTTGTAAATTACGGTTATTTAGATGAGGCAAAAGAGCTTGCGAAAAAAACAATTTCTCTTTTTGAAAATGATTTAAACGCTTGCGGCGAAATTCACGAATATTATGACCCCGAAAGCGGTGAACCCATTATGAACGCAGGCTTTCAGAATTGGAATTTGCTGTCAATTAATATGACCGCCTGGCTTAACGGCGAAGAAGTTATTGAAGAATTTTAATTTCATCAATATTGCTTTATTAATTTTTTCGTGTTATAATATATTTATCGTATTTAAAAAGGAGATTAATTATGATGAACGCAAAAGTACACGAACTTTTAAATCAGCAAATTAATAAGGAATTATATTCCGCATATCTTTATCTTGATTTTTCAAACTATTTCAAGGCGAACGGACTTGACGGCTTTGCAAATTGGTATATGATTCAAGCACAGGAAGAGCGTGACCACGCAATGCTTTTCTACACCTATTTACAAAACGAAAATCAAACCGTTACCCTTGATGCAATTGCAAAACCCGACAAGGTTTTCACCTGTCATATGGACGTTTTAAAAGCAGGTCTTGAACACGAAGAATACGTTACATCTCTTATTAACGATATTTACGGTGCAGCTTACGACGTCAGAGATTTCCGCACAATGCAGTTTTTAGACTGGTTTGTCAAAGAACAGGGCGAAGAAGAAACCAACGCAAATGATTTGATTTCTAAAATGGAGCTTTTCGGCAGTGACCCCAAGAGCCTTTATATGCTCAACCAAGAGCTTGCCGCACGTGTTTACAGTGCCCCCTCGTTAGTTTTATAATTGCAAAACTAAAACCACACCTTTTGGGTGTGGTTTTTTTATGAGTTCAAATCAATAAATCACCGAAAGATTATCCTCTCTATATCTGTAAGGTGTCAGTCCCACGCGTTCCCCAAAGCGCTTTATAAAATAACTTGCATCAGCAAAGCCCAAACTTATACCAATATCAGTAACGCTCATATCAGTCGTAAGAAGAAGCCGTTTTGCCGCTTCAATTCTGCGCGACAGTAATAGCTCGCCAAAACTCATACCGCATTCCTCGCGCAAAAGCTTGGCCATATGACTATAGCTTAAATTGATGCTTCTCGCAACATTTTGGGCGGTTAAATTTTCGGTATACCGTTCATCAATTATATGTTCTATTCTCTTTACCGCATCACTTTTCGGATGTGATTTTTCATAAATCCCCTCACCCTCAAGGGTGCGAAGCATTTCACAATAAATCATTCCAACGTAAAGCTGTTGTTCAAGCTCACCCGAAAGAGTAACATTAACCTCATTATTGAGCAGAGAAAATAATTTTACAAGCCTTTCGGTCTGCTTAAAAATACGTCGCTGTGTACTTCCCTGACTAAACGGAAAAAGCATATTTTCCCGACGTGTTCCCTCGCCGCCGATAATATCTTCTGTAATACCAATAACTATACGCAAAGCATTTTTATCTGTACAATGACAACAATGCGGCTCACCTTTTGGGATAAACGCTGTTTCGCCTTCCAAAAGCTCCGCCCAGCCGTCCTTTGAAAATAGCTTAGCAGTCCCACACTGAAGGTGAATAATTTCTGCACAGTCGTGCCAATGTATATCGGTGCTAAGTACCCCTCGCTGTATATCAACACAAAGCGGTGTATGCTCAGTTCTATTTAATGCCTTGGGCAAAAATGCATCACTCATAATTTTCTCCAATAATAGATTTGTTATATTTTTAGACAGCAATATTATATCAATCCTAACCGCGAGATGCAATAATAAATATGTAAAATAGTTGGTGAATAAATGTGAATTATTTTCTTCTCGTTCTTGCAACCCTTGCAAGTGCAATAAAGGCCCTTGTCTGCAAGCGCATTGGCACAAGTAGCGTTTCAAAACGGCGAATACTTATCATCGGTCTTTTTTAATTAATATGTAAGGAGAAATATTATGAATTTACCGTGGAATACAAAAGGTATAGTGCTTACCGCACCGCTATCGGAAGACGTTGATGACACCGTAAGATTTATCGACGAATACCTCGCGCCCAACGGCTGTAACCTTATTTGTATGCAAATCAGATACCGCTACCGCTTCAAAAAACATCCCGAATGTATGGGGTACGACCCACTTTCGGAAAAAGATATTAAAAAAATCGTTAATGTATGTAAAAAACACGGCATACAACTTATTCCAAAGATGAATTTGCACGGCCATCAATCGGGTCTTCCTAACACCCCCACAGACGGCATTCTGCACGGTCACAACAACCCCACACCCGACATACGTGACGGTCTTTTACGTGCATATCCCGAATTTGACGAACAACCGAATGAGGCAGGTGTCTTTTATTCAAGAAGCCTTTGCCTTACAAATCCGCTTGTGAAAATTGTTCTTTTCGACCTTATTGACGAACTGCTCGAAGTGTTTGAAGCTGACGGCATGCACATCGGTTGTGACGAGGTTTTCAACATCGGTCTTTGTGATGAATGTAAAAAATATTCAAACGCAAAACTTTTTGGAGACTGGGTAATCGCTATTCACGACCATCTTGCTTCCCGCAACGCTCAAATGCTTATGTGGGGCGACAGATTTTTAAACTCTACCGAGACGGGTTACCACAAATGGGAAGCCAGCGCCAACGGCACCGACCCTGCAATTGACATTGTGCCGAAAGATATTCTTATTTGCGACTGGCATTATGAAGAACAAACCGAATATCCATCACTTGCAGTTTATAAAAACAAAGGCTTTAAAATGCTTATAAGCCCTTGGCGAAAACAATTACATACCGACAATTTTATAAATTATGCACTCAAACACGACGAGGGTCAGATTGAGGGTATTCTTCAAACCACTTGGTGCGGTGCGGGGGACCTTGCCCGTCATATACTTGACGGCATACCCGGCCAATGGAACCACACCGAAGAAATTGCAAAAACCGTCCGCCACGTGTTTGACATTAAATAAAAGTTTTGTTATAGTCAACACACAACGTACTTAATCAAATCAAAAACGAGGCTGAATTATGTTAGTTCCGAGAGTTAAAAATTACCGTGAAGAAAACGGATTTCTTGAATTTAAAGGTAATATCACTGTTTACTTTGCCGACAAAACTGCCAAAACGCTTTTGAAGGCGACCGAGTTGCTTATTCCCTGCCCCATTACGGTAACAAAAAAAGAAAATGCTGATATTGTGCTCTCTACCCTGCCCGATTTATCCACACACTCGGCATTTTTCACCCTTGACAGCACGAGCGACAAAATATATGCCACCTTTACTGACCGTGAGGGTGGACGTGATGCGCTATCGGTTATCGGTGAATTGCTAAAAACCGACGGTCAAGACGCAAAAATCAAAAAGGTGTATATTGAAGACTGGCCCGACCTTAAATTCAGGTCTTTTATGCAAGACGTTGGCAGAAAATACGTACCGATGAATGAAATGAAAAGCCAAATCTTGCTAATGGCTAAAATGCGAATGAACGTGTTGCATTTTCATTTCACCGAATACGTTGGGTTTGCAGTTGCACTTAAAGACTTTCCGGAACTTAAAGGTCCGGCAGTTACGGGTGGTTTGCAGTATTCCGAAGAGGACATCCGTGAACTTATTGACTTTGCCGACTGTCTTGCCATTGACATTATTCCCGAAGTAGACCTGCCCGCCCATGCCAACGCAATTACAAGTGTTTATCCCGAACTGCTGTGCAAAACTACCGACGGTATTCCCCCGAACGGTTGGGCGCTTTGTATTGGAAATGAAGAAACATACGTCTTTCTTGAAAAGTTGCTGACCTCAGTTACAAGACTTTTCAAAAGTGAGTATTTTCATCTCGGCACAGACGAAATTTCAATGCCCGACGTTGACCGAATTCCTAAGCCCGTCGCCGATTTTGGACGTTGCTCTGTTTGCTCATCATTCAGTCTTTCAGACACCGACCTGTTCTATTATTTCCTTCGCCGCGCTTACGAAATACTCAAACGCCTCGGTAAAAAGATGATTATATGGAACGACCAAATCGATATTTCTCACTCCCCCGACCTGCCACATGATATACTTATTGAATTTTGGCGTGTTGCAGCCCCAGACAGAGGTCCGGTTGCAGGTTGCTCGATGCAGCAGTTTTTGGAGGAAGGCTTTGACGTTATCAACGCCAACTTCCCCGACACCTATATCGACCTTTACGTTGATTATGACCGACTAAAAAATTGGAATCCTAAAGCAACACCCGCAAACGATAGCATCACACTTGGCAAAATCATCGGCGCCGATTTTTGTGCCTGGGACACTTTTAAACATTTTGTTCATTCCATTCCAATATCAACCGCATTTTTTTCTGACCGTTTCAGAAATAGCTCCGCCCCCGACGGAGGAAAAAAAATTATCAACGCCACATCCGAAAGGCTTTTCGGTATTAACAACTTTAATATTTTCGATTACACAAAAAAAGTAATCGACCTTGATGAATCGCTTGAAATTTTTAAAGAAGATACCGACCTTTTGGCAGTTGAAAAAATGCTTCTTTCCCACACCCCTCGTGATATTAGTGAAGGGTATCTTAAAAATACATATTTATCACTTATCAAAAAGTAAAGAAGCGGAGGGATTTTGTCTCGGTGCTGCCGCACCTATCGCCTCGCTGGAGCTCGTTGCCGCGTCGCAAAAACAGTCCACCGGACTGTTTTTTTATTGCTCCTTGTTCGAATCCCTAAAAGATAAAAAAGAAGCCACAACCTAAAGGTTGCGGCTTTATTTTGGCGGAGACGGAGGGATTCGAACCCTCGTCCCTCAGGGGGCATCATGATTTCGAGCAAAAGGCAGTATCTACCGCACCGCCCCTCTCCGTCCCTGAAAACTGCAATATTTCCATCTGTTCTGCGAGAAATTGAAAAACATCTGAATTTTTGCGAGAAATTTGCGAGATAGATGCGAGAAACAAGGGGTAGAGCAATTAAGTCCAAGCGCGGTTTTTAGCCATGGATTTATTGCCCACTCTTCGTTAAAATACTCGCAAATACATAAAAGTATTTGCTGCGCTTTATGCCTCGATTGAACAAAAATCCATTGGCTTAAAACTCTTCGACCTTAACGGAATGAATTTTCGAGTGATTTTTGATGGCTGAGCTTGCAGAAGGGCTGTCGCCCTTCAAAAGCGATACGGTGAAAAGCACCGAAAAGGCATCCGTTAAGGCGCACTCGGATTTGATTGCTCTACCCCAAAACCTTTGTGTATTCTCGGGCAAAGAAAACACAAGGAGAATTAAAATGAATCAAGAAAAACAAAGACAAGCTTATGAAAAGATGCTTAAAAAATGCCCCGATATTTTAACGCCGATGAAAGCGGCGCGATGGTCACCCGTCGGTAAGAACACAATCTACGCCGCACTTAAAAACGGTGAGATCGAATCCTATACCTACAAAGGCGGATACATTTTCACCAAGGATGCTTTTATCGATTACCTCGTCAAGACCGCAAACGATAAAGGAAAACGATATAGCATACGAGGTGATAAAAAATGTTGAGCAGCTTACCGCAAGTGCTGTCGGGCGAACAGGTGCGGTGCGCCCTGCATATCAGCAAACGCAAGTGTGCTTGGATGCTGAACAACGGTTTTATCAAATGTCAGAACAACGGCAAGAGAACAAGAAAATATACTGTGCTGAAAGAAGACCTCATCGCTTATATAGAGGACTCGGCAAATCACCCCGAAAAATATGTCACACCCTACGCCGAGTTTTCAACGGCAAAAAATACTACCACTCACAAACCCCGACCGCGCAAAACAGGACTTCCTTCCTCTCTGCCGTCAACCTTCCGCCCGTGGCTCGAACAAGAATTCGAATCCGTCCCCGATGCACTCACCATTCCACAAGTCATCGTAACTACAGGCTATACCGATAACACAGTCAACCGCTGGCTCCGCCAAGGTCACCTGAAGTCTGTCCAAACCCAAACCACAAAGATAATCCCAAAGACCTGGCTCATCGACTTCTACTGCTCCTACGCCTACACCATAACAAATATGTCCGAAAAACACATCAAACTCCTGCAAAAGTTCTTCAAACAAAATAAATAATCCTACACAAAAAGAACTATCCGGAAATTTCGGATAGTTCTTTTTGTGTCTTCTCTGCGCAAAGTCCGTTTTATGGGACACTAATTATGCTAAAATCCAAGTATAAAAGAAAAACTTGAAAATGAAAATTTGTGGGGATTATTAGTGGAATTTTCTTGTTACTATGTTTTCTAATCGGCGTAATATAAAAGAAAAACTATTAGCGGAAATAATTTAACAAAAGAAAACGAAATAGCGATCAAAAAATAAAATCTTAAAATTGAATTCTCATACTAAATTTCAGTGTTAGATAGTAAAATCCATAAAATACGAATAGAGTGAAAGGAAAAAGGTTTACAAATATAATGTTTTTACCTTTCTGATATATGAAGCAAGTTCCTTTTTTTGACAAATTTTTTAATTATCATATGTTATCATAAATTATAAGGATGTGATTTTATGAAAATTCCAAAGTATGCAGTTCTCTTGTTGGATAGAAATGTTAAATTTCCAGTTGAAAAAATACATTTTGAAACAAAACAAGTTACTTTGCGAGAAAAGCCGAAAGTGTATAATACAGTTTCTGTGAAAAATGTATCTTTTGATTTTTCGGATTTAACTAATACTGAAATAGAAAACTTTAAACGTGCACTAAATACATAATTTACAAAGTAAAGTTTCTGTGCTATAATTGGCATGGAAACTTTATATTTTGGGGGAATAAATGTATGGGGCATAAAGTTTTTATTTCTTATAAATACGCCGATAGCAATGTGAAAAATATTACAGGAAATATTTGGCCGTTGGATACTGTACGTAATTATGTAGATAAATTAGAAGAGTATATATCTGATACGTCAGAGCATATTTACAAAGGCGAAGAAGACGGCGAGGATTTATCTGCTCTATCCGAAGAAACCATATGGGAGAAATTAAAAAACAAAATTTATGATAGTTCTTTAACAATTATATTGATTTCTGCTGGCATGAAAGAAACCAAGGCGGATAAGGAACAATGGATCCCATGGGAAGTTTCATATTCCCTTAAGGAGATATCAAGAAAAAATAAAAACGGAGATCCTGTAACAAGCAAAAGTAATGCTTTGTTAGCCGTAATAGTTCCGGATTCTAATGGCTCTTATGAATACTATACATACAATAAGACATGTTGTGATTCGGGCTGCCGGATGTTAAAAACAAATCATT
This sequence comes from Acutalibacteraceae bacterium, assembly GCA_045578165.1. GTDB lineage: Bacteria > Bacillota > Clostridia > Oscillospirales > Acutalibacteraceae > UBA737. Next base: position 29,503 of record JAZNJR010000007.1, read on the forward strand.
TATTTGATATTATGAAGGAGAATATGTTTAACATAAAAAATCCTGATACAGATAATTGTGATGACGGTTCGGTTGTTTATCATGGAGATAGTTCTTATATTACCTCTGTTAAATGGGAAAATTTTATAAAAGATCCTGAAAAGTATATAGACAAAGCATATGAAATTCAAGAAAATATAGATTCATATAAAATTAAAAAAGAGGTGTGATTTTCTGTTTAATTAACAGAGGTGAAAAATGAAGAATGTATTTACACACGGTGATTTTTCAAAATTTAGAACAGATACTTTAGCGCACTCTATTCAACTTGTAGAAAGTCGCAATATAGAATTTTCTACCGAAAAAACCACTGTGTTTATTTCCCATAAGCACGGTGAATTAGAGGACTTAGCTGATGTTATTGCTTTTTTCGAATCACAGTACAATGTAAGGACATATATAGATAGCAGAGATCCCCAAATGCCAGAAACACCAAATGGCGAGACCGCAAGTAGAATAAAGAGCAAAATAGAAACTTGTAATAAATTTATACTATTAGCAACAGATGCTGCTATACAATCTAAATGGTGTAATTGGGAACTCGGATATGGCGATGCACAAAAATTTAAAATAGGAAATATTGCATTAATGCCAATAGGAAGACTTAATGCAAAATATGCAGGAAACGAGTATTTAAATATATATCCGCACATTGTGAAACGCGAACTTGGAGAATCAACTTATACCGATGGTAGACCGGTTGAGCCAGGCTATTATGTCAGAAGACTTAATGATGATGGGACATACCATCTCACTAAATTAAAAGTATGGTTAGATAATAAAGGAGATTAAGTACATCATGGAAAAAACAGACGCAAAAATTAAGCATTTGGAGTTTATTCAATCTAATATTGCTCGCATGAATCAATGTTCATTCCAAATGAAAGGATGGATGATAACTGTAGTATCAGCTTTACTTGCTTTATTTGCTGCATCCATTGATAAAGAAACTGGAACTGGAAATACTGTATTTATATTTATAGCAATTGCACCTACTGTGATTTTTTGGTTTTTAGATTCTTTTTATTTGCAACAGGAAAGAAAATTTAGAGGCATCTATAATGATATTGTTGATGATTTAAACGAGGATAAGATTAAACTGTTTACAATGCCTTTAGGAGAATATGATGGGTGTAAATATTGCCTTTTGCATATTATGTTTTCTAAAACAGAATGGCCATTATATTTGATAGTTATTATAGGTCTTGCGATAGCAGGAATATTGTTATAAAAATTGTATCAAACAAAGAAAAAGCCCTCTTAAACCTATCAAGATCTTGAAATACGTAGCTAACAAAAACCTCTGCTAAAATGAGTGAATCTCATATTTTAGCAGAGGTTTTTACTTAACAAATGATTTTTTATTAGAAATATTGAAATTTTAAATTACTTGTTTTTGTAAGTGTACGCACATCAATAAGCAACTTTGTCAAAAGCTGTTGTTATGAGTAGAACAATATGTTATAATATAAAAAAACAGTATTTGAATGGACGATTTGTATGCAATATAATAAATCAGTTACAGCAACGGTCTATATTATCAACAATGGTAAAGTGTTGCTACACGAACATAAAAAGTATCATACATGGTTTCCACTTGGAGGTCATATTGAAGCTGATGAATTTCCGCACGAAGCTGCAGTTCGCGAGGTTAGAGAAGAATCAGGTTTTAATGTTACTTTACTTGAAACAGAGTTGGCACCACCAATCGAACTTGCAAGAGTAAAAAGAGTTCCTGCTCCTTTCTGTTTATTACATGAAGGTATAGGTCATGAGGAAAACTTTTTTGATTTTATATACATAGCCGAAACTGATGAAACAGAACCTCACCCAGATGGTAATGAGAGCGAAAAGTTTAAGTGGTTTTCATATGATGAATTATTGGAATATGAAATAAAACCTCATGTTAAAAATACCGCGTTAGCGGTACTTGATTATTATAAGAAATTAACACTTTGTAAGGGAGAATAATGATGGATAGAAGTGCAGCAAGACGAGCAGCATTTAGCTTTCTAGGAAATATGGACGAAAAGATACGCACAAAATTTTCAAATATTTGTGGAAAAACCGGACAATACGATGTCCCTGGCGAATTGTTTCAAAAAAGAACTTCCAGAAAAAATAGAGTTATGATGCCCTGGAAGGATGTTAAGAATAACGGTCTTACTATGGAACAACTTGCAACTTTTTCAGGTGGAGTTGTAGTTGAATTTGTTAATGAAGACTACTTTTTGCCTGAAAACCAAACGCATCCAGTTTTTATTGAGTTAAAAAACAGAATCGGCGGCGATGAAATAGTATCTGCTATTATAACCATTCGTTCCGAATCAGGAAGTTCCTCTTCTGCTGTACAGCGTGAGTATTTTTCTCGTTTGTTGAATAACACCTCGGTTATGTATCGCGGTAACGAAGTTGTTTTGAATGAAAATAATTATATGGATTATGTTTTGCGTAGAGATTATGGTGGCGGAACTGGTAATGCAAATTGGTCAGGATTCTTATATGTTTGTATAAGAGGCGGACAGCAGGATACTACTGAAACACATTTAGGAGAAAATTTATTGCTTTTTAATCCTGCATGCGAATTCGCTACAGCAGAAGTCTGTCTTGATATAGACTTAGTGATGGCTTATTATGCTCTAATTAGCGTGGATAGAAATGCATTAAGTGAGCAAGCAAAAACAGTGTATGATAGAATAGTACGTGATGTTAGACAAGCATTATCAGAATCAAATTATGATTCGCCTTCATATACAGGCAATTTATTAGATTATTGCGATAATCATCCAAGTGTTAAAATGGTGCCCGGACAGTTAATTGATCCTATACAGGTTGAACCTATACATATTGAGGATTTTGCTGTGGACAACAAGGAAGATTCAAGAAATCTTGATTTCACACACGATGAAGCTGTTAATAAGGGTAAGTATTATTGGGATGAAGCAAAGCAGTGCGTGTTATCACCAGCAAGACCGACTAATGTTTTCTGGTCAAAACACCTTTCAAATATGATGCAACAGAATTTTTCTCTTGCGGAGTATTTTGAGCACGAAAAAGAAATTGTAAGACGCCGAGAAGCACTATTAAGTGATTAATAGTTTGTTTGGAGAATATTAACATGACAATAGATGAAAAGATAAAAATTAAAAACGCTGTTGCTTTGTTTATAAAAAAATGTTTTACTGAAAAATCAGAAGGTAAAAAAGCTCATACTAAATTAAAAAATATTTGTAACAAAACAGGACGATATGGCATTCCTTCTGAACTGTTTCAAAAAAGAACATTAAGAAAAAATCGAGTTTTAATTGCTTGGAAAGATGTAAGAGATAATAATATAACTATAGAACACCTACAAACTTTTAGTGGCGGGGTTGTAGTTGAATTCGTTAACGATGACTACTTTATAAATGTATCTTCGTTAGGGTCAGAGAATCAAAAAACATATTTATATTTAAGGTCTCGGATTGGTAGTGATGAACTTGTTTCGGCAATTATCACTTTCCGTTCCGAATCGGGAACATCTTCATCCCGTCAAGCTAGACAATATTTTGATAAGTTTGTTAAAGGAACTGAAGTTTTTTCTGATGGAACCAAAATAGTAATTGATGAAACTAATTACAAAAAATATCTTCTCAAAGTGGTGGAAGAAAAATCAGCAATAAAAACAGGCAACGATACCTGGAAAGGATTTTTGTTTTATTCCATAAAAGGAGGAGATCATGATCCTAAAGAAAGCCATCCAAAAGAGGAATTGAGACTTTTCAATCCTGCGTGCGAATTTGCCACAGATACGGTTTCGGTAGATATCGATCTTGTTATGCTCTATTTCGCTTTATCTTGTATAGATAAAAAATCCATTATAGACAAAAAGAAACTTAAAAAGTATGATAAAATATCAAATCAACTTAAACAAGCGTTGGAAGAGTCAATATACGACTCTACAGATTATTCAGGTAACTTGTATGATTATTGCAATAATCATATATCTATGTTATTGAATCCGGGGTTTTTGACTGATCCCATCCAAGCGAAGAAGATAGAAATTACAGATTTTGCTATCGATGATAAAAGTGATTCCAGAAATTTGGATTTTACTCACAGTGAAGCTGTAAAAAAGAAAAAATACTATTGGGACAAAAAACATGGGTGCATACTCTCTGCGGCAAGACCAACTAATGTTTTTTGGTCTAAACACTCATCGAATATGATGCAACAAGAAATGAGTTTAGATGAATATTTTCTATTTGAAAAGGATAATATAAAACGTCGAAATAAGCTACTAAAAAAATCCAGAGGATCATAACGATCCTCTGGATTTTTTAAATCTTAGTCATTTCAATATTATTCTCTTTGCCGATTTTTACACATAAATCAACATATTCCTCACAAAGTTCAATTCCAAAAGATTTTACATTTGCCTTACTTGAAGCAATCATTGAAGTCCCGGAACCTGCAAACGGCTCCAAAACAATGTCTTTTTTAGAACGAGTAAATACTTTTGCAACAAAGTTTGGAATATCTTCAGGAAACGGTGCTGTATGTCCCAAGATATTTTCACCATTACAATTAATTTTGAAAACAGGTTTGAAGTTAACAATATTTTTATCCCAATTTTCAGGCAAAACATCATCAATGTTTCTATTGACTATTGCACGGGCACCAGGTTTTTTGAAGATAAACATATGCTCGTAAACATTCATGGGCTTTTGATAAAAGGGAGTGAATTTACCGTCGTTCATTTGGCGATTGCTTTGAGGCTCTCCTTTGTCCCATAGAATATCGTCAAGCAATTCGAATCCGGCTGATGTAAATAAATGAACAGTATAGGCACCTAACAATATTCGTTTTTCGCCCATTTTAGAACTAACAACAGTGTTTTCATTTCCACAGATATCGCCGACGTTATATAAATATATTCCACCTGGTTTCATAGTACGATAGGTTTCTTTGATTATATCATACATGTCAGATAGATACAGATAAAAGTTAGGCCACTGAGAATATTCTCGCGCATTGTAATAAGGTGGCGAGGTTACGGCAGCAGTAAATGTATTATCAGAAACTTTGGAAAGAATCTTTCTGCTATCACCATGTGCAAGCATAGCTCCTTTGCTTTTGAGAATCTTTTTATTTAATTCTGTTTCTGCTTTAGTTCTTCTTCTCGAAATTTGATTTAAATACCGTGTGATATAATCGCCGTCTCTGAAATAGTTGCCAAATTCATTTTCAAGAGTTCGCATACTAACTATTTGTTGTAAGTTAATATAAGAAACATTGCGTCCATAACCAGAAAAAGATATAGAATCATTGCTTTCTTCATTCACAAACAAAATCTTTTCATTATTAAATGAAAAATATTTAATAAGCATATTATATATTTCTGCTTGTGAATTAACCTTTACAATATCACGTCTCCATTGTTTTATCATTTCGCGAGATACGATATCGTTGGCATCACCCATTTCAAATCCTAACTGCATGAAATTGGATTTTTTAGAATAACGCTTTCCTCTGTTCGATTTGCTTCGCGAAGGACAAATTGAATTCTTACATTCCCAACTACGAAGACCAAGTTCGGGGAAAGAGTTGCCACTTATATCAAGTCCGGCACATTCAGGACAAGGGATTTTTCTGTCATCATGACGGTATTTGTTGAATATAAGTAGAATTTGGTTCGTGTTTTTGATGAACGAAATCTCTTTATTTTGCTTATAGTTACCGGATTCAATAACAAAACAGTCTGAAAAGGTGTATCCATACCAGATTTTTTCGTAGTCCAGAAGTACGCGATTTAATTTCTGCTCAGAAATGTTTAGTGATTTCTGAATTTCTGATATATCAACTTTTCCTTTGAAAAACTGTTTGATAAGATCCTTCGTTTCATCATCTAATTTAATGCCAAGATATTGGCATTTTGAAAAGCAAAGTTCTTCGGGTTTATAGAACATTCTGTTTTCAACAGTCGGAATGAAATGCTCTGCATATATACCAATGTAACTATATAACATCCATTTGAGATTTTGACCCTTTGCTGTAAATATGTTATCAATGTTTATAGCCAGTGTTCGATGGTTGTCCAAAACCCTATAAGAATAGTATAGTAATGATAATACGCGATTAAGAAAATCGTCATGATTTAAACTCTTATCGTATAAGTTTTGGTCGATATTTAAGAAAACAAGTTTGTAGTCTTCGGCTAAGAAATTTTCAAACGGCGTATTAATACTTGATGAACGATTCATGATGGTGTCAAGTTGACCATTATTTGATTCTTCTTGCAAAGACTGTAATAAAATATTTTCATATTTCTTGCAGAAGATTGCTCGTGCTTCCTTTGCGCTCATCTTAGCATCATTTGAACAGAAATCTAAAAGCTCAGCTTGGTATTCGGGCTTTAATTCCTCTGAAATGAAGTTTGAATTATATTTATATATATCGAGCAGGGATAAGTAATTATTGTTTAATTGTGATGTTAGACGAGAATATATTCCTTGAAGATAATCGAAAATTTTAGAATCATCTTTTGCATCAATTGCAGCATACCAATTTTCAATAAAACATAATTCCGCTTTGCTTGATAAATCCTCAAATTCATCATCTATTATTTTTTTTATGCGCATAAAAGTTTCGTCAGAAAAATCCAATGCTTTCTGGAGAGAGATTAAAGAGTCATTGTCATTATAATCTAAGTAGTGCTTAATTAGGTCTTTTTCGCGCCTGCCAATAGGACAAAATTCTCTTGAAATAATATCTGCACATTTTTTTACTTTAGGAGAGTTTAAAGAATATGTGTCAATCAATATTTTTTGTATAGATTTAATCCCTTGTTCAGTCGAAATATTTGCTTCATCAGTTGGCTGAGATGAAATTAATCTATCAAACAATTTGTAATATGTATTAGAATTGATATTAATGCTGTTTAAAAACAAAGAAAGGATTTCTATGCAATTCATGAGTTAGAATCCTCCTGTGAATTATCATCAGCAACCTTTAAAACAATTTCGTTATTTTCTTTATCAACATAGACTTCTAAAAGGCTTTTACCGCATTCTAATCCTAAGTTTTTGGCGGCAGCTTTTGGCAATCTTATCCTCATATCCTTTTGAATTATGTAGGAGTCAAGATAAAATAGATCACGTTTCATTTTGACGGCTCCTTTGACCTGAAATTAGTCTAATTTTGACCTTAGTATACCATGAATACATATTAAAGTCAACACATGTACAAGAGAATTTATATGGAAATATATGTTATCGTATGCTGTTGAAAAAATGCATGAAATGTTGTATAATGTATTAAAGTTTTGATGTCGGCAGGTGAGGTTATGAAGGTTTGCAGTTTGTTCAGTGGAATTGGTGGAATTGATCTTGGCTTTATGCAAGCAGGATTCGAAATTGTTTGGGCAAATGAATTTGACAGAGATGCCGCAAGAACTTATCGACATAATTTTGGAAACGAACATTTAGTAGAAAAAGATATACGAAAAGTGGATGTTGCCACTATACCAGATTTTGATGTATTGGTAGCAGGATTTCCATGTCAGCCGTTTTCAATTCTTGGTAGACAGCGTGGTTTTGAAGATTCAAGAGGAATGCTGTTTTACGAAATTGAGAGAGTAGTAAAAGCAAAAAGACCACAGGTTATATTCCTTGAAAATGTTGCGAATCTCATTGAGCATGATGATGGTAAAACATTTTTAACAGTATATAACACTTTGGTTCCTTATGGCTATAGTTTTAGATATCGGGTAATGGATGCTATTGAATATGGAAATGTTCCGCAGCATCGCACACGAATTTTTATAGTTGCATTTTTAGATAATGATAAGTGTGAAAGATTTGAATTCCCTGAAAAGATAAAACGAACAACTAAACTCAACGATATTATTAGAAGAAGTGAAAGACACGATAAATCATACTATTATACCGAGTCGAGCGAATATTATTATGATTTAAATAAAGTCGCACAAGACAAACAAGCATTATATAGAATTTTTGAAAATGGCGTTTCTGCAAAACCTTATTATGTCTCTCCCACTTTGGTGGCAAGTATGGGTGCTTTTATGCATCGCGTTCCCGTTGTAAGAGATGATTATGGGATAAGGATGATAACTCCATATGAATGTCTTGCGTTACAAGGCTTTCCTAAGGATTATCGCTTCCCTAAAATACCAATAGCAAGTGCATATAAACAGTGCGGAAATAGTGTTGTTGTACCGGTGATAAGGCGAATTGCAGAAAACATCATTAAGGTACTGTAAAGGAGATAAAATGAAGCAATATTTTGAAGATATTATAGATAATATTATAGGCTCTGAAGCAGAGCAGAAAGAATTTGCTTCAAATAATCTACAGCAGTATCCAAAACAACTGTATAAATATCGCGATGGGAAGAATGAATATGACTTCCAAATGCTCGAAGAACAATATTTATGGGCAGATATCCCTATGAATTTTCGCGATCCCTTTGATGCTATAGTAAATTTAAAACTCAAAAGCGAACTACCCGCAATTCAAAAATGGCTATATGGACACTTAGGAGAATTGCTTTATTATTCGATTCAACCCCAAGGCATGCAACCTCATAAACAAGGACAAACATTGGAGAATTATATAGAAGCACAAAATCGGTTTATGGATACAACCGGTAGATTTAACGCTAAAAAAGCAAAGCGTATAATGCTTTTGGAAACCAAGAAAATGCACCCCAAAAATCGCACAATACTTCAAAAGGCTTATGATAAATTTGAGAGTCCTGAATTTGAAAAAACAGTGCAACAAGCTATAGAAAAATCCTTGGAAAATGTAGTTACTGGTTTGCGAAAGAAATATATGGTATGTTGTCTTACAGAACGCAAAGATAATCAAAAAATGTGGGAAGATTATGCAAATGCTTATTCAGGGTTTGTAATAGAATACCACTTAGAAAAATGTATTGATTATCAAGAATGCTATCCAATAATAACTCATTTATTCCCGGTGTCTTATTATAAACGCATGCCCAAAGTACCGTTATTGCCGTTTATTGAAAAGATATTTTATAAAGACCTTTACGGAAAAGATATTTCCACGTTTGATGCCTCTAAAAAGTTGTTTAAACAACTTTTGATAAAAAAGCATGACTATTTGGCAGAAGAAGAATGGCGAATAATTTCTTCGGAGCATAAAATTAGTTTTCCGTTCATATCTGCCGTATATGCAGGCGAAAAAATATCATTAAATAATCTTGACCGCTTAAAAGAAATTTGTGGTAAATATGGATATAGTTTATATAAACAGCGATTTTCTCTAAACGGTGAAATCAAATATGATTTAATATCTAGTTAGACAAAGGATGTTTTATGAAAATATACTTCGATGAATCAGGACAAACGGGTTGTGTGTTGCAAAAAGATGATCTTTTGAATTTTCAACAACAACCTACATTTGCTATAGGAGCTGTTGTTGCAAACTCTAAAAAAGCAGAACAAAAGTTAATCGATAAATACATTGCTTTTAAACAAAAATACAATATTCAAGGAGAAATTAAGGGAAAAGACTTGCTTACAAGAGCAAGAAATGAAGAGTTAGAGTATATCTTAAAAAACATATTTGATAGATATCACTTTTTCGTGTTGCTTTATGATAAGCGTTTTTATATTTCAACGTTACTGTTGATATCTTTACTTGGTGTTGAGTACCAACACTTAATGCCTGAACATTTTTATACGCAGGCCACTTTCCTTTCGCAACAAGAAGACGACTTTTTTGTTGAATATTTGAAATTTATTCAAAACCCAAGTGTTGAAAATCTATCTGTCTATCTCAATTTTTTGTTAGATTATAACTATAAAAACAATGAATTACCCCAAAACGCAGTTGTTGAGATGGCTGAGAGAATAATTAAAGAAAAAAGTGAAGATAAATGGTTGGAGGATTTTATGACATTTGGATGGTATGATGATCCGAAAGTCACTAACTTCATAAACCTGACTGCGTTATCGGAATTGATTTTCTTTATTAAAGAACACATTAAGGAAAGTAACGAAGAGATTATTTATATTCATGACCATATAGATGAATTCGAAGATACTTTGCATGATGAACTTATGGAATATGGCATAGATGTAATATTCAAGGATAGTAAACAAGAGATATTGCTCCAAATTGCAGATAATATTGTTAGTGTTTTGCGACACGCTTATGATAAGGGAATAAAACATATTAGAGAAAAAGAGCAGTGGTATAAAGAAAACGAATGGGATATGAAACTTTTATCTAGGACTATAAGAAAAATATCACATTCTAATATTAGTTTTACTGTACCACTTTCAGATTGGTCTGCTGCAATATGCACAGAAACAATGTTTTCGCCAAAGTATCCTAAAAAATACCGAAATAACTTTCACTTAAATTATTATTATCAACAAAATTATTTATATATTTTTGATTCTATCATTTCAAATAATCGTCCACTAAATGAAATTATTAATATATTGAAGAATTAATATGATATTCATAGCACGGAAATAGGTGTATTTTATGGTTAAAGAAATAATACACGATCCGATATTTCTTGCGGGAAGATCGGATCTGGCGACAAAAGAAGATTTGCAGGTGGCACAGGACTTATTGGACACGCTAATTGCCAATAAAGACGGTTGTGTCGGTATGGCAGCGAATATGATTGGTGT
>JAZNJR010000008.1:0-4849 GCA_045578165.1 Acutalibacteraceae bacterium
ATTGTACGCCGATGTGGTGGAATAGGCAGACACAAGGGACTTAAAATCCCTCGGTAGCAATATCGTACCGGTTCAAGTCCGGTCATCGGCACCAAAAAACTCTCGTCCTTCGGAACGATGGTTTTTTTATCCATTGCGAAAGCAATGGTATATCATCACGCGTTAGCGTGTATATCATCAACACGGCTTCGCCGTGTTGTATCTCATCACACCTTTAGGTGTGTATTAAAAAACTTTCGCAATGATGATATGCAACGGTTACACCGTTGATGATATACAAAACTAAAGTTTTGATGATATGCAATTCCTTCGGAATTGATGATATACAATGCTCCGCATTGATTTAGCACCACTTTTATGCTATACTGCTTTTGAGGTGAATTTTGTGAAAACCTATCTTTTTGATTTTGACGGTACACTCGTTGATTCCATGCCAACTTATGTTTCTTCAATGCTTCGTATATTGGATGAGAATAATGTTTCATACGAAGACGATATTGTGAAAATTATTACTCCACTTGGACTAAACGGAACAGCGGAATATTTTTTAAAGCTTGGTGTTAAGCTTACTAAAGAAGAAATAATTGGCTTAATGCAGGAATATATGCTTGATGGTTATTTTAATAAAATTCCTGCCAAAAACAATGTAATTTCGGTGTTAAAGCAACTTAAAAGCAGGGGAGAAAGTCTTAACGTATTAACCGCTAGTCCACACATAACGTTGGATGCCTGTCTTAAAAGACTTGAGCTTTTTGATTTATTTGATAATGTATGGTCGTGCGACGATTTTGCCACCACAAAGGCAAACCCCGAAATTTATAAAATGGCGGCAGAAAAGCTTTGCAAAAATGTTGACGAAGTATTGTTTTTAGATGATAACTATAATGCCGACAAAACTGCAAAAACTGCAGGGATGAAGGTGTGCGGCGTTTATGATGATTCTTCTAAAGAATACGTCCAAGATATAAAAAACGTTTCTGATTATTATATATACGATTTTTCCGAGCTGTTAAATATTTATTTTTAAATATTGACAACCCACCCGTGTTAGAGTTTTCTAACACGGGTTTTTATTGTATTTTTGCACTCATTTGTTTGAAATCTTGCCTTTTTAAAAATGATGTGATAATATTGTTTTGCTAAGGGGTGGTTTTATGAAAGCATTAAACGCTTTACCTGACGGCTATAACCAAATTTACGAAATTGATTTACAAAAAAATAAAAAAACTGCATTATTGGTTAATGCTTTGGCGCTTGTTATTGCCGCTTTAATGGTTGTGCTAATGAATTTTTGTGTTCCGTATTCGACACTTTTCAGTTTTGAAGAGGGTTTAACACAATACTTTTTGCGTTTTGGTGTCTTAATGGTTGGCATTGTGGTGTATCTTGTGCTTCACGAATTGGTACACGGTATCACAATGAAAATATGCGGTACCCAAAAAGTGAAATATGGCTTTACAGGGCTTTATGCTTTTGCGGGCAGTGACGATTATTATGACAAGAAAAGCTACATAGCTATTGCTTTGGCGCCTGTTGTTGTATGGGGGATTGTTATTGCGATTATTAACTGCTTTATGCCACAAGAATGGTTTTGGGTAGTTTATTTTCTTCAAATAATGAATATTTCAGGGGCGGCAGGCGATATGTATGTTACCTGCAAATTTTTAAAAATGCCAAATGATATTTTGGTGCGTGACCATGGTGTTGGAATGAGGGTTTATTCCAAAACAGAGAAATAAGGTGATTTAATGAGTAATCAAATTTTAACCTATGATAATGAGAAATTTTATTTAAGCGATAAGGAATTTTATTTAGCAGTTGGGGACATTCATTATTTTAGAATTCACCCAAGTGATTGGGAGCATCGCCTTAATTTAGCAAAGGATTTTGGACTTACCGCAATTCAGGTGTACGTACCGTGGCATCAACATGAAAAAGAAAAGGGCGTTTTCGATTTTTCGGGTATTTTGGATCTTGCTGCATTTTTGCAATTGGCACAAAAGGTAGGTCTTAAAGTAATGCTTCGCCCCGGACCGTATATTTGCTCCGAATTGGATCTTGGCGGTATGCCTGCTTGGTTATTAAGAGATAACGATTTGCAATTTCGTTGCAGTAACCCTGCATTTTTAAAGCACGTGGACGATTATTTTAAGGTGTTGTGTAACGTGTTTGTGCCATATCTTTCAACAAATGGCGGACCGATTATTGCGGTTTGTGTCGAAAATGAATACGGTACTTACGGTAATGATAAGGTTTATCTTAAAGAGCTTCGCAAAATGCTTGAAAAGGGCGGGGTAGACGTTCCGTTTTACACTACCGACGGTGCGGTCAGGGCTATGATTTATAGCGGCAGCACTGATGATGCCTTTGTGGGCCTTAACTTCCGCGCAAAAGTCGCCGATTGTGAAAAACCGTTAAACGCCTACGATGATTTGTTACCTCATTTACCGAAATTTGCGGGCGAATTTTGGTCGGGCAGAAGTCAACATTGGAATAGGGAATTTTCTTATAGAAACCCCAAAGAAACGGCGGACGCATACAAGCTTTTGCTTGAAAACGGTGTGTATGTAAGCTTTTATATGTTTTCGGGCGGTACGAATTTCGGCTTTACTTCAGGAGCGATTTTGGGCCGTTCTTATGCCGAAAATCTTAAAAATCCCGCGAAATATTTACCTTTTGCCACCTCGTATGACTGTGATTCTTTAATAAGTGAAGATGGCAATCCTACCGAAAAATATTTCCTTTGCCGCGATATTTTAGATGAGTATTTAGGTAAAGAAAAACGTCCCCATATTTATAACAAAAAGCCGACGCAAGCGTTTGATGTGGAACTCACAGAAAGCGCCGATTTGTTTGAAAACCTTGATAATTTGGAGGTATGCGAACAAGATTCACTTGTACCGCTTACAATGGAAGAATTAAATCAAAATTTTGGCTACGTTTTATATAGCACAAAGGTAACTCCCGGAATTTATAGAAGCCCTATGAATTTGTCCTACGTTAACGATAAGGCGAACGTTTTTATTAACGGCGAATTTATGGGTGAATATCTTCGTGGCGGCGATAATGAGCCGATTATGATAGAAAATACCGAAAAGGGCATGGACGTTAATATATTGGTCGAAAATTTGGGACGTTATTCTAACCATAAAACCTATACCGAAAAGAAAGGCATTGTCGGTAATGTATCAAGCTATGCTAATTGGTTTAACTGGAAGCAATGGTCTTTGCCACTTGACGATATAACAAAACTGAATTATAAACCAATTGGCGAAGAAAAAGAGAATAACCCCTGTTTCTTAAAGGGCAAGTTTAGTGCAAAGGCAGGGGTTGACACCTTTATTTTGACCGACGGTTTTTCACACGGTAACGTTTGGGTGAATGGTTTCAACATTGGTCGCTATTGGAACAAAGGACCACAACGTACATTGTACGTGCCGGGCGGTCTTTTAAAGGAAAAAGACAACGTTATTGAAATTTTTGACGTTAAATATGACGGTAAAAAACAAACGGTATCATTTATTGACCACAGTATTTTAGAGGGGATTAATTAGAAAAATTGGGGTTTAACGCTGACGCGATTAAATAATAAAGAAGAAAGAAGAAAAATGTGTGCCTTTGGCACGATATATAAATAAAGTCGGCAAAGCCGACATCAATGTAATTCTTTCTTATTTATTCTTTATTCTTTTGGGCGTCAGCCCGTTAAACTATAATTTACACATAAAAAAGAGGTCACGTTTTGTGACCTCTTTTAATTTTAAAATTTTCTTATTTCTAAAGAATCGTCGTCTTGACCTTTTTCAATTTTTTTAATTACAACGTAATAACCGTAATCGTCATTTACTTTAATATATACGCGGTCGTTTACCTTTTTGCCCATAAGCGCCGCCCCCACGGGAGATTCTTTGCTAATAATTCCCGCCATTGCGTTTTGGCGAAGGGTTGTAACAATCCTAACCTTTTCGTCGCAGTCGTCCTCTTCAACGTAATAGGTAACGCTGTCAAACAAACCAACTTCATCTTCTTTGCTGTCGGTGTCAATTACAACAGCGGTTTTAATCATACCTTTTAAATACCTTATGCGGCTTTCGTTTCTACCGCGTTCGCGCTTTGCGGCGTGGTATTCGGCATTTTCCGAAAGGTCACCAAAGCTGCGTGTAAAAACAACCTCTTCTAATATTTTGGGGCGAAGAACGGTTGTACGGTATTCAAGCTCCTCTTTCATTTTATCAATATCAACTTTTGTTAATTCGTCAAACATTATATCACCGTATTTATTATATCAAAAATAGAATTTTTTTCAAGTTTATATTGAAAAGTACACTGTGTTTGGGTTACAATATAAATGAGGTGTTTTTATGGCATTATTTAACTCTTTAAGTCAGGTTGTTGGCAATACACCAATGCTTTTGCTTAACAATTCTAAAAGTAAGTACGGTTTTGGCGGCAACGTTTTTGCAAAGCTTGAATACTTTAACCCTGCGGGCAGTGTTAAGGACAGGGTGGCTTTAAATATGATAGAAGCCGCCGAAAAAGATGGTAAATTATTAAAAGGCGGTACCATTATTGAGCCAACCTCGGGCAATACCGGTATAGGTCTTGCGGCTGTTGCTGCATCAAGGGGCTACCGTGTTATAATTGTTATGCCCGAAACCATGTCAATAGAGCGCAGAATGTTAATGAAAGCATACGGCGCTGAGCTTGTTCTGACGGCAGGAGATAAGGGAATGGCAGGTGCCATTGAAAAAGCTGATGAGCTTGCTTCCGAAATTGAAAACAGCTTTATTCCCGGGCAGTTTGTTAATCCCGATAATCCTAAGGCGCATTTTGAATCTACAGGACCTGA
>JAZNJR010000009.1:0-6365 GCA_045578165.1 Acutalibacteraceae bacterium
AATATCAAACAAAAATTCCACAAAATCACCGCCTTGGATGTATTATAGCATAAAAGCGGGAATAAATCAACGGCATAGCCGTTGTATATCATCAATTCCGCAAGGAATTGCATATCATCAAACTTTAGTTTTGTATATCATCCTTGCGAAAGCTTTTTGATACACGCTAAAGCGTGATGAGATTCAGTCCTAAAGGCCTGATGAGATACAACAATAGCAACGCTATCCTTGATAATATGCCATTGCTTTCGCAATGGATAAAAAAACTCTCGTTCCGAAGAACGAGAGTTTTTTGGTGCCGATGACCGGACTTGAACCGGTACGATATTGCTACCGAGGGATTTTAAGTCCCTTGTGTCTGCCTATTCCACCACATCGGCATATCTAAAATAATATAATATTTTAGATAATTTGTCAAGTGTTTTTTACAGGGTTTATCAAATTATTTGCAACCACAGCAGCTGCCGAAAAGTTTATCAACGTCAAGACGTTTTTCATCGACATCTTTAATAAAACCAAGCAGTTTGATTTTTTCAATTGGGGCTGCATCACTATAAAATGCATCAACTATTCCCCTTTCGCATCCAACATGCAGGGTGCTTCGCAAAATACCATCAAGCAAAAACACGTCTTCTACAGGATTTATAGTATGTACCGTAAGTACTTTATCAATATCAAAAAGACAATAGCCCAAAACCTCGTCCTTGTCGGTTGCTAAAAGCAAATTTGAAACATTGCTAAACGGAATATTATCTTTTTCGCAATATTCTTTAATTAAGTTTTTATCATCTGTAGGTTTTAAAACTAACATTTAATCGCTTTCTTTCATTTGAGTAATATTTGTAAGGCGGCGCATTTCACGTTCGTTGAGGTCGCGCCAACTGCCTCTTGGTAACATACCAAGCTTTACACCTGCAATTTCGGTGCGTTTAAGACGTAAAACTTCCAAATTAACCGCTTCGCACATACGTCTTATTTGACGGTTTCTGCCTTCGCTTATTATAAAAATAAGCACTGTGCGGTCGGGCTTTCTTTCAGCCACAAAGCAGTCGCAAGGTAAAACCTTTTTACCGTCAAGCGAAATGCTACCGTCCGATAAGGTTATAATTTTTTCTTCTTCAACCTCGCCCGAAACGGTTACGCGGTAGGTTTTATTAACGTGTGAGGACGGGTGTGTAAGCTTGTTGGCAAATTCTCCGTCGTTTGTCATAAACAAGAGACCTTCGGAATTTAAGTCAAGTCGGCCAACGGGGAAAAGTCGTACACCAACGTCTTTTACCAAATCACTGACACATTTTCTGCCTTTTTCATCGCTCATTGTAGTTACAAAACCACGGGGTTTATGAAGCATTATATAAACCTTTTCATTCTTACCTGCAACAACGGTTTTGCCTCTAACGGTTACTTTATCACGCTTGGGGTCCACCTTTTGACCCAAATATGCCACGTGTCCGTTTACCTTAACCTTACCCGCTTCAATAAGCTCCTCTGCCTTTCTACGCGAAGCAATGCCACATTCGGACAAATGTTTTTGCAGTCTAATTTTATTATCTTTCATTATAAACTCCTAAACAAATTTTGCTATATGTATAAAAATTTTAAAAATTTCAGTTATTTCTTTTTTATTTTTCTCTTTGAGCGGAATATTCTTTTGCGCCACAATTTCACACCTTGCCAAAACCTCGCCATTTTGTTTATAAATCGCGCTTCCAAGCACCTCGCCCTTTTTTATGGGCGCGAAAACAAAATTTGGCAAAAGCACCTCGCAAGTAAAGCCATCGCTTTGTGTGGAATTAAGCAAAAACGGTTCAACCGCCACGTTAATGCTTTCATCCCTACCACCTATTACCGATATATCATATTCAGTTCTTTTAGGCGAAATTTGGGTTTGAATAATTTTTGAAAGCCCATATTCAAGCATAGCCGCGTGGTCTTGCCAGTCGTTTGGTGCATTAAGGGTTACCGCAATGACAAATTTACCGTCGCGCTTTGCGGCGCTTACCAAACACCGCCCCGACCTTTTGGTAAAACCAGTTTTTACACCCACGCAACCGTCAAACGTTTTTAAAAGCTTGTTGTGGTTTGTTAGGGTGCGTTTGTACGGCGGGTTGCCATAATTTAAAGCCGCGCTTTTACACCCCACAGCCGACGCAAAATCGGAATTTTGTAAAGCATATTTTGTAAGTATTGCCAAATCATAAGCGGTGGTGTAATGCTGCTCATCATCAAGACCCGAAGGAGTTACAAAGTTTGTGTTTTTAAGTCCAATTTCTTTGGCTTTGTTGTTCATCATAGCGGCAAAATCGGGCACACTTCCCGCCAAAACGTAAGCAATAGTATTTGCGGCATCGTTGCCGGAAGCCAACATTAACCCGTAAAGCAAATCGTGAAGGGTTACTTTATCTCCGCTGAGAAGCCCCATTGACGAGCCCTCAACCCGCACCATTTCGTCGGTTACCGTGATTTCGCGGTCAAGATTTCCATATTCACAAAGCAAAAGCCCCGTCATAATTTTTGTGGTACTTGCCATTGGAAGCTTTTGTTCCATATTTTTAGAAAAAATAACTTCCCCCGTATCGCCATTAATAACCACCGCCGCTTTCGCCGAAACCGAAAACGCAGATGCCTTAAATGTTGCCCCACAAAACAGCGCCGCAATAATTAATATGCTAACAAACCTTTTCACAAAATTCACCTCGTTTTAAATCTATTAAAACGAGGTTTTTGTTATGCATTATATTAGTTTTCTTTGTCCTTTGAAAACAATTCTTTTGCCTTGTCAATAATTTCAGGCGCCATTGTAACTGCCTTTTCAAGGGTGGTAAGTTCGTTATAAATTGGAACCATTTTTACGTTACCGTCTTTAATAACCATAAACGCAATGGGAGAAACAGTAACACCTGCCCCGCTACCGCCACCGAAAAGACCTTGCTGATTTTTGGTTGCAAAGTCGCTACCGCCGGTTGCAATACCGTAAGCCACCTTAGAAACAGGAATTAAGGTAAGATCGTCAACAACAATAGGTTCGCCCGTGATAACGTCGGCATTAACCATTGCCTTTAATTTATCCATAGTGGTGTCTAAAATTGCTTGAATCTTATTATCACTCATTATAACTCATTCCTCACACTGAAATTTTTATATTCTTTAAATGCCTTAAAGGCAATTATAAACAGTAAAATGGCGTTTGCTTTAACGTCAAGCGAAAAACTGAATTGACTTTCGGTATGTTTAAAACCCGCCTGAACATTAATCTTTTTAAGTTTTACGTTTAAATTTTGGTCAATAAAAGAAAGCACAGGGTAAACAATGCCACAAACCGCGCCATATTCAATTGCGGTCATTGCGGCATCACTACCAACAACAATTAAATCAAGCTTAACCTTTCTAAACTTAATTTTTAAAAGCTGCGGTTTGGTTTCGTTTATTATTTTACCCGCAAAATCAAAAAGTTCTTTTATTGCCCCTTTAAAGCCATGCTTGGCTTTAAGTTTTGAAAAAATACCCGGTTCTTCTTCCTTTGGTTTTTCTTTTGGCTTTTGCGGTTTTTTATCGTCTGCCTTTTCTTCTTTTTCTTCGGGCTTTAATTTATAAACCGTAAACCCTAAAAACTTAACCTTTAAGAAAAAGTCATCTTGAAACTTAACTCGGGCGGTAATGGGTAAGATTAAAAGCAAAGCCAAAAGCAGTAAAATACCGCAAATAATATAAAGCACTACCACATTAAACACCCCTTTAAGTTATTTTTGGTTAATTTAGTAAAATCTATTCTTCGGTAAGGGTTAATTGTTCGCCAACGTCGTTAATTTCGCCTTCTTCTTGGTTTTTGGGCAGTGGCGGCAATTCACTTAAGTCACCAAGCTGGAAGCAACGCAAGAAGTTTTTGGTGGTGCCGTAAAGCAATGGCTTGCCGGGAAGTTCCAATCTGCCGCGTTCTTCAATTAAGCCCTTTTCAATAAGTGTGGTTACAACGCTTGAGCAGTCAACACCACGCACCTGTTCAATAAACGATTTGGTAACGGGTTGGTTGTAAGCCACAACCGCCAAAACTTCAAGTGCGGCGGCCGATAACGGTGTGCGGCGCTTAATATCAAATGCTTTTTTTATATATTCGCTATATTCTGCCCTGGTGGTTAGCTGATAAGCATTATCAAGTCGCACAAGCTTAATGCCGCTTTCTTCTTTGTCCAATTTATCGCTAAGCATTTCCATAATTTCTACCGTTTTTGTGGGTGTAATTTCAAACACCTGTGTAAAACGGTCTATAGATAAGGGCTCGCCTGCGGCAAAAAGCACCGCTTCGAACGCCTTTACAAGTTCATTCTTTGTCATTTGGATTTACGCTCCTTAATCAACTTGATTTCCTGTTCATCGCCATCGCCCGACACAACAACACGGTTGGCTTTACAAAGTTCAAGTACAGCCAAAAAGGTTGCCACAAGTTCAGAACGACTTTCGGCAGTTTTGTAAAGGTTGCTAAGCTTTTGACTGCTTCCCTTCCAAAGACTGCGAATAACGTAAACAATTTTGGTGGAAACCGCAACAATTTTCTTTGCGACAATGCGTGTAAAAGGCGCGGTAGAGGGCGGCAAACGACGTTTACCCCTGCCCACAGCGGCTATGTACGCGTCAAACATAACCTGTTTGTCGTGTTTTAAAATATAGGTCTTGTCCACTTCAACGTCGCTGGGAAGTCGTACAAACAAATCAAAACCACCCTGCATTTCGCTGAATTTTTTTGCCATTTGCTGACAAACCATATATTCAAGCAATTCGCCTGTCAGTTCTTCCTTAAGCTTTACCACTTCATCGTGTTTTGGCAATAAGCTTACGGTTTTTATGTATAAAAGACGTGAAGCCATTTCCAAAAATTCACTTGCCAGTTCCATCTCGCCCTCTTTGATTTGCTCAATTTGTTCGAGATATTGATCAACAAGCTCCACCAGCGGAATGTCGTAAATATTAAATTTGTTACGTGCAATAAGCTGCAGCAACAAATCAAGCGGGCCTTCAAAGCCCTCTAACTTATAACTTAAAGTTTGTTCCATTTGTTACCTCAAAAAAATAAATGGTAATGATGCAATACCGCCAATTAAATCTAAAATGGCATTTGATGCAATTGCAAGGGGTACGTCCAAAACGTCGGTTGCAATGATAATAAGCACCGCAAACATTAAAATGCGTTCATACTGCATTACTTTAAAATAATATTTGTCGGGCAAAACTGCAAACAAAATACGTGAACCGTCAAATGGCGGTACGGGTATCATATTAAACACTGCCAAGAAAACGTTAATTTGAGCCACGTTAAAGAAAAATAAAATAATATAAACCGCTGCGCCACCCAAAATGTTTGCAAAAAGTGCAACAACGTTTGCCAAAAGCATTGAAACAGTTGCCACAACAATATTCATAGCAGGGCCGGCAAAGGCGGTAATTGCCATGCCAATTTTAGGGTTTTTAAAATTGCGTGGATTAATTTGCACCGGCTTAGCCCAACCCACACCAAAAAGAATTATACACAGTGCGCCAATATAGTCAATGTGAGCAAAGGGGTTTAAAGTAAGTCTACCTTGATATCTTGGTGTTGGGTCGCCAAGTTTTGTTGCCGCAAAACCGTGAGCCCATTCATGTATAGGTAAGGTCAAAAAAACGACCACTAAAGATGAAATTAAGCTTACAACAAGGCCTAACGGGTCAAAATTGCCCGACAAAAGCTCCTGCAACAAGACATATCACTCCAATTTATATATTATTAAAACTATTATATTACATTATAGGCGAAAAAACAAGAAAAAAATCACCCAAACTAAAAACGGTGGGCAGAATACTGCCCACCGTTTTTAACGCAATATAACTATTAGTTAGCTTTGCACCATTCTTCAGCCTTTTCAGCCGACATTCTCTTAATGTTTTCTTCGGGGTATTTAGATTCGGCACCGCCGTTTACATAAAGAAAATATTTTCCATTTTCGGTTACATAAAGACTTTCTTCATAACCGGTTGCATCACCGAACGCGCCAAAAGTGTTCTTTTTAACAAGAGCAGCAGTTTCGGTATCATATTCAACCTTACAAATGATCTTTTTCATTTGGTTTCTCCTTTTTCAGATTTCTTAACTATTATACACAGCAAACCCAAAATTTCAACTGTCAAATTTTACAAAAGTAATCCACAGCTAAAATCAAACACGACTTTTAACAAATGAAATGATTTTTTAAAGAAAATTTTAATAAATTTAAAGTTAATTACAAACAGCAAAACAAAAGGAGACAAGAGAAATGCCCCCTTGTCTCCCTAAAATAAAAAGCTATCGGTGGTTTCCACCGATAGCTAATTTTTTGTCAAGACGTGGAACCGTCCCC
>JAZNJR010000010.1:0-23432 GCA_045578165.1 Acutalibacteraceae bacterium
AAGTGTACGACCTCTAAGCTTGAGAACGCGAGGAATAACCTTTTCTTCAAGGATTTCGCCACATTCTGCACATTTCTTAACCTTAAGACCGTTAGCATCTACAGTAGCTTGGGTTACAACTTCCCAGTCGCCTGCGGTGTGGCCGGTAGCTTCGATAGTTTCGGTAGAAATAACTTCGCCGCAGTTGTCGCAAGTAACTGTTACTGAACCAGCTTCTGTACAGGTTGCATCAACAGTAGTTGTTGTGGTGGTTTCGTGTGTGCATTCAGTTGCGAGTGATCCGCCACAAATGTCACAAACATTATCTGCGTTTTCATCAACGTGATCTGCAACTTCGCGAATTTCGCCGCAGTTGTTACAACTTGCATCACAGTCGTTGTCATAAGCGTGACCCTTAGCTTCAATTGCTTCAATATAGGTGTCGCCGCAAACCGAACAAGTGTATGTGATTGAACCGTTTTCAGTACAGGTTGCATCAACAGTTTCAGATTCATACGGATGAGGATCAACTTCGCGAATAGCACCGCAGGTGTTACAGTTAATATCGCAAGCGTTAGTATAAACGTGTTCGCATTCAACAGGAGTGCCAAATGGAGTGGGATAACCGTCGGTTACGAACCATTGGTCATTCCAAGAAAGTAGAGGCATATTGTCTTTAGCAGCTGTACCTGTCATTTCTTCTACAGTTAAAACAGTTGTGCCAAATTCATCAGCAACTAAGCTGTAGTTACCTGTACCGTTATATGCGCGAACTGAACTGATAGCATCAAGACCGATGCTGTTTGAAATGTAGATAGGTGTGCTCCAAATATTTGCAATAAGAGCAGCTTCTTCCACAGCGCCTGTAAAGTCACCGTAAGAAGCACAATTGTTAATTATGATCTTACCTGAACCCCAGCCGCCAAAGCCGGATGCATAACCGCCGATAACGGTTACACTGTCTTCAATAACGCACTTTTCATAATTTACAGGTCCGTTAACATAACCGGTAAATACAGAAACAGAGCCTTCGGCATGAGAGCTTGCGAGATAGCTGTCCTTGATGATTACGTTCTTAATTGTTGCATTGTTCTTAACGCCTGCAAACAAACCAACGTAATAGTCAGAACCACTGTAGTAAAGACCACTGATTGAGTGACCGTCACCGTCTAATGTGCCTTGGAAATAGAAGTTTGCAAATTCAGCGCCCTTATTATAAGTATACCATTGATTTGCAGTATCTTTCCAATTTTCAGCAGTAGTATCATTAATGATAATGTCAGCAGTAAGCTTATAGAACTTGCCTGCAGTTGCAGGATCCTTAACAAGTTTTGCAAGCTGTTCAGCAGTTGCAATGAGGAAGGGATCTTCTTTAGCACCTGTACCGTCTGCATATTCTTCTGCAATTGCGGTTGACCATGCTTCGCCTACAATACCGTTAAGGTCATCTGCAGTACGATATGTGGGGTAACCGCTTTCGGTTGTTTTCCAAACACCAAGCCAATTAAGGTTAGGCATATTGGTTTTAGCAGCAGCGCCCTTCATTAAGTCTGCGCTTTCAAGACGTACAACACCGGTTTCATCGTCAATTGCGTCACCAACCGCATAACAATTGGTATATGTTACTTGTGCATTTTGATAACCGTTAAGCGATATGCTTGTGGTAGCAAAACTGTTTGTAATGGTTCTTGTGGTGTTCCAAACATTACCAATCATAGAACCAATGTTACCGCCTTCACTTGTAATAGTGGCGGCAACCATACAACTGTCAATAGTAAGAGAAGTGCCTGCATTATATGCTACCAAGCCACCTGCAGTACCACTACCGGTAACTGCAATTTTTACACTTTCGGTAAGTACACATTTAGTAACGGTTGCCGAAGTATCAAAGAAGTAAATCAAAGCAGCAGCGTGACCTGAAGTTGTAATATCAGCATCACTAATCTTCAAATTGGTAATTGTGGTTGATTCAGCTCTGGGAATTAAACCAAAGCTGTTTGTACCATTATAGTAAAGACCATAAATGGTATAACCGGCACCGTCAATGTGACCATTGAATTTGCCTTTATTTGTATCCATGTAATCATACCAAGCGCTAGGTGAGTTATTTACCCAATCAGCATCTGATACATCATTGAGATAGATATCAGCAGTTAACTTATAATACTTGCCGGTATTTGTAATACCGAAGAAGAGCATTTTAGCTAACTGTTCAGGAGTTTCAATTAAGTAAGGATCTTCAATAGTACCTGTACCGCCTGCAAAGTTGTTAGCAATAGCTGTTGACCAAACTTCGCCCTTAGCACCGTTAGGATCACGGTAAACCGGGTAACCGCTTTCAGTGGTCTGCCAAACTGCCTTCCAGTTAAGGTTGGGCATATTTTCTTTAGCAGCAGCGCCCTTCATCAAGTCTGCGCTTTCAACCTTGTTAACTGTATATTTATCTTGAACTTCAGTACCAACATTGTAGCAATTCGTTGCAGTAATAGCGTTTGTCGCATGACCTGTCATAGGAGCATTGGTAGCTGAAAAACTATTACTTATTGTACGCGAACCGCTCCAGCAGTTACCAAAGAATGCACCATATGATGCAGACGCAGTAATAGTTGCCATAACAGCGGAATCATAAATGGCTGTTTTACTTGCACCATAGCCCACAAAAGCTGCTACACCGTTTGTACCGGTAGAAGTAAGCTTTACAGTTTCATCAACGATACATTTCTTTATAGTAATATTGGTATTAGTTTCACCCATACCAACAATTGCACCAACAGTGCCTGAGGTTATATCGGCATTGCTGATTCTTAAATTGCTGATTGTTGTATCTTTTGCCTGTGGGAAAAGACCAACAACGGCCGAGCCATTATAATAAAGACCGTGGATGGTATAGCCTGCACCGTCAAGGTTACCTACAAATGATACTTTTGCCATATCATTATCTCTGTCATACCAAACGTTGGGTGAATTGTTTACCCAGTCGGGGTCTGATACGTCATTAAGATAAATATCAGCAGTCAATTCATAATAAAGGCCTGTGTTTGTAATACCAAAGAATAACATTTTAGCTAACTGTTCGGGGGTTTCAATTAAGTAAGGATCAGCTTCAGTACCAGTACCACCTGCAAAACTATCGGCTTTTGTACCGCCCCAAACTTCACCCTTAATACCGTTGGGATTACGAAGTACGGGGTAACCGTTTTCAGTTGTTTGCCAAATACCCTTCCAATCAAGGTTGGGCATATTTTCTTTTGCAGCGGCGCCCTTAATCATATCAACGCTCTCAAAGCGTGTAACACCTTCTTCATCAGCAACTTCTGTGCCAACTGCAAAGTTATTGGAAGCGCTTGAAAAATAAAGTTTACCGTTAAAGGGAACTTCAGCACAAGCAATTGTGTTGGTAACCTTCTTGGTTTGACCCGAAGTATACCAAATACAACCCATAATTGAGCCTGATAATAAATTAGAACTTACTGTACCAAAGAAACCGCAGTTATCAACATATACGTTACCTGTACCATAACCTATTAAACCGCCGGCACTGGTATCGTTACTAGTATTGGTAGTTGTAATGCTAACACTTTCGGTTACATAGCATTTGCTAAGGTTAATAGTATAACCACCGTATGAAAAACCAAAGAAACCAGCAACGTGTGCGCCGGTTGTTGTGAATTCACTATCAGAAAGCGTAAGGTTTTTAACAGTGCTGTTAGAACCTTTAGCGCGACCTAAAAGTGAAACGTAACTTGCGTCACCGTTATAATACGCACCATATACTGTATAACCGTTACCGTCAAGATTTGCCTGGAATGAAACGCCGCCAACATTCCATTGTCTTGCGTTTTCCTTCCAATTATCTTTTGTAACGTCATTGAGGTAAATATCATTTACAAGTTTATAATATTTACCTGCGCCACCATCACCAAGGTTTGCCATGTATGCAAACTGTTCAGGTGTTTCGATCAAATAGGGATCGATTTCGGTACCACTACCGCCAGCAAATGTTGATGATTGATTTCCGTCCCAAGCATCAACCTCAGCCGCAAATGCGGTGAAAGGTACGACAGCAAAAATGCTTAAAAGCATAACTACTGCTGTCAAAACTGAGATAATTTTTTTCATAGAAACACTCCTTTTTAAAATATTATTCATTAAATGAATTCTTCAAAACGGTTAAATTGGCGAAATGTATAACATTTTTGCACTATACTTAACCCATTTTGTTAATTGTAACATAAAAATTAGTCCTGTTCAATGTGAAAAAAACATTGTAATATGTGAAAAATTACAGAAATAGCAAAACAAAGCCAAAATTAACATCACTTTTGCCTGTCCAAAACAAAAACGCACCCGTTTGGGTGCGTTTTTTAATCATCATCTTCTTCGTCTTCGGCGTCTTCATCATGCGGAATAATTTCAACTGCAAGACGTTCAATTCGTATTCCGTCAACCTTTAAGACGGTAATTATTAAATTTTCAAAATTAAATTCGCTGCCTTCTTCGGCTTCGCCGTCAAGCATTGTTTGTGCCCAACCGCCAATGGTGGCGCTGTCATTTTCGAAATCTTCGTCTTCATCAATATCAATGTCAAATTCATCAAAAAAGTCATAAACACGCATATCGCCATCGGCTTCGTATTTATTTTCATCAACTTCGATAAATTCGCGTTCGATTTCGTCATTTTCGTCCCAAATTTCGCCAACCAACTGTTCCATAACGTCTTCAAGGGTTACAATACCCATTGTGCCTCCATATTCATCCAAAACAACAACCATATGACTTTTATTTTCGCGCATTTTATCAAGCACGTCAGGCAAAGGCATTGTTTTATGAACGTAGGTTGCAGGAAGCAACAACTCACGAATGTTAACCTTTTTACCTTCAACAAACTTTTTGTAAAAATGGTTAAGGTGCAACACACCGATTATATTATCAGCATTGTCCTCAAACACGGGAAGTCTTGAAAAGGTGGTTTCGCAACATTTTTTAATATTTATTTCATACGGGTCGCGAATGTCAAGCGCTTCCAAATCGACACGGTGGGTTATAATTTCATAAGCCAAAACCTCGTCAAAATCAAGCGCATTTTGTAAAAGGTCGCATTGTTCTTCGTCAAGAACGCCTTCATCTTCAACAATTTCAATAATATTTTCAAAATCGTCTTCAGAAACTGCGTCAACGTCACTAACACCTGACTGCCAAAGCTTTGAAACCAAGTTTACAAAAGCGGTAACCACAAGGTTAAGTGGTTTTAGCAGCCAAGAAAGAATATAAATCGGCAATGCAGCAAACACGCAAAAGCCCTCGGGCATTTGTTTTGCCAAAACCTTTGGTATAATTTCGCCAAAGGTTAACACCAAAAGGGTAACCGCAAGGGTTGAAACCCAAGTGTAATCTTCGTTCCACATATCAACCACAATTATGGTTGCAAGTGCAGAAATTGCCATATTGGCAATGTTATTACCAATTAAAACCGTGCTAAGATAATCGTCATAATTTTCCGAAATTTTCATTGCTGTCATATGACCGATAGAACCATTATTCTTTTTGCGGTTTTTAAGGCGTACCGTATTTGCAGAAGAAAACGCAATTTCGGTTGCCGAGAAGAAGGCACCAACCGCCAAAAGCAAGGCAATTGGAATAAGCAAATACCATTTATTCATTGTCGGCACCTCCTATGTCGTCCTCGTCATAGATTTCGCCAACAAGCTCTTCTAAAATATCTTCAACGGTAAGAATACCTATAACAACACCGTTTTCGTCCTTTACAAGACTTAAATTGCGACGGTGTTCACTCATTTCACGCAAAACGTCGTCAATTGCGGTATCGGCATTAATATAAAACGGGTAGTCTATTATACTTGCCAAAATAACGTTGTGTTTGCGTTGCATATATGTTTTAAGGAATTTTCTAATTTGCAAAATACCCTTTACCTTACCGGTACGGTCAATAACGGGTATTCGCGAATGTTTCGAACCCTTAACAATTTTTAAAATTTCATTGGTTTTAAGTGCGGTAGAAATTTTTAACACGTCGTCCCACTTTACCATAATTTCCCTTGCGGTTAAATTATCAAACTGCAAGGCGGATTTTACAAGCTCGCCCTTGTCTTCGTCAAAACCGTCTTCTACCGATATGTTTTCAACAATATCGACAAGCTCTTCTTCGGTAATGGTTTCAACCGCATCGGTGTGCTTTTTAAACGGAAGCGACACAAGTGCGGTAAGACCTGAAAACACCAAAGAAATGGGCTTTAACACAAACATTAAAGGCATTAAAAAAGCGGACGCAAATTCGGCAAATTTTTCGTTACACGAAAGTGCAAAGCTTTTGGGTATCATTTCGCCCAAAACGAAAATAACCACGGTAGCGACTGCGGTTGCAACCGTTACCCAAGCGGCGCCGAATTGTAAAGTAATTGCAGTAGCAAGAGTACCACAAGCAATGTTAACAATATTATTACCGATAAGCAGTACCGAAAGTGCCTCATCAAAATTATCTAAAATTCTAAGCACACGTTTTGCGGCATGGCTTCCTTTTGAGGCCTTGCTTATCATATGTATTTTGTTAACTGATGCAAGAGCAATTTCAGTGCCCGAAAAATAAGCACTGAGTAAAATTAGTACAAGGAAAAGTATAATATTCCCCGGACTGTCGTCCACAAAAACCAACTCCTATTTTTAAAGAATAATTTGTATCATATATATTACAGCATTTATACTGTTTTGTCAATTAAAGCGTCAATTTTATTGACACGTCTTTTCAGTATTGATATAATTTATTTAAATATTGCGACATACTTGGCGCTTTGTGCCAGCGACACGTAATCGTCTCCCGCAACAATGATATGATCTAAAAGGCGGGTACCCAACTGTGTTAGCGCTTTCTTTAATTCAATTGTCATTTGAATGTCTTGTTCGCTTGGCAAAGCATTGCCACTAACGTGGTTGTGCGAAATTATAACACAAGGTGCTTTATGGTTTAAAACCACCGTTGCAATATCACGCCAGGTTACGCCAACCGTATCGGCAACGCCTTCGTTTAATATTTGAAAACTTATAAGCTTTCCGCCCGTGTCAAGACAGGTTATACCGAAGGTTTCGTTTTTACGACCCATGTGTCTGTTCATTAAAAACTCACCAATTTCATCAATGTTTTTAAAAACGTGACCAACACCAAACTTTTGGTCTTGATAGCGTCTTGCAATTGGCATAACGGTTTTAATAAGGGTTGCGGCATTTTTGGTCATACCCTTAACCGAAGCAAGCTCTTCCAAATCAGCATCAAGCACACCGGTTAAGTTTCCAAACTTGTTAATTAACGAATGTGCAATTTCATTTGTGTCCTTACGGGGTATTCCATAAAACAGCAAAAGCTCTAATATGCGGTGGTCGGGCAAACTGTCAAACCCGTTTTGTGAAACAACCTCTTCACGCAGTCTTTTGCGATGACCTATATGAACGTTTGGCATTTTGTCAGGCACACTTTCTCCCCCTTTCGTAAGGTTAACACTTTAATTATATAATATACTTTAAACTTTTTCAAGGTGGTATAATGAAGGAATTTATCATAACCAAAAATGATGCAAATCAACGTTTGGACAAGTTTATAACAAAATCTTGCCCAACGCTTCCGTCTTCCCTTATGTTTAAATATATTCGCACAAAGCGAATTAAGGTAAACGGTAAACGCGCCGAAATTAGCACCCGCCTTTGTGTTGGGGACTGTGTTTCGGCCTATATAAACGACGAATTTTTTACCCCCGTTGCCCCGAAATATGACTTTTTGTCAGCGCCGAAAACGGTTGACGTTGTTTATGAGGACGAAAATATTATTTTAGTGAACAAAAAACAGGGCTTACTTGTGCACCCCGATAAAAATGAGTACGGTGACACGCTTATTGCCCGTATTCAGCATTATTTATATGATAAGGGCGAATACCGTCCCGACGACGAGCACTCCTTTAGGCCGGCGTTGGCGAACCGAATTGACCGCAACACAGCGGGTATTGTTATTGCCGCCAAAAATGCAGAAGCGCTTCGTATTTTATGTGACAAGATAAAATACCGTGAAATAAGCAAGCAATATTTAACGGTGGTTCATGGCACACCCAAAGAAAAAACCGCCACTTTAACAGGTTATCTTGAAAAGAATGAAGACAAAAACAAGGTTTATCTTTCCCACCGCAAAAACGACAACAATTTAACCATTGTAACAAAATACACCGTTTTGGCAAGTAAAAACAACCTTTCACTTTTAGAGGTTGATTTGCTTACCGGCCGCACACACCAAATTCGCGCACATATGGCGTCTATCGGTCACGCAATTTTGGGCGACGGTAAATACGGAAAACTGCAAAACGACAAAAAGCTTGGCTTTAACAAACAAGCACTTTGTTCTTATAAGCTTACCTTTGATTTTAAAACCGACGCAGGCGAGCTTGAATATTTAAAGGGCAAAAGCTTTAAGCTTTCGAGTGTTTGGTTTGTTGATGAACTATTTCCAAATGCGAAGTATTAAAAAAGGACACGGTATTACACCGTGTCCTTTTTAATATTAATCATCAATTTCTTTTGCAGTAGCGGCTGCAAAAATTTGTTCGACCTCAGCAGAAGGTGCTTTAGTAAGAAGTGTCGCAACAACCGCAGCAACACCGCCTACAACAAAGCCGGGTAAAATTTCATAAATGCCCGTTGCAGTAACGATGGCGGGCATAATTGTATTTGTAAACAACAAAAGCCAAGCAATATCAACTATGGCACCAACAATAATACCCGTACAAGCACCAACATAATTAAAACGACGCCAAAAAAGTGAAAGAATTACAACAGGTCCGAAAGATGCACCAAAAAGTCCCCACGCATTTTCAACCATCGCCATAATGCTGTTTGACCAGCTATTTGCATCATTGATGCCGTCGGCAGCAATAAAAAACGCAATAACCGAAACTAGCAAAACAACCAAACGTCCTACCCACAAAACTTCCTTATCGGTAGCTTTGTTTTTACGGATGAGCGGCTTATAGAGGTCGCTTGTGAAGGATGAAGAAGCAACCAAAAGTTGAGAATCAGCAGTAGACATAGCAGCTGCAACAATAGCAGCCAAAAGAAGACCCGCCACAAAACCGGGGAATATCTTTTGAACGATAGAAATAAAAATATTCTGTTGTGCACCTGAGGGCAACAAAATTTCAGCAACAGATGAGCCATCTGCAAAAATATATGTTCTTGCTAAAATTGCAATAGCTATTGCAGA
This sequence comes from Acutalibacteraceae bacterium, assembly GCA_045578165.1. Lineage (GTDB taxonomy): Bacteria > Bacillota > Clostridia > Oscillospirales > Acutalibacteraceae > UBA737. The sequence goes on from JAZNJR010000010.1 coordinate 9,233, forward strand.
GCCCAAAGTAAGTACAACCCAAATTATTGCGACAGTTGCAGACTTTTTAACCATTGAAGGCTTTTTAATTGACATAAAACGAACAATAATGTGAGGCATACCAAAATAACCAAGACCCCAAGAAAGCCCTGTTACAATATCACGCCAATCAGCAGCAAAGGGGTTTGCGCCAAATGGTGTAATGCCTTCAGCAAATGCGCCGGCATAAAATGAATCAAAATTACCCATAGCCATAACTATCGGAACTGCAAGCAAAGCAACAAGCATTAAAATACCTTGGAAAAAGTCGGTCCAGCAAACAGCTTTAAAGCCACCAAGGAAGGTATAAACCAAAATAAGCAACGCAAAAATTCCCATTGCGAGCATTTCCTTCCCTGCAAACCAAGGAATAACAGCACACATAACGTTTTTACCTGCAACGAATGCGGAAGAAACGTAAACCGTAAAGCTTATCAAGAAAATAATTGCACAAACAATTTTAAGCACGGGGCTCTTACTTGCAAAACGGTTAGTTAAATATTGGGGAAGTGTAATACTGTCACCCGAAGCTCTTGAAAAACGGCGCAAACGCTTTGCCACCAAAATCCAGTTAGCAGCCGTACCTAAAGCAAGACCAATACCAATCCAAACCTTGCCCATGCCAAAAGCCAAAATACTTCCGGGAAAGCCCATCAAAAGCCAACCCGACATATCCGACGCCTGAGCACTCATGGCTGTTACCCAAGGTCCCATAGAACGACCGCCTAAGAAATATTCCTTTTCACCCTCGTTTTTAGAACGCAAAAAGAAAAACAGCCCTATGCCTAGCATTAAGGCAAAATACATAAAAAATGCCAATAATTCCATTTCCAAAATCATCCTTTTAAAATTTAAAAAATATTTATATCAGTATAACACAACATTTTTTAAAATGCAATAATTATTCGCTTTTTCGCATTAAATCGACAAAGTAGTAAAAAGCAGAGGCAACTGTTGGTCGCCTCTGCTTTAAATTAAATTTCATTTACCTTTAAACATATTAAAAACAAATGCAAATATTTCTTTTTGTTTTTCCTTCGTTGTGTTTCTATACATAGTTATTATATGACCTTCATAGTGATCTAACATATAACACTCGTCCGGAATAATGACATACGGTTTAATTGTTTCTATATCATCATAAAAAAACTCACGCACGTCAACCTTAAAAATATCAGCAAGCATTAACAATTCTTCGCCTGTAAATGTTCCATTACGTTCTCTTTTCGAATACGTATCAAGCTTCATATTAAGTAGCTCTGCAACCTCATACTGCTTATATTTTAACCTCTTTCTAATTTTCCGTATACGCTCATTAATTTCACTCATACCTTCACCCTCATAAAAACAAAAAAGTGCGCAACCGAAGTCACGCACCGAAAAACACATAACTCCTATTGCTGCGACACAACTTTGACAAACCACAAGAGAAAGCCAAAACAGAGAATGTGCTTTTACCGAATATAAAAGCAATTCTCTTATAGTTTGTCCAAAATTCAGTTGTGTCGCAAAATTAGTTTACCACGATTTAACAAGAAAATCAAGATTGGAAAATAAATTATGGTTTATCTATGCCTTCCCCTTGAGGGGAAGGTGCCGAGTATACGAGGCGGATGAGGTGGAAAACCGTTTAATTACTGCAAATTACACCTCATCCACCGCAAGCGGTCCCCCTTCCCCTCAAGGGGAAGGCTTGCCCTACAAACTATAATTTAAAAGCATATAAAAACGGACGAGCCTAAAGGTTCGTCCGTACTAATTTATAATAGATTCATAAGTTCTAGCCATTTGCCGGCTTCACTTACCCAACGGCTGTTATAGTTTGCAATATCGTTCACTTCATTAAGCGACTGAATATCAAAGGTTGAACCGCCATGATTACCGTAAGGGTAAATATGCAATTCGTAAGGAATTTTATATTTAGCAAGTGCATTTGCATAATAAAGTGAGCTTGCAACCGGCACACAGTTATCTTCCGACGTATGCCAAATAAACGCGGGCGGTGTGTTTTCGCTTACACACTTATCAAGTGAAAAACGGTTGAAAATTTCATCACTTAATGGGTATTGCCCCGTGAGATTTCTAAACGAGCCCTCGTGACAGATACCCTTGTCAGCGATAATTACAGGGTATGACAAAATTGAACCGTTAACCGCCTTTGAGTTCGGGAAAACCTCGCGCACTTCGGGAATGTCGAAGCTTGTTGAATAATGCGCCGCCAAATGACCGCCTGCCGAAAAACCAATTATGGTAATTTTTTCGGTGTCAACGTGCCATTCGTCCTGCTTTTCATACAAAAGCTCCATCGCGGCGGCAACCTCCCTAATTTGTGTTGGGAACTTGTGCGGCGCAACCGAATAATTAAGTATAAACGCATTCATACCGAAAGGTAAAAACGCTAAAGCAATGGGTTCCGACTCCCTTTGTGAGCACATACCATACCCACCGCCCGGACAAATAAGAAGCGTGGGACGTTTACGGTTTTCGTGCTTCATTTCCGACATATTATACTGAATATATGTAGTTAAGGTTGGATCACAACCGTTTTCGCCCAAAAATGAAAAGTGGTCTTTTAAATGTATTTTTTTAACTTCCATAAAAAACGCCTACCTTATAATAAAGTACAAAAGTACAATAATTGCAAGAATTATACGATAATAACCAAATGCGGTAAAATCGCGTTTTTTGATATACCCCATAAGGAATTTAATTGCCACAACCGATACCGCGAATGCAACCGCAACACCGATAAGCAAAACAGCAATTTCCTTGCCGCCAATTACAACGTCGGCTTCTAAAAAGTCTTTAAATTCAAAAAGACTGGCCCCCAGCATTGCGGGAATTGCCAATACAAAGGTAAATTCAGAAGCGGCAACACGTGAAGCACCTAAAATTAAGGCGCCTATAATTGTTGCGCCCGAACGACTTGTGCCCGGAAAAGCCGCCGCCAAAAGTTGAAATAAGCCAATGTATGTAGCAAGTGAAAAGGTAATGTCGCCAAGGTTATTATATTTGGGGGTACGCGACTTGTTAAAGCGTTCAATAACAATAAATGCCACACCAAATACAGCAAGAGCCATTGCAACGCCAAAACCGTTGTAGAAGTATTTGTCGCAAATTTCATCAATTCCCAAAACCTTGAAAATTACACCCGGAATTGAAGCAACCGCAACCTTAAACCAAAGCATCCAGCTTTCCTTTTTGAAAATGCTTGAAATGCCTTGCGCCTTTTCATATTTTTGAAAAGGCCAAATTTTATTCCAAAACAAAATAACAGTAGCCAAAATTGCACCAAGCTGAATTACAACCAAAAACAAATTCCATACCTCTTTTTGAATTTGCATTGGCAAAATTTCTTCAAGAAGTATAAGGTGTCCCGTACTGCTTACGGGCAACCATTCGGTTATACCCTCAACAATACCGTAAAGCACCGCTAGTAAATAATCTAACATAATTTCTCCATTCTAAAAGGGTTGTTATTTTTAACAACCCTTTTAATTTATTCAACGCAAATTTCTTTGTAAAGACCAATGTATGCGTTAGCAGAGGTTTTCCAGCTGTTATCGCAAAGCATTGCGCGTTTTTGAAGAATACTCCAACCCTCGCGGTTTTTGAAACCGTCAATTGCACGCCAAATAGTATTTTGCATATCGTGTGCATTGTAATTTGCAAAGGTAAATCCGTTGCCCTTACCGTCGTCACTGTCTTTAATTGTATCATTAAGACCGCCGGTTTCGCGCACAATCGGAATTGTGCCGTAACGAAGCGCAACCATTTGGGCAAGACCGCAAGGTTCGCTTTGGCTGGGCATTAAGAAAATATCAGCACCGGCATAAATGCGGTGTGCAAGTGTTGGGTTAAAGCCAAGCTTAAGACCAACTTTTTCGGGGTATTTTTGCGCCATTTCATAGAAGAAGGTTTCAAATTCCCACTCGCCCGAGCCAAGAATTGCAAACTGCAAATCTTTTTGTAAAAGTTCTTCAAACACGTGTTTAACCAGGTCAAGACCCTTATGCTTTACAAGACGGGTAACAATGCCGATAACGGGAATATCGTCCCTTACGGGAAGACCCAATTCTTTTTGAAGCTCTGCCTTATTAACCGCTTTGCCCGACATATCGTCAGCTGTAAAGTTTTTATAAATAAGCGGGTCAGTTTCGGGGTTATAAACGTCAACGTCAATACCGTTTACAATGCCGCAAAGCTTATAAGTATATTCCTTTAAAATTCCGTCAAGACCGTGTGAATAATATGGGTCTAAAATTTCGCGAGAATAGGTTGGCGAAACAGTAGTAATCTTATCAGCACACTGAATTGCGCCTTTCATAAAGTTAATGCAGTTTCCATACTGCAAAATGCCAAAACGTTCAATTGGAAGACCAACAACGTCGTTATAAAGGTCGTAACCGTATTTGCCCTGATATTGAATATTATGAATTGTGAAAACGGTTTTAATGTCCTTATAAAAATCGTTTTGCTTATAGTAAGCATCGTGATAAACAGGAATTAAAGCAGTTTGCCAGTCGTTACAATGAATAATATCAGGTGTGAAATTAATATGCGGTAAAACCTCAAGCACTGCGCGGGAGAAAAACGCATAACGCTCGGCATCATCGTAAAAACCGTAAAGCGAATCACGTTTAAAGTAGTATTGGTTATCAATAAAGTAATAAATTACACCGTCAACGTGAGCTTCAAAAACACCGCAATACTGTCTGCGCCAAGCAACAGGAACAGTAATGTTACAAACAAAGGTCATTTTTTGACGCATTTCTTCACTTATGGTGCCATAAAGCGGCAAAATAATGCGGCAACCAACAAACCTTTTTCTAAGCGCTTTGGGAAGTGCGCCCGCAACGTCAGCCAAACCGCCCGACATTGCAAATGGGTACGCTTCACTTGTAGCAAATAAAACTTTCATAAATTTTCACCTTTTACACAATTTGCGACTTTCTTACAAAACAATGATGTTCGGTTGTGCCTTTAAGCACCATTTTTTCACTTATAACTGAATTTTTATCAGCAATTACGTTGTCCAGCACAGCGTCCTTTTCAACAACGGTTTCCTGCATAAGAATACAATTTTCAACAACCGCACCCTTTGCAACCTTAACACCGCGGAACAAAATACTGTTTTTAACGGTGCCTTCAATTATACAACCGTCAGCGATAAGTGAATTTTTGGCATCAGCATCAATACCGTAACGTGTGGGCATATCATCACGCGTTTTGGTTAAAATAGGACGTTCTTTATTAAATAGCTCTTTTCTTACTTCCTTATTAAGAAGCGCCATTGATGCCTGATAGTATGTATGTGTATTATCAAGCACAGCAACAAATCCCTTGTGTTCGAAACCGTAAACCTTTAACTGACCAAGTGCTTTGGGCAAAACGTCTTTTTCATAATTCTCAATTTCAGCATCGTATGCATCTTTTACAATTTTAATAAACAAATCACGCTTAATAATGCTAACACCTATACTGTAAGCGGCTTCATCTATTGCTTCGGCCTGTGTCATTTTAGAAATGCGACCGTCGGCGGCAATGTCTAAAACAAGCTTTTTGCCCGATGCTTCGGGTAACTCGCCCTTATGATAAACAACGGTAATATCTGCTTCTTTAGCGATATGTGCCTTAACTGCAGCGTTAATATCAATATTTGCAAGCGCATAAGAATCGCAAAGTGCAATATATTCGCTGCCGCAACGATTTATATAATCCATTGCACCGTAAAGTGCATCAACCGTGTTGGTATATTTTCTAACACCGCGGGTCAAATAGGGCGGAAGAATATACAAACCACCGTTTTTACGGTCTAAATCCCACGCAACACCGTTACCTACGTGGTCCATAAGTGAACGGTAATTTTCTTTAGTGATAATACCAACCGAAGAAACACCTGCGTTAACAAGATTTGAAAGCGCAAAATCGATAATGCGGTATCTCGCACCGAAGGGAACTGACGCCATAGAACGATTAGAGGTTAATTTTTTAAGCATACTATCTTCTGCGTTGGCAAAGATAATACCCGCAACTAATGAAGTTCTCATATTTTTTCACCCTCCGCTACATTTTTTGTTATCATTTGGTTGGCAGAAATATCAGCATTTTTACCAACTGTTAAGTTGTCGCCAATAACAGTAATACCCCAGTTGTCACTACCTACAACTGCGGGGTCGCCACCAACGGTAGCACCTTCTTCAACAACAACGTTTTCTGCAATAATTGCATAACGCACTTTAGCGCCCTTTTTGATTACTGCACCCGGCATAACAAGTGAATAATCAACGGTAGCGCCCTCTTCAACGGTTACATCCTTAAACAAAATCGAATAATCAACGTTGCCGTATATTTCGCAACCGTCGGTTATAAGTGAATTTTCAACCTTAGCATTATCGGAAATGTACTGCGGCGAAGTACCTGTGGTTTTAGAATAAATCTTCCAATTTTTATCTGCCAAATCAAGATTTAAATTGGGATTTAGAAGGTCGAGGTTGGCATCCCATAAGGAATCAACCGTACCAACGTCTTTCCAGTAATCGTTAAAGCGGTAAACCTTTAAAAGCTCGCCGCCATTAAGCATAGCAGGAATAATGTTTTTACCAAAGTCGTTTGAAGAATTCAGGTCTTTTTCATCTTCGGTAAGATAATAACGAAGTTTTTCCCAGTCGAAGATATAAATGCCCATTGAAGCCAAGGTGCTTTTGGGTTGCTTCGGTTTTTCTTCAAATTCGTAAATTGTACCGTCAGGTTTAGTATTCATAATACCAAAACGGGTTGCTTCCTCCAAAGAAACGTCCAAAACGGCAATTGTGCAGCCCGCCCCGCTTTCAACATGTTGGTTAAGCATATCGGAATAATCCATTTTATAAATATGGTCGCCCGACAAAATCAAAACGTATTCAGGGTTATAACGTTCAATAAATTCAAGGTTTTGGTAAATGGCATTTGCTGTGCCCTTATACCAGTCGCCCCCTTGCTGACCCTGATAAGGCGGCAAAATATGTACACCACCGTCAAGGCGGTCCAAATCCCACGCCTTGCCCGAACCGACGTAATCGTTAAGTTCAAGTGGTTTGTACTGCGTTAAAATACCAACTGTATCAATACCCGAATTGGTACAGTTAGACAACGGGAAGTCAATAATACGGTACTTTCCGCCATACGGTACTGCCGGTTTTGCAATTTTACCGGTAAGTACGCCCAATCTACTGCCCTGACCACCGGCCAGAAGCATGGCTACGCATTTTTTACTTTTCAACGGTAACACTTCCAATCTTTAAATTTGCCCCTAATTTTAATTAAAGGCACAATATATCGAATTTATTATAACAAGAAAATACCATATTTTCAAGCATATTTTGTTGAATTTCCAAGACTTGAATAAAAAGTTTTTGCTCTTTTTTGTGCAAATTTTACAAAAATCGACCTTTTTTGCTACATAATAAAAGCCCATTCTTCCGAATGGGCTTTAAATTAATTATGATATAACTTTTTGGTTTGGTACCTGGGTTCAAAGGTAATATTAACACCAAGTTTACGAAAAACGTCTTCGTCAACGCGGGAAAGTATAACCGAAGAATGCGCTTCACACCCTTTAAGGTTGTGCGCCTGTTTTAGTGCAATTTTAGCCACGTCACTTGTAACCGCGCAAATTGACAAAGCTTCCAAAATTTCGTCGGTGTGCAAACGGGGGTTATGGTTACCCATAATTTCAGTTTTAAGCTTTTGTACCGGTTCAATAATAGTTGAAGAAATTAAGTTGATATCATCAGGTATGCCGGCAAGCTCTTTAAGACAATTTAAAAGCAATGCCGATGACGCGCCCAAAAGACTTGAGGTTTTGCCGGTAATAATTTTTCCGTTAGGTAACTGCAAAGCAACCGCCGGCATGTTTGTTTGGTCGGCCTTTTTGAGAGCGGCAGCCACAACGGGACGGTCGTTTATATTAACGCCAACCTGCTTCATCAAAAGTTCAATTTTCGTAACAACCGACATATCACTCATACCCTGTGTTACGTTAACAAGCGCGCTGTAATAACGGCGAATAATTTCTTGTTTAGCCGCCGCGCAAACTACTTCATCGTCAGTAATGGCAAAGCCCGCCATATTAACCCCCATATCTGTTGGACTTTTATACGGGGACTGGCCCATTATGGTTTCCAAAATTGCGTTAAGCACAGGGAAAATTTCAATGTCGCGATTATAATTTACCGCCATTTCGTTATATGCTTCCAAATGGAATGGGTCAAGCATATTGACGTCGTTAAGGTCGGCCGTGGCGGCTTCATAAGCGGCATTAATCGGGTGCTTTAAAGGCAAATTCCAAATTGGGAAGGTTTCAAACTTAGCATAACCCGCTTTAATACCACGCTTATTTTCGTGATAAAGTTGTGAAAGACATGCAGCCATTTTGCCGCTACCGGGACCGGGAGCGGTAACAACAACAAGTTTTCTTTTGGTCTGAACATAATCGTTTTTACCAAAACCGTTTTCACTTACAATAAAGGGAATATTTGCAGGGTAATCGGGTATAGAATAATGACGATAGGTCTTAACCCCTAAAGAATTTAAACGTTTTTCAAATGCTTCAGCCGAATGTTGACCCGCATAGCACGAAATTACTACACTACCAACGTAAAGACCGATTTGTCTGAACGCATCAATAAGGCGCAAGGTTTCAAGGTCGTAGGTAATGCCAAGGTCGCCGCGACGTTTGTTCTTTTCAATAGCGTCAGCGTTTATAACGATAACAATTTCCGCGTCGTCCTTAAGCTCCATAAGCATTCTAACCTTGGCTTCCGGTTGAAATCCGGGTAAAACTCGGGCTGCATGGAAATCATCAAAAAGCTTACCGCCGAATTCAAGATAAAGCTTATCTCCAAAACGGTCTATTCTGTCACGAATTTCTTGGGATTGAAGTCTTATATATTCTGAATTGTCAAACCCGATTTTTTGCATTTCCCTGCCCCCTAATAAAAACATATCGCTATTATAACACAAAAAAGATTTGTGTTAAATATATTTTTTTATCTTTTTACAAATTAAATTCATTTTTACAAAGATTGCTAAACTCTTCAAAACTGTAAAGCGTATTGGCAACATCCAAAAGGGCTGTGCTTGAAAGAGTTTGCGGTAACTGCAAAGCTTTTAACAACCTTTTGCGATTTTGACCGCTGTTTTGATGTCCCGAAAGACCAAATTCATAAAAATCGGCCTTTGTAATTTTTCTGCGGTTGGGCAATCCCTCCCCACCGTTTATGCCAAATTTCAAAAGTGCCTCTTGTAAAATGTCCTTTGAAAGTCCTTCAACACCCAAAAAGCCCTCTTTAGATGCGGTTGCTTTACGCTTTTCCTTGCCTTTAAGCTGCGGCACGTAAACGTTAATAATTTTACCGCTTGCGGCAATATTTTTTATATGATTTCTTATAACCTGACCCGCGCTGTCAGAATCGGTCATAATTATTATACCCGTTTGATTTGCCAGTCGTCTAATCATATCACACATATCTTTATTTTTGAAAATGCGAAAACCGTCGGTTGAAATTATTAAGGTATCCACCACGTTTTCAAGAGTGATTTTGTCATATTTGCCTTCAACAATAATCGGCATTGCAAGTTTAATCAACACTTTCACCCTTTACCGCAATATACGAAAGCTGCACAATAAGCTTTTCAAGCACTATACGGTCGTTACCGCTAAAAGATTTAAGCTCGACGTCGGCGGCAGCCAGTGCTTTAAAGCTTAGTTGAAGTTTATTAAAATCAAACTTTTTAAGGTTATACTCTGCCTTATCAAGCGCAAAGGTGCGTCTTCCGTAACCAAATATTTCAGCAATTTCCGCTTTAGATACTTTTTTGCTGCGGGCAGATAATACACGGTGCATATCTACATAAACCGAAGAAATTGTGCTTAAAATTACAATTGGTTCGACCCGCATAAAGAAAAGGTCGTCCAAAATTGCATAGGCCGCTTGTAATTCACATTTTAAAATTTTATCAGTAAGAGAATAAATATCCGATTCAACCGTTCTTACCGAAACTCGCGCAATAATTTCTTTGGTAATAACGTCGCCATCAACGTAAGCACAAAGCTTATCAAGCTCGTTACGCAAAGTGCTGATATCGTCGCCGGACACCTCAACCAAATATCTCGCCGCGCCAATTTCCATTTTAACGCCGCGTTTTGCCGCGCCATCGATAAGCATTTTTTCAAGCTCAGGTCCTTTGCGGTGAGATAAATTAACCGTAACACCCGTTACCGAATCAACCGTTTTTATGATTTTATCAAACCTTGGATTTTTTCTAAGGTCAATATCAAGCGCGTCAAACCACACAATTAAAACTGTCGTTTCGGGTACGTCGCTTAACAATGAAATTAATTTATCATAATCTTTTGAATCGCAGTCGTGATATTTATAATCGCGCAAAATTACAACCTTTTTATCGCTCATCATCGGAAACTGTTGTACCGCATCATAAACCTCTTGCAAGGAAGAATCCGCCTCGAAACGTTGGTAATTAAAAACATCATCAGACGGGGCAATATTTTTGGCAATTTTATCAACGTACAACTTTTTTAAATAACCGTCTTCTCCAAAAAGCACAAAAAGGTTGGTTTTGCCTATTTGTACTGCTTTTTTTAACGTTTCTTCAGAAACGATGGCCATTTCAGCTTTCCCCCGCCTTCCTTTATTTTTTTATTAACAATTAACTCTAATTTTAACACATTTTCACGATTTGTACAAGCAACCAATAAAAATAAAACCGAAAATATTACCGCTGCCGATAAATATGCCGTCCATTCGGGTAAATTGGTTACCGAAAAATCCAAACTGCCGAAATAATTTATTATCGTGTTTATATATTTTAACACAAAATTTGTAAAATAAAAAATAACACTTCTAAAGGGAAAGAGAACAAATCCCGAAATACAAAAACAAAGTGCTATAGTTGCCGCAAAACCAATTAGTAAATTAGTTACAAGCGATACGTTTGAAACGTAACCAAAAACCGAAATTGTAACGGGCAGGGTTAAAAGTGTTGCCGATAATGTAATTAAAGCCGACGAAAAGCCCGAAAGCAAAACTTTTGAATTGATAATTTTTCTTGTATTTACAAATTCAATTATTGGAATTGCAACACACAAAATGCCAAAAGTAGAAAGCACCGACAACTCAAACGCAACGCTGAAAATTGCCAAAGGGTTAAACAGCAAAATAATACTGACTGCCGCGCCCAAAGTGTTTTCACTTTTGCTTTGCCGACCGATTAATAAAGCAAGCGCAATTAAGGAATATGTAATTCCCGCGCGCATTATTGACATTGTAAAACCACATACTGACGACACAACAATTACGGTTAGAAAAATTATTAACGCCTTTAAATAACGGTTATATAAAAACTTATTAACAATATAAAGCGCAAAGGAAACAATAACCGACAAATGCATGCCCGAAACCACCATTACGTGCATTACACCTGCATCCTTTAAGTTTGAATAAAATTCATCACTTAAATATGTGCGGTCGCCCGTTAGCAGCGCAAGCATGGTTGCTGCTTCATCACGGTCTAAATACTTAAAAATTTTATTTTTAATATATTTTCTAACGTTTTGTATCAAGGTTAACGAAAAACTGCTGTTATCGGTTAAAACTATTTCAGACAAATTAGCAAAAGCGTATATATTTTTAGAATAATAACTTTTAGCCGACTTATATTTCGACATTTCTTTAATTTCACCTTTTGCTTTGAAGGACTGCCCCACCTCAATTTTAGGACCTTGATAGCTTACCGCCAATTTGTCCCCGTTTTTAAGGTGCTCACATTTTAAAACTTCAACCTCACAACTAAAAAAATCTCCACGGTTTTCAGCCGCCGACGTTACTACAAATTCACCCGAAACAGTCTTTGTATCTAAATAAGAAATGCGGTCAATATCACCTAAACAATGTGCCGAAGAAAGCGCCGCCAAAAGTAACCACACAACACATAAAATTAAAACGCCGCTTTGTTTTTTATAATTTATTACAAACATCACAATAATACACAACGCGGCAAATAATATGGCAGAGAAAAAAGAATAATAAACCAAAAAGACCATAAACGAAATTGCAATTGCTAAAAACAGCATTGGTCGTTTTCTTAAAAAATTTATAACCTTAATCGCCTCATTTATCATTTACAAATTTAAAAAACTATAGTATAATGTCATCATTAGGAGGGTGTGTTATGAAAAAAATTGACCCAATTAAACTTTCTATAATTCTTTGTACTGTATTTTTAGTAATTCTTATTGGCTTTACAGTAATGTTACCTTGGCTTGTTACCTGGTACGTACAAATTGCAAACCGCCACGAAAGTCTTGCCACAACAATGCTTGTAACCTGTTACCCGTGTGCACCCTTTACAGCGGTTATTTTATTAGCGTTAAGAAAAATTCTTAAAAACATTAACCAAAAAGACCTTAACAAAACGCAAAACTTAAAACTTTTAAAGTATATGGCAATAAGCTGTATTGTCATTTCGGTTATAACCTTACTTGCCGGAAGATTTTATTTGCCATTTTACATTGTTGCAACAACATTCGCGTTTTTGTCGCTTATAATTTTTTCATTCCGTTCTATTGCTAATGAGCTTTTTACCGACAAATAATACCATAATTCGACAATTTTTTCAACATATAAAGACCCGTCTTTTATACAGACAGGTCTTTTTGTTTTATTTTTTCTCTTTGTTTATAATTTCACACTGTAAAAACAGCAAAATTACAACAACACCAACACAAGAAATACCATTAAGCACCTGCTGTGCGTAAATAGAAATTCCAAAAATAGTGTTTTGACTTTGCTGAATATGGGTTACTAGCACACCGCCCAAAAGCGTAGTTAAAAACCCCGCAAGACCCGAAAGGGACTGCGTTACCGCCAAAGAATCGGAACGGGTTTCAATTGGCACATAATCAAAAATCAAATTAATAAGCGCACTGTTAATACCCGCCAAAGCAACACCGTGGGTAATGTAATGAATAACAAACATAACCGCACCATTTTTTGGTACTGCGAATACTACTGCTGCAAAACCTAAAAACGCAAAAACAAAACAAATGCGAAGCATTTTGGCAAAGGAATATTTATCAGCATAAGCACCAAAAGCGCGCGAACATAATACGCGGAAAATTGCTTGAAGAATTGAAAGCACCGAAATAAAGGTAAGACTAAAATCAAGTTCTTTTATCATATAAACCGAATTAAACGGTTCGGAAATACCTTTTGTAATATACCACAGTACAAAAAGCAAGGTGATTTTTTGAACGCTTTTATTTTTAATGGTTTCGCCAATTTGCAAAAAAATTTTCTTTTGTGAAGCGGTTTTTGGCTCTTCAATTTCACTTGTAAAAATCATAGAAATGGTGTGCCCAACCATTAAAACAAAAATTGTTACACCACAAATTATAAACGCGGTTTTGATTTTGTTTTGTGCCTTAAAATAGTCAATAACGTTACCCATAAAAAAGGTAAAAGCCATACCAGTTATTAAAGAAACAATTTCTTTATTGGCGGTAAATCTGCCGCGAACTTTGTCATCGACAAGCGACATCATCCAGCTTATCTTTTTTGGGTGTGTTATATTGTATACAAAATATGCCGAAATAATCAACACCACAAACGCCGCAGTTTTAACGGTAGACGAAATATTAAAAAACGGAACAACATATAAAAATAAAAATAAAAGTTGATTAACTATGCTAAAAACCACCACAAAGGTTTTCATTTTTCGGCGGCGTATAAACATTGAAAACAGTTGAAAAAGACCGCCAAGCGAAATAATTGACGATAAAATACCGGTAAGCGAATCGGAAAAGCCGAGGTGTGTTGTAAGTGTCGCAAGATAAGACCCCGCAACCAAAATTGAAATAAAATATTCAAGCGTGGCTTCAACAATATACAAAATTTGATTTTTGTTATAAAGCGCCTTTTTCATACGTTTGCCTTCTTTAAAGTGAAATAAATTCGTGTTTATTATATCACTACAGTTTTAAAATGCAACTCATTCGACAAAAAAATAAAAAAATAAACCCCTTGAAAAAATTATCAAGGAGCTTATTGGCACCCCTAGTAGGAATCGAACCTGCAACTACCCCTTAGGAGGGGGCCGTTATATCCATTTAACTATAGAGGCA
>JAZNJR010000011.1:0-55268 GCA_045578165.1 Acutalibacteraceae bacterium
TTGCAACAACTAATGCCATTAGTTTTTTGAATCGCATAACACCTGACTCCTAACTATAATAATTGATGAATATTTATTAATATATATAATAAACGTTTTAAACGGCGTAACCAAAACGGCCGCCGTTAATGACACTTTCATAAGTGTCTAATATTAAATTTGTTCTAAATGACTATGTATTGCGAAAAATATATAATAATTTAGAAATAAAATTGTAAATATTCACTAATTTAATTATAAACTATTTTCGACAAAATGGAATATTAAATTCTTGCGCTTGTATTGTTTTTTTGCCACTTTGTCCAATAAATAAAAAACAAAAACGGTATGACTTATTTTAAGCCATACCGTTTTTAAATTATAACATATTAACTGAAGAATAAGTTTAATTCCAAATTAGTTGTGAACGCGTTTTTTAGAAATAACGCCCATTGTAAGAACAACTGCGCCAAGAGCAGTAATTACGCATACAAGAACCATAACTTCAGAACCAAAGTTTGCACTTGTCAACGGAATATTGCTATTGTCAACCTTCTTGGTAACTTGTGTAAATGCAATACCGGGATTACAAACAACAGCTGCGCGTGTTCCGGCTGCTTGGGGGTTACCATAGAATACAAACTGAATTTGGTCGCCAACCTTCATGTCGATTTCGCCCAAATCAGGGAACGCGATTTTTTGGTTGTTCTTAGAAATTACTTGTGTGCCTTCTGTCGGCCAAATCTTCTTGTTATTCTTTAAGATTTCAATTCTAACAGTTGCCTTATCGGTTTCGTTTGCCCAATAAGGATCTACGTTCAATTTGCTACCATCAAAAATTTCGGTGGTATCATACAATACTGCTTTACCTTCTATATTTGATCTATAGGTAAGTTTGAGTGCAGGAGCCACAGTTTTCTTATCAATCTTTTCAGATGTGAATGCACCGGCAGTGGTAGGACTGATGAAAAGTTTCTTATCTTCTTCTAAGAAAAGAACTGAAGATGTAAAGAAACAGTTGTTATAGTTGTTAGTAGACAAATAAGAGGAAGCTTGAAGGCCCTTAATGCCAGGGTTATAATTCTTCTTGCTTACACTGTAATAAGGCATACAATACTTCATGTTAACAGTACTACCCCAAATGTCTTTCATAAAGCCCTTATTGCTTACGTATTGATAAGAAGTAGCAAAATTACCCTTGAATCTGATAATACCCTTTTGATCCTTGGCATTAGCAGTAGCGCCTAATTTTTTACCTGCAACTGCAGCTTGAAGACCTGAATAGAAGTCATACTGTTCATCAATAAGAACATTATATGTAGAATCGCCTACAACGAGTTCTTCATGTGTGGGGGGTACGTAAACTGCATAAGCAACTGCGGGGTTGCAAATTACACCAAGACGTTCATCAGGTTTAGCAGGGTTACCGTAAACAACAACGTTGATTTTATCTCCCTTGATAACCTTAATAGCACCTAAATCAGGGAAATTAAGGGTCTTGTTAGTGCTATTAACAACAGCGCTTTCGCCTTCTGCAGGCCAAATTTGAGTATTGTTTTTAAAGATTTTAATCGAAACATCGCCGCAACCATCTTGGTTAGCCCAATAAGGTGTTTTATTAACGTCACCGTTAAACTTGCCTGTCTTATCAAAGAGGTAAAGTTCACCATCACGATATGCGTTAAATGTAAGTTTTAACGCAGGTTCAATTGTTTCGGGTTTAAGTGACTTTTCAGAAGCAAGACACTGAGTTGAAGGAGAAACATAAACCGATTGACTGTCAGGCAAATAGGTTACTGCTGAAGTAAAGAAGCAGTTACCCCAAGTGTTAATTGACAAGTAATTGTACGTTTGAATACCATAAAGGCCAGGGTCAGTACCATTAGAAGCACGATAAGGTTTAGTGTACTTATATCTTAAAGTGCCACCCCAAGGATCCAAACCGAAACCTCTGTTATTAACATACTGATAAGACATTGACCATTTACTGTTGAAAGTAACAATACCTTCGGTATCACTTGCAGCAGGAGTCTTTACAGGACCGGGAGTCATATCAGCGGTTAAGTTTGTTAATGAAGAATAAAGGTCATAAACTTCGTTCTTATTGATGGGGTATGTGCTTTCACCGATAGTAATATCGATTTCTTCAGCAGGAATGTCAGCATTGGGGTCGGGTAATGCATAAGCAACGACAGGATTAATGTCAATACCTGCGCGTGAGCTGTAACCTTCAATCTTAATGCTGATTACGTCGCCTGCAACAACTTCAAGCTGACCAACGTCAGGGAAGGAAATTTGTTCGCCGCCCTTTTCGAAGGTGTTGTCTTGTTTCTTTGTGGGCCAAAGCTTTTCTTTGTTCTTAAAGATAGAAAATGAAATCCAGTCTCTACCAACGTTACCACTTAGCCAATCCCAGAAAGGAGCAGTATTTGCACCCTTAGATGCAGAAACTACACCCTTTGAATCGTAAAGAACAACCAAACCGTCTTCTTTAACTGTATAACTTAAAGTAATGTAGCTTGAGTTGTCTGAAGGAAGCCATGAGTGCGAGGGGTTAACGTGAAGACCGCCATTGTAAAGTGAAACTGAATATAAACCAAATCCCTGTGCATTTGGATGGAAAGCAATTTGGTTATAATCGCTGTGAGTTTTAATATAAGTGGCGGTAGCTTTTTCAGTACCATACATTTTCTTTGCTTCTGCTTTCCAAGCAGTGTTAGCAAAATCAACTACAGGACCGTCCAAATAGTCATTATCAGTTTTTTCGGGTGTGTCATCAGTACTGTCGGGAGTTAAACCGTCAACCGCATCAACCATTGAATCATAAGCTGAGTAAATTTTGTCAACGTAAACTTCATACTGATAACCGTCAACAGTGATGATTTTCGTTGCAGGCTCGGATTCAGTTGCATTAACACCAAGCATTACAAACGAACTTGCTAACAATGCGATGGTAAGCACTACAGCAAGCATTCTAGAAATACATTTCTTCATCGTAATTTCTCCTTTTTAAAATTTGTTGCAAAATGTATATAATCTACTAATTATAATTATAAACTTTTCATAAAAAAGTTAAATATTAAATTCTTGATAAAGTGTGAAAAATTTGCTCTTTTCGCAAAAAACACTCTTCCATTTTATCTGCATAAACAAAAATGTTGATATAACTGTTAAAATAAGGAAATATATGACATTTTTAAAGACCTGATTTCTCAGGTCCTTAAAACTTAATTATTCGGTTTTTTCTTCATCGTTATTTTCTAACGGTGTTTCTTCTTCGGCAAGAGCTTCAACAGGTGCTGCATTTTTCTTTTTGCCAACAATTATAACCACAGCAGCGCCAATAACCAAAACAACAGCAACACCAATAATTACCCAAAGTAACCAGCCCAAACCTTTGCCATTATCTTTATCGTCAGTAGGTTCGGTTTCTTTTTCATCGTCAACGGAAGGAACTACATCCTCAATAAGTTCGGTATAAGCAACAACAGGGTCAACAAAAACGGTATTATTTTCCCATGTAGAATCATACGCTTTTAAATGAACTTCTATTTCATCGCCTTCAGTAACCTTAAAACGACCGGTTGTACCTGCTTTAGGAAATTCAGCAGTCATACTGTTGCAAGCAATTTTAACAACTTCAGAAATTATAGTATCATTTTTCTTAAGGCAAAGTTCAACATAACCGGAACCTTTGGGGTCGCTAAATGAACTGAAAACTGTATCCTTTGTAGCACCTCTAATCAAATCTTCATTGAAAAGTACTACATAACCGGATTTAGGAGCTTTAAAAACAAATTTTGCTTGACCATTACATGATGTCCATGGACCGCGAAGTGTAAGAGCTAATCTTTCACCGGCATTATCTAATGCAACAGACGAAGCATAGTTTTGCATACGTTTTGCAACTATTGCTTCATAATCAGGATCGTTTGGTTGTTTATAATTTGCAAATGGTTGAGGAGTAATTGTAGCAAAATTATTCTTATCGGGACCATCATGAGTAAAATAATATGAACTAGCATACCACCAATCGGGTCCTACTTCAAGTTGAAAGCTCCAAACCGAATCGTCCATTTCAACTTCATCACAATCTTCGGGTTCTAAATCTTCAACACATTCAGAAAGTGATTCATAAGCACCATAAACTTCATCCTCAAGAATTTCCCAATCTTGACCGAAAGCAGTTATTGTGTCACTATCAGGAAGTGCGGCAGTAGAAATGCCGGTAAACATTGCAAAAACTAATGTTAATGCAAGTAACGAAACAACAAATTTTTTAGAAATTGTTTTCATTTTTAATACTCCTTTATTAAAAATTTTCTTTAAATAATTATATCAATAATTTAACAAAATTTATTAAAATAGTCAAGATGTTTTATCAAAATGTACAAGAAATTACTATAATTAATTAAAAACAACATTTTTACATCAATTGCTTTTCAAAATGAAAAAAGACCTGATTTCTCAGGTCTTTAAAAATTTAATTATTCAGTTTTTTCTTCATCATCAATTTCTACGGGAGTTTCTTCTGCGTCGATTTCAGCAGGAGCAGCTTTTTTCTTTTTAGAAATAATGATAATAACAGCAACTGCTGCGCCAATAACTAAAACAGCAGCAACACCGATAATAACCCAAATTAACCAACCGTTAGAATCATCATTATCAACTTGTGGGTCATCTAAATTATCAAAGTTTTCTTCTGTAGAAGCAGTTTCTTCAATTTCAGTGTAAGCAATTACAGGGTTAAATGTAGCGGTAGTGTTACCACCAATTGGTGTACCATAATTTTTGGCTTCAAATTCACCTGCAACATCGATACGAATAGCAATTACGTCGCCTTCAGTAACGGGCATAACGCCGGTGTTACCAAGAACCGGGAAATCAACTGAACGATGATTTTTGTCAAGAACTACATATTCTTCGTCGATGGGCCATACCTTAACGTCGTTCTTTTCAATGGTTATCTTCCAAGGACGATGAGAATTTATAGGGAATGACCAGAAAGGAGCATTTTCACTACAAGCAGTTATCTTACCTCCAAATTCTTCGAAAAGAACAATTTTACCGGTATAAGGTGCGGTAAAGGTAATCCATGTGTTAGATGAGCAGGACCACAACGGCTGAAGTGACCAATAAACGTTTTTATCTTCAGGTTTAGCGGCATTCCACTCAATCATCATTTCGTGTGCTTTCCAAATTTCGCTATTGTTTTCAGAAGTAGTATTTGAAATACAAATACAATTAAAACCTTCCCATGTGCTTTCGCGTGCAAACCAGTTTTCTTTAATACCCCAAGGACCGTCGGTAAAGTTTTGACGGTGTAAAACGCTCCAGGGATAACCGTCGAAATAAATTTCGTCCATAGCCGTATGGTCAGCACCAACGGTTACGTTTTCTAATACTTCACGGAAGCTATAAACTTCGCCGTCAATAACCTCGATACCTTCGGGTATAACCATTTCTGTTTCAGTATCATCAGCCGAAACAGATATGCCTGTAAACATTGCAAAAACCAAGGTTAATGCAACCAAAACAGCCAAAAACTTTTTAAAAGAATTTTTCATTTTGGATTACTCCTTCATATATTTTTTTTACTAAATCATATTATCAAATTTTAAAGTATTAGTCAAGAAAAACAGATAAAATGTGCAACATAATGCAAAAATATGAAAATTATTATATCAAATAATATTAAAATGTTTTATACAATTATTTGATAAGCTTTACCTGCTTCAAAGGTCATAACGCCGTCGGCAATTTTAACGTCCTTGGTCTTAATCCACTTGCCATCCTTATATATACCTTCACTTGCGGATTTAATACCGCCGTCAATCGTAATGGTAGCGTCTTTTGAAGCGTATGCATAATATTTAGAATCGCTTCCCTTTATAAGCAAAGCGGTAGAACCGTATTTGTCATTTTTACATTCAGTTTTAAATGTAAAGGTTTTTCCGCCTAAAGCTTTGCTTTCACTAAATTTAGTTGCCATAGAATTATTAAAATAAGTCATACTAGCATTTGAAGAAACTGCAATAAGTTCTTTAAGTGCTTTAATTGAGTTATTCATAACAAAAAATTCGCTAGAAACAACTTCAAGTGCCCCGTCATATTGACCGACCAATTTTTGAGTACCGTCACGCAAAATAAAAGGATTAGTTTTATTTCCAAAACGATAAAGACCGCTTGTGCCGGGTGTTGAATCATTGTACTGTAAAACATGGTAGTAGCATATACCATAACCGTTGCTTAAAAGATAGTTTGTTTGTGCAGGAACCGACCAAACACAAGCACCGAAGCCAACCATAAAACGCGGGTTATCTTCCTGTTCAATAACGCTAGCAGAAGGAGTTATTGAAGGTGTATAAATACCATAACCCGTTGAATCTAGATATGGAAGGTCGATAAAACCTTTAACTTGATTTTTAAATACAGTTTGTTCGCCGTTTTCATCCTTTTGGTCCCAACCCGACGACATTAATGTTGTATATGTAAGCATTGAATATGCGCTTTCCTTTACGGTTTTAGCCATTAAACCAATAAAATCACGCACGTTTTCGTACTGACTATACCAAAGACCGTTTCCGCCTTCCATATTATTGGGTTCGTCTTCAATTTGAATACCAATAGTACGACGGTCGGTGTCATTAACGTTAAGCCAAGCACAAAGTTGTTTTAAAACGTAAGATTCATCATCAATAAAGCCCTGTGCTGAAAAATCAGGAATCATTTCCCCTTCTGCATAACCGGTACCGAAAATAATGTTACCGTTTTCATCTTTAAGGGGCGGGTATTTTTCTAAATCTTTTGTTTGCCAGTCAAAGTAGCCACCAAAACCGCATACCATATGACCAAACCAAGTTATAACAACATTTAAATCATATTTTTTGGCGAGGTTATACTGGTATTCAATTTCAGAAAAGTCTACCTTTTCACCATCATACAAACGACCCATCGACAAATATAAGCTAACAGTATCGTAACCCGCTTCTTTAGCAAGGCGAAATTCTTCTTCAAAAATTTCATTGCGTCGTTCATCGGTAAGATTTGCGTTTAAAAGATGATCATATCTTAAATGAATAGCATGATAGAGATAAGGTTTTCCAAGATAGTAAGCAACCTTTTTGTCCCCTACTGTTTTCATTTCGGCAACAGTTACCGGTGTTAATTTATCGGTAATATACTGATCGTTCGAATCTAAAATTTTTGTTGTGTCATATTTCTTAACCGCCCAAGGTGTATTTTCACCACCTACAGATGCAGAACTTTTTCCATTAGTACCACAACCGACAAGTAACACCATTAAAAGCGATAATAACAGCGCTGAAATACGTGTTATTTTAGAAAATTTCATAATATACTCCTTTTTGTAAGGAATTATCATCCCACAATAAACTGATATGCTTTGCCCTCTTCATAGGTCATAACACCATCGACAATTTCAACATCTTTTTGTTTTACCCATTTACCATTTTTGTAAACACCTTCACTTGCTGATTTAATACCACCATCAAGTGTAATAGTAGCATCTTTTAAAGCATAGGTGTAAAATGTTGAGCCACTGCCTTTAATAAGTAAAGCGGTTGCGCCGTATCTATCAAGTTCACAATCTGTTTTGAATGTGAAAGTTTTACCACCTAAAGTTTTAGTTTCGGTAAAGTTCTTGCGCATTTCATGATTAAAGAAGGTCATATCGCTGTTTGCGGATACTGCAATTAATTCACTTAAAGACTTAATTGAATTATTCATCATAATAAATTCACTTGCAACAACATCAAGACAGCCGTTAAACTGACCGTTAACAACCCCCGAACCGTCACGGAAAATATATGGTTGTGACTTAGAACCAAAACGGAAGAAACCACCCGTACTGCTTTTGGAATCATTATAACCTACAGTTTGATAATAACCAATACCATAGCCGGTACTTAAAAGAACATTTGTCTGTGCGGGAACACTCCACTGACAAGGTCCAAATTCAACCATTAAATGTGGATTATCCCCCTGTTCAACAGAAGAAATTTTCAAACTGTTAACACTGGTTGTTTCTGAGTAAAAGTCGTAACCAACAATATCAATATGTTCTTTCTCAATAAGGTTTAAAATTTGCTTTTTAAATACGGTCTGTTCTCCATTTTCGTCAACCTGATCCCAGCCCGCTGACATGAGGTTAAGATATGTAAGCATTGAATAGGGACCTTCTTTAACAGCGCGGCCAAGTTCATCAAGTAAATTTGCTAAAGCATCGTACTGACTAAACCACAAGCCGTGACCACCTTCAACGTGGTTTGGTTCGTTTTCAAGTTGAATACCAATTGTACGTCTTTCCGTATCATTAACGTTAAGCCAAGCACAGAATTGGTTAATTGCTTCAACTTCAATATCAATAAACGACTGTACAGATAAATCAGGAATCGGTTTTAATTGACCGGAATATTCCCCGCTTAGAAATGTTGCAGTGGAATAAATTATATTACCGTTTTCATCCTTAAGGGGTGGATATTTTTTCAAATCTTTATACTGCCAGTCTCTATAACCACCAAAGCCACAAACGTCATAACCAAACCAGTTCCACATAATTTTCATATCGTACTTTTTAGCAATACTGTACTGATATTCAATTTCAGAAAAATCATAATTCTTACCGTCGTATATGCGCTCCCAAGAAAGATAAAGAATTACAGTATCATAACCCGATTCTTTTATTCTGCGCATACCGTCTTCAAAAGTACTTTTAAGAGTTGCTTCATCTAAATTGGCAGAAATAAGATGGTCAATTCTTAAATGCATTGCGTGGAAAAGATAAGGTTTGCCAAGATGGTGAATTACCTTTTTATCGCCAACCTGTTTCATTTCAACAACCTGTACCGGTGTTAACTTGTCAACAATATATTTACCATCTTCATCAATGATTTCAGCAGCATCATACTTTGTGGCAGCCCAAGGTTCAACACTTGCTTCTGTTCCCTTTTTAGCGCCGGTACAACCCGACATGAAAACCATCAACAACACAAGTAACAGCGCTGATAATCGCATTCTTTTTGTAATTGACATAACTACACTCCTTCAAAAGTTAAACGATTATACGATTAACTGATAAGCTTTGCCCGGCTCATAGGTCAAAACTCCGTCAACAACTTCAACGTCCTTGGTTTTTACCCATTTGCCGTTTTTATACACACCTTCACTTGCGGATTTGATTTTACCGCTTTTATAAGAAATTGTAGCTTCTTTTAAAGCATAGGTGTAATAAGTATTGTCGTCCGCTTTAATAAGTAAAGCAGTTGAACCGTCTTGATCGGTTCCGTTATCTGTTTTAAAGGTGAAAAATTTACCCTTAAAGCCCTTGTTTTCAATCTTTTTAACCTTCATTTGATAGTTAAAAGAAATCATATTAAGCGGGTTGGAAATAGCAATAATTTCGCTTAAAGCGTCAATAGATTTATTCATTTCAAAATATTGTAGAGCATCTAATTCGCGTTGGTCTTCATAAGCACCTTTAAGGTTTGCTTTACCCTCGCGCAGAATAAATGGATTTTCTTCACTGCCAAAACGGTAAAGACCACTAGTGCTCTTACCAACTTCGTTATAATAAACAAATTGATAATAACCCATACCCCAACCATTTGAAAGCATATAGTTGGTTTGACCGGGAACATTCCAAACGCAAGTGCCAAACTCAACCATAACGTAAGGATTATCACCCTGTTTTATAGGTTCATAATCAGGCGCTAAAGCAGAACCATAATAATCATAACCTGTAATGTCAAGATTTTCAAGGTCTATATAACCTTTAAGTTGATTTTTCCAATCTCTACCTTCAACAACCATATTAGCGCCCGTAGTCATAAGATTTACGTAAGTAAGCATTGAATAAGGACCATTTTTGATTGCTTTTGAAAGTTCTTCAATAAGATTTGCAAGGTTAGAGTATTGGCTAAACCATACACCGTGACCGCCTTCGTCGTTATTAGGTTCGTTTTCAATTTGAATACCAATTGTTCTGCGGTCGGTATCATAAACGTTAAGCCAAGCGCAAAGTTGTTGTAGCGCTTCAACTTCAATGTCAATAAATGACTGTGCGGACAAATCTGGAATGGGCTTATCTTTTGCATAACCCGTGCCATAAATAATTTCACCATTTTCGTCCTTTAAAGGCGGATATTTTTCCATGTCTTTAAGCTGCCAGTCTCTATAACCGCCAAAACCGCAAACGTCGTAACCAAACCAGTTCCAAAGTATTTTTAAATCATACTTTTTAGCAACGCTATATTGATATTCAATTTCCGAAAAATCGTATTTCTTCCCGTCGTAAAAACGTCCCCAACCAAGATAAAGAATTACGGTATTATACCCAGCTTCTTTGATAAGGCGCATTCCGTCTTCAAAGGTTTTTTCACGAGTTTTTTTGTCAAGCTCTGCACTGATAAGGTGGTCGTAACGGAAGTGAATGGCACGGAATAAATAAGGATTACCAAGATGGTAAATAACCTGCTTATTCCCCACTTTTTTTAGTTCGGTTACTTTAACATTTGTCAGTTTGTCAATAATAAACTTGCCGTCTTTATCAACAATTTCGTCCATATTATATTCGGTGACCGCCCAAGCGGTATTACCTTTTTGGCTGTCGGACGTTTTGCCGCCCGAACAACCAACCATAAACAACATAATAACAACAAGAAGACCTGCTAAAATGCGCTTAATATTAAAGTTTAACATAAAAATCTCCTAAGAAATTATTTAAGAACAACTCTATAAGCAAGACCAGGTTTAACATCGAAAGAATTACCCTTAACGGTCACTTTTTCGCCTTCGGTCCATTTACCGTCAGCATATGTACCGGAAGTAACTTCTTTAATTTCGGATTCAAACCGGTAGCTTGCATTACGTGAAGAATAAAGATAGAAATTACCGTCAGCAGCGCCAATAACCAAACCACTACCGCCATACTTTTTAGTTTCGTCTTCATAAATGTAGGTAATCTTTTCTTTATTGCAAAGTTTAATTGCAGAAACTTTATTTTTTAGTGTATTATTGAATGCAACAATATTATTAATTTTTTCTGTAATGATAAGAGGACGCAATGCTTTGATGGCTTTGTTCATATTAACAACTTCATCAATATCAAGTTCAAGTGCTTCACTTAAAGTGGGAGAAATTGTATTGGGATTAAGATTTTTAGTACCGTCACGTTTTTCAAGACCTGTGACAGGATTATTAAAACGATAGAAACCGGGAGCGCCCAAATCTCTAAAATTTGCAACCTGATAGAAGCTTAAACCATAACCCTTTGAAAAGATTTGGTTAATCTGACCGGGAACCGCATAAGAAGCGGGAGAATACTCCGCATAAGTTGCAAGGTTATTGTTATGTTCAAGTGTTTTAAGGTTAGGATTAGGATTGGTTGTATAATCATCATAACCTACAATGTCAATATATTCTTGTTCGCAAAGATATTTAAGACGTTCATTAAATGAGTATCCGTCAGCTTCTTCGTTATAACCTGCAGACATAAGGTTTAAGTATGTAATCATTGAATAGGGGCCTTCTTTAATTGCCTTTCCTTCCATATTCAAAAGAGAAGCTAAGTTAAGGAATTGACTCATCCAAAGCCCATTTTTACCTTCTTCATTGCCCGGTTCGTTTTCAAGCTGAATAGCAACTGTTCTGCGGTCAGTATCGTTAACGTTAAGCCAAGCACAAACCTGTTGTAATGCTTCGGTAACTTCATCAATATATATTTGTTGTGAAAAGTCAGGTACATAGTTTCCATTTTCTGTCAAAAGGGGTGCACCGTCCATACCGGTAAGCGGAGGATATTTTTCAAAATTATCCTTTTGCCAAGGCATATAACCACCAATACCGCAAACGTCATAACCGAACCAGTTAAGGTGAACCTTTAAATCGTACTTTTTAGCAAGTTTATAATGCATTTCAAGTTCAGAGAAATCGTATTTTTTGCCATCAAAAATACGTGTCCAACTAATGTAAAGAATAATGGTATCAAAACCGCTTTCTTTAATGATTTTAAAACCTTCTTCATACATTTTGTCGCGATATTCGCCTTCACTGTAAGCACCAAGTAAATGGTCCCAACGCAAGTGCATTGAATAGTAATGATATGGTTCGCCCTTGTGATAAATTACGGGACGACCGTTCACTTCACGCATTTCGGCAGCTACAACCTGTTTTAATTTTTTAACGTTGTACATACCTTTTGAATTGGTTTTTGCGCCAGAGCAACCTGCAAATGATGATAATGCCATAATCATCACAAGAACAAGTGCTAACAAGCGAATTGCTGTTTTTTTCATAATTTTTCCTCCCGAAAAAAATAATAATTATTCAAATAACCATATGGTTAAGAAATACAAATTATTTTAAATTAATTTTATAAACCGTACCCGCTTCTAAATTGAAGCTTTTTTTGGAACTTTTGTTATCTTTAGGACTTTCAACCCATTTTCCATCTTCAATATAACCGCTTGTAACTTTAATTGCACGTCCATAATTAATAGCAAAATTTGGCGTACCGCGGAATGTAAAAGCATAATAATTAGAATAGGGGTCAATAACACACAAAGCCCCTGCATTATAGGTAAACACAGGATTAGATTTATTATTAAAACTAATATGAACATCGCCAAGCTTAACGGTGGAATTGTGCTTATTTGCCAAGTTAGGATTAATAACAACAATATCTAAAATACTAGTAGTTGCCAAAACCTCGCCTATGCCGTTAATTCCCTTTGTAAAGCAAATAACGTCATTTGTTGCGGCTTCATAAGAACGCTTTTTAGCCAATATACCGCTTGTAACCATTTGACGCTCACGCGCTTCCCATACGGTAGAATGTGTACGATAAAAACCGCAATTTATTGCCAAGTTAAAACTTTTAAGTTCATAAACACCAAACTGAAAACCT
This sequence comes from Acutalibacteraceae bacterium, assembly GCA_045578165.1. Lineage (GTDB taxonomy): Bacteria > Bacillota > Clostridia > Oscillospirales > Acutalibacteraceae > UBA737. The sequence goes on from JAZNJR010000011.1 coordinate 12,905, forward strand.
TTTTGCAAAAGTGACATTGCACTTGAAAAAAAAGTGCTTACTGCAGGGGAAAGTTTAGAAACATAACAAAACTTTTCATCATTCACAAAATTTTCAACAGAAAACTTATCGGTATTTAAATTTGCAGCTCCAACACCATCAATGTTAGGTTTTTCAAGCAAGGCATTAAGGCGTTCGTTACCGTTAAAGCCATCAACCTCTGAATAAAAATCATCAAAGTTAATACCCACGGTAGTAACCATTTCATATGCAGAATTTTTAACCGCTTTTGCCATTTTTTCAAGCAGTTTAACATAACTTACAAACTGCGAAAGCCAAATTCCTTTGCCATAATCTTTATTTACTTCATCTTCAAGCTGAATTGAAACTGTACGATGATTATAGTCAACATAATTAATCCACGCGCAAAGCTGTGTTAATGCTTCACATGCTTCGGTTATGTATATTTTTTTAGACAAATCAGGAACATCAATACTAGTATTGGTCCCCTCAAAACTTAACGCGGGGTATTTTGTTCTATCGGTTTGCCAAGGCATATAGCCCGTTTGTGAATAACCCATCCAAATAAGAGAAATGTTAAGGTCATACTTATCGGCTAAAGTGTAGTAAATTCTATAAAAATCAAAATTGTACTTGCTACCATTATAAAAATCTTTCCAATAAATGTAAAGAGCAACCGACTTAAAACCTGCTTCTTTTGCTTTTTTGAAAGATTCGTCCAATACTTTTGTTTTGTTTTGCTGCGAAATCAACTGATTATTTAATATTTGGTCATAGGAAATGTAAACAGGGTTATAAAAATGCGGCGAACCGTTGTGCTGAATATACACCCTATTATCATAATTACTTTTAACAACAGATACCGTTTTTTTATTTAAATAATCTGTAATTATTTTACCGTCTTCATCAAGTATTTTATCAAATCTTGAAGTTTGTGGCAAGGTAATTGCCACACGGTCAGCGGCGTCTTGAACTTTCAAATAATCAAAAAAGCCACCGTTACCTGTACAAGCAGTCAAACTTACAAACAAAAAGCAAAGCCCAATTGCCACAACAGTCCTAAATTTGTTATACATTAAAATTCACCATAAAAAATATAAAATTACCACGGATATTTCTTTTCATTTACGTCATACCAAATCTTCGGATAGCGAGGATTTGGATTACGTGATGCACCATCTACATCAACTGTATTAGATTCACCCTCGCGCACTTGACGTGCCATAACGACAAAACGTTCATTATCAAATGTGTATGCACAGGTTGAAAGGGTTAAAATTCTGTCACTCGGAATAACGTCAACTGAAGTTATAATAACGCTACGTTGTATTGCTTCGTTTTTCCAATTGATAAAGTCACGTTGACGTTCAAAATCGGTTTGTGTAAACGGAAAAAGATAACCGTTGTCATGCTCGGGAATGGCATTCATAACCATTGCGGCAAAAACTTTATATTCCGCCAACCCTTCAGGTGTAATGAGTTGAATTATTGGATGCTTTTTATAATAATTAATATTTGAATATCTTTTAATGTTTGTAAACATTTGGCTATTTTTAAGCGAATGTCCGTAAATTGTGAGATTTTGCGACGTTAAAACGTTGTTTTCACAGTCAAAAAACAAGGTGCCAAATGCACTGTATTTCTTATCAAAGTCGCGGTCGAGATAATAATCATTATTATCGGTTTGACAAACAGGGTAATCAATGTCAGTGCCCGGTATCGAAATCCAAGCACGAATGTCGGAATTTTGTTCAATTAAAACCTCAAAATCATAGGTGCCGGTTTCTTCGTCACGATTTTCAATAATTTCTTTCATAACTTCTTGAATTTGTTTGTTATCTTGACGAAGTTTAGCGTGGTTAAATTCTATTACAAATAACCAAACCGAACAAACTATAATACCCAAAACCGCAACCAAAGAAATACATTTTGTAATTATTGTAAACTTGTCATTTCCCTTTATGGGAAAAACAGTGCGTAGGAATTTATAAAAATAATATTTTAACAAATAGGTTATACCTCAATTTCTTTTAAAACATATGCACGACGGTACTGAACGGTAGTCATACCATATTTTTTCTTAAAGCAAGAACAGAAATATGAAACGTCGGAAAAACCAACTTTTTTGCTGATTTCGTTAATCGGGTAATCAGCTTCAAGTAAAAGTCCTGCCGCTTTTTTTAGACGAACATCATTAAGGTATTTAACAAAGTTCATACCAGTGCTCTTTTTGAAAATTCGGCTTATATAAGCGGGAGAAAGATAAATTTGCTCTGCCACTCTGTCAAGATAAAGTTCAGTAGCATATTCGCTTTCAATAATATCACATATTTGACGAATGATACGTTCGTTACCGATTACTTCCAAATCGCCTTTTCCGATTTTTTCTTTAGCACACACCATAATTAAAAGGTGTTTGAGTTCGTCAACAGTTTTACTGCTTATAATAGCGAAAAGATTATTATATAAAACCTCGTCATCGAATGCACAACGCAAAATTTCGCAAACCAAAAACTGAAAATTAACAATTGAAGCGGCTGAAAGCTGCGGTTGTTCAAAAAAACTGTCAATTAAAGCTTCAATTTTTGCTTCACTTTTACCGGCTCTGATATTAAGCCCTGTGGTTTGAGCATTTTTTACAATGTTACCAAACGGTTCAAGCATATGCATTTCATTATTATAATAGCATACTTCGGTATTATTTTTCTCAAGTCTTGCTTTAACTGCGTAGGAATTAACATCAGCAAAAAGTTGACAAGCCGTTTCAAAATGATTTATTACGTCAGTAAAAACTGCAAAAGAGCTAATATTAATGTTATGAAGTTCAATAATTATATGATAACAAATACGATTTAAAACGTTAACCGAAGCGTCAGTCAAAGCATAAACTGCATTTCCGTCAGTAAATAAATCAATTCTTTCGGGAAGCAATTCCACAGGAAATGCAGAAAGAATTTTTTCGTCAACCCTTTCAAAAGTGTTAGAAAAAATAGCCACCAAACGTTTTTCAGTATAATTGTCCACTTCTTCAAAATTTTGACAAGAACGAATACTTGATAAAATTTTAGAAGGTCTGTTTTTATATTGAGGTAAAAGTTCCTCAAAAACCGTATTAATACCTTCAAAACCAACAACACACGAATTATCATGCTGTTTTATAAAATCATTGTTTTGTTCAGTATTAGTAAACAGAAGTACTTTCGACTTTATAAAACGACGCGAAATTGCATCAAAAGCGCTTTCAAGAATTTCATAATTAATCGTATTATAATCTAAAAATACCGCTGTAAAGGGTGTATCGGCCGCAAACTCGTAATATTCTTCTTCAGATTCAACAACCTTAAGCACACAACCATAAGTTAGTGCAACCTTTTGAAATTGTGTAATTGTTGAATCGTTATTGCTAATGAGAAGAGCACACAGCACGAATACTCCCTCCCTTCTTTTCCTAAAATTTTTTTATTTTACTTTTTTGAAATAAGGCAAAACTTCAAGAGGCGCGTCAACAGTAATTGTTGCCGGACCAACATACACCTTACCATTTTCGTCTTCCCATTTACCTTCGGGAAAAACAACGTCCTTTGTAACTGCACCCTTTGTAATAACTGGTGCTACAAGTAAATCGTCGCCAAGCATAAACTGGTCAACAATATATTCGTAATTATTACCGGGGTAAGCATATTCCATCATTTTGATAATGGGCTCACCCGTTTTGGTAGAATCATTAACCAGATTAACAATATAATCTGCATACTGAGCATGTAGCTTTGTATATTTAACAGCAATTTGTAAATTTTCAGGCGATAAAACTCGCCAAGGCGCCAAAGAGTATTGCATCATTGGGAAAAATGTTGAACATTGACACATTCTAATAAATAATTCTTGGTCAAACTTGAAATCGGGTTGCAAAAATGAGAAATATTCGCCGCCGCCAATCATATCAGGACAAATAAATGGGTAACCCAAAATGCCACTAACAAGACCGTTTGGTATAAGTTCGTTAAGACCGTTTCTGTCCCAACGATGAAGCTTGTCACAAAGGCGACTAACCATACTAAGTCCCGCACAGTTGTAAGAATCTTTATATTCGTGGAAGTTAAATTTATAACCAAATTCATTCCAAGCACGGTTTCTTTCAAATTCGGTATATGTATCATCAACTTCGCCGTTAAGACATTCTTTATATGCACCGGTAGAGCCACCATCAAACTTAAAACCGTCAATACCGTAATCATCAATAAGTTTTTGAAGTTGTTTGCCCAAAAAATCCATATCAACATCTTTTTTGCTATCAAGTAAAACGCTGACACCGTTCCACCAGTGCATAAGTGCAATTTTATCGTCTTTAGTACGCAAGAAGTGATGGTTTTTCCAGTCAACCATTGTTAGTTGACGGTAAGCTGCACTGTCGGCCGCAACCCACGGGACAACCCAAAGCATTACCGAAAAGCCAAGTTCGTGAAGTTCATCCACCATGGCTTTAGGATCGGGAAAACGACCTGTGTGCCAGTCCCACATACCGTAATTTTGTTGCCAACCTTCATCAATCATTAAAATGCCTGGCTCGAAACCTAATTCAACAATTTTTCTTGCATATTCAAGAATTTGTTTTTGGTTTTGGTTATACATAAGTTCAATCCAGGTATTATATTGTGCAGTTGCAAAAAATTTCGGTTCAATTGGATCGCCTGTAAATTTAAAGTATTTATCTCTTGCAGCGCGGTAAGCATCTCTTAAACAGCTTCCCGCTTCAACAAGTTCTAAATTATCGGTGCTAAAATTGAAAACTCCATCTTTAATGTGACAGTCATAAGGTTCGTAAATCCAAATATAACGACCTTTGTTTGACAAAAACATTGTAGTAACTTGATTACTTGCACCAAGTGAACATTCCTTTGTTAAAAAACCCATTTTTTTATCGGTGTTTTTATCAAAAGGCATATCTTTGGCAAGTACAACACCTGTTCCCCACCAAACTTCATTTTCTAAAAAAGCAATACTTTTCATAATTTCACCTAAATCTTGTCTTTAATTGCTTTGTTAATGCGTTCTCTTAAATTCAAAATGTAATCGGCATCTTTGGGATATTGTTTAAAGGTAAGTTCCCCAATACCGTCTTCTATAATATTCATAACAAATTCTTTATCATAAAGCTGTTCACAAAGTTTAAATGCACGAACGTCTTGTAAAGCATCATGAAAAACACCTAATCGTAATGATTCATACGCTTCTCCGTTTTGTGCGGGGTATACAACATGTGAATCCCCTGCCGGACCAAAACAGTCACTGTCGGCTGTTAGATAAGGGTTAACAAAGTCATAAGACTGACGGCTGTAATAGAAGTTATAACCCCAGTGCAAAAAGCCCTTAATGTCGTACTTATAAATCTGCGGACCTATAATACGGTTACGCGCCGATGGCTGAGCCAAGAAGTGATTTGAAACCTCAATTGCTTGCCAACAACAGTAATAACCCCAAAGTTCAGGCACTTTTTGATAGAAGTTTTCCATATATTCAAGCGACGGAACGGGCAAATCAACAAGACCTTGTTCATAAAAGTCGTAATGTGACAAGGCATCAAGAAATGGGTAGCCCTTAAGCAAGTCCTTAACAACCGCCTTTGCTGCTGCATAGCTTTCGAGGTGTTCTGTTTTGGGCTCGTCAGAAATATGGAAATAACAACGCTTATCGGCATTATCTTTAGATTTAAGATAAGCAATTAGTTCAGGCAAGAATGCATTTAAAAATTCAACGTAATCTTCACCTGTCGCCGAACTGGTTTGTGGTGAAAATAGCTTTTTATATTCGCCGTCAACCGTTGCCATAACCTTGGGAGTTAATTTTGCACCCCATTGTGTAAACAAATGAGAAATTTCAAAATACTTAACCCCAACCTTATCACAAAGGTCAATCCAACGACCGAGTTTTTCAAAATTAAAGGTGTATTTACCGTTATTAAGATAAACGTCAACAAGTTGAGTTGTCGGTCTTTCGGTATCAAGTGCGGTGTCTAATATAGGGGTAAAAACAGGTGTTAAAATCATATTAATACCACGTTTAACCGCTGTCCTCATAAAGTTTTCTATAATAAGCCAATGACGTTCATCAAAGGTTTCAGTATTATAATAGGTTTTGAGGCAGTCGCAATAAAACCATTGAGTATAAATAAGTTCCTGTTCGGGAAGTAATGCGTCAATTACCTCCAAAGTAAAGGTTACTTCGCCAAAATATGTACCGGTTTCATTAGCGGTAAACTTAAGCGTTATAGGGTAAATCCCTGCATCTACTTCTCCCTTTGGGTCAAATTCAACCCAAATTGATTGCAAAAACTCGTTATGACCAACCTTATTGCCATCAAAAAGCGGAATTAAAAGGTCGGGATAAAGACCTGATTCGCGACGAAGATAATTATCGTCATAGCGGAAAGTATAAGCCGCGCGTTTAACCGCAACAGGTTCAACACGACGAAGCGTAATATGTTCAGCAATTGGAGAAACAAGTTCAACTTTGGCAAAGCTGTTATCGCCCTCGGCTTGAATACCGCCAAACTTTGTAAAAGCAACCTGAAATTGAAAACATTCATTTTTAAGGCAAGAACCTTTTGTATATTCTTTCTTGTCTTCAATTTTTTCATCTAAAAAACATTTTTCAAGAGAAGATATAAGTTTAAATTGCATAATATTACCCCATTTATCTTAAAATATCTTCAAAATATTTAAGAATTTCGCAAAGTTCACTTGGTTTAGAATCGGAAAGCCATAGCTTAGCATATTCCTCAAACCATTCATATAAGTATTCTTTTACATCAACAACCGGTTTACAATCGGGTGCAATGTAAAGCAAACAGTTATTTAACAGAATATTACCCTTTGTAGATATAACAAGGGCATCTAAACGTTCTCTGTCACCGAAAAGAGATTCCAGACGTTCAATAAAGTCCTCACACAAAACGATAGAATCCATACAATCTTTTTGTGTGCCTTCATACCAAATCGGTTCACGGTTAAATAACCATTCGTAAAAACGATGCCAAGGTGCAGTCCAATATGTTTTGTGTGCAACTTCAGCATACATTGGAATTATGTTTTCGTCCACACCGTAAAGGAATTTTGAAGCACGTTTTTCATAATCTTCATTAATTTCGGTAGAAACGTTCCAGGAAGTTTCAGCACCGACTAAAGTGCCATAAAGTGTAGATTTGAACGAAGCGGCGTGACCGCAATCACCCCAGTTTGTGTTAAGCATGCCTAATGCTTTGTTCTTTAGAGCTGACTTGTTCATTATTGTGATATTAGAAACCGAAATTGTCGGATCTTCCATAAAACGAAGCCAACCGGTATTTCCCGGGCAAACAATTTGTGGAATACCGCATTCAGCAATTTTTTCAATTCTGCTAATATCAGGTTCTTTTCCATATTCCCAGTTAAGCATAATTGTGCCTTCAGGTATGCGAGACAACGTTTCGGGGTGTTTTAAAGCAATATCACCCCACATCATAACCGTCTTTCCAAGAGAAGTAACGTGTTCACAAAGTTTGCTGACAAAATTAATATATAGTTCAGCAGGGTCCTTACCATCGTTTCTTCCCTTGCCCAAATCCAAAGTTTCGTCACAACAAATATTAAAATATTTTGTTCTGAAAAGCGGTAAGTATTGATCAATAAGTGAACAAATTAAATCAAAACTACGGGGATCTGAAGGATTGATGGTATGATGTTCCATTCTTTCACGAAAGAAATGCTTTTGCGGCTGATAATCAGGAAGTTCGCAAAGCTCCTTATATTCCGGTTTCATCATAAGTTCATACAAATGACCAAATGTTGAAAGTGACGGAATAAAATCAATAAAGTTATCATAACAATACTGGTCTATTTCAAGCATATCTTCAGCAGTTAAAATATCGTCATATGTATTGCCGACATTTGAAAATTCAAAAAATTCAAATGGATGCTCAATGTAAAGTTGAAGTGAATTCATTTTGGTAAGTGCAATTTGGTCAACAATTTCCTTTACACCCGAAACCGACGGAACACGTCCACGTGTAGCATCGTGATAAAAACCACGATATTCCAAATCGGGCCAGTCTTCAATTTCCACAACAGGTAAAGTCATACCGTTTGCATTAACAAGTTGAACTAAGGTCTGAATACCGTAAAAAGCACCCGCATCATCGCCTGCTTCAACAATCAATTGACTTCCAGAAGTATTGATAGTATATGCCTGTGAATTGATTTCAGCATTAAATTTAACAATAATTCCGCTATTAACGTTATCAGTCAAAACAGCAAATTTATGAAAATTACCTGTCGATTCACTAATAAGTTCACGAAGCTTAACCGCTGCTTTTTTTACACGATAATCAAATATATTATCAACATAAATGCCAAGATTATAAAGAGGCAAAGCCCCCTCTTTTACAACAAGTTTTTTAGGTGTTGGGAAAATTGAAGTATGCATAAACTCACCTTATGTATTATTCGTGTACTTTAACAACCCTACCTGTAACACGTGATTCTTCAGCAGCCAAGGCCATTAAGTGACTTTCTACCGAGCCCTCAAGTGCGGTTGCGGTTGTAGCACCTTCTGTTACTGCTTCGTAAAGCGAAGTAAGAAGCATATAGTCACCACCACCGTGACCGAAGGAGTTAAGCATTTTTTCTTTAACAATGTCGGAAACCTTAATTGCTTCAACAGGTTTGCCGAATACCTTAATCTTGATTTCATCATCAGCGTTAAATTCAATTTCGCCCAAAGTACCGTGGAATGTACCGATACGAGCGCCGCCGTGTGTAAAGGCGGTCATAGTAAGGCAAATTGAAACACCGTTTTCAAACTTCATCATAACCTTTTGGTTATCAACAACGTCGTTATCACAAGCAAATACACATCTGCCATACTGATTTTCTTTATAAGAAGCGCGAAGATTTTCTTCAGTGTTGGGAACTTCACGACAACAAATATTGAAGGGCCAGTTATCATTAGGACAACCTGCTTCCTTCCAGCGGGTAATGTAACAATTTTCAGCACTGTAGGGACAGGTTTCGTTATATTTACATTCAAAGCAACGGTCAGCCGCACCTTCGGGCTGATTTGCACGGTTAAAGTAATCAAGACCGCCTACAGAATATACTTCACTGCATTTAGCACCTGCATAGTATTGCATTAAATCAAGGTCATGACAACATTTTGCCATAATCATGGGCGAAGTTTCTTGGCTGCTTCTCCAGTTACCACGTACAAAGCTGTGTGCTTGATGCCAATAAGCAACCTGTTCAATCCATTCAACAGTTAAAAGCTTGCCAATTATACCGCTATCAAGAAGTTCTTTAATCTTTGTAAATGCAGGAGCATAACGCAAAACGTGGCAAACCATAACAGTTTTACCCGTACGTTTTTGAGCTTCCAATAAATCGAGAAGTTCCTGCTTGTCGGGTGAAATCGGTTTTTCAAGAAGAATATCATAACCTAAATCAAGCGCCTTAATTGCTTGACGAACGTGGTCACGGTCTTGAGTAGCGATAACAAGAATGTCGCTGCGCTTTTCCTTTAAAAATTCATTTTCATCGGTGAAGCAATTTTCGGGTGCAACACCCCAACTTTTAGCAAAACGTTCAAAACGTGACGGAATAATATCACAAATTGAAACAATTTTATAACGCTTGTCAGCGTCACGATTCATAGGGCCACCGTAAGCATAAGCACCACGTGAGCCACAACCTAAAATTGATACAGTTAATTGTTTTGCCATAATTATCACCTTTATTTACAATTAATAATAATTTTTTTAATTTTACAATCCTTACTTTGTGCCATAAGCTCAAAGCTTTCTTGATCCTTTTTAGGACGAACAGCAACGCTGATTTTACCCATATACATTTGACGAGAGGTATTGGTAACGTTTAAACCGTCGGTATTATCCGAACCGGTACCAACAATAACTGCAGGACTTGATACCGAGAAGGTAACGTATTCAGCCGCATCGGGAACAACTCTTCCCTCTTCATCTAAACATTCGCAAGTGAATAACGCAAGCTCGATACCGTCGTTTTTAAACTCATTTTCAAGTCGCAAATTAAGTGCAACAGGTTTACCGGTTGTTACTCTACTGTCCTCACAAACGGCAACACCGTCTTTATAACCTATAACCTTAATTTCGCCCGGTTCGTAAACAACCTGCCACTCACCGCGTTCGTAAAGAGGAATTTGTTTTCTTCCGAGCGACTTTCCGTTAAGGAAAAGCTCAAGCTCATCACAATTTGTATAAACGGTAACGGGAATTTCTTCACCCTCAAGACCGGCAAAATTCCAATGCGGTACAATGTGCGCCATTGGCTCGTTTGTCCAATAAGCTTTATTTAGATAAAAATTGCCTTTTTTTTGAAGGAAAATATCAATCGCACCCGCACCCGAGCATATACCCGGCCACGCCGTTTCGCCACGGTGTTCAATAGCCGTCCATTGGAATGCGCCGAAAACAAAGGGTTTTGATTTAATAATTTTCCAACTGTTTTCTCTGCCTTGGAACCAATAATTTAAATCCGCATCATAATCACGCGTTCTACGGTTATTTATAGAATTATTAAAGTTCCAATCCCTCGTAGAACCGGTTGCGGCAAATTCGGAAGAGAATATCGGCTTATCGGGGTACATTTCATGAACCTTATCATAAAGCCAGGTATTATAGTTAATACCTACAAGCTCGCAATCGTCATAAATCTTGCATTTATCAGGGTCATTTGAAACCGCCGCAACAACGGGACGGGTTTTATCAAACTTTCTTATATGCGTCATTATGGCTTTATGTACTCGTTTACCAAGAGTTGTGCAGTGGTGTGGCTCTTCATTACTGGTTGACCAAAAGATAACGCTTGGGCGATTACGGTCACGTTTTAAGAGCGATTCAAGTTGTTTTAAACCCTCTTCAGTGCTTTCAAACCACCTTGCTTCATCCATAACCAAAAAGCCCATTTCGTCAAAAGCGTCCATATAAGCCGTGGTGTATTGATAATGGCTTGTTCTGTAACCGTTAGCACCCATTTCTTTCATAAGCTTAACTTTGTACTTACAAATGTTATCGGGTACTGCAAGACCAGTAAGGCCAAAATCTTGATGACCACAAAGACCGTTTATAAATGTGGGTTTGCCGTTTAAAAGCATTCCCTTATCAACTGTAAATTCAATTGTTCTGAAACCGATTCTTGTATTATTGGTATCAATTAATTCACCGTTTTGATAAAGTTCGGTTTCAACATTATATAAATTAGGATTATCACAATCCCATAAAAGCGGATTTTCAACAGTTGCCGAATATTTAAGTACTGCCTTATCGCGAAGAGAAATTTCGCCGTCTCCTATCGCGGTTGCAACACAGTTACCGTCAGTATCGATAAGTTTTGTTATAGCTTTTACCGCCACATCTTCATAAGATGTATTAAGAACCGTAGTTTCGTAATCTATTTGCCATTTATTACCGTCTATTTTTTTATATGGTGCATAAACACCGTATAAATCAATTGCAACGGGTTCAGTAATTGTTAAATAAACGTTACGATAAATACCGCCGCCTTGATACCACCAACCCTCAAAACCGGTGGGGTCAACAAATACTGCAATTACGTTGTCCTTATCAAAATACGCAACGTCACTGATATCGACCTCAATTGTATTATATGTAGAGTAGTTGTGAGCCATAAGGCAACCGTTAACGTATATTATCGAGTTACCGGTAATACCGTCAAAACGAAGTGTTATACGTTTACCTTCACTGCCTTCAGGCAATTTAAGATAACGTCTATACCATGCTTTATCATAATGAAAATAACCAAGCGTTGGATTTTCGTTTTTATTTAAATCTTGCTGAACAACATAGTCATGCGGAAGAGTGACTATCTTCCAACCGTCGTTAGTTAATTCGCAAGGCGCGCTATACGGGTCAATACCGTCAAAGTATTTATAAGCCGCGGGACCTTGAAGCTTGCGTTCAAGCTTACTTTGGCTGTAAACGGGTCCCTTATCGGGAATAAAGTTTTGCGGAATATCGCCTTTGTGAAAACGCCATCCTTCATTTAATAAAATTTCATTACACATTAAAATCACTTCTCCAAATTCATCTTAACAAGCTTGTTAAGCTCCATACGGAAGTCATAGAGTTGTTGATTTGTTGGACACACGCCGTAATCCACTTCGCCGAAATATGATTTAACAAATGCCATTGTTTTATCTCTACCTATCATATCTTCTAGTGTACGAAGGGCACGGTTATCTAAAAATGCTTCGTTTAAAACCTTCATACGAAGCGACATATCTGCTGTACCGTTGGGGTTGGGGTAAACCATAAACGAAGTACCTGCAGCAGGATATGTACCTGCGGGGTTTTGAACGGGGTTAAAAAGCTTACTGCTTTGCGGACCGTAATAGCAGTTATAACCCCAATGTAAAAAACCTTTAGCACCCGTGTAATACATCTGTGTGCCCATCATACGACAACGGGCACCGGTAGTAGCAATTAAGCGGTTTGGTCTGCCGTTACGAATTGCAAAACCAGTATAATAAACCCAAAAATTGTCACAGTTTTCAACAAATGATGGCATATGTGACGACATAACGTCAACTATAGGAAGTTTAACTGTGCCATCTTCAAAGAACTTGTAGCTTGAAAGCGCGTCACCGCACATACAACCCTCAATATTGTCTTTAATAACGTTATAAGCATTGTGGTAATATTCAATATGTTTTGACGACGGTTCGTCAGAAATATGAAAAAGAATATTATTTCCAATACCGTTTTCGTTTGCAAACTTTTTAAATTCTTTAAGATATGCTTTTAAAAATTCGGCATATTCGGGTGCGAGTGAATCAGTGTCCCAACCGAAAATGCGCTTATATTCTCCATCAACCGTTGCCATAACTTTAGGCGCAGACCTTGCGCCCCATTGGGTAAACAAATGGCAATGTTCAAAATGAGTAAAACCGCATTTGAATGCAAGTTCAACGTAACGCTTCATAAGCGAAAAATCAAACGAATAATCGTTACCGTTTTTAGCAATTTGTACCAACTGAACGGTATCACGTTCCATACCAACAGGTGTATCAAGTGCAGGAGTAAATGCAGGAAGATATACCATATTCATTCCCGTCTTTGCAGCCGGTTTCATAAAGTTTTCAATAATTTCCCAATGTCTTTCGGAAAAAATATCAACCTTGTAAATATCTGCAAGGCAGTCAAGATAAAACCATGAGGTATACAAAACCTCTTGCGGATTAAGCGCCTTTTCCAAAACTTCAAGCTCAAAGGTTTCTCTTGCAATTTCGTCATTATTGTTTGCGTTGTAAAATACAACCGTAATTTTATAACTGCCCGCAGGTGTAGTAACAGAATCCTCATTAACTGTAAACCAAAGCGATTGCCAAACATTATTAATTGATACAAGATTTACAGTTTCATCGTTTTCAAAAAAATGTGGTTCCCAAAAACCGCGGTCATGAAGCGGTGCATTAACGGTGCGCTTATAAAGAATGTCGGGGTAAAGACCAGGGGTTTTACGGTCAAAATTATCATCAGCGCCGGGATAAGCCGCTGAAAGTACAGAAACGTAACCAACCTTGTAGTTTGTAATCAACGATATATCAAGGTCGGTTTCAATGCGAATATAAAAAGGCACTGTTTTTATGTAGTCATCCGGGTTTTTAAAAGCCACTTGAAAAGAAAACGGTTCATTATTAAAACAAGAACCATTTTTTATTCTTTCACCCTGCACTTTATCGGGAAAGACTTTTGTAAGGGATGAAATAACTTTTGTTTCTAACTGCATAAACAACACCTCAAAAATATTACATATTCTTGTGAATTATTCACAAATATTTTAGCATTATACATAATTATTGTCAATGGACAAATACGGTAATAAAGGTCTTTTTGGACCATTTTATAGTATTTTCCATAATTTTATCAAAATTTACTAATTAATATATAGAACATATATAAAAATAACCGGATTTTTTGATAGAACTATACAACAGTTTTATTATAACAAAGTTCCGCTTTGTTAAAAATGTTAAAAACAAGCATTTTTTGTATTAAACGATACAAAACGTTATATGAAATGTAAAAAACACGGTTTTTAAGCGAAAAAATGCCAATAATAAGCAGTGGTGAAATTAATGGTGCTATTGCTTTCAGACCGAAAAAATAAATCCGAAAACGAAATAATTGAAATATTGCAAAAATACGGTGCACGGTATATTTCCGACAAATTTGTATCAAGCGGTCAAGATAATTTTACAATTTTAAGCATATACAAGAAATGCAAACTTAATATAGACAAAGGCATTGTTGTTTTTTTAGACCAAAGCGGAAGATTTAAAAACCAAGAAATTCCACTAGGCGTTATCGGTATTTGTGAAGAAAACAACTATCCGGCACTTGAAATTTTAAAAGAAAACAAACTTGCCACCATTTGCTGCGGAATGGGAAGTAAAAATTCCATAACTCTTTCAAGTATTAGGTCCGACTGTCTTTACACTTGTTTACAGCGGTCATTACAAAACCCAAGCGGCAAAATTATTGAACAAGGCGAATTTAAAATTAAACTGACTAAAAACTATCTTCCCTTTTCGGTTATGGCAAGTGCCGCAATACTTTTACTGATGGGTATTACACCCTTTGAATTTTAGTGAATAATTTTATAAAACTTGCCAAGAATAATTTATGCGAGGTGGTTTTTTGCAAAAAATAAAAAACACAAAAATGGTTGCTTTAGGAATAATTTTAAGCATATTTCTGTTGGCGATTATTGTTGCAACCGCTTTTTCAGTCAAGTTTAAACAAGATAATCCAAGCCATTGGATTTTACAAAGCTATGAGAACAAGATTGTTTTATTAAACAACGGAGAAATTGTTGAAGTTTTTAATAATATTTCGCTTGATACACTTCCAAAGGAAGATTTAAAGCATTTGGCAAGTGGTATTAGCTTTTTAACAAAGGAAGAAGCACTTTTAGCAATTGAAGATTATGACGGGTAAAAAAAAACAGACCTTTCAAAACGAAAGGTCTGTTTTTAGTTTATAAAATCTCTTGGGTCCATACCGTAAAGCTGAACAATTTCAAATTTGTTTGAATGAAGCAAATCATAGCTTGTAACAATTCGTCCTTTGTCCGAATCGGTATCAACACCGAACTGATTCCACGCATACCACGCAAGGTAAGAGCATTGCATTGAAAAGCCAAAGGAATCAACGTCAGGTGCTTTTTTAAAGCCAAGCCCCGAAAATAAACTATACGGTTTACCCAACAGTTTTTCCTGCGTAAAATTTGCAACTTTTTGTCTTTCTTCTTTGGTTTTATCTTTAACTCGAAGAACTGCAAAATTTGAATAATCTTGCCAAAAACGAATATTGCCTTTTGATGAATCTTCAAACATAGTAATACTTTCAACTGTTGTAAATTCATCAATAACAACACCCGCGTGGCCGTGACGCCAACCAAAAGTATGGGTAGAAAGTGTGACCAAAATATCGCCGGGTTGTAAATCATACATAGATATTAATTCATTACCCAGTCGTTCTTCCCTTGTAAACCATTTTATAAGCGGTTCACATTGTACAGTATCATTGGCGAAAAACAGTTCTTGCGCCTGTAAAATCTTATCGAATTTACCCTCTTTAATAAGTTTTTTAGCGGCGCTTTCACCAAGACCTGTTTGCAAAAAAATTGTTTTGTAATCACTGTTTTCGGTCAATTCAACCCTTTCATAGTCGGGTGTAAAATAACCGTCCTTATGGGCAAAGATATGCTGTGAAGTATAGTTAAAAGTTGTAAAAACAACTAATACCGCCAACATAGCACACACAATTTTTATGGTGCGTTTAAACCATTTTTTCTTTAGCATACCATTCCCCTTTCCGTTAATTTAAGCGGTCAAAAATTCACCGCTTAATGTTTATAAATTTTCTAAAATTTGTTTGTTTATATCTTCTCTAAATGCAATAAGCTGGTCGTTTGTGGGACAGGTATTATAATTAACCTTACCAAAATGCTTTTCGCAAATAGAAATAACCTTTTCTCTGCCAACCATTGATTCTAACGTTTTAAGCGCACGGTTGTCTATAATTCCCTCGGCAAAAACTTTCATACGAAGGGAAACAAGGGGTGTACCGTCGGTTGCGGGGTAAACAATGTAGGAAGTACCGTTACCGCTGTTTTGAAGCGGGGTTTGAAGACCATGACAAAGACTTCCCCAAAAAAAATTATAAGCCCAGTTAAGATAACCTTTTGTATTTGTGCAATACATCTGTGTACCTAAAATTCGGTTTCTGGCACCTGTTGTGGTTATTAAGCGGTTTGAAAGCCCGTTAAACACGTGAGCCGCTGTATTGTAAACCCACAAATTATCACAGTTTTCAATAAATTTTTCCATATCGGCCGATTCTAAAATAACTATCGGCACGTCAACGGTACCATCTTCATAGTATGAATAATGCGAAAGCGCATCGCCATACATATAACCCGTTAGTTCACTTTGAATAACATTTTTAGCGTTTTTGTAATATTCGATATGCTCTTTCATTGGCTCGTCAGATATATGGAACAATATATTTTTTCCATAACCGCTTTGTTCCAAAAACACCTTAAATTCTTTAAGATACGCCTTCAAAAATGCGGCATAT
The DNA here is from genome assembly GCA_045578165.1 of Acutalibacteraceae bacterium. Classification (GTDB taxonomy): domain Bacteria; phylum Bacillota; class Clostridia; order Oscillospirales; family Acutalibacteraceae; genus UBA737. Next base: position 29,571 of record JAZNJR010000011.1, read on the forward strand.
TCGGGCGACATAGAGTCAGTTTCCCAGCCAAAAATTCGTTTATACTCGCCATCAACCGTTGCCATTATTTTGGGTGCAAAACGCGCGCCCCACTGTGTAAACAAATGGCTGTGCTCGAGGTGTGTTGCACCTGCCTTTTTACAAATTTCAACATAACGGCGCATTAGCGAAAAATCAAACACGTATTTACCGTTATTTACTTCAACACCAACAAGCTGCGTCGTTATTCTTTCTTGACCGACAGGCGTATCAAGCGGCGGTGTAAAGGCAGGAACGTAAATCATATTCTGCCCGTGTTTAACCGCTTCCTTAATAAACGCTTCAACAACCTGAAAATGCTTATCCGACCACATTTCAAGCCCATAAACGTCGGCTAAACATTCGGGGTAAAACCACGACGTATTATGTATGTCTTGCGGCAAAAGACACTTGTCAATTATCTTTAAATCAAACTCGACCTTTGTAAGTTCTGTTTGGTCACTTGAAGCATAAAAAGTAACTTTGATTTTATAATCTCCGGCTTTAAGTTCCTTTCCGTTTTCGTTTACGGTGAACCACAAAGAATTATAATATGGCATTGCCGAAGTGAGATATTTTTCATTAATTTCATAATAATGCGGTTCCCAAAAACCGTCGTTTCTAACTTCATTCTGAGTGTTACGCTTATACAAAACATCAGGGTAAAGACCAATGGTTTTACGGTCAAAATGGTTGTCGCAACGGTTAGGGTGCGGCGACATAACGTTAACGTAACCAACCCTGTAAACCGTAATGTCTTCAAGGTCTAAATCAGTTTCTATTTTTGTATAAAACGAAATGCCATTTGGCCACTGGCTGTCCTTTTTATAAGCAATTTGAAACGAATACGGCTCGTTTTTTAATGCGCTTCCGCATTTAATTTCACTTCCCATTACCTCGTCGGGAAAAACCTTTGTAAGTGAAGATACAACCCTAGTAACAATTGCCATATTAATCACCTTATTTTATCATTTCGTTAAATTCGTTTTCGTCAATAACTTTTATACCCAAAGCATTTGCCTTATCAAGCTTGCTTCCTGCCTCTTCTCCTGCTAAAACAACGCTTGTCTTTTTAGAAACCGAAGAAGAGGTTTTACCGCCAAAGCTTTCTATAATTGCGGCGGCTTCGCTTCGTTGATATGTTGGAAGAGTGCCGGTTAGCACAAAGGTCATACCTGCAAAGCGAGTGTCCTTTACCTCTTTAAGTGATTTTGTGTTAACACCAAGTTCTTTGAGTTTTTCAACCATTTCCTTAGTATCTTCAAGGGCAAAAAATTCCGCCGCAGACTGTGCTAAAATACTACCAAAGCCCTCAATATTTTCAAAATCTTCAGCAGTAGAATTCATAATAGCGTCAATATCGCCAAAATGCTCGCTTAAAAGCTTTCCTGCCTTAGCGCCGATATGACGTATGCCAAAAGCAAAAAGAAGTTTTGAAAGGTCATTTTCTTTAGATTTTTCAATTGCAGCTTTAAGATTTTGAACGGTTTTTTCGCCTGTTCGGTCCAAAGTTGCAACCTTGTCGTAATCAATACAATAAATATCAACAATATTATGCAATAAATCTGCATTTACAAGCTGTTCTAAAAATGCGGGACCCAAGCCCTCAATGTCCATTGCATCGCGCGAAGTAAAGTGAATTAAATGGCGCAAAAGCTGTGCTGGACATTCGGCATTAGTACATCTTATAACCGCTTCGCCTGATTCACGGAAAACCGGCGAATTACAAGACGGACAAAAATCAGGCATTTTATAAATTTGCGGATTATCGCCTTTTTTAGAAACTGACAAAACTTCGGGTATGATGTCCCCTGCTTTTCTAACGATTATGGTATCACCAATACCAATACCCTTTGAAGTTATAAAATCTTCATTGTGAAGGGTTGCGCGACTAACCGTTGTACCAGCCAGTGTAATTGGGTCAAAAACTGCAGTAGGGGTTAACGCACCCGTTCTGCCCACGTTAATTTCAATTTCTTTTAAAACAGTTTCCTTTTCTTCGGGCGGGTATTTAAAGGCAACCGCCCATTTAGGAAACTTTGAAGTACTGCCAACGGTTTCACGATATGCCAAATTATCGGATTTAATCACCGCACCGTCAATATCATAAGATAAATTACCTCTGTTATCGCCAATACGAATTATTTCGTTAACGACCTCGTCAGCGGTATTGCATTTAAGATATGTCGGCAATGTATTAAAGCCCAAATCTTTAAGAAAATCAAGTGTTTCAATATGGGAAGAAAACTCTTTTCCCGACACGCGCTGAACGTTAAAAACAAATATATCAAGTTCACGTTCTTTTGTGATTTTAGGGTTCTTTTGTCTAAGCGACCCCGCTGCCGCATTACGCGGATTTTTTGCGGGTGCTTCGCCCAAATTTTCTTGTCTTTCACGCAAACGGAAAAAACTGTCACGAGGCATATACACTTCGCCTCTAACTTCAAGCTCACCCATAAATTTAATAGCTTTTGGAATAGATTTTATTTGAAGTAAATTTGCAGTAACGTCTTCACCGGTTACACCGTCACCACGGGTAGAACCACGAAAGAAAAGTCCGTCACGGTATTCAAGTGAAACCGACAAACCGTCAATTTTCGGCTCGACTGACAACGCGGTTTTTTCAAGGTCGATTTTGGAAATAAAAGACCTTAATTCGTCAAAATTAAAAACGTCCTGCAAGCTTTCCATTTTAACTGTGTGTACCACTTCGGTAAATAATTTTGAAGCCGCACCACCAACCATTTGTGTGGGAGAATCTTCACGTTTAAACTGTGGAAATTCTTCTTCCAAATCTTCAAGTTCGCGAAGCAAGGCATCATACTCAAAATCCGAAATTTCGGGCGAATCTTCAATATAATACTTACGGTTGTGATATTTAAGATTTTCGCTTAATTCTTTAATTCTTTTTTCAGCCAAATTAATGTTCATATCATTCTCCTGTTAAAGCTCCGTAATCATTTATAAGCCCTGCGGTATTATCATCAACGTCCTCAATAACATTTGTAAAGGCGTCGGGAGTTGCACCAACAATTACAGTTTGCGCCGCAATTGCCGATGTTTCTGTTGTTACTCCGCCTGTATACCAAGCAGTTACAAAACTCCCTCTAATTTTAATTTTTATGTGTATTAAATGCAAAACCTGATTAATTCCCGCTGAGCGAAATTCGTGTTCAAAATCAACAAAGGCGGTTGTGGTAATTTGCATTTTAAGGGGAATTCGTGGCCCAATACCCGAAGTGTATGGTGTGTTTAAAAAACTACCAAGCGGTATTGATACAGTATATTCTTCCCTTTTGCTTATAATTTTTGAAATTTCATTTGAAATTCGGCTTTTTAAATTGTTAATTTTATAAACGTCAATTTCCAAGCTTTGAACTGTACCGTCATCATTTCTACTAAGCTTGGCAATTTCGTCATAAGAAACGTTTTGTTCATCTAAAACAGAAATAACCGCTTCATTTGTAGAATCAAGCATAATCGTTTCGGCAACACTTTTGGCGTAGCTTTTAATAACCGGAAGGGTTTTATAATAACTCAACCCAACAATTAATAAAATTATAAGCAACAAGCAAAGCCACGCTTTTAATACCAAAATTAACGATTTTTTACCGCTTTTCATTAAATTTTGCCCCATTTCATAATACATTTTATTCAAAAGGGCAAAATTTGTTAAATTATTTAAGTCTACCCGCTTTTATATAATCAGCAAGAAGGTCACGCGCATAAATTCCGGGACCGAGACGTTCAATTTCGGTTAAATTATTCCATTTATAAGTGGAAGTATAACTGTCAACAATTACGTAATAGGTTTGATAAGACACTATGCTGTCCCTAACCGACTGACCGTAGGTTTCATAATAAATATGATAATTTTCGTTTGTTGTTTCAAAGAATTTAGATTTTAAATCGCTACCTCTTATACTGCAAAGCACAAGTTCGTTATCAAAGGGCAAAATGCTTAAAAGGTCGGAATACATAACGTCGCCCGCAAACAAATAATACGGACTGCGAAGCTTTAAAAAGCCGCCGCCAAGTACAATATCGTACTTATCTCCCCATTTTTCAATACCTTTTTCATAGTATAGCTTTGCAACCAACGCTTCGATGTATTCACTATTCTTTTTAGAGGGGTTATTTCCTAAAACGTTGCTTGAAACTTCAAGGTCGTCGTCATATTTCTTCAAAAGCTTATCAACAATTGGGTCATCGCTGAGATTTTGATAAAGCACGTTAGAAATAAATTCGGCTTCGGTTATGCGTCGGTTAAGATTAACACCGTTAAGCGCAATTTCAACGTGTGAAATACCTTTATTTTCGCCACCGCCTTGAACGTGATAAATACCGTAGCTGTCTTTTAAAACATAATTTTGATGGGTGTGGGCTTCAAAAACAAGGTCAACGTAACCGCCGCTTGAAAGCGAAATATCATAATAAGATGACAAATTACCATCGGCAATTAAACCGGTACCGCTTGAAGAACGACCGTAACCGTCGTGAAGTGAATAAATAATTATATGTGCACCTTGTTTACGAAGCTTTTCAGATTCGGCTTTAACAAGGGAAGTAAGCTCTTTACCGGTTTTAAAATAAACGTCCTTTACCATATCGGGTGCAATTGAGGAATAGTTATTGCCCGCTGCACCGATTATACCAATTTTAACACCGTTTCTTTCAATTAAAACTGAAGATTTACAGTAGCTAACACGCTTATTTGTAGTTTTTGAAAAAACGTTTATTGCCAATATCGGAAAATCGGCAATTTTTGCGTTTTCTTCAATTGCAGTACCGCCCCAGTCATATTCGTGATTGCCAACCGTCATACTTTCAAAGCCAACGTGATTCATCCATTCGGTTGTTAATTTACCTTTGGTTAAATTAGATTCCGAACTTCCCTGCCACATATCGCCGCTTGAAAGTAAAACAATGTTATCTTCGTTTTTGCGTTGCATTTTTAAATATGTAGTAAGCTCATCAACACCCGGTTGATTAGTATTTGTGTCACAAATTTTACCGTGAAGGTCGTTTATTGCTAAAAAGTCGATATAAATTAAAACCGATTTTTTACATTTATCACATTTACCGTTATCGTCTTTATCAACATGTTTTTTGCCAATTTCTTTAAGCGTTTCTTCTTTTGAATCATCATTTTCAGTCGATTCGTTTCCACCTTGCAAGTCTTCGCCGCTTTGGGTTTTATTATTTGAATTATTCTTATCAGCATTGCCTGTTTTAACTCCGTCACAAGCCGAAAAAAGTAATAAAACCGCAAGTAGAAGCGCAATTATTGATAATTTAAAGTCTTTAATTTTTAACATAAATTCTTTTCCTTAAATATTAATATTTTACATTAAGTTATACACAAAATATTGTATCACAAGGTTAGTACAATAGCAAGATAAAAAAGCAAAAGCCGAGCATAAAATTGCTCGACTTTTTATTTACATAAAAAAACACCTACATTACGTAGGCGCTTAAAATGGTGCGGGTGACAGGACGCAGCTTTGATTTGCAAATCTGCCATGCTTGGCGACCCAATGCTTTGCATTCGGTACCCGCCTACGCACCACACACCTAAAAAACAGTTCCCCGAACTTTTTTTCTTAACGATGTGTGCCTTCTTAATGTTCAAGTCCTGTCATATTTAAAAAGAAAATCCAAACCCAACCAAACGGTCGGATTTGGATTTTTGGTGCGGGTGACAGGACTTGAACCTGCACGCGTAAGCGCTAGCTCCTAAGGCTAGTGCGTCTGCCAATTCCGCCACACCCGCATTATTTTTATATTAAATCTTTAAGCTAAAAAAGTCAAGACAAATTTACACTCTAAAATTTATTGAACACATTTTTAAAATATGTTATAATAAATACGGTGATAAAAATGCAAAATTTTTACAAAATAGATTATACCGTTAAAAGCACCGAAATAGATTCATTTTGGAAAATGCGTATTGACCACATTATTGAGTTGTTTCAAGCAATTACGGGTGCTCATTCTATTGAACTTGGGGTTGACGGTCCTACTTTACTTGAAAAATCGAATGCTTTTTGGATTTTAACTAAATTTAAAATTAAAATTTGCGAACTTCCCCTTATGGAAGACAAAATTATGGTTGAAACCTGGCCAACCTTTGCAAAAGGGGTACGTTTTGGTCGTGATTTTTCAATGCAAAAGGGCAACAAAACCATTGTAATGGGCACAAGTGAGTGGTGTACGCTTGATTATACCACTAAAGAACTTCGACGTGCAAATTCAGTATGCTTCCCTGATAATTTTGATTATCGCAATGACTTAAGCGGTGCAGGAGATTTTGTAAGACTTCGCGAAACGGTAAGCGACTGCGATTATCACCACACCCACACAAGTTTGTTTGTTGATATTGACACAAATAAACACACAAACAATATTGCATATCTTAGAATGGCTTTAAACTGCTTCACACCCGACGAGCTTGAAAACTTGAAGGTTGAAGATATGCAAATTTCATTCTTAGCACAAACCTATTATGGCGACAGTATTAAAATCTACAAAAAGATTATTGAAAATGGCATTTATATTGAAGGCAAGGTTGATGAGAATGCTGTCTTTAACTGCCTTTTCACTTTAAAAGAGGGATGATTTAATGGAAAGCTTTGAACCCAAAAAACTGGCGCTTTTGCGTGTTTTGGAAATTCTTGAAAAATACAGCGACTGCGACCACCCCTTAAAACAAGAAGACATTTTAAATTATTTATCTAATGACTATGGCATTGATGTTGAAAGAAAAACAATTGGTAGAAATCTTTCACTTTTAAAAGAAGCCGGTTATGAAATTGTGTCAACCAAGCAAGGAAGTTACTTGGATGAACGAAGATTTGAAGACAGCGAACTTCGTTTGCTTATAGACGGTGTTTTGGCAAGCAAGCACATAACCGCCAAACATTCAAAAGAGCTTATTAACAAGCTTTGCGGTCTTTCAAACAAATATTTTCGTCGTCACGTTAAGAATATTTACTCGGTTAACGACTGGGGTAAAACCGACAACCAGTCACTTTTTTATAATATTGAAATTGTTGACGAAGCAATTGAAAGCGGTAAAATGGTGCAGTATGATTATAACAAGTTCGGCATTGATAAAAATTTACATAAATCGTCATTTCAACGCGTTAGCCCTTACCAATTAATACTTCATAACCAACGTTATTATTTAATGGGCTACAGCAAATATTGGGAGCACATGGTATTCCACCGTCTTGACCATATTACAAACATTAAAGTATCTGATAGAGATGCAATACCGATTAGTGAAGTAGAAGGTTATAAAAACGGTATTAATTATCAAGAACTTACCACCGCAATGCCCTATATGTATAACGACAAGCCCGAAAGAATTGTATTTTCAACCAATGAAAAAATGATTGACCAGGTCATTGACTGGTTTGGTAAAGATATTGAAATTAGACCCGATAACGACAAGGTAACAGTTATGCTTACCGCAAGTCCGAAAGCGATGCTTTATTGGGCGGTACAATATGCCGACGAGGTCGAAATTATAAAACCCGCAACACTTCGTGAAGATATAAAAAGCTTCTTAAATAAAGCCGTTCAAAAGTATAATTATAACAAAATAGAACCCCACTCTTTTGAGTGGGTTTTTATTTTTACATATTTTCAATTGTTTCCATTACGTATTCGCCAAACTCTGAACAGGTTGCACTGTTTTCACTGTCGTCAACGACAACCTTTTTTTCAGTTTCTGTGCATATTGTAAGGGCTTTCGAAAGCTTGTCCGCCTTATCAATAAAACCAATATGACGAAGCATCATTTCGGTTGCCTTAAACATACTTGTGGGGTTTGCGTAATCTCCCCTACCGGCTTCTATAAGACGGGGTGCTGTGCCGTGAATCGGTTCAAACATAGCGTATTTATCGCCAATATTTGCACTGCCTGCAGTACCAACACCGCCCTGTATTTGTGCGGCTTCATCAGTAATTATATCGCCATATAAATTTGGCATTACAAATACTTCAAATTTACTGCGAATGTTTTCGTTAACCAAATTTGCGGTCATAATGTCAATATACCACTCTTCAGCGGTAATTTCGGGGTATTCAGCCGCAATTTCGTGCGCAATTTGTGAGAATTTACCGTCGGTTTTCTTCATAATATTTGCCTTTGTAACAATGGCAACGTTTTTCTTACCGTTTTTACGTGCAAATTCGAAAGCGGCACGACAAATACGTCGGGTACCCGCATTGGTGGTTACCTTAAAGTCAAACGCCAAAGTGTCGGGAATTTCAATACCCTTGCTACCAAGAACGTATTCACCTTCAGTATTTTCGCGGTAGAATGTCCAGTCAATATTTTGCTGCGGAACACAAACAGGACGAACATTTGCATAAAGGTCAAGTTCACGACGCATTGCAACGTTAGCGCTTTCAAGTGTACCACCTTTTAAAGTGGTAGTCGGCGCTTTTAAAATTACGTTACATGCCTTAATTTCAGCTAAAACGTCATCGGGAATGGCTTTGTTTTTAGCAATTCGGTTTTCAATGGTAAGACCTTCAATTATACGAAGCTCAACCTTACCGTTTGCAATTTCATCCTTCAAAATATAATTTAAAATGCGTTCGCTTTCTTTTGAAATTATCGGTCCAATTCCATCGCCCGAGCATATACCGATTATTATTTTATCAAGGGCTTGATAATCAGTAACCTCGGTATTGTTTTCCATTTTTTGCTGACGGGCAATTTGTTCGGTTAAAAGAGTTTTAAATTGCTGGACCGCACTGTCAATATACTGCTGCATTTTATTCACCAACCTTTGTGTATGCCAAAAGCGAACCCGCTTTCAAAATTGCTTTTTGTCTTTCAGTAAAGCTGCAGCAAAGCACAAATTCATCGCCTGTGGTTTCATTTTTAAGTATAATTTCGCCCTTGTCCATACCGCTGAAAACGTTTGTTAAAGTAAGCTTGTCGCCTTGGTTTAACTTATCGTAATCGTCGGCATTTTTAAAGGTTAAAGGCATAATGCCCGAATTTATAAGGTTTGCGATGTGAATACGAGCAAAGCTTTTGGTAATAACTGCGCGAACACCCAAATACATGGGAACAAGTGCAGCGTGTTCACGTGATGAGCCCTGACCGTAGTTACTGCCACCAACAATGATAGATTTTCCAAGTGCTTTAGCGCGATCGGGGAAGGTAGCATCGCACACACCAAAACAGAACTGTGAAAGGTGAGGTATATTGGAACGGTAAGGAAGAATTTTTGCACCCGCAGGCATGATATGGTCGGTAGTAATATTATCGCCAACCTTAAGCACTAATTCGGCGCTTAAAAGGTCTTCCTGCGGTTTTGCTTCAGGGAATGGTTTAATATTTGGACCGCGCAAAACTTCCAAATTAACGGCTTCTTCCTCACTTGCGGGGGGAATAACTGCGCTATCGTCAATTTTAAAGCTTTCGGGCATTTTAATTTCGGGCATATCCCCAAGTAAACGTGGGTCGGTTATATAACCGGTAATAGCCGCCGCAACAGCAGTTTCAGGAGAAACAAGGTAAACACTTGCATCGGCAGTACCACTACGACCTATAAAGTTGCGGTTAAAGGTACGAAGTGAAACACCCGCAGAATTTGGCGAAAAACCCATACCAATACAAGGACCGCAGGCACATTCAAGAACACGCGCACCACTTGCCAAAATATCAGACAAAGCACCACAGTCAGCAAGCATTGTAAGTACTTGTTTAGATCCGGGTGAAATGGACAAGCTAACGCTTGGGTCAATGGTTTTGCCCTTTAAAAGAGCAGCAACCTTTAACATATCAAAAAGTGAAGAGTTAGTGCATGAGCCAATGCAAACTTGGTCAACCTTTGTACCCTTTAAGGATTCAACCGTTACAATATTATCGGGACTGTGCGGACAAGCGATTAAGGGCTTTAATTCGTTTAAGTTAATGTCAATAACCTTGTCATAAACCGCGTCACTATCACTTGAAAGTTCTATATAATCTTCTCCCCTGCCTTCTGCTTCCAAGAATGCCTTGGTAACCTCGTCAGACGGGAAAATTGAAGTTGTTGCGCCAAGTTCGGTACCCATATTAGTAATTGTTGCGCGTTCAGGCACGGAAAGGTATTTAATACCCTCGCCACCCCATTCAATAATGGCACCAACACCACCCTTAACCGACAAAATACGTAAAATTTCTAAACTTATATCTTTTGCGGTAACAAAGGGTTTTAATTTGCCTATAAGGTTTACTTTATACATTTTGGGCATTGTGATGTAATACGCACCGCCGCCCATTGCAACTGCAACGTCAAGACCGCCCGCACCCATTGCAAGCATACCTATACCGCCGCCTGTGGGGGTATGGCTGTCAGAACCGATAAGGGTTTTACCCGGTTTACCGAAACGTTCAAGATGAACCTGATGACAAATACCGTTACCGGGACGAGAAAAGTAAATACCATGTTTTTTACACACCGACTGAATATAGCGGTGGTCGTCGGCATTTTCAAAGCCCGACTGAAGTGTGTTATGGTCAATATAAGCCACGCTTCGTTCGGTTTTAACGCGGTCAAGACCCATTGTTTCAAATTCAAGATAAGCCATTGTACCGGTGGCATCTTGAGTTAAGGTTTGGTCAATTTTTAAAGCAACTTCTTGACCGACGGTCATTTCGCCGCTTATCATATGGGCTTTAATAATTTTTTGTGCTATGGTTAAACCCATTTTTATCAGTCCTTTCCTGCTATGTGGTTATAAGCGTTTTTAACGTGCTCGGAAGTAAAACGTTCAGCTGCTTCGGCATTGTGATTAATAATTGCATTTAAAATATCGCGATGTTCCGCCACCGATTCATTCGCGCGTGACTGACTTTGAAGTGATACCTTGCGATATTTTTGCACCTTTTTATGAAGAGGTAAAAGTGTATTATAAAAAACGTGACTTCCGCTAATTTTATAAAGTATTTCGTGAAAACGATTGTCCATTAAACGAATTTGTTCGCTGTTTTGCTTTGCAAGATAAAATTCTTGAAGTTCTAAAGCAGATTTAAGTTCGTTAATTGCATCTTCGTCAGCGGATTCGGCCGCCATTTTAGCGGCAAGGCCTTCAAGCTGACTGCGAATAAGATAAATATCACTTAAATCCTTATCACTTATACCAAGCACCATTGCGCCCTTACCGGTTTCAACAATTAAATTTTCCTGCATAAGTCGGCGAAGTGCCTCACGAATAGGTGTGCGGCTTACACCCAAAATTTCACAAAGGCGATTTTCAGTCAAGATGTCGCCGCGTTGATATTTACCGCTTAAAATATCGGTTTCAAGATGTTCAAACACCTGATCCGCCAAAGATACGGTTTTATGATCCATTTATGTCAGCTCCTAAAGTCGTTTAAATTTACCATGGGACAGTTCTTCAATTTTACTTTCAAGTTCAAAATTGGAAAGTGCGGTTTGACGACCGTCTTCATATTCACTGTCTACCCATTCTTTAAGTTTAATAATAAGCGGGTCTTTTTTATCTAATGCGTCATCTCCGCTTAAATGATAGTTAGTGTTAATCCAATAAGCAATGCCTGCAAGACCGCTTGTTTTACTAATAGTTACGGTTGCGGGACGGTTTAAAATCTTTTCGGTGTCGAAAATATTATAAATTTCTTGGTCCTTTAAAAGCCCGTCGGCGTGAATACCCGCGCGTGTAACGTTAAAATTACGACCTGCAAAGGGTGTCATGGGGGGGATATCATAATTCATTTCGTTTTTGAAATATTCAGCAATTTCGGTAATCGCGGTGGTGTCCATACCGTCAAGCGAGCCCCGAAGTGAAGCATATTCCATAATCATTGCTTCAAGCGGAATATTACCTGTTCTTTCCCCTATACCCAAAAGTGAACAGTTAACTGCACAAGCACCGTAAAGCCATGCGGTAGAAGCATTGGCAACTGCTTTATAAAAGTCGTTATGACCGTGCCATTCAAGCATTTCAGAAGGTACGTCGGAATAATGCTGTAAACCATAAATTATACCCGGAACACTTCTTGGAAGCGCAACTTCGGGGTACGGAACACCATAACCCATTGTGTCACAAGCACGAATTTTAACAGGTATACCCGCATCCTTTGACATTTTCATAAGCTCGTTAACAAAAGGTACAACAAAACCGTAAAAATCAGCACGGGTAATATCTTCAAGATGACATCTTGGCATTACACCCGCTTCAAATGCTTCACCAACAGCAGCAAGATACATATCAAGAACTTCTTTTCTTGACTTCTTAAGCTTTTTAAAAATGTGATAATCGCTACACGAAACCAAAATACCCGTTTCACGAATACCCAAGTCCTTTACAAGCTTAAAGTCTTCTTTACTGGCACGAATCCAAGTGGTAATTTCAGGGAATTTTAAACCTAATTCCTGACATTTTTCTAAAGCTTCCCTGTCTTTTTTGCTGTAAACAAAAAATTCAGTTTGACGAATGATGCCATATGGTCCGCCAAGCTTAGACATAAGCTTATATAAATCAACGATTTGTTTAACAGTATATGGTTCAACCGACTGCTGACCGTCACGAAGTGAAGTATCGGTAATCCAAATTTCTTCGGGCATACCCATTGGTACACGACGGTGGTTAAAGGCAACCTTGGGAACCGAATCATACGAATAAATATCACGGTATAAATTCGGGTCAGCAACGTCCTGCAGCTCGTATTTATATATTTTTTGTTCAAGTAAATTTGTCTTGTTAGAAAGTTCCAGCAAATTTCTCACTCCTTGTTTTTCTGTATACAATTATACTTAAAAACAATTCTCTTGTCAATAATTTGCATCCATTATTTTTATATATAATATAAAAAAACCGCCCCAAAAGGCGGTTTTTAAAATTTAAAATTCAATTTTTGTTTGAAGATTATTAAATTCCTTCAGATACTGGGTATTAACGTTAACAATATAGCGGTTTTTCTTTTGTGCATATAAAAGTGTATTTCGAGTACCACCCTGCTTTCCGTCATACCAAGTAACAATATAATCACTGTTGTCAACCATATATTTATTGCGATTTTGGTAACACCCTGCGTGATATTCCTTTGAAAGCAGTTTGACCTCGTCACAAGCGCTTAAAACCTGCTCGTAACGGGTTTTCCATTCCTGTGAATGGGTTTTTTCTTGTTCTTCAAAAGGAATGACTGCAATTAATTTCAAATGCGGAAAATCTTTTTTAAGTTTAAGCACCGTTTCGGCGGCAAGAATATCAAAGCCCAATGCCATACCTGTATAAAATACACCACATTCATCTTCAATTAATGCGGAAATTGTTGTGCTTAAATTACGAAGCATTACATCAAAATCTAGGTCGTTTTTCTTGAGTCGAAAGGGAAATTTTGAAGGTCGATACCCCGTAAAACAACACTTTTTATAACTTATTTCATTATTCAAAACATACACCAATTAAAATTTTTTATTTATCTTTTTGGGCAAATATCAGAAAGAACACAAACTTCACATTTGGGGTTTCTTGCACTGCAAACGTCCCTACCAAAAAGCACACTACGGTGGCAAAAATCATTCGATTTATCACTTGGTAAAAGCTTTCGCATGGCTTTTTCAACAACAAGCGGATTTTCACTTTCAACAAGCCCCAAACGGTTGCAAAGACGAATAAAATGGGTATCGCAAACAACCGCGGGCTTTTTATAAATGTCGCCCACAACCAAATTTGCAGTTTTACGTCCCACCCCTGAAAGAGTAGTAAGTTCTTCAATTGTGTCGGGCACTTTGCCGCCAAATTCCGTCATTATTTGTTGACTCAATTTTATTAAATCCTTGGCTTTAGTTTTGTAAAGTCCGCAGGTTTTTATAAGCTGCTCTACCCTTTGAAGCTCGGCTTTAGCCATTTTTTCAGCAGTGGGAAATTCGTGAAACAAATCGGGAGTAACCATATTAACCCGCTTATCAGTACATTGTGCGGAAAGTCGTGTTGCAACAAGTAACTGAAAGGCATCTTTATATTCAAGCGAACAAATTGCGTCGGGGTATAATTTTTCAAGACGCAAAACTGCTTCCAAAGTGCGTTCACTTTTACGCATTAGCAGACACCAATTTCATATCGCCCGATTTAATCCAACCAAGCTTACGCATTGCTTCTGCAATTGCAAGGGACAAAGCACCCGGCAAGATAAAGTGCATAAGTACAATTTCAAGCATTGAAATAACGGGCGAAGTACCGGCCGCAACCATTGTAGTATAAGCCGAGAACTGACCAACCAAACCGGCCGAACCCATACCCGAGCCAATTGGGTCACTTACCATTTTCAAAACCGCTGAAGCCACAGGCCCCAGAATAGCGCTTGAAATAATAGACGGTAGCCAAATTAACGGATGACGCACAATGTTGGGCATTTGAATCATAGATGTACCAATACCTTGCGCGATAAGACCACCGAATTTGTTTTCACGATAGCTTATTACCGCAAAACCAACCATATTACAGCAGCAACCAATTGTGGCGGCACCTGCGGCAAGACCCGAAAGTCCCATTGAAATACCGACTGCTGCCGATGAAATTGGAAGGGTTAATAAAATACCCATAACAACAGATACTATTATACCACCTAAAATGGGGCTTTGCTCTACGTTAACATTTACAAGCTGACCAACCCATTTCATAAAGGTTGAAATGTATGGACCAACAAAATAACCCGCCATCGAACCAAGCAAAATACAGCAAACGGGAGTAACAATAATGTCAACCTTTGTTCTGCCCGAAACCAAATAACCAACTTCAATTGCAATATAAGCTGCTATAAAGGCGCCAAGCGGCTCGCCGGGGGCGCCAAGAGCAAATGCATCTTTAGCAACGGTTGGGAATGCACCAACCATACCCGCAACTGCGGCGGCAACAGTAGTTAAAGGACTTGCTTTTAATTTACAAGCAACCCCTACACCTATACCGGCACCAGTAATTGTTTTAGCAACACTGCCCATAGCATTTAAGTATGTACCAACCACGTTATCACCAACAATATTTGCAATTTGGCAAATAATTGTACCAATAATAAGGGTTGAAAACAAACCGTAAGCCATGCCTGAAAGACCATCAATAAAAAGGCGGTTGAGATATTTTTTCATTTTCCTCATCTCTTTTTTAAGAATTTATTGAAATAATTATACAAAAAATTACTTAATTTTACAATAGTGTATATAAATATTTTTTTCGAAAACAATATTATATATTGAATTTTGGAGTGATTATTTTGAAAACAGTTGCTTTTTTTGACACAAAAAGCTATGACCGCGAAAGCTTTGAAAAATATTCAGACGAAGAGCTGAATTTTCGTTTTTTTGAAAACAAACTTAATGCAGATACCGTTTCAATGGCGGCTTGCTGTGACGCAGTTTGCGTGTTTGTAAATGACAATATTAATAAACAGGTAATTGAAAAGCTTGAAAGCTTTGGTGTTAAAATAATTGCTTTACGTTGTGCAGGTTATAACAACGTAGATTTAAAGTTTGCTAAAAACCGTATAACCGTTGTAAGAGTACCCGCCTATTCCCCATACGCTGTTGCCGAACATGCAATAGGGATGATTTTAATGTTAAATCGCAAGCTTCATCGCGCATATATACGTACACGCGACCACAATTTTTCTTTAGATTCACTAACCGGTTTTGATTTAAAAGGAAAAACTGTAGGTATTATTGGAACGGGTAAAATTGGTTGTGTTTTTGCCGATATTTGTAAGGGGTTTGGTATGAATGTAATTGGCTTTGATCCTTACAAAAACAATGAATTCTGCGGAAAATACGATTCTCTTGAAAATTTGCTTTCTCAGTCTGACATTGTTTCGCTTCATTGCCCGTTAACTAATGAAAATAAATATTTAATAAATGAAAATTCTATAAAAATTATGAAAAAAGGGGCATATATCATAAATACCTCGCGCGGCAAATTAGTAGACACTCAAGCACTGATCACAGGGCTTAAAAGCGGACAAATCGGTGCGGCGGGACTTGACGTTTATGAAGAAGAAACCGACCTATTTTTTGAAGATTTTTCTGACGAAATTATAAAAGACGACACCTTAAGCAGTTTAATTTCAATGCCAAACGTAATTGTAACTTCCCACCAAGCATTTTTAACCAAAGAAGCGCTTTCTTCCATTGCACAAACCACCGCAAAAAATTTAAACGACTTTTTTAAAACCGGAAAAAGTGAAAACGAAATAATTATTTAACTTGTTTTTAATAATTATAAGTGTTATAATCATTTTCGGTGATTAATTTGACAAAAATATACTTTGTTCGTCATTGTGAAGCTTTGGGAAATCTTAACCGTATTTTTCAAGGTTTATCTGACCTTGATATTACAGACCTTGGCGAAAAACAACTTAAAAAACTAACCGAACGGTTTAAAGATATTCATATTGATAAAATATATACAAGTCCCCTCATCCGCGCAAGAAAAACCGCACTTGCCATTAAAGGTAACCGTGATATTGAGTTAGCGGATTTTGACGGAATTATTGAGTTAAACGGCGGCATTGTAGAAGGAAAGCCGTTGGAAAAAACACTTGCTGAACTTCCCGATTTGCGTGATAAATGGTTTAATCATCCTGAGGATTTTGACCCCGAAGGCGGCGAAGCAATGCGCGATGCTTACAAAAGAATTGAAAAGGTGTTTTTTGAACTTGCAAAAAAACACAATGGGCAAACTATTGCTTGTGCCTCCCACGGTGGAATTATGCGTTGTCTTTTATGCAGACTGATTTATAACGACATAACCAGACTTAATGAAACATCCTGGCTTGATAACACAGCTGTCTGTCTTTTTGAAATTGATGATGAGCAAAATGTTGAAGTAAAGCTTGTAAATGATTTTTCTCATCTTCCAAACGAACTTCTGCGACAAAGCAGCAGAATATCTTCTTTCAAAGAGAAGGAGAATTTAAAATGATTATAATGTCAGTTGATTTAGGCAAAGCCCGTACAGGTATTGCTGTATCTGACAAGGGCGAAGGTTTTGCATTTCCAAAAACGGTTATTAATGAATATAATACCGAAAAATTGGTTAAAAAAATTGCCGAATGGGCAAAAGAACTAGACGCTGAAGAAATTGTTGTTGGACTTCCCAAAAATATGGACGGGTCACTTGGGTGGCGCGCTGAAGAATGTAGCGAAATTGCCAAAAAAATTAAAGCAGTCACTTCCCTACCTGTTGTTATGTGGGATGAACGTTGCACAACCGTTTCAGCACATACTGCCCTTAACTTTACCGACACACGCGGTAAAAAACGTAAAAACGTTGTTGACGCAGTTGCAGCGGTAATTATTTTGGAAGATTATTTGGCGTATAAAAAGAATAATAGATAGTTTTTGGCGGTAGATTAATTTCTACCGCTTTTTTATTTTTTAAAAAAACTTGACATTTTGCCGCAACCGTATTACTATAATAGTACAGTAGTACACTTTGAGGTGATGAAATGGAGTTTAAAATTAACAAATCTTTACCGATTTGCCCCCAAATTTGCGACCAAATTTCAGCCCGTATTGCTTCTGGAGAATTATTACCCGACACAAAGCTTTTATCTGTTCGAGAAGTTGCAATAAAAGCCGGTGTTAACCCAAACACCATTCAAAAATCATTCGAACAGTTAGAAAGTCAGGGATTAATTTATTCGGTTCGCGGATTGGGCTGGTTTGTTGGTAACAACGCACACATAGCAAAAGAACGTGTTAACGCACTTGCTGATGACCGCGTAAAAACCTTTTTTGCATCGATGGCACAGCTTGGCTTTGACGAAAATCAAGCCAAAGATTATATTAAGGAGTGGAGCAAATGAGCGAAATTTTACATTGCCAAGACCTTACAAAAAAATATGGCGGTCTTACCGCACTTGACAACTTAAATCTTACCGTTCATAGCGGTAAAATTATTGGTCTTTTAGGACCTAACGGTTCGGGGAAAACAACCTTTATTAAACTTGTTAACGGTCTTTTAACACCAACCTGGGGCTCAATTTGGATTACGGGAAAAATCCCCGGTGTAGAAACCAAAAAAGTTGTATCATATCTTCCCGACAACAACTTTTTAAATTCTTGGATGACCGTTTCTCAGCTTGTTGATTTATTTTGTGATTTTTATAGTGATTTCAGACGCGAGCTTGCATTCGAGATGTTTGAAAAACTTGATATTGAGCCAAACCGCAAATTAAAAACACTTTCAAAGGGTAACAAAGAAAAGGTTTGTCTTATTTTAATTATGAGCCGCAACGCTTCACTTTACATACTTGACGAACCAATTGCTGCAGTTGACCCCGCTGCTAGAGATTACGTTATTTCAACCATAATTAACAATTATAATCCCGACGCTTCAGTTATAATTTCAACCCACCTTATTGCTGATATTGAGCCAATTTTAGACGAAGCAATTTTCATTAATAAAGGCAAGGTTGTTCTTCATAAATCGGTTGATGATATTCGTGCCGAATATGGTAAAAGCGTTGATGAGCTTTTCAGGGAGGAATTTAAATGGTAAGAAAACTTTTAAAACACGAAGCTGTTTATTATTCAAGAACCTTTTTTATTCTTGAAGCGATAATCTTTGGCCTTGCAATTTTTACCCGACTGATGTTGTTTTTTGAATTTGATTCAATCATATTTTACATCTTAATGGGTTCTTCATATTTCCTTTTTGGTTTGGCATCAATTGTTTGCCTTACAATGACAACCGTTATAGGTGTTTTTCGATTTTATAAAAACCTTTTTTCAAACGAGGGTTATTTGTCGTTTACGCTTCCTGTAAGTGTAAATCAACACCTTTTCGTTAAACTTTTTTCTGTAACGGTTTACAGTATAATAATTGCCATTTCGGTTTTTCTTGGCTTTCTAATTACTGTTTCAGGCGATATTACTAACGAAACCCTTAAAGCCATTGCTTACCTTTGGGAACACTATTCTCACTATATAACAAACGAATTTATTATACATGCAATTCTTTACATAATTGAATTTTTAATTGTTTCGGTTTTATCAATTATTTCAAACTTCCTTTTGTATTATACCTGTATTGCAATTGGACAAACAGCAAAGAAAAATCGTATTTTAATGGCAGTTTTGTGCTATTTTGCTTATATGGCTATATCTGAAATAATCGGAACAATATTTTCTATTATTACTTCAGTTTTGCAAATCAGCACCGACTTTACGGAAAAAATCAATAACTTCGTTTCAGGCCACCCGTATGCGTTTTTCCATATTATTCTTTTATCATCAATTGCTTTTTCATTGATATTTATTTTAGCAACCTATTTAATCACACGTCACATCATGACTAAAAAGCTTAATCTTGAATAAGGAGGAAAGAAAAATGAAAAACTTAAAAAAAATAATTTGTCTTGTTTTAACGGTTTTAATTTGCTTTTCCCTTTCAGGTTGTAATGTAATTGATAGAATGCGTAATTCACAAATACACTATAACAAGAATCAAAATCTTGTTTACAAAAATAAGGTATATAAATTATTGCCCGACTGTGAGGCATTTGCGCCTAATATGGAAAACAGAGAATTTTTATATGTTACAGATAAAGATGTACCTGTTTTGCTTTCAAGAATTATTGGAAATGAAGCCAATATAACAGAAGATAAAAAGTTTATAACCTTTGAAGACAAGAATTACATTCCTCAATACTATGCACGTGAAGACTTATACGATGATATTGCTACACGTATTAATTCAAAGGATTATTTTGACGGTTATAGCTTTTGCCATGAATATTGCGATAAAGACTACAATTGGTATAGTAAACACGTTATGATTTCGGAAGAAGCAAAGAATGCGCTTGACAAGATAATTTCTTCTTCAAAACCCGAAGATGTTGATATAGAATTAATGTACCCATATCACATAATGGAGCTTTATTCATCCAGTAAGGATTTTTACTTCATTAAGTATTTTGCTTCAATTTATAAAACAAAAGAAAATATTTACATCGGCTGTGAATATAGCGAAGACAATACAAAAGTTTACAAGGTTGGCGACAAATACGTTGATGCAATTCAAAAGCTTATTGACCAATACCAAACACTGCAAGAGAATAATACCGGCGAACAAATGGAATAAATAAAGTGTTGTACAATTATGTGAATTGTTATATAATATAAAGGAATTCACTTAAATTGAGGTTTTATATGTCTGCATTAAAAGAATTTTTTACAACGCTTTCAAAAGGTATTGTTGTGGGCCTTGGCGCAATTACACCCGGTCTTTCCGGAAGTGTTTTGCTTGTAATTTTTGGGCTTTACCACAAAGCACTTAACGCAATAAGCACCATTTTTAAAAACTTTAAAAAAAATTTAATGTTTTTAATTCCGCTGGCTTTAGGTATCGGTTCGGGCATGCTTTTATTTAGCAAAATTGCACAATTCTTTTTATCAAATTACGAAATGCAAACCCGTTTCACTTTTTTAGGTTTAGTTGTTGGCACCATTCCCCTTTTCATTCGTGAAGTAACTAAAGAAAAGCGAAACGCAGGCAAGAAATTCCCAAAAAGGTTTATTTTCTTAATAATTACTGCTGCTGCAATTGGTCTTTTAATTTCCTATGCAGGTGGGGTGGGTTTTCCGAAAATTACAAACCCAAATATTTTTCAGTCGGTTGTTTTGGGGCTTGTGGTTGCTGCTTCTTACATTATTCCCGGTGTGGACAGCGCTGTAATTTTAAATTACTTCGGCATGTATGAAATGTGGCTTTCGGTTGCCGACCTTGACAACCTTTTAAAGCTTGATTTCTTCTTAAAAATTGCGCTTCCAACCGCTGTTGGTCTTGCTGTGGGTGTGATTTTGATTTCAACCCTTATCAACTTCCTTTTAAAGCGTTATTACACCATTACTTTTTCGATAATTTTCGGCTTGTTTATTTCCATCATTCCAAAGCTTTTAAACAAAAGCTGCGTTTTGGGACTTAACGGTAAAACCGCCCTATCGCTAACCCTTATGGTTATTGGTTTTTGTTTCTCGTTATTTGTTAGCGATTTGGAAAACAACCTAAAAAAAATCAAGGCAAAATCTAAAAAATAATAAAAAGCAGATGAGTTTTCGGCTCATCTGCTTTTATTTTTTATCTACAAGTCTGTTTATCAAAATTGGGGTTAAATGCGTAAAAGTTTTTGCTGTTCAGTCGGTCAGTGGTTAAACGCAACGCCTCACCGAAATTACCAATTCAAACAAATGCCTGCAAACCCTATCCAATAATTAATATAATCATCTCTGCACTCTACCAGAACCGTCACCGCCGGCTAACTTTTCTACCTCTGCAACAGATACGCGGTTATAGTCACCCTCAACTGAATGTTTAAGTGCGGATGCTGCAACTGCAAATTCAATAGCATCTTTTGAAGATTTACCGCTTAAAAGTGAATAAATAAGTCCGCCGCCGAATGAGTCGCCACCGCCAACACGGTCAACAATATGTAAATGATAAGACTTTGAGAAATAATAATCCTCACCGTCATAAAGCATTCCTGCCCAGTCATTGTCGCTTGCGGAAATTGATGTGCGAAGTGTTATAGCAACCTTTTCAAATCCAAACTTATCGGCTAACTGCTTTGCAACAGATTTATATCCATCGTGATTGAGTTTACCACCGTAAATATCGGTTCCCTCTGCCTCAATGCCGAACACATCCTTTGCATCTTCTTCATTAGAAATGCAAACATCAACATATTTGCAAAGTTCGGTCATAACCTTGTTTGCTTCTTCCCTTGTCCAAAGTTTACCTCTATAATTTAAATCACAAGAAATCTTAACACCACGTTTTTTAGCCGCAATACAAGCTTCTTTACAGATTTCTACTACATTCTCACCTAAAGCTGGGGTAATACCTGTGAAGTGGAACCAATCAGCACCATCAAAAATGCTATCCCAATTAAAATCTTCTTTTGTGGCCTGCTGAATTGCAGAATACTTACGGTCATAAATACAAACAGATCCTCTCTGTGATGCTCCTTTTTCGAGATAGTAAATACCTAACCTCTCACCGCCGCGAACAATTTTAGAGGTATCAACGCCAAAATAACGAAGACTATCTACTGCCGCCTGACCGATAGCGTGTTTAGGTAATTTTGTTACATAAACACTATCCATTCCATAATTTGCAAGGCTTACTGCAACATTAGCCTCGCCACCGCCAAATGTAGCTTGCATCTGGTCGTTTTGAAAAAATCTATAATAGCCGTTAGGGGCTAATCTTAACATAAGTTCTCCGAAAGTTACTACCTTAGCCATTGTTTTCTGCCTCCATTTTTTCAAGTGCTTCTTTTACAAAGAAGCTACCACCGATAGCCTCAATTTTATCAAAGGCTAAAAACTCATCAATATTGCTTCTATCTACACCGCCTGTTGGAATAAACTTAACCTGCGGAAACGGTGCAGATAATGCCTTTAAAGCCTTTAAGCCACCGTATACATTTGCAGGGAAAAATTTAACTGTTGTGATACCAAGCTCTAAAGCTTGCATAATCTCAGTAGGAGTTACACAGCCGGGGTAATACGGTATATTTCTCTCATTACAAATATTAGCAACTGCAACCGATAAACCCGGTGACACAATAAACTGTGCACCTACCTCTAATGCATCCTCACATTGTTTTGCATTTATAACAGTACCTGCACCAATTGACATTTCGGGATAATTTTTCACAGCATACTCGATAGCCTCTTTAGCGCAAGCAGTACGGAAAGTAATCTCCGCACAGTTAATTCCGTTGTTTTTAAGTGCAGTTAATATTTTATCGGTTTCTCCGAGTTCTTTAATAACTACAACAGGTACATATTTTTCCATAATCATTTACTCCTAAAACAAATTATACCATAATTATAAATGATTTTCGATATCAAACAAGTTTATTTTCGCTACAAAACACTTGATTTTCGATACAAACAGGTATAAAATAGCCATGAGGTGGAATATATGTTACCCGAAAATCTTGCAGTTTCTATTGTAGATGTTTTAAATTATCATCAAAAAAAAGAAAAAGTTTTTGTGCCTGCACGCTCATTTACAGCTTTAACCCTCCGTCTTAAAACATCGGGGAAATATATTTGTAAAGGAAAAACAATTACATTTGAACCCGTAAGCATTTGTATTATTCCTGAAGGTGTTCCGTATATACGAAATAATGATGAGGAAGATATCCTCAGCATACATTTTAATATGTTAAACTATGTTTTTGAAGAAATTAAAATTTTTAAAATATCAGATGCAGAAAAATATAAAAAACTATTCCTTAAAGCGCTAAGCCTTAAATATGAAAATAATATTGGAAACAGCTATAAAATTATCGCCGTATTTTATGAAATTTTTTCAGAGCTTATCCGAGATGCAGGTTTTGGAAATAACCCAAAAGACAACCGCATTATAGAATCTGCAGAATACATGCGTCAAAATTTCTGGAATCCCGAACTATCAATTGAAGAACTATCCAAAAAGATAGGAGTATGCCCTGCTTTTTTCAGGCGCGAATTTAATAGAGTTTACGGTACCTCTCCCAAAGCATATCTCGACACTTTAAGAATACAGTATGCAAAGAGCTTACTTGAAACAGATTACTTTTCTCAAAAAGAAATATCATCGCGTTGCGGTTTTTCAGATGTAGGATATTTTAGAACTGTTTTTAAAAGAAAAATCGGCAAAACTATCAAAGAATACCTTGCCGATTCAAATAAATTCGAATAATAAATTAAATATTTAAAATCGAAAACCGAAGCAACCAAAAAGGATGCTTCGGTTTTCTGTGTTATGCTATTAATTATTATTTCTTATTACAAGGCTTTGTATCGAATCCGGGATTAAAAGCATAGAAATTCTTACTATCAAGTTTATCTGTAGTAAGCCGTAACGCTTCACCAAACCGCTGATAATGCACTATTTCACGCTGACGTAAGAATTTAAGCGGCTCTAAAATATCAGGGTCGTCTATAAGTCGAATAAGGTTATCGTACGTAACCCTTGCCTTTTGTTCTGCCGCCAAATCTTCGTGTAAATCGGCTAAAACGTCGCCCTTGGACTGAATATATTCAGCGCGCCAAGGAAGACCTGCCGCTGCCTGCGGGTAAACAGATGCTGTGTGGTCAACAAAATATTTGTCAAAACCGCTTTGTTTAATTTCTTCAGGAGTTAAATCACGCGTCAACTGATGCACCATTGCACATACCATTTCAAGATGTGCCAATTCTTCGGTACCTACGTCGGTTAAAATGCCCTTAACTTCGTTAAAGGGTTGACCGTAACGTTGGGTTAAATAACGCATTGAAGCACCAAGCTCGCCATCGGGACCGCCATATTGACTGATAATTATTTGTGCATATTTTGGATTTCGGTTTTTAATATTTACGGGAAACTGTAATTTCTTTTCATATTGCCACATAAATCATACCTCCTTAAATTCCCAAGGCCATTTACCGTCAAGCCATTGCCAACAACCGTCCGGTGTGATGTCGGCGGGGGTTACGATATAATCGCCAAATTGTGATTCATACTCTTTTATTAGTTCCATTCGTTTAAAACGGTAATCTTTAAGCAACGACATTGCCTTTCTGTTTGTAGGATGAGTATCTAAAAACAATACTAATTCATGAATTGCAAAGTCAATTGCGTGAATTTTTTTCTTCATTTCGAATTTGCGGTTCATTTACCATTACCCCCATAATAAAACTGTTTATTAATGTTTGGAAAAAGCGTTCCGTTTGTAAATGCCTGTGCTTCGTCGTAAACATAATCAAGGGGTTGAACGTTTACAAAAGCCATTGTTAAAACACCGTCAGTCGACTGTGCTTGGGGCGGGTTACACTGGTTTGTATCAAAACATATTTGGGGCATTGAATTTTCCATATCGTTATTAGTAACACGATTTCTGAAATCGTTAAAGTTAAACATTTTTCTGTCCATTTTAATTCTCCTTTAAGGACTATATTCGCTTGTCCTATAACAGTATATTAATAATAAATAAAATCGTTACTAAAAAATACGAAATATTATTGGAAAAAACATTAAAAATGTGTTGTAAAATGTTGACATTTAATGTATAATACATGTAAATAGGCGAAATTTGGGAATTTTATTAAAAACCGAATTTCAAAACACATATTTTTTGGCTCAAGGGAGGTGCCCAAAATAATGTATAATTCTTTTATAACAACCATGGCAGCAGACCCTGTTAAAGAAATTCCTAATCTTCAGGTTGTGCTTATCGGTGTAGGTACAGTTTTTGCCGGTCTTATCTGCATAGTTATTTTATGTAAAATCATCAGCTTGTTCTGTGTCAAATCAAATGCCACGAATGAAAAGACTGAAACTGTTGCCGCTGTCCCCGTTGCCGCTGCTCATGCTAAACCAATTGAAAACCGTCAGCAAATTGTTGCTGCAGTTTCTGCCGCTGTTGCAGAAGAATTGGGAACTGACGTTTCCGCTATTAGAATTTTATCATTTAAAAAATTATAAGAAAAAGGTGTTAAATTATGAAAAAATATAATGTTACCGTAAACGGTACTGCTTACGAAATTACTTTAGAAGTTGTTGACGCTGCTGACGTTAAAGCAGCTCCCGCTGTAGCTGCTGCTCCTGTTGCTGCTCCTGCTCCCGCTGCTGCTCCTGCTCCTGCTACTGTCGCTGCACCCGCCGGTGGTGAAACCGTAA
>JAZNJR010000012.1:0-46349 GCA_045578165.1 Acutalibacteraceae bacterium
CCTTAATCTTTAAGAATACAACCAATATTATTTTCAATAATACAATTTACGTTATTTTCTTCAATAAGATTATTTATAATTGCACCATTATGCATTGCGTTATCTTTAACAATTGTGTTTTCACAATTTTTAATAATCATACCATAGTCAGGGCTTACGGGCATTGTACCGCCATCGCCTGCACCAAGCTTCATTGTGTTGCCGACAAGCACACAACCTGTACAACCGTCCATTATAACGTGTGAACCTTTAAATGGGTCTTCGTGGGGTTTATCAAGATAAGCACCGTCACGTCTGAAAATGTTGCCGGTAATGGTGGCAAGGTTTACGCCCACACCATCTTTACCAAGTTCTAGCGCGGGACCAAAGGTTCTATCAAAGAAGTTACCTGTAAAGTTGAAACTATCGCCACGGGGAATAATAAAACCACCGTTTTTGTTCCATTCAACACGATTACCTGTTGCTGTAATTGCCGCAACGTAACCCATAACGTTGAGTCCGCCATTATCATTATTAGCAAACCAGTTATCGGTAAGGAAAGCATCCCAACCACTAAAGTTAAGACCTGCACCGCCGTTTGTAATCATAAGACTGCGTCTTACAGAGAAGCACCAAACGTGTTCAAAATGCAAAGCATCACCTGAAAAAAATGCAACCTTACAATCGTCAATATCAAAAGTGTCTTCTTGACCGCCACCATTTGCTACCGGCCACTTTAGATGTATACCGTGAATGTTTTTGCCAAGTTTTTTACCGTTAAAGGTCATACCGTAAATTTTACAACCAAAGGCACCTGTTATATCAATTAAGTATTCAGCGTTTTCGTCAGTAAGTACAAAAGTAGAAGCACCGTCACTACGATAGTTCCAAGCCGAAAAACCTTCCAATGAAACATACTCGCCACGCAATTTCAAACCGCCGCGTACAGCATATTCGCCTGGTGGTACAACAATTTTACCTCTACAATCTTTTGCGGCGTCAAACGCCTTTTGAATGGCTTCAGTCGAATCGGTAACGCCGTCGCCGACTGCACCAAATTCAGTAATATCAAATACATTAATCATAATTGTGACCTCCGTTATTTTAACGATTATATGCTTTTTAGTCGAATGTGTAACTTTTGACCAATATTTAGGTGCAATTTACACAAATCTTCTCCCACAAAACATTATAACATAAGCACTTGTCACTAACAATGATAAAAGTTTACATAAAAATGTAAATAATTTTAATTTTATTTCATTAAAACAAAATAAAAAATAAAACCACTCATACGAGTGGTTTGTTTTATAACGTTTTAAGTTTAATTTCATTTGCAAGATTTAAGTTATATTTTTCTACTAAATCATTTGCTTTTTGCAGAGAATAATCATCAAAAGCGCGTTCGGCCGAATGAGCATCCAAGCCGAAAACAACCTTATTACCAACTTCGCCAACTATTTCCCAAAAAACGTCGTTAGGGTACCAACGGTTTTCAAAAAGACCAAGCAAATTAATTTCTAAAGGAATATCACATTCTTTGGCGGCTTCACACAGACGTTTCACTTGTATTTTATACTCTTCACTGTCGATATCATACATAAAAAGGTCGGGATGAGCAATATAAGAAAAAACCCCCGTTTTAATTCCGCCAATCAATAAATTAGTATATGATATTAAATCGGCTTCGGTATGTTTAGAGAAGGAAGAATAGCCCACGTCGTCAAAGCTGTTAAATCTACAAAAATGCTGACCTAAAATTAAATATTCGGCTCCTAACGATTTAACATAAGCTAACATTTCGTCAAAATGCTTTGGTATATATTCCATTTCAAAACCAATATGAATTTCAATATCTTTTTCGTACTTTTTACGAAGTGTTGACAAGGTTAATATATAATCCTCTGCGTATTTCACCCCAACGTGCCAAGGGTATTCTTTGCCACCCTCAAACGCAAAGGGAACGTGGTCTGAAAAGCCCATAATTTTAATGCCGCCGGCTATTGCATTTTTAATATACTCTTCTTCCCTGCCGCTTGCGTGACCGCAACGATAGGTATGAGTGTGATAATTCGCATACATCATTATATTATTCCTTTTTTTCTTAAAGCATCAAGCCAACAAATAACATATGAAGCAAAACCGTGGTCACAACTTGCAGTAGCGCCCGTGTGCTCCCACAAAGTGCCTGTTGTTTCTGCCATGTAATAAAAATAATCAGTTATATCATCAAGCACCTTACCGTATTCGCCATATCGCATTAAAATATCTAACCGCAAATAATTACCAATAAAGGCATTAGCAAAATAGACGTTTGCAAAATCGCCCGTTTTTACCCTTTGCGGACCAAACTTTTCAATTAAGGTTTTTAAAAGTTCCGAATGTGTTATATCGTCGGCAATACCGAAGAAAAACGCATAATATTGACACACTTCGGTACATTCGCCCGTAAGATATAGTTTACCGTTTCTTCTTACTGCATTATCACAGAAAAATTTACCGTTAAAAGACTGTTTTAAAACAGTTTTTGCAATTTTTTCGGCCTTTGCGGTCAATTCTGTTTTGTTATATAAAGCTGACGCCGCCTTTAAAGCCCTGCTATAAAGCATATTGGTAGGGTAATTTACGTCATTAACAAGGTCATTTGCCTTTGACCATTCGACAAACTGCCAACCGTCAAGCTTTTCAAGCAAACCGTCCTCGTTTTCAAATGCGGCAAAATAATTTAAAAGTTTTTCAACCTTAACGCTAAAACGGTCAATAAGCTGACGGTCGCCGGTTCTTTCAAAATATTTTTCAAGTTCTAAAATAAGCCACAATGACCACTGTGGTATAAATTCGCCAAACAACACGTCTGACGGGTAACACATTGGTACCATACCGCTTGGTAAACCATTGTAATTTTCTTCACACAAAAAGTTTTCCAAAAAGCTTTTTTCAATATTGTTATTACCGCAAAGAAGCGCTTCAACCTGCGAAGTAAAATAACTATCGCAAAGCCAACCCGCCCTTTCACGAGAGGGACAGTCGGAAAATAGGTCAACACTGTTTTGACGGAAGGTTTCAATTGCGGCATCGGCAATAAGCTTGATTTTGCCTCCAAAAACCGAAGTGTCATAACAAACTGGTGGGTGCTTATATTCTATCATTTTAACGTTGCCGATTTCACACTTTCCAAGTGTCGCAAACGCAATATATTTCATTGTATAAACTTCAAAGAATTTAAGATTATGAACACCTTTTTTAAGATTGTATTTTATTACGTTAGCACATTCGCCACGCAAAAAATCAACCTTACCGTCTGTCAAAACCTCGTCAAACAAAACGTAAAGGGTCAGGTCTTCTAAACATTCAACCCTAAAATCAAGCATACCCGTAGCGCAAAATGGCAACATATAAACCGCATAACCATTTTTACACAAATTGTTTAAGTTTTCATCAATTTCAAATTCAAGCTGTTGACATTCTTTTGTTGGAAATGCCTCCAATTCGGACATTAAAAACCCGCTTAACTGTTCCCCTACTTTTGTGACAGAACGGTCATATATAATAGCTTCATTTATAACCTGTTTTACCCGTCCGTAAGAAATCGGCTTGGCATTTATACATTCGTAAAGCGGCTCTTCGGTATATCGAGCAATATACTTACCACCCTTTACCTCACAAAGCGGCAATTCGCCGACTTTTTTGTCGGTTAAAAAGGTATCAAAATATGTAACATTGTACGATTCTACCATTGGTCTTTGGTAGCTATAACGCTGACTTTTTTGAATGTAAAACGGGTTTTTTCGTGCGGTAAAACTGTCGCCCGTCCAAGCAATA
Source organism: Acutalibacteraceae bacterium (assembly GCA_045578165.1). GTDB lineage: Bacteria > Bacillota > Clostridia > Oscillospirales > Acutalibacteraceae > UBA737. Next base: position 3,802 of record JAZNJR010000012.1, read on the forward strand.
ACAGTACCGTCAATACAAATTTCGGCAGTTAAGAACGAGGACTGTTTTTGTATATAAAAGCTTGTGGCATTATAACCGCAAACTTCAACAACAACCGCATTTTCGCCTTTTTTAAGAAAATCGGTTATATCAATTTTATCAACACGAAAGAAACCGCGTCCCGCCCTTGCAGGACCATAAGATACAAAGATACCGTTTACAAATAAGTTATATATACCGGAAGTGGCAAGTGAAAGCTTAACGGAAGAACTGTCGTTATAATTTATAAGCGCCTTAAACTGCACGCGATAATTCATTTCGTTTTGCTTATCTTTAACCCAAATGGGCATTGCTTTTTTAAATTCAAGCATTTTGCCACCTCCCTTTTGATTTAAAATTTTTATAAAACGGTTGTTTCCTTACCGCCATCGTTACCGGTAAAGGTAACGGTTATATTTTCTTTTCCAAATTCAAAACCCGCGCCTGCAAAATAATCGCCCCCAACTTTAGACGATAATACAAGTGTGCAGGGTTGATTTGCATTATCATACTCGCTTCCCGCATGATGAATTTGATTAACGTGCATATGACCGCAAATCATTAAATCGGGCTTAAATTTTTCTTTTAAAAGCTTGCCCCAAAGCGAATATGTATCTTTTTCAATTGCAAACTCCTCATTTGCGCTTATGTGGGTAAAGGGCAAATGAGAAATTACCAGCTTGTGAGTAACGTCATTTGCATTAAAGTCGCCCTTATCTAAAATGTTTTCAATAAACTCGGTTTCTCTTTTACGGAAAGCATGACAACGTATTGTATTATTATATTCAGCGTGAATATCAAGCTTATCTTCGCCACCGTCAAGAATAAGCATCCAAATACCGCCAAGCTTAACCCAAAAATAACTTTTACCGTTATTTGAAGGCATCATATCGCAAAAATATTCAGCATAGGTGCCGCGCATATCGTGGTTACCGCGTGAAAAAACAACCGGAATTTTACCCTTTGAAATTTCACCCGAAAGCACAAGCACGTTTTCAATGTTTTCAACCTTGCAGCTATTGTCGGGAATGTCACCGTTAAGTATTAAAAAGTCAAATTCGCCAAAACATTCCGCCGCCGCTTTTGGAGCTTCAATGCGGCTGTGAGCGTCTGAAATATGATATGCTTTAACCGTTTTTTCTTTAGAAACAGGCACAAATTCAAAGGTTTGTGACGATTGAGGGTTGGTTTTTGGGAAGTTTGACTTTCTTTCAACCATTTCCTCAGTAAAAACGGTATATTCTTTCGCATTATCAAGAACCGACATTGGCACAGTTATACGATGAATATTGTGAAGTGAACGCATAACGCCGCCAACCTCATCACAATAAACTTCATCGCCAATTTTAACCCAAACAAGTGAACTGCCATTACACAAAACCGAAATTTGATAATTATCTTCAACCGCAAAAACAGTGGGTAAACATTTTAACATTGTATATTCTCCTTACTTAACCTCAATGGTATCAAAGCCATAAAAACCGTCGCCCATTTCACATTCGCTCTTAAAGCCCATTTTAATGGGTAGGTCTTTTTCAAACAAGCCAACACAAAGGGTATATTCCCCTGCCAAAACGTTTGATAAATCGAACTTTAAGGTTTCTTTTGTTATTTGTTCGGAAAGCCAGTTTTGATTTATATTGTCATTTGAATAAATTTCAAATTCGCCATTAATACCAACCAATTTGAATTTAAGTGTATATTTGTTATATGCCTTTGCAAAGCCCTTATTTTCAAAATAGAATTTTGCAACAACGGGAAGTCCCGCAACAAATTCGGGAAGTTCGGCACCGTTAAGGAAGTACCAATAACCAAGCTTGTTGGCAATATGCTTTGAAAGATAGGGGTATTTTGCAACCCATTCTTGCGGGTAACAATGAAAACCGCAGAAGGTTGCGTGTGCGCGCTTTAACGCTTCGTAAATTGGCATACCGTCTTTATAAACGTCATCTTTGACCTGCTTTAAGTGGTCAAGCTCAATATCAACGGGGGCGTTTTCCGCAAATAAGTCGAACATAAAGGGTGTACGCATTGTGTCGTAACCGCAGTTGCCGGTTGTAAGACCAACCCACAAAATCGAATCATCTCTAAAGCCCATACCGCGTGATACCGCATAATCAAGCACCTGTTTACGATTAACCTTAGGGTTATATGATGAACAATTTATAATATCATCATTTATAACGATAAGCTTATCAGGAAAATGCTTCATATGAATTTCAATATGCTTTTTATACATATCAATATCATAAATGGGATGACCGGGGTTGCCTTCGCCCCAAATACCGATAGTACCCAAATCTATATATTCAACCAACGGGTTAGAATTATATCTTGCACCAAAAACCTTAAAGAAGTTTTCAAGCTTTTCAAGGAAAATGGGATCATCATATTTCGGTTGCCAAGAGCCATTGGCTTCAAACCAACCCTCTGCTCCTGCTTCACGCACCCATTCGGGTGTTGCATAACCAAAATCGTCGTGCAAAATGCCCTCGTAAGTGCAAACACGGAAATTGAATTTATAACCCATTTTACCATAACGCTCAAAAATTTCGTCAATGCGTGACCAGTCAAAAACGCCTTCCTGCTTTTCAATATCGTACCAGTCAATACGAAGTGCCAAGTGATGAAGACCCGGAAACTGTGTTATATCAAATTCGTCCTCAGCGTCGTGATATGAATGATGCCATCTGTCGTGATAATATTCACACCTTGACATACCGTTATCAATATAATGCCAATACCAACCCTTATGTGGGTTTGATAACACGGTAAATTCGTCCTGTAAATACTTATAATCACGGTAATATTCGGGGTCACCGTAAAAATAAGACATAAAATTCTTTTTTACATCAGTAAACATTAAAATTTCTCCTTATTGTAAAAAAAATCAAAAGAAAAACTAATCTCTTTCTCGTTTAGTCGACAATTTACGTTGGGCAGTGGGCCACACGAAGCCGAGCCAAGGCCCGACATTTTATAGTCAATATAAACGTAAGTATCATCCGAAAAGACAATTTCATCAGTATGGGTTGCTTTATACAACGAATCGGTGCTTGTATGCCTTACGGCGAAGCTAAAGTCATTATTTGATGAAAAAGCCGCACCATTTGATAAAATCAATTCTTTTGTAAAGCAATGATTACCGTGTTCTTGTGGATACGGATAATTTACATACTCACTGTCGGCATCGCTATTATACCAATCTGTGTTAGCATGATGATGCATATCAAGATATGATTCCATAGGTCCTGCGCCGAAATAACGGAATTTTTCCGCATCCTTTTTCATTACGAATTCAAAACCAAGTCGCGGCAACCATACAGCGTCTTTATGAACGTTTGCAAAAAACTCGTAATGTATTCTTCCGCTATTATAAACCGATATTTCGAGCTTGTAATTCAAAAACGGTCTGCGTGCAATACCCGAAAGACATCCCTTGACCGTAATAACGTTTTCTTCGACTTTAGTATCATAAATATAATTATGAAGGTGATGCAAATTTTCACCGCCGCCATGTACCGCATTTGCCCATTTATTGGCAATACCGTTTGACATAAAACCGTCGTTATCGGTAGGGGCCCTAAACGCAGTAAAAGCAACAGGTTTACACAGTATATTTTTGTTATTAAAACAAATTTTTGAAAAATTGCCGTAAATTTTATCAAAAACATATTCGAAATTATCACCCTTGGCAACAATTTCAAATTCATTGTTAGTAAGTAATAGCGATGCATCATTAAACTGTTTTTTAATGATTTCACATTTGATTTTTTGTTGTAAAGAGTCGCATATTTCCCCTGCTGAATTTAAACGCACAAGGGTAATAAAGCAACCTTTTTCAACCTTAAGCATAGGAAAATCAAACGGAATAATAACGCTCGATCCGGGTTTTACATCAATTTTAATCGTTTTTTCAAATACCTTTTCACCGTCTGCTTTAATTTCAATTTTGAAATTAAATTCTGACAAATTTGTAAAATTGAACCGATTTTGAACCTTTATTCCCTCTTTTATAACCTCAAAGCGATACGGCGTATATGCCGCCTTAACTTCCATGCTTCCCGCTTTAAAGCTTCGGTCGGAAAATACCATACCGTCACAGCAACAGTTCTTATCGTGTACCGCTTCATTAAAGTCACCGCCATACCTTTGTACGCCGTCAACTAAAACTGCGTGATCAGCCCATTCCCAGATACAGCCACCCATTAAACGCGGATTGCTGTAAAACTTTTCAACGTATTCATATACATCACCGGGCCCGTTACCCATTGCGTGTGAATATTCGCACAAATATAGCGGCTTAACATTTTCGGTATTTTCTAAATACTTATCAATTCCGCTAAATTCGGGATACATCATAGAGTCAATATCAACGTACTGACTAAAGCCAAGACGGGTTGCGTCCTCGCTATGTATAATTAGACGGTTATCGCGTTGTTTAAGCCAATTAGTCATTGAAATGTGGTTATTACCAAAGCCACTTTCGTTACAAATAGACCAAATAACAATTGAAGGATGATTTTTATCCCTTTCGTATGCTCTGATAATACGGTCTAAATATACTTTCTCCCACTCGCTCTTTTGAGTTAGCCAATCTTCGCTTTGACTGTCATATCTTATAACACCGGGATTACGGCAGTTAATACCGTGGGTTTCCAAATCGGTTTCCAAAATAACGTAAAAGCCCATTTCATCACACCAATTTAAAAACTTCGGTGTGGGCGGATAATGTGACGTACGAATAGTGTTGATATTTAGAAATTTCATAAGCTCCAAATCTTTCAATAGCTCTTCATCTGTCATCGCCCAACCCGTTTTAGGGGTTGTATCATGATGATTAACGCCCAGAAGCTTTATAGGAGTATCATTAAATTTAAAAACACCGTTTTCATCGATTACAATATCTCTAAGCCCAATCTTTTGGGAAATTATTTCATCCACACACTCAAAAACCAATTCGTATAAATATGGTTTTTCAGCCGACCAATAAATCGGGTTTTCAATCGTAAAATCGCACTTCATAGTGCTTTGACATTTCGCAATAAGTTCGCCATCATTATAAAGCGAAACGTCTGCCAAAGCATCGGTTTTAACCGAAACAACATTCTTTGTTGTAGAGATTTCAATATCTTTTATATGATTTTTAGGGCGTGTAAGAATATAAACATCCCTAAAAATTCCATGCATACGAAAATGATCCTGACCTTCAAGATAACTGCCAAGACACCATTTCCAAACCTTTACCCTAACTGTATTTATACCACTTACAGCAAAATCACTAATATCAAATTCGGCTTGTAAATGACTTCCTTGCGTATAACCTACATAATTGCCATTTAACCATATTTCAGCCGAGGAAGAAACGCCCTCCAAAACAAGATATACGCAAGAGTTTAATACGTCAATTTCTATTTCACGCTCATAAATCGCAGCAGGATTTATCATCGGTACATGAGGTGGATTATATGGAAACGGATACTGAATATTAACGTAATTTGGTTTATCGTAACCATTTGTTTGCCAACAGGACGGAACCTCTATTTCCTGCCAATCATCAACGTCTGTTAGCCGGTCACCGTTTTGACTGTAACAAAAACGCCACTTACCATTAAGCGAATAATACTTAGCAGCTCCCATAGGAATATAATAACTCCTTTGAGGCATGCGGTTAAATGAAATTTCATTAACGTTTTCATATTTTCGCATAATAAGCACCTTCCTATTTTGCAGCTTTAACTTCTACTTCCCAAGTTGCATTTTCGGGCAAGATAAAGTTTATGCTTTCAACCTGCTTTTCGGGATGTTTTTTCTCAATTAAATACTTGCAATAAATTTTACCGTCAAGGTAAATGGGCATTGTTATTCCCGCGACTGATGAAAGTGTTTGGTCAATTCTTAGCTTTTTGGCACCGGGGTTTGCATCAACGTTTTCAGACAAAATATCATCCTTATCATACCAATTAATATCACGGTTTATGATATGTTGACCATAGAAAATGTCTTCAAACTGTTCAGTGCCGTCAGTATATTTTATTACATAACTACCAACAAGAAATTCTTTTCTGAATGCTTCGCCTTCGGGGAAAACACCGTCAGAAAATTCGCGATAACGCACAGATTTGTCGGTAGTGTGCACAACTTCAACAAATAAATTTGGGTTCTTTAAAAGCTTGTTGTAACGGTAACGCCAAAGCGCATTAAACATACGCTCAATACGAATTGCATATTCCTTGTCGTTATTATCATCATAGCTGTCATCCCAATAATAAACTTCGTTATATGCCATAGCAGAATAAATGTTATTGCGTTGGAAATAAACGTCGTCCACCGCACCCCAGTTAGAGCACATACCGCCAAGGGTGTTTTCGCCTTTTCGCTTTTTAAAGTTTCTAAAGTCGTACTGACCCCAGAAATTACCAAAAACAACAGGAAATTCGCGAATTTCTTCGTCATACTTTTCGCCAAAGGACATATACCAGTTCATACAAATAATATCTTTAGGTATTTTGTTTCTTGCTTCCCAAGTGGGACGAATGATATTAAGTAAGGGCTTATTAACGTCCCAAGCAAAATAAACGTAGCTTAAAGCACCACCGTGACCTACGCCGCCTTCAACGTTCATAAGCTTGTCGCACCAAAGCATTGTTTTAACGTTTTTACTTGCCAAATAATCGTGTATTTTATTAATGTCTTCAGCCAATAAATCGGCATTGTCGATTATACGTTTGCGGCAACGATCACACACGTTAATTGAATAATACTCGTCGTGACCAATGTTAATGCACTTGGGGTTAAATACTTCGATAACCTCATCAAAAACATCAAATAAAAGCTCGTAAGAAGCGGGATTTGACGGACAAAAGGTATCGGGGTATGGGTCTTCGCATCTTTCAGCAAGTTCGGGGTGGCGTGTTAAAAGATAATCGCAGTGTGAAGTACAAGGCACTTCGGGAATAATTTCAATATTTCTTTCATTACAATAAGCGATTAATTCACGCACTTCATCTTGCGTTAAGTAAGAACCGCCACCGTTATTACAGTGAATAGAATTCTTGCGCCAAGGGTATGTAAATTCTTGAATTTTTTTAGATTTGCCCGAATATTCCGACATAAATTCGCAATATTCTTCCCAGCCCTCGTTGATTTCGGGGTGGCGCTTATATTCCATAGCACCGCCGATTTCTATCATAATAGTGTTGTGTCTGAAATAAACCATTTTATCAACAAAACGCTTAAAACCGTCTATTTCCTTTCTTGCAGGCATCATTACCTTTATACCACGAAGAGCACAAATTGGGTAATCCCAAAGAATTTCGTCGGTATAGCAGTTATCACTGTCAAGTGACTGTAAAAAGGTTGCAACACCGTTTTGAAGTCCCATACCACTTATAGCATAAATATAAACGTCTTCGCCATTAAAGGTAATAATAAAGCCCTCTTCTTGAGGTTTGTATTCAGCCCCGTTTGATGTAATTTTTTCGATAATTTCGGCAGGAATTTCTTTGACACCAACAATGCTTTTTATCGGTGCATATTCCCCGCTTTCGTCATTTGCAAATTCTAAAATTGCCTTTTGCAAATAAACCTCAAAGCCCGAAATTTCACAATTTTGGGCTAAAACCGCTTTATAATTTGACTTTTTAAAATATTTAGGTGTTGTTCTAATCATAATATCGCCCCACACTTAATATAATAATTTTTTTATCTTGATACACAACTAAAAATTATACACCAAGATAAAAAAACCATTTTATCGGAACCGCAAAAAACATTGCGGCTCCGATATTTTATTGGTTATTTGGTTTTCTTCTTTTTAACAATAAGAATTACTGTTAAAACAGCCAAAGCCGCTACCACAACAGCCGCTACCGAAATGATAACAATTGTTAAAGCCGAAGAATTATTAACGTTATTTAAAGCATCCAAAACCATGGGCTTTAATACGGGTTTATCGTCTTCAACTTCGGGTTTGGCTTCGGTAATACCGTCAAGCGCTGTCTTTTCATCATAAAGCACAAGCGAAACAGGAGTAATTTCACACAAAGCTGAAGTGTTTAAACCATAAAAACGAATTTCTCCGCCTTCGGCACTTACAGCATTTGTAATGTTAATAACCCTTTCGCCATTAACAGCAACCCAAAGGTCAGTACCGTGTGCAACTACACGAATTTCACTTGTTTCGGTAAAGTCGTGTTTTGCAACTGCAATTGCTTCGGAAGACCATGCATTGTCCTTGAATTTTTCAAGTTGAATACTCTTTTTACCGATAAACAATCTATAACCGGTTGAATGACCCTGTAAATCCTTAGAACGCAAACGAATTTGCAACGAGCCCGAAGCTTCGGTAGCAAATTTCAACTTAAAGTTGAAAATGAAATCCTGCTTATCGGTTAAAGAGGCATTTTTACTGTCCTTACCGCCAACGTTATTAGCAACGTTACCGTTTCTTGTATATGCACCGCTTCTTACCAAAGCATTTAAAATTTCACTTGCTGACTTAATTTCGTTTTTCTTTGAGGGGTCTTCGGGTTTAATACCTGCATTAGCAGTTGCGGCATCATACTTTTTAAGTGATACCATTTCAACGTTGGCATTAATATTTTTGCCCTGAACACCATAAAAACGAAGCTCGCCCTTGTTTTTACTTGTATCAATAGCGTCGGTTATTGAAAGCAATTTTTCGCCGTCGGCTGCAACCCAAATATTCTTACCGTTAGCAACAATTCTTACCTTTGACATTCTGGTAAAATCGTGGTCGGCAGAATCAATTTTGGTTGAATTCCAGTTGTTACTATTAAACTTTTCAAGTTGAACGCGGTCTTTATAGAAATAAAGTCTATAACCTACCGAATGTCCCTTAAGGTCAGCACATCTTAAACGAACTTGAACGTATTCACCATAAGACGTACTGTTAATTTTCATGTTAAAGTTTAAGATAAAATCTTGACTATCGGTAAATATAGCGTTTTTAGCGGGAAGACCCGAAACACTCTTTACAAGATTTCCGTTTACCAAAGTGTAAGCAGTGGTTCTAACCAAAGCGTTTGTAAGCTCACTGCCGGTTTTAATGATGGTTTCATCAATAATGGGTGTGGTTATTCCCTCTTCGGCGGCATCACTGTATTCCGAAAGAGCAACAGGCATTACTTCGCTTACAACCGAACTGTTCATACCGTAAAAGCGAAGCGCACCATTGTTTTCGGAAGTATTAACCGCATCAGAAAGTATGATTTGTTTTACCCCGTCAAGAGCAATCCACAAATCTTTACCGTTTGCCGCAATTCTAACCTTAGTATTTTCGGTAAACTTATGGTCAACCGACTTAATTAAAGTTGACTGCCAGTTATTATCGTTAAATTTTTCAATTCTTATGCGGTCTTTATAGATAAGTAATCTATAACCAAGCGAATGACCTGTTACGTCAGCGTGACGCAAACGCAACTGTAAATGGTCGTTTGCAGCGGCTGTAGAATTCATTTTAATATTAAAATCAAAAACAAAGTTTTGACCGCTGTAAAGTGTTGCTTGTCTTGATTCAAAGCCCGAAACGGTGTTTAGAACCTCGCCATTAAGGGTATAAGCACCTGTATTTATAAGCGCTTTAACAAGCTTATCAAGGGTGGTTTCATCATCTTGGTCAGTATTTCCACCTTCGTTACCGCCTTCATTTCCACCTTCGTTGCCACCGCTTTCTCCTCCGGTGCCGCCACCGGTTTCACCGCCGGTGTTGCCACCTTGGTTTTCGTCATCTTCGGTTTCAACCGGCTTTTTAAGTGAAAGCATATTTACTTCAGTTCCGCCTACGGTTGTACCGTAAAAACGAAGCTCGCCGCCTTGGGCTGAAGTATCCACCGCATCGTTAATTTGAATTTTCTTTACACCGCCAACCATAACGTAAAGGTTAGTACCCTTTGCCTGAATGGTAATTTCGGTGGTTGAGGTTAAATCACACGCGGTATTTGCAATTTCGGTTGAAGCCCAGTTATTATCATTAAACTTTTGCAAACTGATTTTGTTTGCATAAATAAACAAGCGATAGCCAACCGAATGACCTGTTACGTCTTTATTGCGAAGACGAATTTGAATGTTATTTGTTGCATTTAACGCAAATTTAACGGTAAACTTCAAGCGGAAGTCCTGCTGTGCAATTAAAAATGCGCTTTTAGAGTCCTTAACAGCATTAACACTTTTAAGAACACTGCCGCTTTGTTCATAAGCGGTTGAATTTATAAGCTTGGTGTTAAGTTCACTTGCAGATAAAATATCTTCGCCTGCATCTTCTTCGTTTTCTTCATCTTTCGGCACTTCAACAACTTCTTTGAGATAAAGCATATTTACTTCGGTGCCGCCTACGGTTGTACCATAAAAACGAAGCTCGCCGCCTTGGGCTGAAGTATCTACCGCATTGTTAATTTCAATTTTCTTTGCTGTGCCAACCAAAACGTACAAATTGGTGCCATCGGCCTGAATTGTAATTTCAGAGGTTGAGGTCAAATCACAAGTGGTGCTTGCAATTTCGGTTGAAGCCCAGTTATTATCGTTAAACTTTTGCAAGCTGATTTTGTTTGCATAAATAAACAAGCGATAGCCAACCGAATGACCCGTTACGTCTTTATTGCGAAGACGAATTTGAATACTGTTTGTAGCATTTTGAGCAAACTTAACGGTAAACTTTAAACGAAAGTCTTGCTTTGCAATAAATAACGCGTTTTTACTGTCCTTAACAGCATTAACACTTTTAAGAACACTGCCGCTTTGTTCATAAGCGGTGGTGCTTATGAGCTTGTTGTTGAGTTCAGTTGCCGACAAAATATCTGCACCTGATTCGGGATCAACCGATGAATCTCCGCTTTCCAAGCTGCTGCAGTCCTTAAGTGAAACCATTTTGAACACACCTGCACCTGCGCCGGACATACCGTAAAAACGAAGTTCGCCACCTTGTGCCGAAGTGTCAACTGCATTGGTAATTGAAAGCTTCTTCACACCGTCAAGTGTAACGTACAAATTGGTACCGTTTGCAACAATTTTAACTGCAACAGATTTAGTAAAATCGCAATCTGCACTTGCAATTTCAGTAGAAGCCCAGTTATTATCGTTAAACTTTTGCAAACTGATTCTGTTTGCATAAATAAACAAGCGATAGCCAACCGAATGACCTGTTACGTCTTTATTACGGATGCGTATTTGCAGATTATTAGCGGTGACTTTTGCATTAAAGTCAAGAATAAAATCCTGCTTTGTTGCAAAAGCAGCAGATTTACTGTCCTTACCTGCAACGCTTGTAAGTGTATCGCCGCTTAAGGTGTAAGCGCCTGTGTTTACAAGACGTGTGTTCATTTCGCTAGCGGTTAAAATATCGTCCGAAGCGGCAAATAAAGACTGGCTCATTATAATAGCAAGTGATGATAACATTATCACTAAAGAACATATTATAGCAATTGACTTTTTCAAAATATCACCCCTTTACTGAACAGTAACTTTAACAACGGTATAACCGTCGATTACAACACGGTTACCACGGATGGTAGCATCACATTCTTTTGCAACCCACTGACCGTCTTTAAATGAACCGTATTCTACCTTTTCAACCCTTTGTGTACCGAAAGCAAATTCGCTTTCGTCAAGGTTGGTCATTACAATGTATTCCTTTTCACTAAGCCAAAAAGCCAAACCATAAGCTTGTTCTTTGGCTTCAAAGGTAATAGTTTCGTCACCAAAGGTTCTCTGAACCTTAATGTCGTCTTCTTTTTGCTGATAATTGAATGCTGCAACTGCTTTTTGTGCAATGGCAGATGCCAATTCATCTTTACAGTCGTTAATCATATAATTAAATTTACGAACTTTTTCAATTGAATTTTCGGTCTTTTCATTAATATTGAAAAGATTACCGTCTTTAATGTTGTAATAACCACCGTCGCCTGCACCATAGTCGTTATAACAATAACTTAAAAATCCGTAACCCTCTGCCATAAACTTAACAACGGTGTAAGAATGGTCGTACAGAGTTGAAGCTTCAGCAAAGTGGAACACGTTACCCTTGTTTTTGAAAATGTTGCTTGCATTGTCGTACCAAGTGGTTTGATAAACGTCAATACCAATAATATCAACACCAGTACCGTTTAATAAAACGTCACTGATATCACCGCCAACCGTCCATGCATCATTCATAATGTTAACACGGGTAACACAGCTATAGTCACTTTCGTGAATAACGTCGCCTAAAGCGTTAAGATAATTTGCAACTTCCTTTTGTTGACCGCCTGACCAACCGAATTTTGAATATGCTTCTTCGGTTTTATACCAAGTATCAGTACCGCCGTCAAAAACGGGTCCGCCGTGACTTACTTCGTTGTTTACCTGAATAATAACACAACGTCTTTCGGTGTCACGCTTGGCAATATATTCCATAAATTTAGAAATTGCGTATTTTTCTCTTTCCAAAGTAACCTTGGAAGAAAAGTCAAAATATATACCACTTTGACCTTCGGGTAGGGTTACACGTGGGTAAACACTTTCATCCCTCATATACTTGGGGGTACAACCGCCCGAACCGCAAACGTTAGTACCAAACCACAACCACTGAACAGTTAAATCATACTTGTAAACTGCGTCGTAATATAAATCCATTAAAGAAAAATCAAAATTGTCCTTATCGGTTTCAATTTGATACCACTTAACAGGAATTACAATGGTATTAAAACCGTCTTCCTTAACCTTGGCAATCATTTTATCAATAAGGGAAATATCGGCATCGTAACGTTCACGAATGTTGTCAATACGAAGCTGTGTACCATAAAACAAATACGGTTTACCGTTGTGTTCAATATAATGGTTACCGTCTTCGGTTTTAACAACACGTGAAACAACGTTTTTGGGTAATGCCCCATTAACTAATTTGCCTTTATTTGACGGATTACAAGCTGTGGTGGAAAGTAACAAAGTGATTGAAAGTACAAGTAAAAGTAACTTTTTAATCATTTTTTCACCTACAAATCCTTTACTAATGTTGGTGTTTTAATTATTCGTCTTTAGTAGCGTGTGCGTCATCAACAATCGCTTGAAGTGAAGGACCGTAACTTGCTACAGAAGAACTGATAGAAAGACCCTTTGTGATGATGTCTTCCAAAAGTTTGTCTTTAACGGTTTGTGTAAAGTTTTGATAACCTTGTGAAGGCATACAAACAGCGTAAGGAATCATATCTTCAATAATTTGTTTTTGTTCGTTGGTGTAGCCACCCTTCCAATATTCATCAGAGAACTGTGACTGTTCATACCATTCGGCATAAGCCACTGCCCAATAATCTTTAAGGAAGGTTGCGGTTGCTTCAGCGTTAACTGTGTTTGAAAGAATTGAAAGACCGTCAACCCAGTACATATAACGGGTGTCAGACTTGTTGTCCTTATCAAGCGGGAACGGTACGAAATCAATTTCGTCTTCCATACCCTGTGAGGCGTATTGTTGTACGTAATATGTACGTTCAGCGCACATTGCAAGTTTACCTTCAACAAAAGAGCCACCGTTTGTGATTAAGCTCTTATCTTTAAAGCCCATTTCTTGAAGGAAGTTCATAGTTTTTGTGAATTTGGTATCAGACAAGGTTAATTTTCTGTCTGCATCGATATAGTCAGCAAGACCTGCCGAACAAATAAACGGATGCATATACCAAGATGAGAAACCGAACTGGTCGGTTTTACCGTCGTTATTAAGGTCTTGTGTCATTTCCTTTGCAAGCGAACGGAAGGTGTCCCAAGTCCATTTACCTTCTTCATAATATTCACTAGGAGTTTTAACACCGTTGTTTTCAAACAAGGTCTTGTTGTAAAGAATAACAAACGGTACCGAACGGCATTTTTGAGCAAAGCCATAAACCTTACCGTCAAAACCGAATGCTTCCTTGCTTAATTTTTCAGAAACGTAATCATTGTCTTCAAGATATTCGTCAACAGGTAAGAACAAGCCCTTTAAAGGTAAAGTCGGGCAGTCTTGTGTGGTGGAGCAATAAGCGTCAAGCTGCTGACCTGTTGCCATTTTAACTGTAAGGTTTGTGTAACGTTGGTTCCAGTCAGGGCTCATGATATAGGTAATTTTACCGCCTGTATCTTTTTCCCATCTTTCCCCTGCTACTTTAGCAACTTCTTTAATAGTAGACTCATCATCTGCAGCGCAGTAAATAACTAAATCAACGTTTTTAAATTTAGATTTACCACCTTTGCCGCCTTTGCTGTCACAACCCGCGAAGCAACCTGTAATGATTGCAGCGATTAAAGCAAGACATGCAAATCTTTTAATTTGTTTTTTCATTGTAATTCTCCTTTAATTTTTTATATGTTAACCATAATAAAAACCGAAATATTATTCAACAAGGCCGGTTCTTTCAACGCTTTCAACAAAGCTTTTTTGACCAATGAAGAATATAATCAAAAGCGGCAATATTGCCAAAAGACAACCCGCCTGAACGCAAACCGAGTTTGCAACAGGATCAGACGTGGTGCTGAACATTGACATTGCGGTTGTAGGTAATGCTTTAAGGGCAACTGCCAAGGTTGAACCCGTGCCCATAAGCATACCTGCGTAATAGTAATCGCCCCAATGCCACACAAGTGAGAACAAGAACACCGTTACAAATGCGTTAAGCGCATTAGGAACAATAATTCTTAAATAACACATTAAAGCCGAACAACCGTCAATATGGGCGGCTTCTTCAATAGATTTTGGAAAACCGCGGAAGGTTTGCATAAACACAAGTATAAACAAACCCGACCTTAAACCGTTGCCCAAAAGCGATGGCAAGAAGTAAACCCAACCCGTATCGGTTAAATTAACACTTGCCGATACCCCTGTTATAAGCTCAATAAGACTACCAATTCCAAAAAAATCAAAGAATCGATATTGCTCATAAAGAGGTACGATTATTGTTTGGTTAGGAACTATAACGGTTAAAATTACACCAAGCAAAATTAAACTTTTGCCCTTGAATTTAAACCTTGCCAAACCGTAACCCGTAAAGGCGCAAACAATTGCCTGTAAAAGCGAAGCGCCAACCGAATAAAACGCAGTGCGGGTTAATGTGTTCCAATAATCTAAAAGGTCTATTGCATTTTTGAAGGCATCCAACGAATAGTGAAGCGGTAACCAAACAACCATTGGATTATAATAATCTTCCGGGCCGCGAAGTGCAGTGCTTATCATAAACAGTATGGGGTAAACAATAATGTAACCGATACCTATAAGCAAGGCAGTTCTAAAAAGTGCCCACAACCAATTGCCTGTTTTTTCTATTAAGCGATTTCGGTTGTAACGTATTGGTTTTTTAATCTTTTCCAAATCAATTACCCCCTACATCTCAGAATAGTTTATCTTCTTGTTTGCAAATAAAAATACTGCAACAACGATAACCAAAATAATTAAAAAGTATGCCATTGAAAGTGACGATGCCTCGGCGTACTGAATACCCGTAAACAAGGTTGTAATTTTCATCATTACCTTGTTTGTCGTGTCGGTAAAACTGTCAATTATCGTATAAATGATATTTACAAGCAAGAATGGGCCTATCATTGGGAAGGTTACAAACCAGAAGGATTCCCACGCGGTAGCACCCTCTACCTTAGCCGCTTCGTAAGAAGAGGACGGAATTGTTTGCAATGCCGATAAGAACAAAATTATCTGCATACCCGAATTCCAAACCATATCGAAAATATTGTTTACAATGCTTTCGAAAAATGTAACAATTTTTTGCGGTATGCCCGCTTCGGTTAAAAATTTAAGCGCGTCTGTCGCTTGGAAAATTGCGGTGGTGGTTTCAGCGTCCATATTTTGCTGTAAAACGTTTTGCTTTAAAAGATAAATAACAACGCCTGAGGAAATTATAATCGGTAAAGCAAACACCGCACGTACAAATCCACGACCCTTGAATTTTTGATTTAGAATAATTGCAATAAACAAACTAAATATTACAACAACCACAACCGTTGCAACCATATCGCCAACTGAAGTGATAATCATTCTAAGGTTTTCAGAGTCGGTAAAAAGGGTCTTGCCATAATTATACCATCCCACCCAAGTTAAATCAAAGCCATTTTTTGTAATTTTTATGGATGAAAATGAATAAAAGACTGCTTTAACAAATGGAATTAAAAAGAAATAGATAAAACCAATAATCCACGGTAGTGTAAAGCAAAATCCAGTAAGCGAGTCCCTGCGTTCATTAGTCATTCTAATTTTTTTCAATTGGACTCACCTCCGGAAATGTAAAAATTCATAGCTTCAACGGTAACACCGTCAACCGTAACTGCTTCTTTGTTATAGTTAACGTAAATGCTTATACCGTTTTTATAATCGGTCTTATAAAGATTATCATCCACTTTACAGTGTCCGATTATTTCACTGTTTGAAACGTCCTTAAGTGCCGAATAAACAGTCTTGCCCGATTCGGTAATTTCATCAAGCCAATCATTAACGTAAATGCAGCTAAGCTCATCATAACCGTCTTTAATAATTTCAGAAAAGTCGGTAGCTGAAAGTGAGTACATTATACTGCTGCCCGTCTCAATAGCTTTCAACATTGCGGTCTTGCTATCAGCGGCAAAATTCATTGAAGGCATTGAATACGAAACCAAACCGTGAAGCACCATTTGATAAAACGGAACGCTTTCATCTTCAATATCGTAATTACTGCTATCGCTTGGTGCGGCAATAATACCGTTTGCGTAAGGCGCGGCATAAATGTATGGTGCATCTAACATTATATCAATTTTTTTATCGGAAACATTTTTAAATATTTCTTCAAACTTTTCTTGTGTTTTAGAACTTAAGCAAATATTTTTGCCATAGTCCGAAAACAAGCTGCTACCCAAAGTTGAAAGCGATAAACTGTTACCGCCGAATTTTTCATACGACTTTATATAACTGCTGACCGTTTTTTCAATTTTCAAGGGCTTAAGTGCATATTTTGCACTTGTGCTTTTTTGAGCAACGCCACTACTAATATCGTAATCATAAAAGATACCGTTTTTATGTCTTACGTCTTGAATAACGTTGCTTGGTTGGAAAATTGAAGAACCGCTCTTTTTAAAGTAAATAAAATCTACGTCGGGGTAAATTACAGTGTTGTTTTTTGCCGCAAATTTCATAAGGTCTTTAAGACCGTTTTTGCCGCCTATAGAACCCGCAACACTAAATTTTGTTGGAACTTTTTTGTTATAAAGTCCATCCTTTGTAACGCCCTTATAACGAACGTTAATATCTTCAATTCCGTTTTTGCGGAGTTTTAAAATTATCTTTTCAAGGTCGTCACAATCGGTTAATCCCTTGTTTACGGTTATTGGGAACCCTAAGAAATTATCGGAAACCAAAACACTTGCGTAAACATCAAGATAAACCGGAACGTATTCATTTTTGAGGTTATTATTAAATTTTGCGGTAGATTTCAAATATTCGCGATATTCATTTGCCATACCGCTGTAACTCTTATCTTCGCTGATTACGGGAATATACTTTACCGTAAAGTTTTCATCCGTAAACTTTTGCTTTGAAATAAAGGTAACTTCAAGCGGGTACCAGGTTTTAGAAAGCATTTGAATAACCGAAGACTTTCTAAAGGTGAATTCGGGGTAAACGTTATTGTAAGGTCCATTAGCGCCGCTTACAAAAGCGTACAACTTACAAGCCGATTCCCCGTCTTCAACAACAGCCAATGCCGACTGTTCATCCTTTTTAATGCCAAAAACCGGCATAAGCGCCTTTTCGGCAGTGGTAACACTGCTTTCAACGTTCATAAGACCGTCGGTATCGTAAATGTTTTGTTGGTAATTGCTTGAACTTTTTCCGTTATTAAAGTTTATTAACGCGCCGCTACCGTCGGGAACTAAAAAGTAACCGTTTTCTTTGGTAGAAGCAGCACCCCAATAAGGCAATAGAATAATTTTTGTAATTATATTTTCGCCGGTTTCTTTAATTTCAGAAGTAAGCACCTGAGCGGTCATACCTTTAGAATCAATACTGTAAAGAACCGGAATTACAAATTTTTCTTTAGTGAAGTTATAATCAATTCTAATTCCCTTTTGGGTTGCTTTTACGGTAATTCCTTTTTTGTTGGTAACCGAAGCACAGCTTGTTGCCTGCTTTTCGTTTTTTTCATCAACAAGATACGAAACAATAAGCTGTGACTGCATTTTCATTTTATTAATACCGGTTACAAGTGCATTTGTCTCCTCATCAACGGGGTTTGAATACCAGTACTCACCTGTTGCTTTAACCAACATTTTTACAGAACCCTTATCGTCTGCGGTTAATACAAAATTGTCGTTTTCAATTTCGTATTTAGAATTTACCGTAACTTTTTTAGAGGCGGCGGTCGTTTTAATCGGTACCGAAACTACCGAACTGTTTTCAACCGGAACTGATACCGACAATGCAATAAGTAATGCGAAGAATGAACATAATATTGTTTTAATTTTCATAGTCATCCTCCTTTCATTACTGATTGCATTCTAATTTCGTCGATTATTGTGGTAAAGAAGGTTAAAAGTCGGTTAAACAAGCTTATAACCAAAACCAATAAGAACACCACAATTGCCATTCCGAATACCGTTGCCAAAAGCGAAAGTATTACCTGCTTTAAGTTATATTCGTGAAGAACGCTTAAGCCCTTTAACAAAAGCGCCAATGCCCAAATTATACATGCGGCATTAATAATGTTAAGGAAAGCGGCTTCGTCTGCACCGAATACATAGCTTAAGCCAACCCACAAATAGTTAGAAATTACAATTGGTATAAGTGCGTATGAGGTGTAAATCCAAATATTCTTCATTGTGCCCTTACCTTCAAACAAGGTACAAAGCGCCCAGTTAATTACAACAAATGCCGCAAAAAGACCAATTGTTGAAAGGAACTGCACAAAAATGTTAAAGTCAACCAAAGAATCTAAATTGGTGTTAAACAAAAACGCAGTTTTTTGACGTTTAAGAATACTTGATACAAACCAAAGTCCAAGAATTATGTATGACGCCACCAATGAGGTTTGATTAGACCACTTAAGGTCTTCATAACCCTTTGCGGGGTGGAAGCATACAAAAAACGGGTACTGCCATTTTTTATAGCGTTTAATTGTGTAGTCAATTTTCTTGTTCTTTTTGTTAATGTAACTTACGGTGTAAACCGTGATAAGTAAACCAACAACAAAAATCAAAATCCAAGTAAAGTTTGCTTGTAATATTTCTTTACGGTAAGATTTAAACGCTTCGGAATAACCGTCCTTATATCTGCCAATTTCAAAATATTCCATTGCTTCGGTATATTTCTTTTGACCAAGCAATGCTTCGCCAATACCGATATATGCAATTTGTAAATTACCGTTTTTGCGAATAACGGTTTTCCAATAATCAAGCGCGTCCTGATATTTACCGTCGTTAAACAAGGTCATAGCAGTTCTAACGTCTTTACCGTATTCGGTGTATTTAAGTATTGTAACGTTACTTTTAGAAGAATCTAAAACATAAATTCCTTCATTGTCGGTTTCAACTGCCGCAGGTGTGGCAAATGTGCCGCTTTGTGCGCCAATATTACCGGTTACAAACAAAATTCTACCATCGACAGACGAATATTGGAAAACGTGACCGAACTGACTGTCAACTGCGGTAATAAAGTCATCATCGTCAATTGAAAGGTCAACAATACGGGTTACAAGCTCAGTTTTTCCGTTATATATTTCGGCTGTATCGCCATAATTTTTGCCCGAATCCCAAACGTTTTGACCGTTGGGGTTAAGCTTTTTAACCTGGTCAACCTTATCGGTTGTGTTGTTTGTACAGGTGTAAATAAAACCTTTACTGTCAATGTCAAAATTGCCGTATTCTTGCGGTATATTTTGAACAGTACGCGAAATTTGGGTTTTGTTCATTATGTTACGCCACAAGTCTTCAACCAAAACCGAAACCGTAACAGTAACCTTATTACCACCAAAGAAAGAATTAAAGCTACCATCGGGGTTGTATAAAAGCGCGCCTTCATAGTTACCAAAATTGATAACGTAATAAAAACCGTTTTTATCTTTTAAAACCTTTTGGGGCTGAAATTCCAACTTTTGATTATAAAGCTCGTTCTTGGGCTTTTCTAAGCTTAATATAACCTCGCCCAAATTGTTAATAACCAATACACGCGCATTGTCTGTATCAGCAACACACAAGCAGTCATCTGTTAAAAACAAGCCCTTGGGGTTGGAAAGCTTGGTTTCTTTACCGTTTAGGGTAAAGCTTGTGATTTCACGTTTGAATTTAAAGGACAAATCTGTAACAACGATACGGTTATTACCGCTATCGGTAATATAAATTTCGTCATTAAATATACAAATGTCCTGCGGAGATTTTAAATCGCCGCAACCAATATCTTTACCGTAGATGCTTTTTTCAACGTAACAAGCATCGGGCGAAAGCTTTGGATTTTCTTCACTGTAGGAATATGTAACAGTTGATTTTGCCAAAACGGTAAGCGGTGAGCATACCATTACAGCAACCATCAAGGCACATATTACGAATTTAAATACTTTTTTCATATTCATAACATACGCCCCCTATTCCTTAATACCCGAGCTTGTCATTGTTTGAACAACGTTGCTTTGGGTAAATATGAAAATTACTATAGGCGGTATCATAAGCAACACACTGCCCGCAGTGGAAGCACCTGTTCTTTCAATGCTTCCCGAAAGCACCTGGTTAATTGCATCGGGCAGCATTTTAAGTTCTTCGTTATAAATAAGACTGCCGCCTGTAATTGACCAAATTGACTGGAACGAGAATATAAGCAAGGTAAGCCAAGCGGGTTTAACCGAAGGCATTATAATGTTCCAATAAATTCTGAAATGGTTTGCACCATCTATCATGGATGCCTCAATTAAAGCATATGGCAACTGGTCCATAAACTGCTTCATAAGGAAAAGTCCCATTGAAGACGGAAGCGCGGGAAGAATGTATGCCCAATAGGTATTTACAACGTTAAGCTCGTTCATAATGATATAACGCGGTATTGCCAAAACCGTTCCGTTAAACAAAAGGGTTAAAACAACCACTTGGAACATCCAACTAATACCTGTTTTGAACTTAGACATTGTGTATGCCGCAGCAGAGGTTATTAAAATTTGTCCAATAGTTACAACAATTGTAACCAAAACACTGTTGAACAAATAACGGGTAAAGGGTACCCAAAGATTATTAATTAATCTGAAAAGCATTGTATAGTTTGTTCCAACCGGACGCATAACGTAAAAGCGCGGCGGGTAAAGGAACAATTCGTCAATTGGTTTAAAGGACTGCATTACCGCATAAACAAGCGGCAACAACATAAAAATACCAACTGCGGTAAGTAACAACGCAATTACAAGATTCCCGAAAAAGCCGCGTGTTTGCTTGCGTACACCGGCGCGAGAACGAATAAGTTTAAATTTTTTAGCCATCACGTCACCCCTTAATCTGCTACCATCGACAAAATGCGGGTAACTAATGACTTAAAGACAACCATCATAAGGAAAAGGAATACCGAAATGGCACAAGCATAACCCATTTCGTAACGGATGGTACCAAAGTCCATAATATGTAAAACTATCGTATGTGCGGCGTAATTTTTACTTGGGTAACCAACCAAGGTTTGTGAAATTGCGCCAACCGAAAATGCGGTTGAAATTTGCATAATGGCACCGAACATCATTTGCGGTTTCATAACCGGTAAGGTAATGTGCCAAAGTTCTTGCCAACGGTTTCTAACGCCGTCAATTGCACCCGCTTCGTAAAGAGTGTTATCTACCGACTGGAAGCCCGCGATAAACGACAAAAAGCTTACGCCCAAGCTTAACCAAATTTGAACAATAATAACAACCGTTAACATATAGCTTGTATCACTTAGCCACTGTATAGGTTCTAACACCAAGCCAAGCTTTAAAAGCAGGTTATTAATAAAACCATATCTATCGCCGCTGAATATGTATTGCCAAATAAAGTACACGTTACCCGTAAGGGCAGGAGCGTAATAAACGAATGTAACAATTGCGCGAAGTGTTGGGTTTAATTCGTTAATAAGCCAAGCCAATACAAACGACAAAATATAACCTATAGGGCCGGTTATAACAGCGAATATCATTGTGTTTTTAAACGCAACCCAAAACACGTCATCACCGAAAAACATTTGCACGTAATTGGTTAAACCAATAAATCTTGGGGTTTCCAACATATTATAGTGAGTAAAGCTTAATACAATGGAAATGAGCACCGGCAAAATTACAAAAACTGCAAATAAAATAACAAACGGTGCCGATAAGATGTATAATTGATAATTCTTTTTGAGGTCCGTTTGAATACGTCTTCGCAAAGAAAATTCATTTTTCAAAGCAACCTGTTTCATTTTATCCCTCAATTCCGAATTCTTTTAATTTACGTTTTACTTCCGCCGAAGTTTTGTCGGTCCATTTTTCAAGACTTGCGCGAGGATTCTTATCGTTAATTACAACGTCATTAAATGCGTTTGCCAAGTTTCTTGTAACGATATAACCACCCGGAATTTCGGGTAATTCTTTAACGTACTTTAACTGATTTGTTAAAGCTTTAAGTTCCCTCTTGTTCCAGTTCATTTCTTTAAGCGCTTTAACGTTTGCAGGTGTCTGTCTTGCAGAAACGCCCATAACAGATTCCATTTCAGTGGCATAACGCAACTGTGCGTCGGCACCTGTCCACCATTTTATAAATTTCCATGCCGCTTCGGGATTTTTGGTGTTTTTAAATATAATTGATGCAGTACCCGATGCGTTTACACTGCGGTCAATTTTACCCTTTTTATTTAAAGTACCGGGAAGCTCTACCATTTCCCAAAGACCTTCAAGTTCGGGTGCGGTAACTTTAATGGTATTGTACATATTATAGTCGGCAATACCTATAGGCATTTCGCCTGTTCTGAAAAGGTTGTTAAAGCTGTATTCCAACGAAAAACCGTACTGTGTAAAGAAGTCGGTCCAGCTTAAGAATGCGTTATAAGCAACGTCGGTATTCCATGCAGTATCGGTAAGTTTTTTATTATAGAACTTACCGCCATTTTGCATTAAGAAGGCCGAGAAAATTCCCGTTCCCGCACTTGGCACGCCAACACGCATATTGTTGCGTTGAAGCTTTGGCGCTAATGCCAAAAATTCATCCCATGTTTCAGGGCACTCAAGACCCATTTGTTCAAAAATGTCGGTGCGGTAGAACATCATTGGGAATATTTGCGTATCAGGTATGCCATAGCAACCACCGTTATAACTATAAGGGTCAAAAGCGGTTGGATTAAAGTTTTTCTTAACCGATTCAAATCCCTCGATTTGAGAAAGGTCAACCAACGCATTTCTTATAGCAAGATTAACGGGTTGGTCACGTGCAACCATAATTGCAACGTCAGGTCCGTTATTGGCAAGTATTGCTTGTACTAATGTTGCGTTTACAAGACGAATATCTACCTGAACGTTTGATTTTGGTGTGAAAGAATCAGCCGCCATATTTTTAAGAATCTGCATTTGGTCGCGACCCGAAGTAATCCATACGGTAATAATTTCAGCATCTTCTTCAAATTCAGTGCTGTATGCGTCCATAAACGATGCAAAAAATCTTAAAACGGTCGCTTTCATTCTAACAAAGAAACCGGCTTCTGCTTTGGGAAGCTCTTCTTCGGGACTAATTAATGCCAACCAATCAATTGTAAGCGGTTGATACTTAAGGTCCAAAAGCCATGCGGAAAAACTGCTTACGTTAGAACTAAACGTACTTAAACGACTTGCGTCAACTATTGTGTCGGGGTCTTTTATAATATCCTCAAGCTGTGATACCAAGGTTTGAAGTGCAGTAGCATTAACCTGTTCAGTACCTAAAATTTCAGATAAAAGTTTCAACTGTTGCTCAAGGGTTTGTTTAGAATCCTTGAAAATATCGACCATATCTGTAACTGAATCGGTAATTTTATAATCGCGGTATTGGTCAGGTGTTGTGCCGGTTATAGCAATAATTCTACGGTATACACCCATTAAATCGTCAGAAATACCTTGAAGACCTTCAATTACTTCTGAAACGTCGCCCATTACAACCTCTAATTTAATTTCGTGTGAACCTTCGGTTAAGTAGAATAAATAATCTTCATCCTCACCCAATGCGGTTACCTGCCAGTCTTCCGAATATGCAAACTTTAAATTTTCAGCTTCTTTGAAAGGTACTTGGTCATCGATATAAATCCGACGTGAAGAAAAATAACCCTTGATAATGTCTTGGCGAAATCTTACTCCAATTTTGTAAAGGCCGCTTTCGGGCACCTCCACCTTCCAAGAAATCCACTGTGACTGATATTTCCAAGAATTACCGCCAATGCAGTTGTATCTGATTTTTGTTGGAGAAAACGGTTGGGTATTCGGGCTGATTTTATCAGACTGAGCACGAAGTGAATAATCCGATTTTTCGTAAGATTCTTCGCCCGGAATATATTTAATTTCACTGTTGGTTTCCTTATAACCCTTTTCCTTATAGGTTTTAAGAAGTTCTTTATAAGTTGGAAGTTTTTTGCCACCCTTTAAAGTAATGCTTTCTAAAGCAAACGGTTCTTCATTACAAACCAAAGTAATGGTGTGTGTGCCTTCGCTTAAATAAAAGCTGTAAGGATTGTTACCATAATAACCTTTTTTATCTTTAAAAGCATTCACTTTCCATTGGGGTGCTTCCGAAATGGACGGTGTGTATTGGTCACCGTTATTATCTGTAAGTATACCGCTGTCATCACGCCAAATTCGGTCAAATTCATTACTTTTGGCTTCCTTAAAAGGAAATTCGCCATCCAACTTAATTCCAATATCAATTGGAGAATTTCTACCGTTTAACTGGTAATACGATAAATACACTTCGTATAATGCGCTCTCGCTAACTTCAAACTTCCAGGTGATTTCGCCCTCGTCACCATTGGTTATAAGTGCGTCCTCAACCTTTTCACATTCCGAAACCTTTAACTTGGAAAGTGTAGATTCCAAATATTTTGAAGCCGAAATAACAATTTCGCTTTCGGCATTTTTAACGTTTTTATATTTATCTAAATAAGCACCGTACGAACCGTTGTCTAAAACCTCGTTTGTACTTATCTCTGCTTCACCAGAAATTTCTGCCGCTTTATATGTATTGCCTATATTAACATTGCAAAAAACCGCAAAAGTCATAACAAAACAAACGCTTAAAGCAAACATTTTTTTAAGGTTAAACATTATGGAACCAACCTCCCATTTTTTCTCAATATAATTATACAAAATATTGTCTATCATTTAAATATAATTTTTTTGATAAATTTTGCTCTATTTTGTTCCCTTTTATTTTCAACAAAATATTTGCGTGTTTTTAGTTGAAAATGCTCATTTTTTCGTTTATAATTTAACTATATGTTATTGGGGAGAGTGCACCTATGTACAACGTGCTTATTGTTGATGACGACTTTCGTGACCGCAACGGTATATGCAGTACCATTAAAAAGTTTGATTTACCGCTTTTTACCTTTACTGCCGACTGTGGAAACGAAGCATTAAGCATACTCAAAAAAGAAAAAATTGACATTCTTATTACCGACATTAAAATGCCCGATATGCTTGGTATTGAACTTGCCGAAATTGCCAGAAAAGAAAACCCAAATCTTACAATTATTTTGGTAAGCGCACACAAAGATTTTAGTTATGCCCAAGCAGCAATTGATTTTGGCGCAATAAAATACCTTTTAAAGCCGTATTTTATTGATGATTTAGTATCGGCACTTAACGATGCAATTGAAATTTGTCGACTTAAGGAAAACAAGGAAAATAAACGTCAATCTTTTGAAAATTTAAACGAAAAAGACCAAAAAGTTTTAAATTACTTAATTGACGCAAATAACACAAATTTTGAAGAAATATCTTCCCTTATAAACGATGACAAGCTTCAGCTTGTTTTAATTAAATTTCTTAAAGAGCCGGCAAACAATGAAAAGCTATATTTAAAGCTTAAAAATCTTTTACCCTCTGCCCCGTTTGTTTTGCCTTTGCAAAATTCAAAATGTATTATTTTAAACAACGATAAAAATAAATCAAATCAAGATTTTTTTGAAAGCGTTATTGAAATTTTCAGAAACGACCTTGAAACCGAAATTTGCATTGCTTATAGCCAATTTACCGCTATTTCACAGCTTTTTGAAGAATATAAGCGTTTAAACCAAACCGCCGAATATTTCTTTTTTACAAACATTGGTTTGGTTATTCCGGCACAAAGCATTATGTCAAGCGTTGATGAAAATTCACTTTCGATAGATATGATTATGGACAAAATTAATCTTCTAATCGAAATTGAAAATTACACCGATTTTATACCAATGGTGGCACTGCTTTTCAACACCCTAAAACATACCTCGCACTTTTCCGCTTTATATGCAAAATGCATTTCCTCAAACATTGTAAACTCACTTTACAAAAAGCATAAATCCATCATAAACGAGCAAGAAATTCTTATAAAAATATTTGCTTCAAACTCGGCTGATGAAATTGTAATGTTGTTTCAACAAATTATTGAAAAAATCACTACAAACAGCAGTGATGACGACATAAATCGTCTTATTTCCAAAAGTCTTAACATTATTGAAAACGAATATATGAACAACATTTCGCTGGAATATATTTCTGAAAAGCTTTACATTTCACCCGCCCATTTAAGCCGCCTTTTCAAAAAGGAAATTGGCAAAAATTTCATTGACTTTTTGAAAGAATATCGTCTTAAAAAAGCGTGTGAATTGCTTAAGAACACTAACCTTCGCGTAACCGAAATTTCAAAAATGGTGGGTTATGATTCTGCTTCATATTTTACGACCATTTTCCACAAATTTTACCATACCACGCCTGCTCAATTCAGAGAAAAGGGTGATAATTAATGTTTAAAAAATTATCCGGTTTTATAAGCAATAAATTCTTTAACCTTAAGTTTAAATACCAGCTTCTTGCAACCTATTTACTTATTTCGCTTATACCGTTAATGATTTTGGGTATATTTTCCTTTAATCAGTCGCGTTCTTTGCTTTTTTCTTCTAAGGAAAAGGACGTTAACTTTTATTTTGATAAAGCGAATATCACGTTAAATAACACCATTCAAACCTGCGAAGAAATTGCACAAGAAGTTGCGACAAACCCCCAGTTTTTAAGGATTTTTAATAACGAGTTTGAATCTGAAAAACAATTAAAAAATCAAATTGTTTCGGCATTGGAACCGCATCTTTACAATTTAGAAAGTTTTTACCCGTTTATTCGCGAAATAACCTTTTACACCAAACAAGACATTAAAAACTACCGCACGGTCATTCACGATTATGACGATTTAACCCTTCCCAAGCACTTTTCAAAAGATAACGAGCAATGGTACTTTGACGGAAAATCTTTAATTTATAAGTACGACATTTATGACGATAAAGTACATACGGGAAGTCTTTGTGTTTTTATGTGGCCAAAATCACTAATAAAAACTGCCGGTGTAGAATTTATGAACTACAACCTATTATTGACCACAAACGACATAAAAATGGTTTATTACCGTAATATTGATCATTCCGACCCTGCGCCTAATCTTGAAAAATTTATAAACATAGAAGATAAGGAAATTGAAATGGATTCAAAAGAATATTTGGTCCTTTCTTCAACCTTAAAAAACAATTTAAAGCTATTTGCCTATGCCCCAAAAAGCGATATTGTTGAAGGCAGTAGCACAATTTTACATTCAACCTTTATTGCAATTTTACTTTCATTTATACTTCTACTAATAATTGACGTAATCTTTTCTGTAGCATTTACAAAACGTATTAATCATTTATCAAAACAAATTTCACTAATTAAAAACGGTGATTTAAGCGTTCGACTTTATTCGTCACAAAAGGATGAAATAGGAACCCTTACAAACGGTATTTCTGATATGACCCAAAGACTTGATTCACTTATACACACCGTTTATGAAAAGGAAATTCAACAAAAACGTTTTGAACTTAAAGCACTTCAAGCGCAAATAAATCCCCACTTCCTTTACAACACACTGCAAACAATTAACTGGATTGCCATTGATAACGATGCAGATGAAATTAGTGAGCTTGTAATTAACCTTTCAAACTTTTACCGTGCAACCCTTAACAATAACGAAGATGAAAGCACGGTTGAAGACGAAATAAAAATGATTAAATCTTATTTAGATATTGAAAAAATTGTTTTGGGCAACAAATTTGACGTTGAATTTGACGTTGATGACCTTGTACTAAATAATCAAACAATACACTTAATTTTACAGCCACTTACCGAAAATGCAATTGAACACGGTGTGAAAAAGTCAAGAAAACGCAAATGCACAATTAAGGTTTCGGCAAAAAAAGTTCAAAATAAGCTTGTATTTTCCGTTTCGGACGATGGGCCGGGTATTCAGCCCGATAAAATTGACACCTTGCTTACAAGCAGTTCAAAAGGTTACGGTTTAAAGAATGTTAACGAACGCATAAAAATTAAATATGGCGAGGAATACGGTTTAATAATTACTTCTGCCGAATCCCCCACCACGTTTACGATTACCTTACCGTTAATGTAAATTTATTTGTAATTTCAAAAAATACACTTTCACCAAAGCCGTACTCTAAAAAACATTAAAAAAGGAAGCACAAAATTTTGTGCTTCCTTTAATTTTGTCTTATAGTGTAACAATCAGGGAAATGTACAACATATTCCCCACTTGTTCAGAATCATACTACGTCCGCTTTGTTTTTACGTTCGTGTCATGGTAACCTGATACATATGCTTAAATGTAAAGGTATCCTTTTTGCTGTTATAATAAATATCTAGCTCAGTATACTCATAGGCCGGAATAACGCCAAAGGTTACCGATTTATCGAACTTTAGCAAATATACATAACCTTCATCGGTTGGTTGACCCTTTCCGCTAAAGGTTGTTTGATGAGTATATTTGGTATTACCTAAAACATCGGCAGATACTTCCAAATATCCGGAAATATGATCTTTGCTAACCGAATCCACCCTTAATTTAAAAGTTCTGTTTTTAGAGTGCTCCTGCTTACCGTTACCACTCCAGATGGTAGAACCATTGATGCTTGGAGGCATAAAAGATAACTGTTCCGTTAACTTATCCATATAATAATCGCCACATATTTTGCAGGTAAAAACAGAGTATCCCATTTTTTCAGTGGTGGGCGGAATTACTTTTTCCTCATAATTATGTTCCGCCTTTTCAATCAACTTCTCCGTTGTCGCCCAGCAATCCTTACAGATCAAAGATTCAATACCTTTTTCCATACAGGTGGCCTGTTTAATGATCGTTTTTGTCATCCAATTATGCTCAGAGCAGAGCGGCCTATTACTTGGAATAATATCAGATGTCACGGTTGTGTCGGGTTCAACGGGGGCTTCGGTTTTTCCACCCTGTAGTTCATAGGGCACCCGCCAGAGAATATAATCCCTAAAACACTTATATGGATTTCCTGCGGGAATCTTGGAAAGCAAACCTTTTTGTTTCAAAATTTTAGAAATAGATGGACCAACCTCCCACATCTGCGAATTTGCCATAGCAGCAAATTCATCTCCCGCTGTAAAGATGGTTTGGGCATTTGGGTCAATTTCCTTTTCGTAAATATCATACATCACTTTGCGCATCTCATATTTTTCAAGCACTTCTTGCAAACCGGTTTTCACAATCTCGAGACTTTGGGTAAAGTATTCGTCAAAAACCGGAACATTAGAAGTAATAAGGCCAAGGGCATCGATGATATCATTGCAATATTCTTGCTTGTTATCTATATCATTATTGGTAAGATCAGCAACAATATAGCAAGCTTTGGAAAACTTCAACACCACGTCTGCAAGTTCACAGGTCTTGCTCATTTTCTCTGTGAATTTTTCGAAGTTAGAATCATCCTTGAATTTGGCGTAAATCTCGGCTAAAGAAAGCACAGTTGACGCCTCTGAAAGAATACCATTAGCCAGATCTAAGCGATTTTCGTATACCGAGGGCAACGATGGATCAAAGCCAGAGACAAGATCAATAACGGTATTTTTGCCGGTAAGTTGGGTTTTATTCGTAGCAGGAAGATGGTGCTCCAAATAAAGAGAAACAACGTGCCTGCGCTCCTTACTCACGGTCAATTCATCATAATTCTTTTGGTAATGGATCATAGAAATCACGTCTAGTGTGACATCTTTATCTTCCATAACCTCTCCTTTTGAATTATAATACTTCCCATTATCATAGGTCGGTTTGTTTTCTTTTTCACAGCCGACCATAGGCACAAGAATTACAAAAGCCATAAGCAGACACATTACATGCTTGTATAATTGCAATTTCATAGCAATATCTCCTCTTTAAAGCATTATGTTTTCGGCGTATTCGCCACACATTATAGTAAATATCGCTTCTTAGGGTGAGCGTCATTTTTACTGATTCATACTATTGAACGGATTAGTGATAAAAACCAACCAGACAGAGTTTGACTCAATGGTGCAATCCCCTTTTAGCATCAAACCTAGTATATCACAAACAATTCGGTTTTTCAATAAAAAACACCCTCCCGAGTGGGAGGGTGTTTTTGTTTAATAAATATTAGCCAACGTATGCTTTAGCAGAAGCACCCATTGTAAGCATTGCATTAAGTAATACTGCACGAGCATTACCCTCTTCGAGTTTACCGTAAGCGTAAGATTCAACGCTGTAACGATAAGTGTTAGAAGCTGCCACGCCATCAATAAGAATGGTGCAAAGAATTTCTTCTTTCATTTGGCTGGGGTTAAGTTTGTTAAATACTGCGATATAACGGTCGCCGCCGGAAGAATTCTTTGTAAGCTTAAAGTCTTCAGCCGCGTATGTCCATTCACCGCCCAAAAATTCAAACTTAAGTGTTACACGGTCAATTGAAACGTCTGCAGGAATTTCGAAACCGTAACGAACTGCAATTGAATTTTCAAGTTCAAGAGTTATGGTCTTAAATGCTGCGGTTGGGTTATCAATTGTTACGTAAGAATTGTTTTTAACTGTATTTGCAGTTGGTTTTGCTGTTGAAGCAAATGCCTTCCAACTATCAGTAAGAACACTTGTTGCAAGATTTTCGGTATTATATCTGTTATGATTTTGAGCCGCTTCGCCATAATAGAGAAGGTCTACAATAAATGTACAGAATTTTGCGTAATTTGAATCATCTGCATAGCGTCCAAGCTGATTAGTAGCATATGTAACAACACTGTAGGGGTTGCAATCTACGCTATAGGTTACACCTTGATTTTCAGCATAAATAGTAGCATACATTACGTCTGTCATTTGTTGAGGAGCAATATTGTTGAAATAGAATTCATAAGAACCATTTTCAGGATTAATGGTATATTCATCAACTAATAAGGTCTTATCGCCAAGCGTGAATTTAATTCTAAGATTTTCATAACCACATTCGGTTGCATAGTAAGAATCTATACGATAAACGAATGAAATATTACTCGGAATAGCAAGAGTATAACTTCTAAGTTTTAATACTCTGGGAATAACTTCTACAATAGTATCGCCACAATTACAAGTCTTTGTCTTGCTGCCTGCTGCGTCTACTGTTGCATCAACAATTACCCAGTCACCATATACGTGGTTACCGGTAGCTGCAATAACTTCTTGTTTAACAAGAACTTCGCCGCAAACGTCACAGTGTTTACCTTCGGTTAAACCTGTTGTACCACAGGTTTCTTCAACTGCCGCATCAATAACTTCGTTATGACCTTCAGCTTCGATTATTTCTTCATAAGTATGACCGCAAGTAGAACAGGTGTAAACTATCTTACCATCTTCGGTACAGGTTGCATCGGTCTTAACTGATGTGTAGCTATGACCTAATGCGTCAACCTTATCGTCAACATAACTGTCGCCGCACTTGTCACAGGTATAGGTTGTAAAACCTTCGTCTTCGCAGGTAGGATCGGTTACAACGCCTACATAGTTATGACCTTCGGCTTCAATTACTTCTTCATAAGTATGACCGCAAGTAGAACAGGTATAAACTATCTTACCGTCTTCGGTACAGGTTGCATCGGTCTTAACTGATGTATAGCTATGACCTAATGCATCAACCTTATCGTCAACGTAACTGTCACCGCACTTATCGCAGGTATAGGTTGTAAAACCTTCGTCTTCACAGGTAGGATCAGTTACAACACCTACGTAGTTATGACCTTCAGCTTCAATTGGTTCTTCATATGTATCGCCACAATCAGAACAGGTATAAACTATTTTACCGTCTTCAGTACAGGTCGGGTCAAATGTTTCAGATGTGTAGCTGTGACCCTTGGCTGTAATTGCTTCGGTAATATTTGCATCACAATCATCACAACCAACAGAAATATAACCGTCTACTGTGCAAGAAGCATCTACCTTAGTTATATTAGTGTCGTTAATAGCAATAAGCTTCAAATTCTTTTGACT
Organism: Acutalibacteraceae bacterium; assembly: GCA_045578165.1. Classification (GTDB taxonomy): domain Bacteria; phylum Bacillota; class Clostridia; order Oscillospirales; family Acutalibacteraceae; genus UBA737. Next base: position 36,307 of record JAZNJR010000012.1, read on the forward strand.
AAGCATATCGCCATTATTTAACATATATGTTACTTTGAAAGCACCCAAAACAACTTCTGTATCAAGTATGGTTTCATACTTTCTTACACCGTCAATGTAAAGTACTTCCAAGCCGCCAATATATGCTAATTTAATGTTATGGTATGCACCGTCTGCATTCCAACTGGTATAATATATAGTCTTTACGGTTTCATTATTAGAGTTTTTAATAACCACGTTGTCGTGATAGAAACGATAGCTGTAACCGCTTGTACTGTTAATTTGAATACCACGTGTTTGGTTAATTGCTTCAAACTGAATATCGGTTGAGAAAACATAATAGCCAACTTCTTCAGCATAATTGAAGGCAGCCCAAGTATGATCGGCAAGTACCAAGCCGCCATAGGTTGAATCATATTTCCAGAATGTGCCTGCAGTATTCTTAACGTTTAAGAAACCGTCGTAAAGTTCGCTATCAAGAGCAGCATCTATCTTTGTGCCTTCATAGCTATGACCACTTGCGTGAATTACTTCTTCATAAGTATGACCGCAAGTAGAACAGGTATAAACTATCTTACCGTCTTCGGTGCAGGTTGCATCGGTCTTAACTGATGTATAGCTATGACCTAATGCATCAACCTTATCGTCAACGTAACTGTCACCGCACTTATCGCAGGTATAGGTTGTAAAGCCTTCGTCTTCACAGGTAGGATCAGTTACAACACCTACGTAGTTATGACCTTCAGCTTCAATTGGTTCTTCATATGTATCGCCACAGTCAGAACAGGTGTAAACTATCTTACCCTTTTCGTCGCAGGTTGCGTCAGTTGTTTCGGAAGTATATTTATGACCATTAGCCAAGATAACTAAAGTATGTGTTTCGCCACAAATATCACAAACCACGGTAGCGCTACCGTTAGTCGTACATGTGGAATCAACAATTGTTGCGGAATCGCTTGTAATGGAAACAAGCTTAACATTTTTCTGACTAATAATATCAGAATTAGCTAACATATACTTAAACTTAATGGTGCCTGCTGTAAGCTCGGTATTAAGAACAGTGGTATATACCACTTCGTCGTCAACATAGAGAGCTTCTACGCCGCCAAAATATCTAATCTCAATATTATGGTAGCCGCCATCAGCATTAGCTGCAGCTTCATTCCAGGTTGTATGATATAAAATATCAACCTGAGTGTTAGATGCATCACGAACTTCAATGTGGTCGTGACGGAAAATATAACTGTAACCGCTTGTGCTGTAAATTTGAACACCACGTGTCTGATTAACAGCCGGGAAACGAATATCAGTTGAAAGAACATAGTAACCGATATTTGTTGCAAAACCAAATTCAGCCCAAGTATGATCAGCAAGTACCAAACCGCCATAGGTTGAATCGTAAGTCCAAGGAGTACCTGCAGTATTTACAACACCGAAATAACCGTCATAAGTTGCATCGCCAAGCGATACATCAAATACATCGCAAATATCAGCATTGGTAGCAGGTGTAAGCTTCACGTCAGCAACATACTTATCATAACCGTTACCGATTACCAAAGCCAATTCGCCGCCGGTGGCTTCATCAGTAAGTGTACCGCTGGTCCAAAGTATATCGTTTTTATAAATAGCATAACGCTGACCAACCATAACGATTCTAAAATTAGTCCATACGTCATCAGCAACTTCAAATCTACCATTGCCACCAAAAATAACGCTGGATTTATCATTAAATCTTAGGGTTGTGGACTTAATAGTTGCGCCTGCCCATTCGTGAATTAAGAACTTGTAGTTGCCATCACGCATTGTAATAGTAAGCGGTGTGGGGTCTTTAGCGCCGGTAAAGGTATCACGATATTTAAATTCAAAAACAAAGTCTTGAATGTCTTCATTGATAACAATAGTACCGGTTGTGCCTTCAAGTGCTTCATAAATTGCAGCACCGTTTGCGAGGGTATCGCCCGTATTGGTAAATACGCCCTCAAGACCATAATTAGTGTTGTTACCGTCAGTTACTGTATCAACACTTGGAGTTACTTCATCTGCAGCTGCGGTCAAACCGAAAAGCCCAAAAGGCACAACGGTTAACATTAATACAGCTGTCAAGATGATTGATAGTGCTTTTTTCAAAAAACCATCTCCTTTTTTATTTTTATTTGCTTTACTAAAGCAAATAATTATTCACAATAAAATTTATGCATTTTTTCGTTTAAAAAGATAAGCTTTAAACACAAACGGTAATAAATTTTATTGAAAATGCCACGATAAAGGTTAAAAATATTACCTTTTTATAAGAATGCTGCTTTCTATAAAAAAAGTATAAATTTCTATTTATAATTATAATCCTATTTTTTAAAACTGTAAATTGCTCTTTTTTGATATTTCTTTTACTTTTTTGTTAATATCATTATTTTTTTAAAAGCAACATCAAAATAAAGAAAGCGACATCGCAAAACTGCGATGTCGCTAAAATTATTATACTAATTTTGATTCAACCGTTTATAAAGGTCAATAACCTCAAGCCGAAGCTCCTTGTTTTCAGCAAATTTAAGCTTGGGGTCATAATCAAGCAACAACTCCGCTTCCTTTTTAGCTTTAAAAAGCACCTGCTTATCAGCAAAAATGTCAGCAATTTTCATTTGCGGAATACCGTGTTGTCGGTTGCCCAAAAAGTCGCCGGGACCTCTAAGTTCAAAGTCCTTATCAGCAATTTTAAAACCGTCGGCTGAATTTTTAATTACGTTAAGTCGCTCAATAGTTTCTTCGTTTTGTGTGTCAGTTATTAAAATACAGTCACTTTTTTCACTGCCTCTGCCAATACGACCGCGCAATTGATGAAGCTGTGAAAGCCCAAAACGGTCGGCATCTTCTATAAGCATAACCGTTGCGTTTGGAACGTCAATGCCAACTTCAATTACCGTAGTTGCAACCAATAACTGAATTTCGCCATTTGCAAACTTTCGCATAACCTTTTCTTTGTCTTTTGCATTCATTTTACCGTGTAAAAGACCAAGCGAATAATCTTTAAATTCGTTTTGGCATAAAGAATTATAATATTCCTTTGCCGACTTAAGACCGCTTTCTTCCCCATCTTCCACCAAAGGACAAACAATATACCCTTGTTTGCCGTCATTTAAAAACTTCATAATATACTTATAAATACGTTGACGGTAAGAAGAATCCACACAGTAAGTGTCAATTTTTTGTCTGCCCTTGGGGTATTCGTCAATAATACTTATGTCAAGGTCGCCATACAAAATAAGTCCCAAGGTTTGCGGTATGGGGGTTGCCGACATAACAAGCGTGTGAGGGTTTTCGCCCTTTTTGGTAAGTTTTTCGCGTTGTGCAACACCAAAACGATGTTGTTCGTCGGTAATAACAAGCCCCAAATTATTAAATTGAACGTCGTCAACAATTAAAGCATGTGTACCAATAATTAGGTCAATTTCCCCGTTGAGAAGTTGTTTTTTTACTGACGCTTTTTGTTTTACCGTAAGCGAGCCAGTCAAAAGACCACACTTAATACCGCTATGTTCATTAATTTTTGACAAGGTGTTAAAGTGTTGTTCTGCAAGAATTTCGGTAGGCGCCATAAGTGCCGACTGATAACCGTTTTCAGCCGCTACCGAACAAAGCGCTGCCGCAACAACAGTTTTACCGCTACCAACATCGCCTTGCACAAGTCGGGTCATGGGTCTACCCGTTTGCATATCGCAAATACATTCATTTACAACACGTTTTTGCGCGTTGGTTAAAGCAAAAGGTAAGCTACGCTGAAAACCCTCAAACGAATTATTTTTAATTATACAACCGCTTTTAAGGTGCGATTTTAACTTAATGATTGAAAGCGCCACCTGAAGCACAAACAGTTCTTCAAAAACAAGACGGTGCTTGGCCTTTTCAAACGCTTCGGATGACATTGGAAAATGTATGTTTTCTATCGCAAATTTAAGCGAACAAAGATTATTTCTTTCAAGTATAATATGGGGTAAAGTTTCTGCAAGTTCAACCGATTTCACCGCAGTTTTAACAAGTCGCGTAAGTTGTGCCGACGACATATCACGACTTGCGGGGTAAATCGGTTCGATAACGTTATAATCGGCAGGTTTTATAATAGGCGAACTCATTTGTCTTGCGCCAAAATTACCGTCAAGCTTACCATAAAATAAATATTCGCCGTCCATTTTTAATTTTTCCGCCAAAAAGCGCTGATTAAAAAGATTAACAACCATTCTGCCCGATTCATCTTCAGCAATGAATTTGTAAATAACAACAGAACTTTTGGTTTTATATTCTTCAATAGGTGTTACAATTTTTGCCCTAACACAAACGTTTTCATAAAACGGTGCCTTACTTATTGGCAAAACCTTTGTCCAGTCAAGATACTTTCGCGGAAAAAAACGCAAAAGGGCACCGACTGTGTCGATGCCCTTTGATTTTAATACTTCAGCTCGTTTAGCACCGACACCTTTTAAATATTGAATATCAGTGAAAGCTGTCATAAAGATATCTCCTTATTCTACAGAAAGGATGTAGTAATAAATCGGCTGACCGCCATTAATCATGGTGATTTCCGCCTTATTACCGAATTTTTCCTGTATTTTAGCTTCAATTTCAGCTGCTTGAGCGGAAGTAACGTCACTACCATAAATAACGGTAATAAATTCACTATCTGACTTAACCATCTTCTTAAGAAGCTTTAACACGGTCTTTTCAAGGTCAGTGTCAACAAATGCAACCTTACCGCCCAAAAGTGCCATAAGTTCGCCTTGCTTAATTTTAAATCCGTCAAAATCAGCATCTCTTGCAGCAAATGTTACCTGACCGGTTGTAATGCGCTGAATTGCATTTTGCATTTCAATTGCGTTTGCATTATCATCAGCATCGGGGTCGAAAGCAAGCATTGCACCAATACCCTGCGGTATAGTTCTTGTATGAATAACAATAACCTTGCGGGTACTTATCGGGATTGCCTGTTCAGCCGCCATAATAATGTTTTTATTATTAGGCAAAACAAAAACAGTTTCAGCAGGAGTTGATTCTACTGCCTTTAAAATATCATCGGTACTGGGGTTCATTGTTTGACCGCCTGAAACGATGGTATCAACGCCTAAATCTTTGAAAAGCTCAGCCAAACCGTCACCTGCGCAAACCGAAACAAAACCAACCGGCTTTGTGGGTTTAACAGGAGTAAAGGTTTCGGTGCGTTCGGCATTTTTAACCGGTTTTTTCTTGGCAATATCAGCGTCGTGCTTTGCCTTTTCGTGTTGGTCACGCATATTTTCTATCTTAAGATGAACAAGCGAACCAAAGGTTAAAGCATTTTCAATTGCATTGCCGGGGTGGTCGGTATGAACGTGAACCTTAATAATTTCTTCATCATCAACCACAACAACACAGTCGCCAATGGTTTCTAAATAAGCGCGAAGGTCTTGCGGTTCTTTTTCGCATTCTTCTGCACGATTTACAATAAATTCAGTACAATAAGTGAAGGTGATTTCGGTTTCAAATTCACCCGCTGCGTTACGTGAAGATTCTTCCTCTTCATCGTCTTCAACCACAGCCGAAGAATTTGCCTTGATAATTACACCGTCCTTAAATACAGAAAGCATACCTTCCAAAATAAGAACGAAACCTTGACCGCCCGCGTCAACAACGCCTGCTTTTTTAAGTGCAGGTAATAATTCCGGAGTTTGTGCTAAAGCGGCTTTTGCTCCTTCAATAGCATATTCAAAAACTTCAACCGGACCCTTGCCCGATTTTTCTGCCCTTGCAGCATATTCACTTGCAACTCTGGCAACGGTTAAAATTGTACCTTCGGTAGGTTTCATAACTGCCTTGTAAGCGGCTTCTACACCCATTGCAAAAGCATCTTTAAAATTTTCCGAAGAAACGGTTTTTGCATCGCCAATACCCTTTGCAAAACCACGGAATAAAAGCGAAGTAATAACGCCCGAGTTACCTCTTGCGCCACGAAGTAATGCAGATGCATTAACAGCGGCCACTTTACCTGCAGTTTCGCCGCTTAATTTTTCAAGCTCACGAACAGCATTACCTACTGTCATTGACATATTTGTACCTGTATCGCCATCGGGCACAGGGAAAACGTTTAAATCGTCTACTGCTTTGCGGTGGTTACTTAAGTTATTCGCCGCTGAAATAACAGCATCGCGTAATATATCGCCTGTAATCAAAATTAAATACACTCCTTTAACCGACGGAAAAGCTTATTCCTTAATACCGTCAATTTTAACGGTTACTTTTTCGACATTAAGTCCGGTAGTTTCCATAATAACGTGTTTAACTTTTTCAGTAATGCTTACAGCAATAGCATTAATGTTGATGCCATAAGTAACGATTATATGAATTTCAACCGAAATATTATTGTCTTTTCCGGTAACAATAACGCCGGTATCCACCATATCAGACTTTGAAAAACGGTTATAAATTTTTTGTTTAACCCTGCGGGGCACCATTCCAACCACGCCAAAGCAGGATGTAACCTCATGACCGATAAGTTTTTCGAGATAATCTTCGCTAATTTCAACCTTACCTAATCTGGTTTCGTAAGCAATCATAATTAATGCCTCCTGTTTATTTAAGTTTATACGATTTAATATTCAAATAAATATCATTTTGCGAAGCGCCTTTAACGTTTTTAACTCTGTCCTTACAGAAAAGCACACCTGTTCTGTAACAAACAGGAATTATAGGCATTTCGGTTTGAAGCGCAGATACCACGTCGGTAATTTCGGCTTCGCCTTTGTAAAACGAATTTACAATACCTGCGGCCGACAGCGGTGCAATCACACCCTCTTCTACCTGAGTTATAGCACTTCTTATTCTATAAGCGGCGGAGCCGCCCGGAACAACCAAGCTTGAAATGTCCATATTTTCGGTTAAATATACTTCACCCAAATACAACTGAAATTCGCCATTGCGAAGTCGTCTTTGATACTGTGCATAACTAACCGGCACAACGGTAAGTTTTATACCATACTCATTAAGTTGTTGTGCAATTAACTGTGCCGCTGACACACGCGAACGGTTTTCCTCATTTACCAAAATGCTAAACCTTAAGGACCTAGTGTCTTTAACGCGCACTCCTTCAGCATCTAAACTATTATAACCTATTTCTTCTAAATTCTCAATAGTTATTTGCGAATTTTGTGAAGTTTGTATATTTTGAACCGATTTTACCTCATCCCAAACAGGAGAGAAAAATCCCTTTGCCGCAAGTGCATTATTATAATAAGCGGTACTGCAAATTGCCTCGCGGTTGATACCGCTTGAAATTGCTTGACGAAGTGCTGAACGAGCCAAATCGCCTGCCCAATGATTAACCCCAATATAAACCAGGTTATTAAGGTTAATATCATATTTTTGACCACTCATTCTAAATATTTCACCGTCAGAAATATCGTTAAAATAAATATCTGCAGCACCAATTTCAACGTAATGTGCAACCGATTCACTATCAGGTGCGTTTATAAGACGAATTGTTTTAACAATGCCTTGCTTTCCGTAATATTTATCGTTTTGCACAAGTTCGGTTTTATCGTCATTAAAAACGTATCTTCCCGCGCCGATGGGAACAAGCTTTACACTATCTTGGTCGGTTAATTTATCGCTGCCCGATTTGAAAATTGGAAAATCAAGCACGTTTTTAAAATATGGGTCACATTTTGTAAGGTTAAATACCACAGTTTTACTGTCAACTGCCGCAGCGCTGCTAACCTCGTAAAGCTTTGCGGCGTGTAAGCCCTTTGACGCTACCGCTGCTTTATAAGAATAAACTACGTCGTCTGCAGTCACTGTACTGCCATCCGAAAAAACTGCATTTTTAAGAGTAACAGTGCAAACCGCACCCTCAATTTTAACCCTTTTGGCAAGACAAAGTACCGCGTTAAAATTATTGTCGGTTTTAACAAGCGGTTCAAAAATAAGTTTTGTTATTTGTCGGTTTTGGTCAGTTATAGATTCATAAGGGTTAAAAGAATCAGAAGTGGAATATAACAGTGTAATGCTTCCCTTTTGATTCTTTTTCGATTCTTCGTCTTTTTGGGAAGAACCGCCCTGATTTTTACCGCATGCGCAAAGCAAAAAAACCAAAACCAAGACCATTAAAAATGATAGAATTTTTTTCATTTAAAGCTCCGTTAATCCGTTAAATAGAAATTCTTTCAATAAATACGGTTTTACCCGTTTTAGTATCAATTTCAAAAATACAACCATTTAAACTGCACTGTCCGTCAGCCAACTGAAATTTTGACATATCGTTAAATTTTAAACGGTTTATAATAATTTCTTTTTTAACACCCAAAACCGAATCAATAGGTCCGGTCATACCAATATCAGTTATATAACCCGTACCATCTTGCAAAATTTGTTGGTCGGCGGTTTGCACGTGGGTGTGTGTACCATAAAAAGCCGAGACCTTACCGTCAAGATAAAGACCCAAAGCACGTTTTTCGCTTGTGGCTTCGGCATGAAAATCAACAACAATAACCTTTGCACCGTCTTGCTTTGCTTTTTCAATTAATTCGTCTGCCACAGCAAACGGACAGGTGGGTGCGTTTTTTTCAAGGTATATTTTTCCGCTTAAGTTTATTACCGCCACACTGTAGCTGCCACAGTCTATAAGGCAATACCCTTTACCGAAGGGGGCTTCACTTAAGTTGTGCGGACGTAAAACATTGTCCTTTTCTTCCAAATAGTCAAGCACTTCCGCCCGTCTGAAAGAATGGTTACCGCCCGTAAGCACGTCAGCGCCAATATTTAAAAGACGTTCTGCACTTTGTGGGGTAATACCGTTACCGTCAGCCGAATTTTCAGCATTAATTATTACAAAATCAATTTTTTTATCGCGTTTTAATGCGGGTAAAACCTTGCAAACATAGTCACAGCCAATGCTTCCGCAAACGTCCCCCACAGCTAAAATTCTCATAAACTTCACCAAGTATACATATTTATTTAATTATACCATATGCTTGTTGAAATTACAACAAAAAACTCCTACCCTATGGGCAGGAGTTTTCAAAGTTTTTTTAAAATCTAAATTAGATTTCAGCGAAGTACTTAATGGTGCGAACCATTTGGCTGGTGTAGCTGTTTTCGTTGTCATACCAAGAAACAACCTGTACTTCGTAAAGGTCATCAGCAACCTTAGAAACCATTGTCTGAGTAGCATCAAACAATGAACCATAGCGCATGCCGATAACGTCAGAAGAAACGATTTGATCTTCGTTGTAACCGAAAGAATCACAAGCAGCTGCCTTCATAGCAGCGTTGATGCCTTCTTTAGTAACGTCAGTACCCTTAACAACAGCGGTAAGGATGGTGGTAGAACCGGTCGGAACGGGAACACGCTGAGCAGAACCGATAAGTTTGCCATTGAGTTCGGGAATTACAAGACCGATAGCTTTAGCAGCGCCGGTGCTGTTAGGAACGATATTAGCAGCGCCCGCACGTGCACGACGAAGGTCACCCTTTCTGTGAGGACCGTCAAGAATCATCTGGTCGCCGGTATAAGCGTGAATTGTGCTCATGATACCACTAAGGATTGGAGCATAATCGTTAAGAGCTTTAGCCATAGGAGCAAGGCAGTTAGTGGTGCAAGAAGCAGCAGAAATGATGTTGTCTTCTTTGGTAAGGGTGTTTTCGTTTACGCTGTAAACGATAGTGGGAAGATCATTACCTGCGGGAGCAGAAATAACAACCTTTTTAGCACCGGCATTGATGTGAGCCTGTGATTTTTCTTTGGAGCAGTAGAAACCTGTACATTCGAGAACAACGTCTACATCAAGTGCTCCCCAAGGACATTCATTTGCATCTTTAATAGCATAGATTTTGAGGGTTTTACCATCAACAGTGATAGTACCTGCTTCGTCATCAGCAGCTACAGTGTGAAGGTTTTCACCGATGTAACCACAGTAACCGCCCTGTGCAGTATCATACTTAAGAAGATTTGCGAGCATTGAGGGCTTTGTAAGGTCGTTGATAGCTACTACATCGTAACCTTCAGCGCCAAACATCTGACGGAATGCGAGACGACCGATACGGCCGAA
>JAZNJR010000013.1:0-22727 GCA_045578165.1 Acutalibacteraceae bacterium
GACATTCCCAAACCTTAACTTCGCTCTTTTCAAAAACAGCGGCGGTTTCAACATTTTTAAGAAGTGCGCGATAGCGTTCATCATGGTGCTTTTCAACAGCGGCAACAAGGCGGAACTTTGCAGCAAGTGCAGGGAGGCCCTCTTCTTCACCGGTTTTTGCAAAACCGTCGTACATATCGGTCCATTCATAGTTTTCGCCATCGGCAGCGTCTGCTAAATTTTGTGCGGTGTCGCCAATACCGTTAAGTTCTTTAAACCACATTTTTGCATGTTCTTTTTCGTTTTCAGCGGTTTTAAGGAAAAGTGCCGAAATTTGTTCGAAGCCCTCTTTTTTAGCTTTTGAAGCAAAATATGTATATTTGTTTCTTGCTTGTGATTCGCCGGCAAAAGCGGCTTCAAGGTTTTTTTCGGTTTGTGTGCCTGCGTATTTTGACATAAAAATAACCTCCAATAATAATTTATAACAATATAATAGCACACTTTAAATAAAAAAACAAGAGAGATACCGCCCTGAAAATCGGTATCTCTCTTTTGCCCCTAAACGAATTATTCCGAGGGCAGGATTATTTAAAAAAGTCCATTACAGAAATTGGGTTATTGTTTTTTGTGGCTTCTATATGAAGATGCGGTTGGTCGCTTGACTCGCAGGGTATTGTGCCTACTGCTCCAATAATATCGCCCGCTTTAATTTGACTGCCGGCTTTAACCTTTGCGTTTTTAATTGCCGCGTATTTAACAATAAGACCATCGCCATGGTCAATGGTAATAATGTTGCCAAGTGTCGAGCTTTCTTCAACTGATAATACTTTACCGTCGGTAATGGCGCTTACAAAGGTGCCTTCCTTGGCGGCAATATCAACCGCGGGGTGCAGCCGCATATCGCCAAAGGTTTGCGAAAACTGTAAAGTAGTGTTGCTGAAATCTTTTAAAATGTCACCGTTTACCGGCATAACATAACTTTTTTGGTAGGGTTCGTCTTTAACAGTGTCATCTGTTGGTGTTGACGGTAAAATTTCGGAAATAAAATCTTTGGGTTTTTCGGGGGTACTATCATTGTATGAGGAATCGTTACTTTCGTATTCCTGCGAATTATTATCGTCGTCTAGACTGGGCGTTTCATTTATTGAGGTGTCGGGGTCGGTGTTGGGTTCACTTATATTTGAAAGACCAATCCAAGCAACAATTGCAATTAATAAAAGTGCGACAACAACTATTATATAAAAAACGTAATTCCCCTTTTTCTTTGAGGAATAGGGTTCGTAATTCATTTTTATCATTCCTTTCAAAAGTATTATTGACAAATAAACTTTATAATATTCTTTAAAAAAATTAAAAAATTGTTCATATTGTATTAAAAATTATGGTTTATAGTATACTTGTACCAAGAAGGAAGCCGCAACCTTCAAGGTATGACTTTTTCACATGAAGAAGTCCTCTCCTCAAACCCCTTAAAAGAAGAATAACCGTAGGTAAACCTACGGTTATTTTTCTTTATGCAGTGTTGCGTTTTTTATTATAATTTCAAATCTGTTGTTGCTATCACAAATTTTAAGCGGAAGACCCGTTTCGGCAATATATAACGTATATTCGCCACCATCACACTTGCCATTTGTGTAAAACTGATTTTTGTTTTTATATACGGTTTGTTCTTGATTTTTAAATGCACTTATAATAAAACCAACAGCGGCGGTTTTATAACTGTCGTCCATTTCACAGTTAATGCCTTTAAACGTTGTGGTGACCTTTCCGTCTTTAAATTCAAAGACAAGGTCGGCAAGTTCTTCGGGTTGGGTTAGCATTATTTTTGTGTTGCCGTCTTTTGCAATGTCTATCGCCATTTCATAATATTCGTTATAATAGGTCATTTCAGCGGTAAAACTTAAACCGCGTGTTATGGGTTTGACCTTTGCGGTGCTGGTGCAGCCAACAAGTAAAAACATAAAAATAACGCACAAAATTTTTTTCAAATTTTTCGCCCCTTTTTAAATTTAAAGGGCTTCGATCATATCACTTGGTAACAGTGCGGCTTCGCCAATTAATTTTGCAATTTGGTCTGCCGCGTGGCTATGCATATATACAGCGCTCTTTGCGGCTTCGATGGGGGAAAGCCCCTGTGCCAAAAGGGAAACGATGATACCTGCAAGAACGTCTCCACTGCCGCCGGTTGCCATACCACTATTGCCAATGGCATTAATAAATATTTCGCCCGACGGGGTTGCAACAAGGGTGTTACTGCCTTTAAGCACTAAAATGCAGTTATATTGTTTTGCAAAATTGGTTGCAACTTCAATTCGGTTTGTTTCAACCGTTTTAACGTCGCATTTTAAAAGTCGCGACATTTCGGCAGGGTGTGGGGTTAATATGATCGGAGCATTGGCCTTTTTTAATAAATCTATGCGTTTTGCCAATGCATTTATGCCATCTGCATCAATTATTATGGGACATTTGGCGGTTTTGATTAGTTTTTTCAGCAATATAAAGGTACTGTGTGAATTTGAAAGACCGCAACCAAAAAGTACCGCATTTGTTTTTTCTAAAGCGGGTTTAAGGTTAATAAAAGGAGAAAGCGTACCTTTAAGGGCTTGAGATTTTGGCAAGCATACTGCTTCGGGAATGGCGGTTGTTATAATTTTGTAAATGGATTTTGGCATCATACATTTTGCAATGCCAAGACCACTTCTTAAAGCGGCCTTTGTGGAAAGAATTGCCGCACCTGCCATACCGTAACTGCCGCAAATTAGCAAAGCAGTACCGAAAGTGCCCTTATGCGAATTTTTAGGGCGTCTTGGTAAAGCGGGATTATATAAAAGATTTAAATTGCTGTCAATCGGTTTTACACCAATGTCACACACCATAACTTCTCCACAAAATTCCGACGAAGAGGGAAGATAAAAACATGGTTTTGGCGCAATAAAGGTAATGGTTAGGTCGGCTTTAAATGCACCGCCCAAAATTTCGCCTGTATCACAGTTAATGCCTGAAGGAATATCTACTGCAATTTTAACTGCGTTTTGGTTATTAACATTATTTATTAAAGAAATAAGTACATCCGAAAGGTTGCGACAAAGGCCAATGCCAAAAACAGCGTCGATTATAAAATCAAATTCGCCTGAAAATTCATTTTTAATTATATTTTTGGGCAAAAGTGAAAAATAATGCAAGGCATGTTCTGTTTTTGGGTTGCCAAGCGGTAAAAATACAGAAACGTTTGCTTCGGCTTTTAAGAGCGAATTAGCAATGACAAACCCGTCGCCGCCGTTATTGCCGTTACCGCACAAAACAGCCACTTTTTTGTTTTTTAAATCGTATTTATTAATTATTATTTCAGCGGCATTGCCGCCTGCGGTTTTCATAAGTTCAAGGAAAGAAAAATCGCCGCAATTTACGGCATTTTCCTCAGATTCTCTTATCAAAGACCGAGTTAATACTTTCATAGCGACGACACATCCAATATATTATTTAAAAGCAGAGTTTACAATAAATTTGGGCAGAGATTTTTTAATAGCGTTTTGAAGCTTTTCGCTGGGGGAGAAGATGATATAATTTACCTTTGTGTCTTCGCGGGAAGCAACCATAAGGTATGCATTTTTATCATCTTTATTACAAGCAAAAACAATGTTTTCGTGATTAACGCCCTGCAAAAGAGAGGGGTTATATTTTTCAACACGTTCAACGTTTGCAATTTCAAAGCTTGAAATACGTTGACGGGAAGATTTGTTTGTGATTTTGTCAATGTCCATCGAACCGTTTGTAACGATGTATTCGTATTCAATGTTAAGCTTTGAAGTAAGCCACCAAGCACCGTAACCGATACCAATAATCAAAATGGGGGCAAAGGGGCCGATAAGACTGTAACCGAAAAACAATAAAAACAGGCAAAGCAAAACTGCAAAAGCCCAAACGCTTACAAAAATAGCAATGGCCTTGCCGCTTTTTTTAATACTTACAATTTGTTCAAAAAAGGTATCCATAATATAACTCCAAAAAATAATGTTTTATATATTATACAACAAAATGGTTGCTACTTGCAATAGTTAATATTTTAGTATATAATTATTTTTAAAAGGGGTGTGGAAATTGAAAATAGATAACAAATTTATAATTGAGCTTAAAAACGGTCACAACGTGATTATTGACAGTCAAAGCGGTAAGGTTTGCGGAGAAGCTGACTTTAGCGAAATTAAAATGTTTTTGTGGGAACTTTCCAAAAGCAGAAACGTTACAAAATCGCAAATGCTTGATGAAACTTTAAACCGTTTTGAAATTTCCACAGTATTGGCCCTTGGCGAAATTGACTATTTTATTAAAAAAATGAAAGAATATGGTATTGTTTAAAAATGAAAAAAGTAAATAATAATGCTTCGCGTTGGGTTTTTCAGCGTAGTAAGCAATTTGCTCCGGGTATTGTAATAATATCAATACTTACCGCCATTGTTGCGGTAGAAACAATTGTACTTGCATTGCTTTCAAAATCGGTTTTGGAAATTGCAACCGGCGATAAAGAGGGTAATATTTTATATTACGTAATTGCTTTGGGGGCCGTGATTATATCTCAAGTTATTATCACTGCGGTGGAAAGATATTTTAAAGCCCGTGTTGGTGGCAAGTTTGAAGTGGCTGTTCGCCAAAGGTTGTTTAACAAAATAGGCGACCGTAAATTCTCCAAAATTTCCAAATATCATTCGGGTGATTTTCTTAATAGAATTACAAGCGACATCGAAACTGTTCGAGCAAGTGTGGTAAATATAATTCCAAACCTGGTTTCTATGTTAACCAAAATTATTGGCTCGGTAGTGGCTTTAATCGTGCTTGACCCTAAAGTTACATTGATAATTATAGTGTTTGGTATTGGTGTGCCTGCTTTTGGGCGAATTCTTAGCAAGTATTATAAATCTTTGCATAAAGACACCCAAAAAACCGAAGGACTTGCACGTTCGTTTATGCAGGAATGTTTTGAAAATTTATCGGTTATGAAAACCTTTAGAACCAAAGCGCCAATTAATCAGCGCCTTAAAAGTCTTTTGGAAAGTAATTACCACTTAAAAATGAAACGTGCAATAATATCAATAGCAATGCAGGTTGGTCTTTATTCCTTCTTTAACATTGGTTATTACCTGGTTTTAATTTGGGGTGCATTCCAAATTGCAAACCCTGAAATTGTTTTTACATACGGTACACTTACCGCATTTTTACAGCTTGTTTCACAGGTAAAGGCGCCGCTTCAAGAGATTTCGGGCGTTTTACCGCAATATTATTCAGCATTGGCTTCGGCTGAAAGAATTATCGAAATTGAAGAGCTTGATTCTGATGAACCACCCGTTTCTGATAAGGAAATCGAGGAACTTTATAAAAACTTTAAATATTTGTCTTTAGAAAACGTAACCTTTGGCTATGGTAAAGAAAAGGTTTTAAACAACGTTTCTTGCAGAATTGACCGCGGAAGTATGACCGCAATTTTAGGTGATAGCGGTGCGGGTAAAAGTACGTTATTTAAACTGTTTTTATCTTTTTATGATGCGCAAAGCGGAAACGTTACCATTAATGGCGATATTCCAATTGATGCATCGGTTAGGGCGTTGTTTTCATACGTGCCGCAGGGAAATATGATAATTTCGGGCAGTATTAAAGAAAATATTGCAATGTGTAATCCAAGCGCCAGTGATGAAAAAATTATTAACGCTTGTAAAATTGCCGAAATTTACGATTATATTGAAACCCTGCCCGACGGACTTAATACTGAGCTTTTGGAACGCGGCTCAGGCCTTTCGGAAGGGCAGCTGCAAAGAATTGCAATTGCAAGGGCATTGGTTGCTGAAACACCGGTATTGCTTTTGGATGAAGCAACCTCTGCACTTGATAAAACGACCGAAGCAAAGGTGTTAAGGAATATTAAGGACCTTTCAGACAAGACGGTTATTTCGGTTACACATAGGACTTCAAACCTCAATTTGTGTGACAATATAATTAATTTAACGGATATGAAAAAATAAAAAAGAAAAGCACTCGAAAGAGTGCTTTTTTTATTTTATAAGCTTTTGTCGGCGAATGGCGGTTTTATATTTGTTATTATGTTACCGCTGAAGGAGGAATTGCTTTGCGCGAGAATGATAAACTGCTTTATAAAACTCTTAAGACGCTTTTAAACGAAAAGTTGTCGCCACAAGAAGCCCAGTCCCTTAGGGAAGAGGGGTTTGAAATTAAAAATCCGACGAGAAAAACGGCCGTTATGGTGGCACTTTATAAAAAGGCATCGGCAGGGGACCTTTCAGCTATAAAGGAGTTACGTTCTATCGTAAGCGAAAAAAACATTGACAAGCCGACCGGCGACAAAGCGGTGATGATTATCGATGACATCCGAAATAAAGATGTCTGAAATTGTGGGCGGCGGTTATGACAAATTTTGGAACAGTAAAAAACGTTACCGTGTATTAAAAGGCGGTAAAGGTTCCAAAAAATCGGCAACGACGGCGCTGAATTTTATTTTTCGGCTTATGCGGGAGGAAAAATCTAACCTTTTGGTTGTGCGACAAGTTATGAATACCCATAGGGACAGCACTTTCGCCCAGCTAAAATGGGCACAGGAAAAACTTGGGGTAAGTGAATATTGGTTAAACACGGTAAGCCCTTTGGAAATGACCTATAAGCCGACGGGACAAAAAATTTTATTTCGCGGCTTTGATGACGTTTTAAAACTGGCCTCTACTACGGTACCGCAGGGCTATTTAAATTACGTCTGGATTGAAGAAGCTTTTGAAATTGCGAAAGAATCAGATTTTGACAAACTTGACCTTTCTGTTCCGAGAGGCAGAATACCGCCGCCGCTTTACAAGCAAACCACCTTAACCTTTAACCCATGGAGTGAGAGTCATTGGCTTAAAAAACGTTTTTTTGATAATCAAAGTCGTAACGTTGATACTTTTTCGACCAATTATCTTATTAATGAGTTTTTGGACGAAACCGACAGGGCGGTTTTTGAACGTATGAAAAAGCAAAACCGCAGACGGTACGAGGTGGCAGGGCTTGGAAATTGGGGTGTGACCGACGGTTTGGTTTTTGAAAACTGGTGTGTGGGAGAAATTGATATAAATGGGTCTGACAAAAGTAAATGGAAAAGTTTTTTCGGGCTTGATTACGGTTATACCAACGACCCCACCGCCTTTGTAGCTTTTGCGGCCAACCCCATAGACAAACAAATTTATATATATAACGAATTTTATGAAAAGCGAATGCTGAACAGCGATATTGCCCAAAGAATTAAAAATATGGGTTTTGCTAAAGAGCGTATTCGCGCTGACTGTGCCGAGCCCAAATCAAATGATGATTTAAGGCGGCTTGGCATTAGCCGAATTGCCCCGTCGTATAAAGGACGGGACAGCATTTTAAACGGTATTGCAGCCATTAGTGAATTTAAAATTACGGTGCACCCGCGGTGCGTTAATATGATAAGAGAATTATCATCTTACGTGTATGATGACCGCCGCTGTGAAAACGGGCTGAGACTTCCAAAAGACAGCGAAAATCATCTTTGCGATGCGCTTCGTTATGCTTTCGAAGATGTGAAGTTTTTTAAACCGGGTGCAGATAATTTGCATAATTATTACGAGGGTGCAATTACCGACATAGATTTTAAAGGAGGTTGGGATCAGTGATTTTTCTGTTTCTGCTTTTGGCAGTTTCGGCCTTTTTGATTGGATTCTTTTTGGGGGCGTATGAAAAACCGGTATTAAAGGTTAAAAAAAACAACCCTGACGACAGTGATATTATTGCACTTCAAAAAGAATATGAAAATTTTTTAAACTATGATGGCACCGAACAACAGTAGGTGAAAAGGTGATTTTATGAATGAAAATATTGAAAAAACAGTGTCTGAACCACAGGACACCGAAAACCCCGAAAACGTTATTACGCCTACCACAGCGGAAGAAGGGGAACAGTTTATTCCCGTAAAATACAATAAAGAAATTATCAAGCTTTCTTTCGAAAGGGCGGGGGAATTAGCGCAAAAGGGTATGAAGTTTGAAGCGTTATCAAACGACCTTGAAGTTTTAAAGCAATTAGCTAATGACAACGGTAAGACCGTTTCACAGTTTTTAAGCGATTTAAAACTCAAAAAAAGTGATACAAAGCGCGATTCTCTTTTAGAAAAATGCGGAGATGACACTGAACTTGCCAATGAAGTTATGCGTCTTTATGAACAAAATAGCGAAACGGACGACGGTTTTGAGGAAGTGAAAATTAATTTCCCCGAAATTAAAAGTCGCAATGATTTGCCCGAAAGCGTAATTGAAAACGCAAAGCTTTGCGGCAGACCCTTACTTGATGAATTTTTGCGTTACCGCTTAAAAGAAGAAAAAGCGGTAAAAGAAAATATTTTATTACAGCAAAGGGGACAAGCATCAAGTATGGGGTCTCAACTGAATAAATCAAGGGGCGAAAATCCCGAAGCAGCCGAGTTTTTAAAAGGACTTTGGCGCAAAAATTAAGGAGGAAATATAAAAATGGCAATTAATTCAATTGAAAATGCAGTAAAATATTCAACCGAACTTGACAAAATGTTTGCACAAAAAAGTGCAACCGGTTTCTTTGCCGACAATGCACTTGCTACAAAATTTGTTGGCGCTAAAACCGTAATTATTCCTGATGTAGATTTTCAGGGCCTTGCAGATTATGACCGCGATGCAGGTTATACAAAAGGCGCAATTACAGTTTCTAACACTTCTTATACAATGGCAATGGACCGTGCACGTTCTTTACAAATTGACCGTGAAGATATGGACGAAACCGGTATTGCAAATCTTGCGGGTAAAATTCTTGGCGAATACGTTCGCACAAAGGTTGTTCCCGAATGTGACGCTTATGTTTTGTCAAAGCTTGGTGGTTTGGCGCTTGGCAGAAGCAACGTTGTAGACGGAGATATCAAAAAGCCCTATGAAACCTTATGCCAGCTTATTAACGAGGTTCAGGCGGTTGTTGGCTATGATGAAGAGCTTGTTGCTTTTGTAGATGGTTATATGTTTGCCGCTTTACAAAATTCTGCTGAAATTTCTAAAATGATTACCGTAAGTGACTTTAAGCAGGGCGACGTCAACCTTAAGGTTAAGTCACTTAACGGTGTTAGCATTATTCCTGTTGTAAGTGAAAGAATGAAAACCGCTTACACCTTTAACGGCGGTAATGCAGGCGGCTTTAAGCCCCTTACAAATGCGCGCGAAATTTATATGCTTGTACTTCCCAAGACTGCGGCGCATTTGGTAAAGAAAACCGAAAATATGCGTATTTTCACTCCCGAACAGAACATTGATGCTGATGCATATAAGTTTGACTACCGTATTTATTACGACGTATTTGTAAACAAAAGTGGTCTTGACTCGGTTTGGGCGTGGGTTTCTCCCAACGTTAACATTACTGCACAGCCCCAAAATACCGAAGTTGAAGAGGGCGAAAGCGACACATTAAGCGTAACTGCACAAAGTGAAGGCACACTTTCTTACCAATGGTATAAGTGCAAGGATGAAAATAAATCCGGTGCCGTAAAGGTTGCGGATGCTAATGCGGCAACCCTTAATATTCCTACAGACCTTGAAGTCGGTAATCATTACTTTTTTGTAAAGATTATTGTTGACGGTGCGGCAGCAAGTGAATCAGACGTAGCAGTTGTAACCGTTGTCTAAGAAATTTAAATGTATAAAGGGCGGGTTTCCGCCCTTTATATACAAAAGGAAGGTAACTTAAATGAAGCTACAACCTAAAGAAATATTTAAAGAATATGAAACTGGCGTTCAGCATAAAGCTTCTATGGGCAAAAACGGGCTTTTTGAACAAAACAAAATCAATGAAAGATTTTTTATAGGTGACCAATGGCACGGGGCAAAGTGCGGCAACGACCGTCCGCTTGTTAGATATAACGTTATTAAACGTATTGGTGATTATAAAATGTCGCAGATATTAAGCAGTCCGATTACGGTAGATTTTTCGGCTGAGGGTGTATCAAAATTTAGAGAAAGCGAACCGCTTAAAACCTTGCCGCAAGGGGCTTTAAACGATAATGAAATAAATTCTATAACAGCGGCATTTGGGAAATATTTTGAAGTAACAGCCGAAAGACTTGATTTTGAAAGCATACAAGAAAAGCTTTTGCGAAATGCTTTTGTCACCGGTAGCGGCGTGCTTTATACTTATTGGAACCCTAATTTAAAAACCGGACTTTTTGCCGATGACAAAAAAACAAGCGAAATAAAGGGCGATATTTGTTGTGAGGTTTTGGATATTGACGATATATATTTTGGGGATGAATATATTGAAGATATTCAGGCACAACCTTTTGTGATAATAGCAACTAAAGTTCCGGTTAGCGACGCTTTAAAGGAAGCGCGGCTTTATGGGGCTGATATATCTTCACTTCGTGAAATTGAAAATAGTGCTGCCGACGGTAAGGTTTTGGTGCTTACTAAACTTTTTAAGGAATATAAAAAAGATTCAAGTTATACAATTAAAGGTATAAAAGTGTGTGAGAATGCTATCATAAGACGAGAGTTTGATACTTATTTGCGACTTTATCCGTTATCACTTTTTAAATGGGAAAGAAAAAACAATTCGCCTTACGGAGAAAGCGAAATCACATATCTTATTCCTAACCAAATTGCAATTAACCGAATGATTACCGCAAACGTGTGGTCGGCAATGACTACCGGAATGCCCATAATGCTTATTAATGGCGACACCGTTACTCAAAAAATAACTAACGAGCCGGGGCAAATTATAAAGGTTTACGGTAGCAGCGAAGACGTTACGGGAGCGGTTAAATATCTTGAACCGCCAACATTTAGTCAAGAATATGACGTTTCAATAAAGTCGCTTGTGGAAAACACTCTTACACAAAGTGGTGCAAACGAGGTTGCCCTTGGCGACCACAGGGCAGATAACAACTCGGCTTTACGCACCATGCGAGAAGCTAGCTTAATGCCGCTTATAATTACCAAAAACCGCTTTTTTGCTTTTGTTGAAGATACTGCGCGCATTTGGGCGGATTTTTGGATTACAATGTATGAAAAACGCGCTTTAAAGGTGTATGACGCGGCAGGTTATTTTTACGTTCCGTTTGATTCGAAAAGGTATAAAAATTTAATTTTCACAACCAAGGTTAACGTTGGCACAGGCACAACGTATAATGAAAACGAAAAAATTGAAACTCTAATGAGCTTGTACGAAAAGGGCGTTATTGATAAAAAGCAATTAATTTCTCGTTTGCCGGACGGGATTATAAGCGATAAAAAGCAATTGTTAAGTGAAATTGCAAGTGGGGGTGACGGTAATGAAGGGCAGTGACCTTTATAAAAGGGTTTTAAACCTTTTAGGGTATTTAAACAATGATGACAGTATCGCGTCTGATATGGCGTTATATAAACGTGCCATACATGCATTTAATCAAATTTTGCTTGATTTAAATGAAAAAGAAATTACCGACCTTAATTGCGAAATTGACATACCTCAAAAAAACCGCGAGGCGCTGATTTATGGTGTTGCAATGATATTGTCGCTTACCAGTGGCGACAGTGAAAGAAACCGTTTATTTGCTGATATTTATAATGCAAAAAGAAGCGCGGCTTTGTCATCAACCGATAAAGTTAGTGACGTTTTGCCTATAACTTTTGGGGGAGAGATTTAATTTGAAATATAACCACTTAAATACGTCGACGCTTAAATGCTTTAAATTCCCCGAACTTGACGGCGGAAATGATGCGAAAACCAACCAAAACAATTGCCTTTGCGACAGTTTGAATTTGTGGTACAAAAATGGACGTCTTCAAACTCGTCCGGGACTTTGTCCCAAAAATTCCAACGTAATTTCTGTTTTGAAACATAGCGATTATGACGAGTTTGAATATTGTTTGCACGACGTAACTGTAAATTATCTTGAAACCGAATATAAAATTGGAACAATTGGGGTAAGCAGTGATAATTTTATGTATACCCTTTACATCTATTTTATGGCAAGTGAATATAACGTTTTACCGGTTGGAAGTCTTAATTTTTTGCGTATTTCTTCCGATAATTTTAAGATTCCTGAAAATATTATTTTTTATACCGGTAAACCGCAAATTGGCGGCGGGGTTTTTGCCTTTGTTACCCTTAAAAACGTTGAAAATCTTGAAGAAAAAAGCTACAACATTTATGAAATAAATTCCAATTTTACCGGATGGGAACGTGTATACGATTATTATATTCCCACAGTGCTTATAAACGGTAGGGGAAACAATTATGATATTGCACGCGCTCAAACCTATAATAATTTACCAAATCCTAAAACGTTGGAATCACAAAATCTTTTAAACGGACGTTTTTATGCCTATTATACTTCTGACGGGTATTCAAATACCTTTAGACTTCCTGTGTCCGATTTGTCGTATGATAGTGTGATTTGTCGAATATATTATACGTCATCACTTTACGTTGAATGGAAGGTTAGCGGTCAGTCTATACTTGATACGCAAAACTTTATGGGAAGCGAGGTTGCCTTTATGGTTGACCACGAAAAAGGTATGATTTCCTTCACTAAAGACGGTATTGATTACCCAATTCCTGTTATGTCTACTTATAGCGAAAATAATATACGAATAACCGCTACTAAAAAATCGCCCGATGGTTTTGCGCAGGTTATAGATTCAACCTGTTCCTTAACTGCAGACGGACGCTTATATTTGGCGGGAGGAAAAAACGGTAATCAGTTAATAATGTGCAAGGGTGACAATCCGTTATATTTTCCGCAGGTGTCGACGGTTGACGTTGGCGGCACCGAGCCGATAACTGCGCTTTCAATTCAAAATCGAAAAATCATTGCTTTTAAAAACAACGAAAGTTATTGTGTTTCTTTAAATAAGGGTGATAAAATTAATGAAATAAGTCTTTTGGCAGATAATGATAAGTTATTTGTGTCAGACGACCGTTTATATGCTGAATTAATTTCTAAAAGTGTTGGTTGCCGTTATAAAAGTACCGTTTGCAAGGTGGGGGACCAAACAGTTTGGCAAGGGCAAGACGGGGAAGTATATACCCTTGAAGGTGTTGGTTTTGACCGCGTTGTTAAGCTTACTGATTCGTTGCACGAAGATGCGGAATTTGAATATATGGATGCTTTTGCAGTAAGTGATGGATGTTATTATATTTTAGTTTCGGGCAATAAGGCGGTTGCTTGTGATCTCACAAAAATTTCAAATCCCAAAATATATTTGTGGAATTTTGGTAACAGCTTTAAGCTTTGCGGTGGGTTTTATCGCAACGCAAAACTGTGGTTTTGGTGTTATGAGGGAAACAGCGGTATATCATACGTGGCTTCTCTTACTGCTGAAAATGATCTTAAGGTATATTACGATGAAGACGGTCAAATCAAAAGCGAAATTGTAAAAATCAAGGGATTTGTAAAAACCATAGACTATTCGTTTTCGGGACATAATCACAAAAATGTGGTTGAAAGTATATATATTGCACTTGCGGGCAGGGGCAAGGTCGAGCTTAAGGTTAATGGTAAGCGTCAGGCAATGGTAGATTTGCGTTTTTCTACAGACGATTACGATAAAGGTGAGTATAAAACAGTTAGATTAAGACCGCATTTGTACGATACCGAAAAAGTTGGTTTTGAAATTTCGTCCGATTCGCATTTTGCGGTTGGCGATATTGAAATTTTTTATCGTAAAACGAATTGATTTAATAAAAAGGGCTTTGGCGCCTTTTTGCAATAAAACGTCAAAGTCCTCAAATTATTGACTGTTAAAAAGAGGGATAAAAATGGAAAGTACGGTAATTGTGGCCCTTATTTCTTTTGGGGGAACTTTGCTCGGTACGGCGGGCGGTATTATGGCATCGGCAAAGCTTACGGATTACCGTTTGACACAGCTTGAAAAAAAGCTGGAAAAGGTTTCGGTGGCAATAGAAAAAATCCCCATTATTGAAGAAAAACAAAAAAATTTTGACCGCCGAATATTAAAAGTTGAACGTGAGCATAACCGTGCACAGTTTGTAAATATGAATTAAAAAAATTCCTGGCTTAAAGTCAGGAATTTTTTTACAGCTGATGAGTGTATTTACAATTGATTTATTATCGCGGCTGATGTATAATAATTTTATAATATTTATGGTGGTGTTTTTGTGTTCGATGCTGAAAAAATTAAAAACGAATGTATAGAATGGATTAGGAATTTTTTTGAAGAAAATGGTAAAGATTGTAATGCGGTTATAGGCATTTCGGGCGGTAAGGACAGCTCGGTTGTGGCGGCATTATGTGTTGTAGCACTTGGACGCGATAGAGTTATTGTCGTTTTAATGCCATGCGGTGAACAAAGTGATATTGATTGCTCGGTTCAGCTTGTTGAATTTTTGGGTATCAAAAACTATACAGTTAATGTTAAAGCGGCAGTAGACGGTGTTTTGTCGGCACTGCCTACTGATATGGAAATAACCAAACAAACCACAACAAATTTGCCTGCCAGAATTAGAATGGCAACACTTTATGCAATAAGCCAAAGCAATAATGGCAGGGTGGCAAATACCTGTAATTTGTCGGAAGATTATGTGGGTTATTCCACACGCTATGGCGATGCCGCCGGCGACTTTAGTCCTATTTCTCGCCTTACGGTTGAAGAGGTTAAGATAATTGGTAAGCTTTTAGGTCTTCCCGAAAACCTTGTTGATAAAACTCCAATTGATGGCTTAAGCGGAAAAAGTGATGAAGAAAATCTAGGCTTTTCTTATGCTGTGTTAGATAAATATATACGCACGGGCATTTGTGAAGACGCCGAGCTTAAAGCAAAATTTGACCGTCTTTATAGATTAAACCGCTTTAAATTAGAACCAATACCCGCGTATGAGCCAAATATATAAAATTATTGTTAATTTCATAACAAATTTCTTGCATTATAAGTCGTTTTAGGGTATACTGTAAAAAGGAAAAAATTGATTTCTTTAAAAGGAGAATAAAAATGACAACTAATAAAACAGTTATCAAATGGTTGGACGAAATGAAAGACCTTCTTACACCTGATAAGGTTGTATGGGTTGACGGTTCGGCTGAACAAACAGAAGAACTTAGAAAGCTTGCTGTTGAACTTGGCGAATTAGAAGCTTTGAATCCTGAAAAGCTTCCCGATTGCTATCTTCACAGAACCAAGCCCAACGACGTTGCTCGTGTAGAAGACCGTACATTTATTTGTACCACAACTAAAGAAGAAGCAGGTCCCACAAACAACTGGTGTGACCCCAAAGAAATGTATGAAAAGCTTTACGATATTGCACGTGGCAGCTACAAGGGCCGCACAATGTACGTAATTCCTTATTCAATGGGTCCTATCGGCTCTCCCATTGCTAAAATCGGTATCGAAGTAACCGATTCTGTTTACGTTGTTCTTAACATGCTTATCATGACCCGCGTTAGCCCCAAGGTTATGGAAGTTTTAGGCGACAGTAATGACTGGGTACGCGGTTTGCACTCACGTTGCGACATCGACCCCGAAAAGAGATATATCTGCCACTTCCCGCAGGACAACACCATTATTTCTGTTAACTCAGGCTACGGTGGTAACGTTCTTCTCGGTAAAAAGTGCTTTGCGCTTCGTATTGCATCTTACCAGGGCTGGAAAGAAGGCTGGATGGCTGAACACATGCTTATCTTAGGTCTTGAAAATCCCAAGGGCGAAGTTAAGTACATTGCAGCTGCTTTCCCTTCTGCTTGCGGTAAGACCAACCTTGCAATGCTTATTCCTCCCGCATACTTGCGTGAAAAGGGCTACAAGATTTGGACTGTAGGTGACGATATTTCTTGGATGAAGATAGGTCCTGATGGTCGTCTTTATGCTATCAACCCCGAAAACGGTTTCTTCGGTGTTGCTCCCGGTACTAACGAAAAATCAAACTTCAATGCTCTTGAAAGCACAAAGAAGGGCACCATCTTTACAAACGTTGCTCACGATATGAACGACAACACTGTTTGGTGGGAAGGCCTTAATAAAAATCTCCCCGAAAACGCTATCGACTGGCTCGGTAATCCTTGGGATGCTTCTAAGTTTGACAAGGCAGACAAGTCAACCTATGCGGCTCATCCCAACTCACGTTTTACTGCTCCTGCTGAAAACTGCCCCTGCATTTCTGAAGAATTCAACAAGGGCGAAGGCGTTCCGATTTCTGCTATCATCTTCGGCGGTCGTCGTGCTAAGTGCGCTCCGCTTGTATATCAATCAAAAGACTGGGTTAACGGTGTATTCGTAGGTTCTGCAATGGCTTCTGAAACCACCGCTGCTGCAGCAGGCGCTGTTGGTGTTGTTCGTCGCGACCCCATGGCCATGCTTCCTTTCTGTGGTTACCACATGGGCGACTACTTCAAGCATTGGCTCGAAATGGGCGAAAAGCTTGGCGATAAAGCTCCTAAGATTTTCAACGTTAACTGGTTCCGTACTGATGACGAAGGCAACTTCGTATGGCCCGGCTTCGGCGACAATATGCGCGTTCTCAACTGGATTATTGACCGTTGCGAAGGCAAGGCAGATGCTGACGAAACCGCTATTGGTTATGTTCCCAAGCCCGAAGATATTGACCTTACCGACCTTGATATGGACATTGAAACCCTTAAGGATATCTTGACTGTTGATAAGGCAGTTTGGGAAAAAGAAGTAGCTGAAATCGAAGAACACTACAAGAAGTTTGGCGACAAGCTTCCTGTTGAGCTCCGTCAGCAGCTTGAAAACCTCAAAGCAAATCTTGCTAAAATGTAATATTAAAACTAAAAACCACCTCGAAAGAGGTGGTTTTTGTTTTAGTTAATAAGTAATAGTGAAAAGTGAAAAAGTAAGGTGTTTCGCAAGGCGAAACTAGATTAAACGCCACTCAAACGAGTGGCGTTTAATCGTTTTTATATTCAATTATATCAGAAACTGTGCAATTTAAAATTCGGCAAAAATCATCAATTTTCATTGTACTAATTCCGCCACCTTTTTTCATTCGGTCAATGGTGGCGCTACTAATGTTGTATTTGTTTATTAAAGCATAAGTTGTAATATTTCGTTTTTTAAGTGTTTTCCAAAACGGAGTATAACTTATCAATAATTTCGCCACCTTTTATGTATATTTATATTATTAGCATAAAAGGAAAATTTTATATTGACAATAGTCATAATTATGACTATAATATTAAATATGAAAATAACAAAAATTAAAAACCTGCTCTTTTTGTCAATTGGTGTTATATCTCTTATTTTAGGATTAATGATCTACTTATTGTTTAGAGAAAATACCAATATTTCACAAATGATATATAGGTTTATTGATTTGACAGAAATTCGCAGTATACTTTCGTGGTTAGAAAATGATTTTTTGAAGTATTATTTTGTTGACTACCTTTGGGCACTAAGTCTTTCGTGTTGGTTGCATTTAATTTTTCTTCCAAAAATGAAAGGTTCCTTTGTTTGTAGTATTACTGTTGTGTTTCTTGGTGTTTTATTTGAAACTTTACAATTTACTAAGTTGGTAAATGGAACGGGTGACATTTTAGATGTTATTTCATATTTATTGGCTGTCCTTACGGTCAATATAATAAATTATAAAAGGGGAAATTGAAAATGAAAAAAGCATTAAGTTTATTGTTGGCAATTATGATGTTATGCACTTTTTCAGTATTTGCTTTAGGTAGTACCGAAAGTGATGACAGTGAAGATCAAGGAAAAGGTACAGCTGCCGGTGCGACACAAGATGGAAATTTGGGCGATTATAAAATAGAAATTGTAAGCTGTAGGATTGATAGAAATCTTTTAGACGAAGATATTGTAATTATCAAGTATGCATTTACAAACAATGGCGATGATCCTGCATCGTTCGCTGGTGCTTTAGAAACAAACGTTTATCAAAATGATATTGGTTTAAATGAGACTATTTTTGGGGATGATAATTACGAATCAGACGCCCAACTTAAAGAAATTAAAAAGGGCGCAACTTTAGAACTGGAAATAGCTTATAAATTAGATGATAAAACAACGGATGTGGAAGTAGAAGTTAAAGAGTTCTTTAGTTTTAGTGATAAAGTTATTACTAAATCTTTTTCAATTAAATAAATAATTGACCCGCTTACCAATTTGGTGAGCGGGGTTTATTTTTATTTCTTATTATGCACTTTACTTAATGGGTTGGCGTCAACTGCATTTTTAATTTGACTGTCGGAAACGTGGGTGTAAATTTGGGTTGTGCCCAAATTTGCGTGCCCTAAAATATCTTTTAGCACACGAATGTCAACGTCGCCATGCTGATACATAAGGGTGGCAGCGGTATGACGAAGCTTATGTGTTGAAAAACCTTGTTCGCCAAGACCCGCTTTTCCCAAAAAGGTTTTTACTAAATGTTGTACTGTTTTAGGGCTTAAACGACGACGGTTTCTACTTATAAATAAGGCGTTGCGGTCCTCGTAAATAATATTTTCATTCGGTCTTACAGCAAGATAGTCATTAATTGCCGACATACAAGCGTCGTTTAAATAAATTAAACGTTCTTTATTACCTTTGCCTGTTACAATCATTGTGTTATCGGCTTTAATGTCGTTAACGTTAAGAGAGCAAAGCTCTGCTAAACGAAGTCCACAATTTAAAAATAAGGTTAAAATGCAGTAATCTCGCTTTTGGTTGGGTCCGTCTACTGCGTTTAAAAGTTCCAAAGAATCTTCAAGGGTTAAATGCTTTGGAAGTGCCTGTTTAACCTTTGGTGATTCCAAAAGCAAGGCGGGGTTTTGTTCAAGCTGGTGGGTGTGTTCGCACATATAACGGAAGAAAATGCGTAGGGTAGAGGTCTTTCGTGCGCGGGTGGCGGTGTTGTTGTCACGCTCATTTTTACAAAAAACCATATATGCATATAAATCAGATATCGTAATTGTTTTAATAAGCGATAAATCAACGGGGGAAATGTCAATTTTTTCAAATTCGACATTTTTTTCCACTAAACCACGAACGGTTAGAATATAACGGAAAAAATTTTGTAAATCGATATAGTACCCCTCAACCGAACGGGAAGATTTACCCTTAATGGTTTCGTTATAGGTCAAAAAATCGCGAATAACGGGTGGACAGGTTTTTAAAATTTCCAGCTTCATAAAAATCTCCGAAAATATTTAGTATAATTCATTATACCATTTTTAGATTCAAATTTCAATCTTAATAAAATCTTAATAGATTTAACGCTTTTTTCTTAAGGGTTTTAGTGTTAGAATATGGGTAAGGAGATGGTAAGGATGTATAACATTTTAATTTGCGACGATGAAAAAGATATTGTGTCTGCTTTGGAAATTTATTTAAAGGTTGAAGATTATAAAATATTTAAGGCATATAACGGGCAAGAGGCATTGGAAATTGTAAACAATAACGAAATTCATTTGGTGTTAATGGACATTATGATGCCTTTGTGTGACGGTATAACCGCAACCTCAAGACTTAGAGAACAGTACAATATGCCGATAATATTTTTATCCGCTAAAAGTGAGGACAGCGACAAAATTTTGGGTCTTAACATTGGTGCGGATGATTACATAACAAAACCATTTAACCCTGTTGAAGTTTTGGCGCGGGTGAGGTCACATCTGCGAAGATATACGCGGCTTGGCGGTAAAAAGGTTGAAGAATTTTGCTTTGCGGTGGGCAATATTGAGCTTAATGACCGCGCAAAAGAAGTTTTGGTAGACGGAGAAAAGGTAAGTCTAACACCGACAGAGTTTGAAATATTAAAGCTACTAATGAAAAATAAGGGCAAGGTTTTAAGCCCAAAAGAAATTTATGAAAAGGTTTGGAACGAGCCCTGCTTTGGAAGTGAAAGTACCGTTGCTGTGCATATAAGACATTTGCGCGAAAAGGTTGAAATTAATCCTGCTGAACCCCGTTATTTAAAGGTCGTTTGGGCGCATGGCTATAAAATGGAGGGATGATAAATGAAGAATTTGCTTTATAGTTTACCCGCAAAAATTGCAGCAATTATACTTTCATACATTATGGTATTGGTAATACTGATTTCAACAGCAGCAGTTGCGGTTATGGGGTATATGGAATTTTACATCCATTCATCTTATCAGATGGAAAAAGCCATTCTTACCGAAATGGCAGTTAGCGAATGTCACAAAATGCGCGGAATGTTCGAGGCGGTTGATGATGTTCAGTCGTTTCGCGAGAACGTGGGTAATATGGCTTGGGAAAGCAACATTGCTTACACTATCGTAAATGAAAATGGCGAAACGGTTTATACCAATTATGATGAAAAGGAATGTATTACAACCCATACCTGTGACGACGGGTATAAATTTACTGTTCACGTTTATGAAAATATGGGGTGTGAGGATGAATTTTCATTTGTAAGGTCACTTGTCAGAACGGGTCATAAAATGCGATATGCCTTTATAATTTTTGATATATTGGCGCTTATACTGTTTGTTACTTTGATTTGTTATTTGTGTTGTGCTGTGGGCAGAAAATTTGCTTACAGCAATATTCAACTTAACTTTTTAGACCGCATACCGCTTGATTTATGTATCTTTGTTGCGGGAATAGTTGCTTTTGTTTTTCTGTATATAATTGATGACAGGGTTTATTTTGAAGGTCTCGAACTTGCAATTTTGTTGTTTTTTTGCGGTACCGTGCTTTATTTCGTTTTACTTGCACTTTTGTTAACGGTTTCTACCCGCATTAAAACCCATACATTTTGGAAAAATACCCTAATCTATAAAGTGTTATCACTTTTCTTCAAATGGAGTAAGGCAGTACTAAAGTTTTTGTTTTTCCACCTTAAACGTTTGCCATTTGCGTTAAAAACTCTGGGAGTTTTGGCGGTTGTAATATTTTGGCAAAGTATTTTTATAATGTTTAATCTCTATCAAGTAGAATGGTTGATAGTGGGTTACATTCTTTCAAGCGTGGCAATTTCACTTGTACTGCTTTATGTAGCTATAACGCTTCAACGCATTAAAAAAGGCGGGGAAAGAATGGCTGCGGGCGATCTTGAAAGCAAAATAGATACTAAATATATGGTGCTTGATTTTAAAGATTTTGGCGAAAAGCTTAACAACATTAGTGACGGGCTTCAAAATGCAGTTGACGAAAAGGTAAAAAGTGAACGTTTTAAAACCGAGCTTATAACCAACGTTTCGCACGATATTAAGACACCACTTACGTCTATTATTAATTATGTTGATTTGCTTAAAAAGGAAGATATTAAAAACGATACCGCCAAAGAATACGTAGAAGTAATTGACCGCCATAGCGAACGACTTAAAAAATTGGTGGAAGATTTGGTTGAAGCATCAAAAGCATCAACCGGCAACGTTGCGGTTGATCTACAAAATTGCGACGTTTCGGTGCTTTTATCACAAGCCATTGGAGAATTTGACGAAAGGATGAAAAAAGCACATATAACTCCGATATTGAAAATTTTGTCTGATGATGTTATTATAAAGGCAGATGCAAGGCATCTATGGCGTGTGTTTGATAATCTGTTAAGCAATATTTGTAAATATTCATTGCCTGAC
This sequence comes from Acutalibacteraceae bacterium, assembly GCA_045578165.1. GTDB lineage: Bacteria > Bacillota > Clostridia > Oscillospirales > Acutalibacteraceae > UBA737. Next base: position 21,530 of record JAZNJR010000013.1, read on the forward strand.
ACTCGTGCTTATATTGAAGCTTTTGTGGAAGATAAAAAAGTATTTATAACCTTTAAAAACATTTCAAAATTTGAACTTATGGTTGATTCTTCCGAACTTACCGAACGCTTTGTACGAGGAGACACCTCCCGCAATACTGAGGGTAGCGGTTTGGGGCTTTCCATCGCGAAAAGTCTTGTAGAACTTCAAAAAGGCGATTTTGAAGTTAAGGTTGACGGAGATTTGTTTAAGGTTGTAATGCAGTTTGATGTAAAAAAGAAGTGATTTAATGACTGAAAAGCAGAAAAAAATAGTCAGCGGTTCGGTAATTGCGGCTTTTATACTGTTTTGCGCGGTGGTGGGTTGGTTTATAGGCAGACCGCTTATTAAGTTTGTTGGCGAACCCGAACAGTTTCGCTTGTGGGTAAGTGAACATGGCTTTTGGGGAATGCTTGCCTTTGTTGGCATGACGGTTTTCCAGGTTGTTATTGCGTTTGTTCCGGGCGAACCGCTCGAAATTGGGGCAGGGTATGCCTTTGGCGCTGTTTTGGGCACCATTCTTTGCATTATTGGTATAACCATTGGCAGTTTAATTGTTTTTTTGCTTGTTAAAACGCTTGGTGTTAAGCTTTTGGAAGTTTTCTTTACTTATGAAAAAATCAAGTCGCTTAAATTTTTGCAAAACGAAAAAAAGTTAGCGCTTATAACCTTTTTCCTTTTCTTTTTGCCAGGCACACCTAAAGATTTATTAACCTATTTTGTGGGGCTTACAAAAATTAATTTAAAAGAGTTTTTATTCATTGCTGCGGTGGCGCGAATACCGTCGATAGTTACTTCTACAATTGGCGGCAGTCTTTTGGGAAGTGAAAAATATATATTGGCGATTATCGCTTTTGGTTTAACACTTTTAATCAGCATTATAGGTTGGTTGGTTTATAATAAGATTAGTAAGAAAAATAAAGAATAATTTAAAAAAGGAACGGTCAACCGTTCCTTTTTGTGTATAAATGGGAATTATTGTGTATTTAAATTGGGGTTTATGGGGCTAACGCCCAAAAAGAATAAAGAAGAAATAATAAATAAGAACTTGACCCTTTGACAAAATCAAAGATTTTGAAAGGGTGCCCCAAAACCTTGCCGTGTATAGCACGTAAAAATTGGTGTCGGCTTTGCCGACAAATATATATCGTGCCAAAGGCACACATTTTTTCTTCTTTTT
>JAZNJR010000014.1:0-22021 GCA_045578165.1 Acutalibacteraceae bacterium
ACAAACCTTTGCCTTAATGTGGTTTTTGTAACCGCTTTCGGTATGGACGTTGACGGCGTTGCTACCGCTACAGTTATCGCGCAATCCGTTTCGGCAATACTTATGATATTCACCCTTTTAAGACGCACCGACGAATGCAGACTTATTTTAAAGAAGATGAAAATCCGTTGGTCGGTTTTCAAAAAAATTGCAAAAATCGGTCTGCCCGCAGGTCTCAACGGCTCGATTTTCTCCTTTTCAAATATTATCGTTCAATCCTCAATCAACTCCTTCGGCAGCGCCGCTATTGTTTCGGGTAATGCCGCCGCCACAAGTATCGAGGGCTTTGTTTACGTGGCTATGAACGCATTTTACCAAACCTCGCTCAACTTTACGGGTCAAAATATGGGTGCGGGCAACTTCAAACGTGTTTCCCGTATACTGCGGCGCAACCTAATTTGTGTTTCGGTTGTGGGTATTATAGGCGGTCTTGCGGTTAACGTTTTTGCAAAACCGCTTTTGTCACTTTACGTTACCGGAAACTCGGTTGCAATTCAAACGGGTATAACCCGTATGTCATACATTAGTTTATTTTACTTTATGTGCGGTATTATGGAAGTCTTTACCGGTGCAGTTCGCGGTATGGGGGCATCTCTTACCACCTTGTTTATTTCAATTTCCGCAGTTTGCGGTATTCGTATTATGTGGATTTTTACCGTTTTCCAAATTGACAAATACCACACACTTGACAGTCTTTATATTTCTTATATATTTTCATGGATGGGTTGTATTCTGGCTTTGCTTGTGGCTTATAACATTATCAACAAACACAAAAAACGGGTTTACGAGCAACGCATTAAAGAACGACCAAAATCGTTTGAAAAATAACAAAAAATTAAGCCGACCTATCAAGGTCGGCTTTTTATTTCATTTGCAAAAGCATTCAATATAATGGTCAATTGCTTCTTTAACAATTTTAACCGCTACTTCCCTGCCTTGCACTTCATCAACTGCGGTTTCCTTGTTTTCAAGGTTTTTATAAACCTTAAAGAAATGGCGCATTTCGTCAAAAATGTGTTTTGGCAGTTGTTCAATGTCAGTGTAATGATTATAGGTTGGGTCATTGCAAGGAATAGCAATAATTTTTTCGTCATTACGACCGTTATCTATCATCGTAATTACACCAATCGGGTACGCCTTTACAAGTGTCAACGGGTCCAAGGTTTGCGCACAAAGTAAAAGCACGTCAAGCGGGTCGCCGTCGTCACCGTAAGTGCGGGGAATAAAACCGTAGTTTGCGGGGTAGTGAGTTGATGTATATAAAATTCTATCAAGCATTAAAAAGCCGGTTTCTTTGTCAAGCTCGTACTTCTTTTTACTGCCTTTTGGAATTTCCACAACGCAAACAAACTCTTCGGGTGTTATACGCTTGGGAGAAATATCATGCCAAATGTTTGCCATTTCGCACCGTCCTTTAATTCAAGATTCAAAAAGTTCTGTACTGAAATATCTTTCGCCGGTGTCTGGCAAAACGGTAACAACGGTTTTACCTTCACCCAAAAGTTTTGCCATTCTTAAGGCGGCGGCAACGTTGGTACCGCTTGAAATACCGCAAAGAATACCCTCTTCACGAATGAGTCGCTTTGAGGTTTCAATTGCTTCGTCGTCGGTAACAATTGCAGTTTCGGAAAAAATATTAAGATTTAAGTTTTCGGGAATAATACCATCGCCAATACCCATTTGCAAATGGGTGCCAATACTACCACCAGATAAAATTGCAGCATTTTCAGGTTCAACCGCCCAGATTTTAATGTCGGGGTTATGTTCTTTAAGCACTTCGCCAATACCGGTCAAGGTGCCACCCGTACCAACGCCCGAACAAAAACCGTCAATTTGACAACCCGCCTGCTCTAAAATTTCAACTGCGGTTGTACTGCGATGAATTTTGGGATTGTCGGGGTTAATAAACTGCTGTGGAACCCAAACGTTCTCATCCTCTTCAGACATTCTGATAGCGGTTGCCAAACATTCTTCAATACATTTGCCAATATCGCCATCATCATGAACTAAAATAAGTTCTGCCCCGTAAGCTTTCACAAGCTTGCGACGTTCTTCACTTACCGAGTCGGGCATAACAATAACAACCTTATACCCCTTAACCGCACCTATAAGCGAAAGACCGATACCCTGATTGCCGCTTGTGGGTTCAACAATTATGGTGTCTTTATTTATAATACCTGCCTTTTCGGCTTCGGTTATCATACTGTAAGCGGTTCGAGTTTTAATTGAGCCGCCAATATTTACGCCTTCATATTTAACTAAAACTTGTGCGGCGCCCTGCGGCACAATTTTTTGAAGCTTAATAAGCGGGGTGTTGCCCATTGCTTCCAAAACGTTATTATAAAACAAAATAAAATCCCCCAAATAAAATGTGTACCCTATATTTTAACATATATATCATATTTTTGCAATTAATATATTTTGTATTTCTAATTATAGTTTATCACTCTATAACAACCTATGTTAAAATGCAAAACTTGTTAAATGAATTACCCCTGTATAATCAGCTCACCGTAAAATACAACACTTTGGACCTGTCCGTCGCGGTTCATTTCAAAAAATCCCGACGTGTAATATTCGCCAATATGCTTTACATCTTCGTTATTCAAGGTTTTTTCTTTAACCGTAACCGAGCCATTTTTGTCTCGAACTTCAACCGATTTAAAGGTTATGTCTTGGCTTGTTTCCAATTCCCAAACCTTAAAATTGTCCGACGCGTCCTTGTCATAATTGTGTGACGATACTTTAAGCTTACCGTCAACGTAACCCAACACCGTAAGGTAAGGTTTTGTCAAATCTTCTGTGCCGGTTTCTTCAAGCGCTTCAAGGTGCGCTTTGGGACGTTGCAAATCCATATTTTCATAACAAAAAGTTTTGGACCACAATTTTATTATTAAATACAAATCGTCAACGTATAATACTTTTCCCGTTTCAAAATTATCGTGAGCGTCATTATACAATAAAACCGATTTATCGGCTTCGCGATAACTGTATTTTTTTACAAGGTCGCCATCGCCAACGGTTGAACCGCAATAGCACCAATTATCAAAATCGCCGTTACCTTTAAAGGTTATAACGTTTACGCATTGACTGTCGTTGCCTTCCCATTTGGCGTTTATAAGAAAATCACACTTGTCACTTTTAGCAATGACAGGTTTTTCTTTTTTACCGCCATTTTTGGCGGAACAACCACAAGCGATAAACGCCATAACAAATACAAGTAATAATGCTAATGTTCTTTTCATTTTTTTAACCTCCAAACTCAATTATATAAATATTAAAAAACTGTTTTCCAAACAAGTGCAAAAACAGTGAGCACCGCTAAAAAGCCAAAATTAAAAAGTGAAAAAGTAAATATATAATGCTTAAATTTTTGTGGGTTGTGTTTTGCATATTCGCGGAAGGTTATTAAGCTTGCAAGCGAAGCAATTAAAGTGCCCGCGCCACCAATGTTTACACCAACCAGCAAATCGGCATAATTTTGTGTAAACTGTGAAAGTAAAACCGCCGACGGTACGTTGCTTATAACCTGACAAGAAAACACCGACACCAGCAAGGTGTTTTTAGAAAGCAGTAGCGAAAAAATATCTCTTACTGCGGAAATTCTTGCCATATTGCCCGCAAAAATAAAGAAGAAAACAAAGGTTAAAAGCAATGGGTAATCGACCGACTTTAAAGCGTCCTTGTCCATAAACAGTAAAAACAAAGGAATTACAATAAGCCCCGTCCAGTAAGGTATACCGCGAAAAACAATTAAAATTGAATACGCAAAAAGCAATAAATAAATAATTGTTCTAACCGGGGGCAAATTAACCTTTTGTTTTTGAAGTATAACCTTTTCGGGTTTTATAAACAAACAGCAAAGTGTAATTAAAACAATTGCCACAACAAAACAAGGCGCCATTATGCCCATAAATTCCAAATTGTCAATTTCGAAAAACGAATATAAATAAAGGTTTTGCGGATTACCAAAGGGGGTTAACATTCCGCCCAAATTTGCCGCAATGTTTTGCAAAACAAAGGTTACTTCCATGTGTTTTTCCTGCTTGGTGGCGGTAAGCACGTAATACCCAAGCGGTAAAAAGGTTAAAAGAGCCATATCATTTGCAATAAGCATTGAGCCGATAAAGGTAATATACACAAGCATTAAAACGCAGGTGCGAATATTACCGCAAACTTCAACAATTTTTCTTGCCAATATGTAAAAAAAGCGAATATTTTTTAAAGCACAAACCACTGCCAAAACACAAAAAAGACAGGTAAGGGTTTTGTAATCAAAATATTCAAGGTACGCGCTGTCAACCGGTATTATAACTGAAGTTATAATCGCGGCAACAAGCGCCACCGTCATTACAATATTGTTTTTTAAAAACTTAAAAATTTCTTTTATAACAAAAGTCATAATTTATCTGTTACTTTCCACCATTGATGCCAAGGTTTCGCCCACGCGATGAAGCATTTTAAGTGTATCTTCCAAAACGGCGTCGGGTATATTATCAAGTGCCTTCATTTCAAACGTAATATCGCCGTTGTAACCAACCTCTGCCAAGGTTTTCATAATTTCTTCCCAATTTTTAATTGAGCCAAAAAATGGCATTGTGTGAAGATCGTTGTCCCTCGCAACATCGTGAACGTGAAGTCCCCAAATTCTGTGTCCCAACATTCTTATCATATTTGGGATATCTTCACCCACCAAATAAGCGTGTCCAATATCAAGACAAGCGCCAAAGCGTGAATGATTCATCATATCAACATAATCGCAAAATTCATCTGCCGGCGCGCAAACGCTGTGTAAAATTGCGTTGGTGCCTTTTGTTCTCCACATATTTTCGGTTAAAATGTTAATATCAAATTCGTCACAAAGGGGCAAAATAGAATTATAAAACTCAATATTTTGTTGACGCAACTCGTCCTTAAATTCGGGGTATTCAAGATGTTGTTTTGGGTGCACAATAATATTTTTAACCCCCACAATAGCGGAAAATTCGATTGAACGTTTTATTAAATCATACGCTTTTGCGGTTTTTGCCTCGTCAATATAGCTTGAATGCATTGGCGCATGCGCCTGATTAAAGATTACGCCGCAACCGTCGGAGACCTTTTTTAGTTCCTTTGCATATTCGCGATAATTTGCGCTGTTTTTGGGACAGTTTTCATCCCACATATCAAGCATACCTAAATCCACCGCATCAAAACCGCATTTTGCATAGTATTTAATTGCGTCAATTTCAGACATACGAGTAGATAATATTTTTGAATTTACCGAAACTTTCATAACAAATTCCCCTTTCATTATCTCTATTTTAAAAAACGCGCCCTGTTTTTTCAATAGCTTTTTAAAAATTTCTTGTAAAATAAAGGTTTTTCTTATATAATTTAATTGTAATCCATTATGGGAGGTTTATTTATGCCATCAAAAGACATTATAAAAATTAAAACCAACGTTGATAATTTATATCTTCGTGTTGCAAAGGGACACTTTGCTTCTCCCCACGCGCACAGCAATTATTATATTGATGTTGCGGCGCAAAAATCACGTCTTACCGAAGCAAAAGCAGTTGCACAAAAGCTTTGCAGTGGTTACAGTTATTCAACCACAATTGTTGACACCGTTCTTTGTCTTGACGGTACCGAAGTTGTAGGCACCTGCCTTGCAAACGAACTTACAAAACACAGCTTTATGAATATTAACGCACACCAAACAATTTACATTGTTACCCCCGAAACCGCAAACGGTTCACAGCTTATCTTCCGCGATAATATTTTACCAATGATTAAAGGTAAACACGTGCTTGTTTTAGCAGTTTCGGTTGCATCAGGCGAAACAGTTAACAACGCAATTGAAGCCATTAAATATTATGGCGGTACACCCGTTGGCGTTGCGGCAATGTTCTCCACCAAAGAGGTGTGCGGCGGCTTTAAGGTAAATTCGGTTTTCAACCCACAAGATTTGCCGGACTATTTCTCAGTTCCGTCACACGAATGTCCCCTTTGTAAAGAGGGCAAAAAGCTTGACGCAATTATCAACAGTCACGGTTTTTCAAAGCTTTAATAACGATTCATTAAAAAACGCCTCGGTTAAACCGAGGCGTTTTGTTTTAAATGTTTCAAATTATAATTTAATGGGCTGACGACCAAAAGAATAAAGAATAAATTGGTGTTGGCTTTGCCGACTTTATTTATATATCGTGCCAAAGGCATACTTTTTTCTTCTATCTTCTTTATTATTTAATCGCGATAGCGATAAACACGAATTTATACCTTCTTTAAATACCACATTTGCGAATTATGGTCGGTATCGTCACAAACAAATTCAATGCCGCTTATAAGGTCTTGTCCCTTAAACTCTTTGCCGCTTATTTTGTCGACATAAACCGCTTTTTCGTCGGCATATAAAACGGGAACAATAACTTTTTTGTCCTTATTGGGCGCAAACTGAATAAAGGAAAGCAAAATTTCGTCCTTTGCACCGTAATAAAGATGAACAAGGTATTTGTTATGTAAAATCTTCATTGCATAAACCGTATTTTCGGTTTCAATTGCAATGACGTTTTTATCGTTTAAAACGTTTATAGCCATAACCGCGCCACCCTTTTTTAGTTTATAAACAAAGCATATCATTGCATATATTCTTTGTCAATTAAAAATACAATTAAAAAACACAAAAAGCGACCCCTACAGGTCGCTTTTTAAAAAATTAAAAGAATTTTTCCATTACCTTTTCAATTGCTTTCGCCATTGAGAAAAATCCGAGATCGGTTGGGTGGCAACCGTCAACTGTGCCTTCGTTACCGCACCATTCCATCATTTCACGACTTGAAATAAAGTAAACGTTTTTATCGCCCGATTTAACCGCGTTATCATAAGTGGCTTTAATAATTGCCTGACGAGATTTTTCGCTTTCCCAAGTGTAGTAGATGGGCATGGGCATCATAATAATCGGAATATTGGGGTGGGTTTCACGCACTGCTTTAAACATTTTTTCGTGGGTAGCGGCAAGGTGCTCTGCCGACGGAGCGTTATAGTCGTAATCAAGCACAAAGCAGGACATTGGGAGCCCTTTTATATAATCTATCATTTCGTCTTCGCCTTTGGCACTGCCCGAAAAGCCAAGATTTATATGGTCAATTCTAAAACGTCGTGTTAAAATGCTTTGATATGCACTGCCCGGACGCGAAGCACAACCCCCTTGTGTTATGGACGAGCCATAATAAACAATGGGCGGCATATCACGATAAGGGGTTGGTTCTTCAACCCTTGCACCCTCGGCAAGACCGATATACAAATCACTCAAAGTGCTGTAAAGCGGAAAGTTTATAGTATATTCAAACATGCCGCTACCGTCAACGTCCTTAACCATTTCATAACCGTCTTTAATGTCAAACGGGGGCACAAAGGAAAGCTGATACCTTTCTTCGTCGCCATACATTCGGTAAAGGTCAAAACCGGTAGAACCCGTAAGCGCAAAGTGTGACATTTTTGCCGGTCCCGGCATTTTAGCGTGAATTGCAATGTAAGGACTGTCTGTTTTAAAGCGCACACGACCGCCCGCGGTGTGCCAATGAAGTGAATATACACCATCGCTTACCTTTTTTGCCACCTCACCGGGAAGACGTACGTATCTTTCGCCGGTATGGTAAACACCGTACACCTTAAACGGTCCCTCTTTTACGTCGTAAAACTTAATGTCCGCTTTGTCGATTTTAGTATCAACAATAAAGTTTTTGTCAATTTTTGCAATATCATTCATAAAGGTCACCTCGTTTAAATTCAATATACCACAACCGCCAAAAATTTGCAATAAATAAACCCCGACAAATGTCGGGGTTTAAGCATTTAACAATTAAATATTAGATAAATGCGTTAGGATCTACAACGTATGTGCCCTTAGCAATCTTAATGATATCAATCCAAGCTAAAATAGAGCCAACGATACCACAAAGAAGTGAGCCAGCAATACGAACGATGCCTTTTTTGGTTTCGCCCAAAACAAAGTTATGTATACCAAAAGCACCGCAGAAGATCGCAATTAAAATAATAATGATTTTGTTTTCGCCTTCGAACATATTCATTTCTCTTTTAACGGCCGTACCGCATTCAGCGCAATAGAAATCACCTTCGATAATTTCTTTCCCGCAGTTTTCGCAGAACATTGCCTTTCCCCTTTCTTAAGATTTATATATATTATATCATTGAAAAATTGATATGTCAATAAAGTATACAGGTTAAAATTACTGTTTTCAACATTTTTCGCTAACAAATAGTATAAAATTCTCATTTTGATAACTTGTATATTTTATTATATCAATTTTTAACTTTCACATAACCTTTGGTAAATTCCAACGGAATTTTGCCGCCAACATTCTAATGGTAACCGTAAGCACAACCGACACAATTGTACCAATTAATTCTTGCCCAAAATACACACCCATAAAGTAATAAACTGACGCGCCAATTAAAGAGGCAACCGCATAGATATGTTTTATAAGAATATACGGTTTTTCGTTGACAAGCACGTCACGAAGCACCCCACCGCCAACACCGGTAATAACACCAAGTACTACCGCTAAAACAACGTTTTCGGAATTACCTGCCGCACAGGTTACTTCTACACCCGTTACCGAAAATGCCGCCAAACCCAGCGCATCAAAAAATATGTTTATACCCTCAATTTTTTGACTAATATCTTTAATTCGTTTGGAATTTATATACGCGATTATAAAAACCACAAAGCTGGTCGCAAGGGCCAAAAGTAAAATTTCGGGTTTTTGGAAAACCGTGGGCGGAATATTACCTATTAACAAATCACGAATAATACCGCCACCAACCGCAGTAATGGTACCAACAGTTAATACACCGAATAAATCAAGCCCTGCAATAGCGGCAACAAGAGTTCCCGAAACCGAAAATGCAACTGTGCCCAAAAGTTCCATTATAAGCATTAAAATTTCACGCATAAAATCACATCTGTTATAAATTATTTAATTTCGTCAAACTTTTCAAGCCACAAGCGCTTGATAAGCTCGTGACCGTTTGCTGTAGGATGAACACCGTCGTAAGCCCAATATTCATTGGGCGCTTTTTGACAGGCCCTATCAAGTTCGGGCTGAAGCTCAATTAAAGGCAAATTATATTTTTTTGCAATTCGTTTTGCAACCTCTGCCTTTTCGCAAACGTCGGCTTTAAAGAATTCCCACTTGTTTGGTTTTTCTTCGGTGCTGCAAGTGCCCTCGCCCTCAATAACGTATGGCGCCATAATCATAATTTTTGTGTCGGGACACGCGGCAATAATTTCATCCATAAGCATTGTATAAATTTTTTCAAATTTTTCGGTGTCAACACCATTTTGAACATTAACTTCATGCCAAGTATCGTTTACGCCAATTAAAATACTTGCATAATCGGGTTTTAAATTAATAAAATCTTTTTTAATACGGGCATAAAGGTCAACAATACGGTCGCCACTTACCCCGCGGTTTATAAATTCATATTCATTAGGAAAATCATACCCAAGCGACGCCTTTACCAAATTGGCATAGCCCCCGCCCATACCATAAAAATCGTTGCGATTACGACCACAGTCGGTTATAGAATCACCTTGAAATAAAATACGTTTTGACATAGAAAAAACTCCTTTCACTATAAGCGAATTATACTCCTTATTCACGCATATTGTCAATAAAAAGCGGACAGTTTTACCTGCCCGCCTTTTTGTTTTTCAAACATTTTATTATTAAGTCAACACAAAACACCGCGCAAAAACCAAGCAATGCGCCAATTACATCTAAAATTACATCGCCAAAATTACCGTTTCTATCAGAACAGCTTTGAATAAATTCATCCAACAAAGCAATGGCGACAACATAAATTAGTGAAAACAAGAAACGTTTTTTACCTTGGTTTTTGTGATAAAAAAGCGCCAAAACCGAAACTGCAACACCAAGCATAAAATATTCCGCCAAATGCGCCGCTTTGCGAAGAAGAAAATCATCTCCCCCAACATTGCCGCTACCGTTTTGAAAAAACAGTTTCATAATAAATTGACTTAAACCGTGCGAAACTTCAAAATCCATAAAAGAATTTATAAAAATAAACAATGTTGCAACCAATATTACCGCAACAGCTAAAATAGCAAAAATGCTTTTTTTACTTTTCATTTTACTTTAATTAAAAGGTTGTTTCGCCGTCGTGCGACATAAGTGAAACCGACGAAACTGCTGAAAGCTTTGAAATTTCGCTAATAAGCTCTTTTCCCTTATCAGTGCGAAGCTCGATTACCATATCAAAAGCATTGTTGCTAACGTTTCTTGATTTTACGGTGTGTTTGCCAACAACCTTGTTAATAACCTTAACAATTTCTTCTTCAGCGTCAGCAACGTTAGCGTTAACCACCAATAACATTGGTGCTTTTGCAATGGGGAAACGGTTTAAAATTATAACCGCCAAAGTAATTACAACCGAAAGTATTACCGCAACCTGTGCAAGACCGGCGCCACAAATAATACCAACACTTATTGCCCAAAAAAGAAACATTAAATCCATTGGGTCTTTAATGGCAGTGCGGAATCGTACAATTGACAAAGCACCAACCATACCGAGTGACAATACAACGCTTGACTGCATTGTAAGTATAAGTGCGGCGGTAATAACGGTTATACCCGCAAGCGACACGTTAAAGTTTTTTGAATAAAAGGTTTTTCTGGTAAGGGTGCGGTACACAAGAAAAATGTAAAGCGCCAAAACCGAAGCAATTGCCAAAGCCACAACAATGGTAACAAGGTCAATTTCGCTACCGGAAAAACCCTCCAAAAACGATTTTTTAAAAATATCTTTAAAACTCATAACCCTTCTCCTTAAAGTGTGTATTTTCTGCAAATATAATACTTTGAAAAGGCAGTCTGCCTTAAATTGTGAAGTTGAATTTGTGTATAAACAAAATCGGGTAAATATTCGTCATACTTTACTTCCAATATGCTTTGCCCAAGCGGCATAACCGGTCTTTTTGGAATTTCATCATCTAAAAAGCGTTCCACCGCCGAACAAGACGCAATATTATAGTCCAGCGTAACGCGAACGTTACCATTTTTATAAACGTAAGGCGCGCGGTCGTATTCAACAATAATTACCGGTCTCATTTTGCGAGTCATCATTTCACAGGTCAATTTTTGTAAAACGGGGTGTTGGTCGGCAATATTGCCAAGATATTTCCCATGCATTAAAAATTTAGTTTGTTCAACCGTTAACGGACAAGATGTTTTAAAGGTTTTGCCGCGTTCTTTTCGTTTACATTCCAGAACAATGCGGTCGGTAGAATGGTTGTATATTCTTATTCTAAACTTTTCACGCGGGTCGGTACCGTTTTCGTTTTCATAAAAACAGCGGTTATCATAATCATCAAAATACAAGCTACGAATGTTATAAACGCCATCATTCTTGGCGTGCACGTCGGGTAGCAGCAAATTTTTTATGCGATTTTTAAGTAAGACCTGCTCGCCTTTAGTTATAACGTACTTTAATTCGTGACGAAATTTGCGATTCGTATTTTCTAACATATCTCATCACCCGCTCTTTTCATTTGTCTTAATGCAATAATAAGCACAACCACAAACAATATTCCAAATACACCAAGCGGCGCAAGCTTAATTATATCATCAAGCTTGTTGGACCTTGAATCTACCCACTTGGCATAAAGCTCGGTATCTGTGGTAATGGGTTTATTAATATCAAACGGTTTTGAGCTATCGCAATAATAAAGCCCGTCAAAAACACCCCAGTCGGTGTCTTCAATTTTAGGCATTTCACTTAAAGTGCTTCCCGACCCAAGCGCAAAAAACATATCATTTGGAATTTTAACAATACTAACCTTGCAATATTCCTTGCCTTCAACCCATGCGCCATATAAAAAGTCGTTATGCTTTGTTATATAATCGCAAATTTGGTCAGCTTCTTGCTGTAAACCGCCAAGGTCTTGACCCGTATACCACCTGATTTTATTCATTTTATAAGCCGCTTCGGTTTCGGTTATGTATTGCGGGATTTTTTCTTCTAAAAACGATTCTATTTTTGGTAAAAATTCATCTTTAAAAAGTTGTTTATACCTTTCGCTAAATTCCTTTTTACCCAAAATTGCCGATATATAACTGCTATCAAGCGAACCATCATTATAACGACCCACAACAAAAACGTCGGGATTTGTTATTGACCAAAATTCGTCATAATCTTCACCTAACGAATGGTCGTAATCCCACACGGGACCACAATATATTTTGCCGTCTTTATCGTAATACCCATACTGGCTATACAAAAAACCATCAAGATTGCCGAACATTTCATCTATAAGGTATTTTTTAACCCACGAATCTAAATCAATTATATCAAGCCAAGATTTTTTTGTTAACAAATCAATACCGTCGCTTGAAAAAAGTGCATTTTCAAGCACTTGCGCCTTGCCAGTAATTTCTTTTAAAACCTTGTCCGACGCATTTTTGGGGTAATGCACACGATACGGTTTGCCGTTATCGGTTAAGACGTATTTATGTCCCGATGCTTTAAGACGTTCTTCACTTTCCCACGAGAAAAGCACGCCGTTTTCCTCGGAAATATTTACACGGTTTTTATTAACGTCGTTGCGTTCACAAAGCAAATACAGTCCTGCGTATTCACCATTAAGATATAAATCCACCCAGTTACTGTCGGGCGAAAAAGAAAGGTTTACTTCTTTTGCAAAATCATAAACAATTTTATTTCGCAAATTTGACGGATCGCCCGCGTTTGCCAATAAAACCCATCTTGTCGCGTCGCCCATTCCCAAAAGGTTTGTATCAGTAGAAAGGTCCAAGCTGTACGCTTTTTTGTCGTACTTTTCCCAAGTGGTGTTTCCTCTGCCCGCAATAGATGCAATTTCGGCGGTACAGTCAGTTTGTCCGTCGACGGTATAAACCGTCATTTGACCTTTTTCATTATTTCCTTTTTTGTCGTGTATATATTCCATACTGCCCGATTCGGTTTGAATATACATTGATGCCACCTTTTCGGACTGCATTATTGTAAAAGTGGCGGTTTTCTTTTTGCCAAAACGGGTATAAGTTAATTCGTATTGTTGGTTTAATTCGTAATTTTTTATTGGTTGTCCGTCGGTAATTTTGTTGTTATCGAGATATACATCACTTTCAGAATGCAGGTCAAAAACAGCTGTTGAAAGTTGTGCACAAGCGGGAAGAAAAACAAAAAATCCCCCCTTGTCAGATTTCCAACAACTAATTTTTTCTTTATGACCTTCGACCTTAAATTCAACCGAAAACAAATCACTTGTATCAATTTTAGGTTGCGCCAAAGTAATAGGTACTAACAACGTCAGCAACAAAACCGACATTATTAAAATAATTACCCAATTCTTTTTCATTGCGTCATTACTTTCGTTATAATTTTTTACCGATTATTTTATATATTAGTCGCAAGGTTCTGGTAGCAACCATTAAATATAAAATTTTATCTTTTAATATTACATTTTTTGAAAACAAAACCTTAACCCATAATTTTCGCATAATAGATAAATATTTTTTAAAATTTTGTTTTGCGTTATCGTTAATACGGTAATAATTTTTATCAAGATAAAGAGCGGTGCTAAAAGCCGAAACACCAACGTAAATTTTAAAGCTTTTAATATTTTGAAGTTGCATATCAGCCAGCTGATTATAAATGCGGTCAAGGTTTTTAAGTACAATGTCAGCATTGGTTTTATAATATGACGAGGTTATGCTTTGATTATTTTTTCTATAAAAATACAATTCATCCTGCACTAAAACCAATCCGTTTGATAATTTTAGCATTGGCAACATAACACTTGCTTCTTCATTGGTTTCGCCCTGTGGAAAGCGAATACCGGAAAACACACTTTTATGAAAAAGCTTACAGCACACCGACAGGTCAATTTTTCTAAAAAAAACACCGTCAAGCGCCTGAGCCATATTCAGTTGAGTAATTTCTGCACACTGCATACTTTCAGCAATTTCATCAGCTGAAGTAAACCTTTTGACAAGGCAGTTTGCTATTTTTTTATCTGTTTTTTCTAAGGCGCAAAGCAGCTTTTCAAACATTCGACTGTCAATTATATCGTCACTGTCAACAAAGCCGATGTAATCGCCCGTTGCGGCAACCACTCCCGCATTTCGTGCCGATGATAAACCACCGTTTTCCTTGTGAATAACCTTTATGCGTTTATCTTTTGCCGCCCAGTTATCACATATTTTAGGGCAGTTGTCGGGACTGCCATCGTCAACAACAATTATTTCAAGATTTTTATAGGTTTGGGCGGTAACACTTTTAAGGCAATCGTCGATATATTTTTCAACGTTATATACCGGCACTATAATGCTGATCAAACTGCCCATAACCTCACCTCTTAAAAATTAATTTTCCACTTTAAATTTAAGTGTTATCTTTTTTAACGCTTTTGATATTATTCCAAACGCAAACTTAAAGCTTTCAGGTTCGCTTAACGAAATTACGCCAAAATATACCACCATAACCGCAATTGCGTAGGGTACACAAAACGCAAATATTTTAACGTATGAATTTAAATTAACCGTAATAAATTTACTTGCCGAAACAATAAACAAAAATACAAGGAAGTTAAGCACCCAACACTTGTAGGTAGGCCAGACGCTTCTGCCAATGATTTTTTTGTTTACGTAAATTATTAAATAATTTGCGCGGTATAAAAGACTGATAACCGTGCCCAAAAGCACACCGTAAATTCCCCAAAAATTTATAAAAATTATTGAGAAAACAAGGTTTATAACCATTTCAATTATTGCGCTGTTTTGGGTTTGCTTAAAGTGCCCCGCAATATGAACCATTGCTTCACTTGTATATCTACCGGCTGACAACAAATTGCACAAAACAAACAAAATCGGTAAATATGCGTCAATATAATTAGCGTCATTTACACCGCTTGTGTATAAACGCAAAAACGGTAAAATGAAAAAATTTGCTATTGTAAACAATGAAAAAGCCAACGTAATATAATAGGTTTCAAACGCCTTAAACAGTTTTAAAAACTGTTCCTTATTTGTGTGAAATGCGTGAGCAACCTTAAATTCAAGCGAATCTCTTATTGTTCGCAAAACGCGATTTATAATATCAAAAAGCAAATGATACATTGCGTATATACTAACTGTTTTAAGGGTAGTAAATACTGTTAAAAGCACCGTATCAATATTAGCCGAAATAAGATAGTTTATTTCGTGCACGAAAACGTTTTTGCTTTGTGAAATTGCCTTTTTGTTGGGTTTTACGTTAAGGTTAATCCAAGAATAATGCTTTTTGATATAACAGGTAATATAAATCATTTGTATAAAGCTTGCAAGCATAGCCACAAACTGAACAAACACCACGTCAAAACCAGCGGCAATTAAAACTATTTTAGAAATTTGCTTAAATGCATTGGTAAACATTTCAAGCCCGGTGCGAATATAATTTTTACCGTCGGCCTTAAGCAAAATTAAATATTTTCCGTGAAAAAAGTAGTTAACAATATTTCCAATACCGTTAAATAAAATAACTAACACAATGGTTGTATACGGTATTTTAGAATTTATAAGCACAGGGTATAATACCGAAAACAAAACAATAAGCCCCAAATAAATAAACCCTGTTCTGTGGTAGTATTTATTTGTTGCCGACAAAACCGCATTTGTTTCTTCACGGTTTTTATTGGCAATTGTTTTGTAAAGGGCTTGGCAAGATGCCGCTGCAACCCCCGCCTCTACAATGGCAATATAGGCATAAATATTGGTAACCGAAGAAAGCAACCCATTAACTTCAGAACCGTAATTATCTAAAATAAGTTTGGGCACAACAATACCCAAAACCAAAGCCACAACCTGACCCAAAACACCTAAAATTAAATTGTTGCGAATTTTTTTAGAATCATTCATCTTTATACCACATCAATTATAATTTAGTTTAATTCCGTTCATAAAAGCATAAAAAGTACCGCAATATTTAATTTGCGGTACTTTTTATACCGTTATTGCAAACTCATAGAATCTTCCTTTTGGAAGATTCTATGAGTTGTTTAAATTTAGGCGATGATCTGACCCAATTCATTAAAGGTATATGATTTTTCTAATAATAAACCGTTACCCTTCCATACGTAGTACTGCTTATTAGTAATAAGAGTACCGTCATATTGCGAATAGTAATAGTAACCGTCCATCATAAACAGACCTTTTTCGGTGGGTTTACCTTTTTCATAGTAATAAAGTACACCGTTCTTTTCAATAATGCCCTCAAGCAACATCTTACCGTTTTCGTCAAATTCGTAGGTGCCGGTGGGCAAATCACAATTTTCGTTAAGCTTCCAAGCATAATATTTCTTGCCTGTGATAAGCATACCGTTGTACTGTGCGTAATAGTAATCGTTGCCGATTTTGAAAAGACCCATTTCTTTAGGAGCACCGTTTACATAGTAGTAAAGCGCACCGTCTTTATTAACAATACCCTGAAGCATCTTACCGTTTTCATCAAATTCGTATGTGCTGTTGGGTAAGTCGGACGATTCGTGATGCTTCCATGCATAGTACTTCTTGCCTACAATAAGCTTACCGTCGTACTGTGAGTAATAATAATCGTCACCGATTTTGAAAAGACCCATTTCTTTAGGAGCACCGTTTACATAATAGTAAAGCACACCGTCTTTATTAACAATGCCCTGAAGCATCTTACCGTTTTGGTCAAATTCATAATGACCGTTGGTTAAATCAGAGGTTGCATGATGCTTCCAAACGTAATATTTCTTGCCTGTGATAAGCATACCGTTGTACTGTGCGTAATAGTAATCGTTGCCGATTTTGAAAAGACCCATTTCGGTAGGATTACCGTTTACATAGTAGTAAAGCACACCGTTTTTGTCAACAATACCCTGAAGCATTCTACCGTCTGCGCCAAATTCGTAAGTACCGTTGGTCAAATCAGAGGTTGCGTCGTGCTTCCAAACGTAGTACTTCTTACCTGTGATAAGCTTACCGTCAAACTGCGAGTAATAATAATCGTTGCCGATTTTGAAAAGACCGCGTTCTACAGGTTTGCCTAATTCATAGTAATAAAGCACACCGTTTTTATCAACAATACCTTGAAGCATTCTACCGTCTGCGCCAAATTCATAAGTACTGTTTGTTAAATCAGAGGTTATGTCATGCTTCCAAACGTAATAGTTTTTGTTAACAATAAGTGTACCGTCAAACTGTGAATAGTAATAATCGTTGCCGATTTTGAAAAGACCGCGTTCTGCGGGTTTACCTAATTCATAGTAATAAAGTACGCCATTCTTATTAACAATGCCTTGAAGCATTTTACCGTCTGCACCAAATTCGTAAGTACCGTTGGTTAAATCAGAGGTTGCATCATGCTTCCAAACGTAATAGCTCTTGTTGGTAATAAGCGAACCGTTGTATTGTGAATAATAATAGTCGTCACCAAGTTTAAAGAGACCTTTTTCGACGGGCTTACCGTTTTCATAATAGTAAAGCACACCGTCTTTTTCTATAATACCACTTACGCCGCCTTCTTGGTTTGCACCTACCATCTTACCGTCTGCGCCAAATTCATAAGTGCCCTTAGGCAAATCAGAGGTTTCGTCAAGCTTCCAAGCATAATAGCTCTTATTGGTAATTAACGAACCGTCATATTGTGCGTAATAGTAATCTCCGTCATACTTAAACAAGCCGCGTTCGGTTGGTTTACCGTCCTGAATCCAGTAAATCTTGTCTCCGCTTTCAACAATGCCGGTAACAAGACCCTTGGAAATACCGTCGTCGCCGAAGTCATACCATCTTCTTTGCATAACGTTGTCCATTGCGGTAACTTCACTCTTACCGGTTACACGTAAACCGTTTCTGAAATAATACCAGTTACCGTCAATATTTTGCCATTTGCTTGTATAGTAATCGGGACCGTAATAATATCTCCAACCGGTGAAAACATTTACCCAAACGCCCGACTTCAA
The DNA here is from genome assembly GCA_045578165.1 of Acutalibacteraceae bacterium. GTDB lineage: Bacteria > Bacillota > Clostridia > Oscillospirales > Acutalibacteraceae > UBA737. Next base: position 18,047 of record JAZNJR010000014.1, read on the forward strand.
TTTACCGTCAGCCATAAACTCATAGGTAACGCCCTTAAGCTTAAGCTTACCGTTTGCCGCTTCGTTTGTTGAAGTGTTAAAGTAATACCAGTCGTCGCCTACAGACTGCCAACCGTTAACAAGCACACCAACTTTTGCAAAGTAATATTTGCCGCTGTCAGAATCAAGGAACACACCGGAATATTTGGTCTGACCGTCGTTTACGCCCTGGTCGTTAAAGTAATAATAATAACCGTCAACCTTTTTGACACCACCGGCAAGTCTTACACCCTCAATATAATATGTAAAGCCACCGTCTTCAGCGTACCAACCGTTTTTCTTAGCGTTTACAAGGGTATAATTGTCTTCAAATTCTTTATAAACGTCACCAAAATAGCCACCCTTTTCAGCTTCGTTATCAGGATTTACGAAGGGTAACAAACCGAAAACCTCTTGATTTTCGGGCTTTTGTGCAAATGAGTAAAGCGCACTTGCACGCATGTAAACGTTGTAACTAATCTTACCGCTGTGAACTGCATTAATACGGTTACTATTGTCCCACGAAGTGTCTTTAGGTGTAAGCTTGATACCACTTACAAGACAAAGCGGATTTGCAGTTGCGGGATCAATTGCCTGTGTTTGCTTAATCCATCTAAGTTTTAAGGTAAGAGTATTATTTTCTTCATCGAAAATTGTATCGGTAAGGGTGAAATATTCATTCATCACCTTAAGTTCACTGTAATCAACATCAAATCTCTTATCAAAATGAAGTACGGGTGTTACTTCGGTCAAAGAGCTGATGCGTTCAGCCAACTGTAACAAGAAGTTCCAAGCAGAAGCGTTTTCCATATCCGCGCCGGGAAGCATGTAAATCAAATCCGAAAGACGTTGAGGAATAGGAATTTGTGTCATATCCATTGCAAAGATATAAGATGTAGTCATATCTTTGGTGGTATCAACCGCAATATAGGTAACGTTATCATCTGTAACGGCGTTAGATACCACACGGTCGTATGCAAGCAAACGGTCGCCGCCGGTTGCTTTATCAAAGTCAAAGCTATTTTCGCCCTGCTTATAAATGTTAACGGTAATATTGCCGCCTAATACGTCGCCACCGTCTGCCCAAGAAACCGTAACCTTGGTGCTCTTAATACCGCTGTTTTCTGCGGCGGTAAATTCAAGACCGCTAACCGTACCCGCATTAGCAACTGCAACTTCAAAAGCAACGTCGCTTGTATTTATAGCAACGCTTTTACCTTCGTAAAGTGCCGCAACGGGAAGTGTAACGCTTGAACCGTAAATAACATCTATGTTTTTTCTTGTGAAATAAACGCTTTGCGGAACAACAACGTTCATTGTTGTGGCGCCAATAACCGCACCGTCAAGCATGAGATAAACGTCAACCGAACCATTACGAAGACCGGTAAACACGCCGTCTTGGGTAATTTTACCCCAACGACTGTCAGAAACCTCCCATGTGTAACCTTCGGGAAGGTCGGTTTCGTTTCCTGTTGCGCTAATGCCTACGGGAGTAATTTTAACTTCAGTACCAATTGTTGAATATTTATAATCGCTTTCAAGATTAGCATGGTCGAAAGCGGTAGAGCTAGGAGCAGTAGAAACCATTAAAAGTGAGGTACTTACAGAACGTGCTGCACCGTCGGAAGGACTGCTGATAACCTGCAAATCTTCGCCTTGGGGTCTTGCAACCATTGTGGTAGAACCGCCACCATCAAGGTTAACTGCATCTACACAACCTGCTTCAAATAAAATTTGAGCAATTTCTTCCATACTGCCGCCGCAAGAATAAGGTTCTTGACGACCGTCAACAACAATAAGAACTACCTTGCCGGTTTTGGTAATACCAACCGCGGTTCTTGAAGCGCGGTTAGAGGTATAATTTGCCGACTTGGAAACTGCAATTTTACCGTCCTTAATAAGACGGGCACCAAAACCGCCGATAGCGTCTTTGAGCTGACCTCTATAAGTCTTGTTATATTCTTCAGTGGTTCCGATAATTGCTTTACCGTCTTTAGTAATGCCAAAGAAACCGCTGCTGTTAATACCATGCCATTCTTTACCGTTCATAACAAGCAAGCCGCCCGGTTCACCGGTTGACATATTATAACCGTCACCGTTAGTACTTACAATAACGTTATAGTCCTTGATATAATCGGGGCTTTCGGGGTCACCGTATTTTTTCTGTGCAGCTAATGCTTGGTCTAAAACACGAGCCATTGCCCATTCTGACGGGTCAGCATTGTTATAGTTTGCAAAAACGTGCACATCGCTTCTTGTAATATCAGCGGTAGCAACATAATAAACCATTTGTTTACCGTCAGCAGAGGTTGCACGGTAGCTTTCTTGAACAATGCCCGGCGCCAACACAGAACTTGTTGATTCAAACACGTTATAATATTCGTTACTCTCACTTTCAACATAGTCGCCTGCAAGTTCGCACAAATAATCAGCGAATGAATAGCAAACTGCTTTTCTGAGATCGGTAAGGTCGGTTGTTTTGAATTCGCGTGTGCCTTCAAGTGTTGAAATAACCTTATTGCCAATATATGCGTTATAAACCGCATTGCGAATTTGGGTGCGTGTACCGGTAGTTGATAAGCGGTTTTTAAGGAAGAAGTCCGCACGCTTTGCATTGGTAAGATCTTCCGTAAAGTAACCCATAATAACTTCGGTTAAAGCGCCGTTATAATATTCAATGTCAGCAACGTTTTCCATAATATAGAAAGCGTCAAGGTCGCCTTCAATGTCTTCTTGGCTCATACCCGGGGTGGGAGAATGGTCCACACCGAGATAATTTTCAGCAACTTCTTTAATCATTGCATCCAAATCGCCCGAAACACCGTTAAGGTCTGACACTTCCAAAAGGTCAACAAGGTCGCCTGCCCAACCTGAAACGTCGGCATGATTTACGCTGCCCTTGTTATGATATGTAATGTCCATCGAGCCAAAAACGTGACCGATATCTGCGCGGTCACCGTTAGGCAATTCAAACCTGTTGATGTTTTTTAACGCAGTAATTGTTAAATATTCTTCGGGACAGGTTGCCTCTTTGTTAATTTCGGCTTCAAGTTCTGTAACGTACTTTGCAAAACCTGTGTCCTCATAACCTGCCATAATGCCCCACGAACCGGAATTGTATCTTTCTACACCGGTACGAATGTACTTAATAACAAGTGCAAGTGGGTCTTTGCCGGGATTCATTCTGGCATATTCAGATGCAATTTCTTCCAAAAGCATAAGGTTAAATACAAATTCGTCGTAACTGTTAATTTCGGGTTCGCCGCCAAGTGACGGTAAGAAGCCCGCAAAAGTAGAAAAATCACAGTTTTCACAAATAACGTATTCCTCCCAGCCCACGTCAGTATAGGTTGGGGCTTTTGACGGAATTGTTACAAGAGAATGTGCACCGTTGGCGCAGGTCGAAGCACCTACAGCAAACGGTAAAACCGTAAACATCATAATAAGTGCCAAACCAAAAGCCAACAATTGTTTTAGTTTCATTTTCCATGCTCTCCCTTTAATTAAAAATTTAAAACCCAAAAGGTTATTATTCCATTGTAATTGTAACATATATTAAACACAAAAACAAGTGAATATATTATAAATTACAATTTATCAATATTATTATATAGTCTTTAATATAACAAAATTTGGTTTTATCGCTATCGCGATTAAATAATAAAGAAGAAAATATGTGTGCCTTTGTCACGATATATAAATAAAGTCGGCAAAGCCGACACTAATTTTATTCTTTCTTATTTATTCTTTCTTATTTTGGGCGTCAGCCCGTTAACTATAATTTAACAAACATTTATGGAAATAAAAAAACACCCTTCCGAGTGGAAGGGTGTTTTTATTTAAAAGATATTAGCCATTGAAAGCTTTAGCAGAAGCACCGAAGCGGAGCATTGCGATAAGCAAGTTTGCGCGGTCACTGCCATCTTCAAGTTTACCGTTAGCATAAGATTCAATGCT
>JAZNJR010000015.1:0-5716 GCA_045578165.1 Acutalibacteraceae bacterium
AAGATGCTCTTCAAGCTCTGCATTCTTGGGGAAGGCAGTACCGTAAACACGCTGAAGCATTTTGTTGTTCTGGTCGCCTCTCCAATATGCACCTGTGCAGGCAGTAAGCTTGAATGCCTTTACTCTGCCTGTTGAGGGAATGTGAGGACCTGCACAAACGTCAACGAACTCGCCCTGCTTATAGAAGCTGATGGGTTCATTTTTGCCTGCGTGCTCTTCAATAAGCTCAACCTTATAGATTTCGCCCTTAGCTTTCATTTCTTCAATTGCTGCCTGAGGCTCCATCTCAAATTTCTCAAGAGGTAAATCCTCTTTAACAATTTTCTTCATCTCTGCCTCAATCTTTGTAAGGATTTCGGGAGTAAATGAAATATCACTGTCAATATCATAATAGAAGCCGTTATCAATAGCGGGACCGATAGCAAGCTTTGCTTCGGGGTAAAGGCGCTTAACTGCCTGAGCGAGAATATGAGAAGCAGTGTGCCAGAAAGCATGTTTACCCTCTTCGCTATCAAAAGTTAAAAGCTCAAGCTCGCAATCCTCATTAATGGGAGTGCGGATATCTGCACTCTGCCCGTTAATAAGGCAGGCGCAAAGATTTCTGTAAAGACCCATGCTGATTTCTTTGCAAACATCAGCGGGAGTGATGCCGTTTTCGAATTCCTTAACGTCATCACGAAGTTTGATTTTAACCATATATATCATCCTTTCATAAAACTCAAAATAATAAGCACTTCACCCTAAATGCCTTAGCATTTGGGGTGAAGTGCATTATACTCCACGGTTCCACCCAAATTATAAAGTAAATTTTGATTTTACTCTATCACTCGAGAAGTCTTAACGGGACTCACGCGGCAATGCTTATCTTTCGCTTCGCACCGCACTCGGAAGTGGTTTTCGGGAAAAGTCCTTTTGTGCCTTTCACCAACCGGCACACTCTCTGAAAAGGAAAATTCTCCTTACTCTCTTCGTCAAAGATTTTAGTAATATATTTACTCCCTAATAATAAACCTTTTATTAGAAAATGTCAACAAACAAATTATTCTTCTGTTGTTTCTACGGGCTTTTTAGGCTCAATTTTGCCATATCTTGAAGAAGAAACTGCATCAACCTTCTGTTCTCTTTCAGCAGATACCTGAGGAACATAAGGAGCTTTCTTCTCTCTGCCGCCACGGCGGTCATTTCTGTAGTTACCGCGTCTGTCGCCACCCTCGGGAGTAACAACAACTCTTCTTCGGTCACCACCGCCAACTGAATGAGAGGTAACGCCCTCAATATCCGGAATAGCGGTATGGATAATTCTTCTCTCGTAAGGGTTCATAGGCTCAAGAGATGAGCTTCTGCCGTATTTAAGAACACGCTGTGCCTGTCTTTTGGCAAGAGCACGGAGAGTTTCTTCTCTGCGAGCTCTGTAGTCACCAACATTGAGAGCAACTCTCTTATTATTATCGTTTGCACGATTAACAAAAAGTCTTGTAAGATACTGTAATGCATCAAGAGTTTCACCACGTCTGCCGATAATGTTGCCATAATCTTCGCTACAGGTGATTTCGAAATAAACATCTTCCTCTGCTTCTCTTGCAGTAACAGCAACATCTGTAAAGCCCATACCAACAAGGATAGATTTAAGATATTCTGTTGCATCGTTTTCTACAGGTTCAATTGCGGAAAAGTCAACTGCAGGAGCAGTTTCTTTTTTTACTGTTTCTTTCTTAGGAGCTTCTTTTTTAGCTTCCTTTTTGGGTTGAGGCTTTTTCTCAACATTCTTCTTCACAGGTGCTTCTTTCTTCTGAGGAGCGGCCTTTTTCTCAGCCTTGGGAGCTTCTTTTTTCTCCTCTACTCCGTCATCATAAAATGCTCTTACCTTGGCATCTGCACCGCCGAAGAGACCTAAAACCTTCTTTTTAGGGAAAGTAAGAATTTCAACCTTAACATCTGCATCAATGGGGGCGTGGAGATTTTCCACAGCCATTTTTCTGGCATCATCAACAGTTGCTGCAATACCGATTGCTTCTTTAATCATATTTTCACCTTATTTCTTTTCGATATCAATACGCATTTTCGTATTATTTTCCTTTGAACGTCTTTCAACCGTTTCGTCAACCATCTGCTGAGCCAAAACCTTTTTAGGACTGTAAACATTTGTAAGAATTACCTGCTGAATGAATGACAAAATGTTGGAGATAATCCAATAGAAGCCAACACCTGCAGGGAACATAAATGTAAATACAAGTGACATAACGGGTGACATAAATGTCATACAACCCATTGTGGGGTTCTTTGCCATCTCGGGATTCTGCTTACGCTGTTTAAAATACATAAATATGGATGAAAGCATAGCAGTAAGGAAAGCGAGAATAGGAATTAACCAAAGAATGCTGGGATCCTTGTAGTTGGGTGACTCAAGCAAATTAAGTTCAACGTTACCGATATTAAAAATAAAGTTGTCCTTGAGTTCAACTAATCTTTCCATATCAACGGCGTCAATACCCTTGATTGTTGCCATACCATCCTCGATTTTGTTGAGGATTCCGAATTCGATACCGTTTGAATTCTTGCTCTTTGCGTCAACTGTTATTTTTAAAGCTGTTTTTAATATTTCAACTTTATCCTTACTGAACTGTAAAACGTGGGTAATAGGGTCATAAATAACGCCGTAAACACCCATCATAACAAGCAACTGCGCAATCATGGGAAGACAACCCATATTAGCCGCACCAAAGCCTTCACGCTGATAAAGTGCCTGAGTTTCTTCCTGAATTTTCTGCTGGTTACCTGCATATTTCTGTCTGATTTTGTTTACTTTTGTGTTAAGACGCACCTGTTTTGCGCTATTTTTCTGTTGGCTGACTGATGCGGGTAAAAGCACAAGCTTAACAACTAATGTTATAATTAAAATTGATAAAATATAGCTACTTGCACCTGCACCAATCTCGGTTAAAAGGCTATATAAACCACTAAGCGCCCAACCAAAAGGGGTTGCGAGTATTTCTCTCATAGGATTTTATTCCTTTCATTATTGTAGGAGATTACTTCTTTTTCTCCTTTTTTTGGGGTACGGGGTCAACGCCTCCGGGAAAAAGAATATTGCATCGCATCAGTCTTAATATTGCGTAAATCGAGCCTTTTATTACACCGTGAATCTGCAGACATTGCAGTGCATACTCCGAACAGGTGGGGTAAAAACGGCAACGGGGACCAAAAAGGGGCGAAATACGACGTTGATAAAATCTTATGATTGCAATCAAAGCCTTTTTCATAAGTTTTCACTCTCGCTTTTAAGCATACCTTTTTCGGCAAATATTCTACGCATTATTTCAGCAAGACGAGTGCTTTTAACATACTTCGTCTTAGAACGGGCTACTATAACAATATCGTAGCAGGGCGAAACATCACCGCAAACACTTCTGAAAGCCTCTCTCAAAAGTCTTCTGGATCGGTTACGTTCAACCGCGTTACCGATTTTTTTACTTGTAGTTATACCAATACGGCAAATTCCCGCGTGGTTCTTTGAGTAATAAACAACCAACGCAGGATCAGTAACTGTTTTGCCCCTATTATATAACCGACGAAAATCGGAATTGCTTTTCAGCGTGACGAAGTCTGACACATTATTCTCCTTCGGGTGTTAACCCGACAGTCAATAGACCTTAGTATGTGAGCTGCTTTCTGCCTTTTTTACGACGACGAGCGAGCACCTTACGGCCGTTTCTGTCTGCCATTCTTTTACGGAAACCGTGTTCCATCTTTCTGTGTCTTTTTTTGGGCTGATAAGTTCTTTTCATTTTTCGTTACTCCATTCTATATATTCAGGTAGTATTTACGAGGAAGTTGTAGAAGTAGTAGTAAATTTAAAACCTGTATTTTATAAATTCACAACAAGACAGTTGCACATTGCATTATATAAAAATTCCAACAAAAAGTCAATACCATTACTAAAACAAAAAAACATGCTTTTTTTACGCAAATAATAAGCACATTGCACATTACTGACAAAAATTATTCGTATAATAAGCCAATATAAAAATCTTCTTAAAAGTTGTATAGTAATTATGTAAATATGTAGGAGGTGTCCTTATGAAACGTTTTTTTAAAATATTGGCTGTAACTGTGGCATTCATTATGACTGTTTTACCAACTGTTTCTTTTGCCGCAACCTCTATTGAAGGCAAGGATTATGTTATGGACAGTTGTTATGAAAATGTTGATTGGGACAATTGGAAAGCATACAAAGTTCAACTTCATTGCCACACAAATGCAAGTGACGGTTATCTTACCGTAAAAGAGGTAGTACAAAAAAGCTATGATTTAGGTTATGACGCAGTTGCCATAACTGACCACGGCACAATTAACAAGGGTTGGAATAACGAGCCCGATCTTATCCCCATTGTACGACTTGTAAAATATGAACGCACCGAACTTGCCGACATTATTCCCCTCACTCAAGAAGAATATGACTCATATATCAACGGTACAGCACCCACAACAAATGGTACTGTTCGCGAAAACGGTATGATTGACGTACCTCAAGGTATTGAACTTAATGCGGCTACACCTGTTGCAGACTGCCATCTTACAGGTTACTATTGCGATTACGGTCAGGGTTTACTTGGTGTGTACGGTGACTACGAAACGCCCTCCAAAGGCGTTAAAGACGCAGGCGGTATCTCTATGTTATCCCACGTAGGTGAATATGTTTATCCCGATAAGGATTCCGAAAACTATGTAGGTCAGCCTGTTGATGAGTATTATGTAAACAAGTTCTCCAGACTTTTCCTTGATAATGCAGGTTCATCAGTGGGTATGGGAATCAACAGTGCAACCGATGCACACACCCGTTGCGACAGAATCCTTTATGATAGTATTCTTCAAAAGACCATTCCTTACGGTGTTGTTCCCTGGGGTTTCACATTCTCCGACTCCCACGACGAACAATCGCTCAATAACGCATACACAATGCACTATATGCCCGACATTTCCAACAATGATTTAAGATACAGTATGGAAACCGGTACATTTTTTGCGGTTTCACATTTCTCAAATGGTGTTGAACTTAACGGTATGAGAGAAATGCCCGAATACATCGAAGAGGAAGTAGACGCATATTCCAACGAAACTCCCCTTGTAACAAAAATCGAAATTGACGAAGAACACGATACAATCAGTATTGAAGGCGAAAATTTCGATACAATAACATGGGTTTCAGACGGTCAGGTACTTAAGCGTAGCGGTATAGAGGACGCAACCATAGACCTTGACGATTTCAAGAATGTTGGTTGTTACATTCGTTTTTATATTACCGGTGAACACGGTATATGCTATTCACAACCAATTGTTATTCACGAAAATAATGTTATTCTCGAAAGCCCGGAAGTTCCTCACACAAGAGACATTTCAACATTCCTTCGTACTCTTGTAACATTCCTTGATATTCTTTTCTTCCAGAATAGCGAATTCATTGATATCTTCAAAGAAGTAGCTCTCGGCTATTAATTTCTGAATAAACCTAAGGCGATGCCATAGTGCATCGCCTTTTTTCGTTTTTAAAAAAGAGTGCCGAAAACTCGACACTCTGAATGTTTGTAAGATTTTTTCGAGATGTATGCAGATTTCTGATTTTATGAACCCGAAGCGTATCAAGATACGTGAGATAAATAAAAAAACAGAGACCTGTCTCCAAGTCTCTGTATCGTATTTTTTGTTGTAGTGCGCTTTA
>JAZNJR010000016.1:0-84226 GCA_045578165.1 Acutalibacteraceae bacterium
CCTTCAGCAGCCCAAAGGAAAAGTGCAGGTAATGTGAAGATTGCACCTGCCGCTAAGGACTCACCTGCCGAGCCCGCGGTTTGAACGATGTTACTTTCCAAAACTGAGTTTCTGCGCATAATAATGCGAATAACACCCATTGCAATAACCGCTGCGGGAATTGATGCCGATACTGTCATACCAACGCGAAGACCGAGGTATGCGTTTGCTGCGCCAAACACTACCGCCAAAAGAACACCCATAATAATAGATGTAACGGTAAGCTCGGGCGTTACCTTTTCAGCGGGAATATAGGGCTTAAATTCATTTTTGTTGTCCATATTCTCTCCTGACCTGTCGTAAAACGACATTTTTTATTTGAGTGGTTTTTTAATAATACCACAAAATTTACTTTAGTTCAATAAATTTATTTACACTGTTTAAGAATTTCTAAAAGTAATTTGAAAGTGCGTTCAATTGATGAAATACTTGCGCGTTCCTTAACGGTGTGAACGTCAAAAAGTGCGGGACCCATTGCAATACAGTCAATACCGCTTATTTTTGAAGCAAACACCGCGCATTCAAGACCTGCGTGTATTGCTTCGGCTTTGGGTTCTTCATCAAAAAATCGCTTATAAACCGAAACGTAAATATCACGCAAGGGTGACTCGGTGCGGTATTCCCACGGGGGATAAAAACCGCTTGTTTCGTAATTAGCATTTACGCCCTTTGCAAAACATTCAAGACGGTCAGACAATGCTTCCAAAGCAGATTTTTTGTTACTTCTTAAAGCAAACTGCATTGAAATGTCATTTTCATTAGTTTTTAAAATACCCAAATTAAGCGAGGTTTCAACCAAATTTTCAATGTCGGCGCTCATATTCATAACACCGTTTGGTACTGTAAAAAGGGTTAACGCCAAATTGTTTGCAGAATTTTTGTCCATAACAGAAAATTCGCCACTGCCGCCTTTAGTGAATTCGGCTTTGAAATTTGGTTCGGCCGAAGCAATTTCGGTTTTGATTTCACTTATATAAAGGTTTGCGGCTGAAATAAATTCGTCGGCATTTTCACAACAAAGCTTAATTTCACATCTATTGGCAATTGCATTTGTTTTGTCGCCACCGTTTATAGAAATTAAACCAAAATCAAATCTTTTAGAAAGCTTATAAATTAAACGTCCCGCAAGCATATCTGCATTATAGCGGTTTTTGTTAATATCAACACCCGAATGTCCGCCCAAAAGTTGTGACAACGTAACCAAAACTTCAGTTCCCTGCATTGCCACCCTTTCAAACGATAAATTCATTTTAAAATCAACACCGCCCGCACAAGACACGGTAACAACACCGTCTTCTTCGCTATCAAGGTTAATCATTCTTTTAGCGGTAAGACAAGACATATCTAAAGCCACTGCACCCAGCATACCGATTTCTTCATCAGTTGTAAGTACCGCCTGTATTTCGGGGTGGGCAATTTGGTCGTTTTCCAAAATTGCAAAAATCATTGCCAAGGCAATACCGTTATCTGCGCCAAGGGTTGTACCGTCGGCCTTTAAAAAGTCGCCTTCGGTATAAACCTTAAGCGCATCGCTTAAAAAGTCAAAATCACTGTCGTTGTTTTTTTGACAAACCATGTCCATATGACCCTGCAAAATAACGGGAGCTGCGTTTTCATAACCCGATGACGCGGGTTTATAAATAACCACATTTTTGGCATCGTCAATAATATACTTTAAAGAATGTTTTTTAGCAAAATCAACACAATAGGCGGAAATTTTGTCCATATCGCCCGACCCGTGCGGAACCCCGCAAATTTCTAAAAAGTAATCAAAAACACGTTTACTGTCGTAATTTGTAAGTATTTGCATATTTGCCTTCTCCCATGCCATATTTGTTTTATTATATCATAATTAAATTTATATATCAATAAATAGATTACAAACATCACATCCATTAAAAATAAAACAGCGGTGGATTTTATCTTCCACCGCCGTTTTCTATTTAATCTTAACTATATCATTATTGTTTTTTATTATTACTTTTTCAGGGTAAACCCCACGAAGTGAATTGAGCGGATATGCTCTGCTTCCCTTTCCGACAATTGTGCCGGGATTTAAAACACAGCCACAGCCGATATCTACACCGTCACCCAAAATTGCGCCCATTTTGCGAAGACCTGTCACATAATCAATTTCACCGTGAACGACTATATTCGAACCGTCTCCTTTAAAATTAGAACAAATTGCACCTGCGCCCATATGCGCCTTATCGCCTAAAACAGAATCTCCAACGTAATTATAATGCGGTACCTGAACGCCGTCACATATAATGCAGTTTTTAAGTTCGGTCGAATTGCCGATAACACAATTTTCGCCAATTATAACGCTTCCTCTTATATATGCACCGGGACGAATTTCGGTATTTGCGCCGATTATTGCAGGACCTTTTATATAAGCTGTAGGCGCAATTTTCACATTTTCACCCATAAGTATTCCCTTGTCCGTCAAGGAATATTTCGGCAGTCCAAACTTGATAATCTCAGCAATATATTTCTTAATCTCAAAAAGTGCTTCCCACGGATATTCAAATCTTTCTAAAAAAGGTTTTATATATTGATTGTTTGTCGAAATCAAATCAACGGTTTTAACATACTTATTCAACCAAAAATCCCCTTTCTTTAACCGTTGCAGCAATCATTTCGGCATATTTACAGCATTTTTCACTGCTTTCGGCTTCTATCATTATTCTTATAACGGGCTCGGTACCGCTTTGACGCAAAAGCACCCTACCATTACCGTTAATAAGCGCATTAACCTCTTTTACCTTTTCAATAACTTCGCTGTCATTTACGGTTAAATTCTTATCTTTAACGCGCAGATTTTTAACGTACTGCGGGTAAAATGTCACATTTTCGCAAAGCTTGACGATTGACTGCTTACTGTCGCAAATTTCTTCAAGCAACATAATAGCAGTAAGCAACCCGTCACCTGTTGTGGCATATTTTTTCATAATTATATGCCCGGATTGCTCGCCCCCGAGAGAAAAATTATTGTTTTGCATCTCCTCATAAACAAATCGGTCACCGACAGTTGTTTGAACAACCTTAACGCCCTCGTTAGCTAACGACTTGAAAAAACCACTGTTGGACATAACGGTTGCAACCACGGTATCGTTGTTAAGCATACCCCGTGATTTAAGTCGCTTTGCCAGAATGTACATAATTGCGTCGCCATCCACAACGTTTCCGTTTTCATCTACGGCCAGACAACGATCGGCGTCACCGTCAAAGGCAAAACCGACATCGAGATGATTTTCTTTAACAAGCTGACACAAGCGCTCAATTTTTGTTGAACCGCATTCCTCATTAACGTTAAGACCGTTCGGCTCGTTACCTATAACCTGAAGTTGTGCTCCCAATGCTCCGAAAACCGACGGCGCAATATTCCATGCGGCCCCATTAGCACAATCAAGACCGATTTTTAGATTTTTATATGAATTTGACGCCAATGAAATAAGATAACCAACATAACGATTTCTGCCGGAAACATAATCAACTATACAACCAATTTTTTCTCTCGTAGCAAGTGGTAAATCATTTCCCGTAACACCAAGAGCCATTAAATCACCATCAATATACGATTCTATATATGCGGTTGTTTTATCATCAAGCTTTTCACCAAAACGATTGATAACCTTTATGCCGTTATCATAAAAAGGGTTGTGTGATGCAGTAATCATAATGCCGCAGTCAAACCCATCCAGCCGTGTAACGTAAGAAACGCTGGGTGTTGTTGTTACATGAAGCATATACGCATCCGCACCCGAGGCGGTAATACCTGCAACAATTGAATATTCAAGCATATAGCTCGACCGTCTGGTGTCCTTACCAATAACAATTTTAGGACGATAACCCGGTCTTTGACAGCCGGAAAGTACAGATGAATAATACCAACCCAAAAATCGACCCACTTTATATGCCTGTTGTGAGGTTAGCGTGGTGTTTGCCTCGCCCCTGAAACCGTCGGTGCCAAAATACTTGTTTCTTGTGTCTTCCTTACCTACCGAACTAATATCAACCGTATCACGCAAAAGTTCATCAGCAGTTATTTTAAAGTAATCACAAAGAAAAAGTATTTTATCAATTTGCGGAAGTGCTTGGTCCATTTCCCATTTTGAAATTGACTGACGGGAAACCGAAATTATTTCAGCCAGTTGCTCCTGCGAAATCCCATTAATGCTTCTCATTTGTGTAATTTTTTGTCCAATTGTCATTAAAATCACCTTTTAACCATAGTACAGATTACTATTAACCTTTTTATTTATAATAACAAACCACTTTCATTATGACAACCAACAAAAATTTGAATTTTATGCAACCATAGGTTGCCAAAAAAGGTATTTCTGTTTTTTTATTGCTTATTTTAGTTTTTCTACATTATTTTTGTAAAGTGAAGTTAGGATAACAAACTAAAAAATTAATATTAAAAGCACACCCTTGCGAGTGTGCTTTTAAAAATTATAGCCCCAATTCTTGCTTTATTTCGGCAACCGCTTCTCGTTCGTCAAAGTGATATTTTACACCTTTGATTTCTTGATAGGTTTCATGACCCTTGCCGAGAAGCACAATAAAATCGCCCTTTTGTGCGTTTTCAATTGCATATTTAATGGCTTCTTTGCGGTCGTCAATTTCGATATATTTACCATTAGAGCGTGCAAGACCAATTTTAATATCATTATTAATATCGCGAATTTCCTCATCGCGCGGGTTATCACAAGTAAGAATACACAAATCTGCCATAGCGCCCGTAACCTCGCCCATATCATAACGACGAAGCTTTGAACGGTTACCGCCGCCACCATAAACGCAAATCATACGGTTTGGCTTGTATTCCGCTAAAGTGTTCATAACACTTTTGGTGCTAACCTCGTTGTGCGCGTAGTCAATAATAACCGAAAAGTCATTAGAACAAGGAACAAGCTCAACCCTGCCGCGCACCTTAACAGTTTCAAGCCCTTTAGCAATTGCGGTGTTTTCAACACCCAAAATTTTACAAATACAAATTGTAACAAGCGAATTATAAACAGAAAACATACCAGGGGTATAAACTGTAAATTCACAATCGGTAGTGCCAATGGTATTAAACTTCATACCAAGCTTACCGTTTTCTTTAATAAACTCAATATTTTCGGCCTTTAAATCGGCTTTGTTATTAATAGAATAACTTACTACCTCACAGGTATGACCCTTTAAAATGGTATCAACATTTTCGTCGTCGGCATTTACAACTGCGGTTTTACAGTTTTTAAACAATATACCTTTAGATGCCGCATAATCCTCCATATCGGTATGCTCGTTAGGACCGATATGGTCGGGAGAAAAGTTGGTAAACACACCAATATCAAAGTTTATGCCTGCCACACGGTCGTACTTTAAACCTTGAGAAGAAACCTCCATTACAACATATTTACAGCCGCTGTCCACCATTTTGCGAAACAGTTTATGAATTTCAAAACTTTCGGGGGTGGTGTTTTTGGCGGGAAGCGATTCTTCCCCTATTAAAATACCCGTTGTACCGATAAGACCGGTTTTGTTGCCCGCAGCTTCAAGCACACTTTTTACCATAAATGTAGTGGTGGTTTTGCCCTTTGTACCTGTAAGCCCAATTGTTGTAAGTTCGTTTGCAGGGTGACCAAAATATGCCGCCGACATAAAGGCAAGCGCACGACGGGTATTTTTAACCTTAATAACCACAATATTTTCAGGAATCCCGTCAACCGACTTTTCAACAATTATTGCACTTGCACATTTTTCTACCGCTTGGCTTGCAAAGGTGTGACCGTCAACGTTGGCGCCAACAAGACAAACAAAAACGCTTTTTTCGGTAATTTTGCGTGAATCGTACACCAAATCTGTTATTTCGGCATTAATATCGCCCTGTAAAACCTCAAATTCAATTTCCTTTAAAAGTTGTGAAAGCTTCATTTTACTCTCCCAAATGACTTATATCAATTTCGCCTTCAAAGACATTATGGCTGGGACCCGTCATAAACATTGCGCCGCTTTCTTCATCCCAGTTTATATCAAGCGGACCGCCAATTTGTTCAACCGTTACGTGTCTGTCGCATCGGTCGGTTAAAACACCCGCAACCACTGCAGTACAGCAACCCGTACCGCAACCAATGGTCTCACCTGTGCCGCGTTCCCATTCGCGCATTTTTATGTAATTGCGGTTTACAACCTCGGCAAAAGTAACATTGGTTTTATTAACAAAAAGCTCGGTCATATTTTCAATTGCTTTGCCGTATTTTTCGACGTCTAAATCAGCAACCGAATCAACAAACATTGCAACATGGGGATTACCCCAAGAAACTGCAGTAATATAAAATGTTTTATCAAGCACCTTTATGGGTTGTTCAATAAATTCCTTTAATTCGGTATTGACGGGGATAACCTTTGTATCAAGGCGAGGTGCACCGATGTTTGCCTTAATATTCGCAACAAAACCGCGATTTTCATAAGGCATATTCTTTTCACACGCTAAAGGAGCCCGATTTTCAACCGTTAACTCCACGTGCTGCATACCGCCCAATGTTTCAATAACCAATTCAGTTTTATCGGTAAGACCGTGGTCGTAAACGTATTTACTTAACGACCGAAGTGCATTACCGCACATTTCCCCTTCGCTTCCGTCGGGGTTAAACATTCTCATTCTAAAATCCGCCACATCAGACGGGCAAATAAGCACCATACCGTCAGAACCGATAGCAAAATGCCGGTTGCTTACAAATTTTGCAAGCTCCGGCAAGTTGGGCAAGGTTTGATGTATGGCGTCAATATAAACATAGTCGTTACCAAACGCCTGCATCTTAGTAAATTTCATTTTATCACCTATGAATTCATTGCGCGATCCAAATCGGCAATAATGTCTTCTGCATTTTCAATACCCACTGAAAGACGCAAGAAACAGTCGCTTATGCCAAGTTCTTCTTTTAAATGCTTGGGGGTGTCTTCGTGAGTTTGGGTTGTGGGATAAGTGATAAGAGTTTCGGTGCCGCCCAAGCTTTCGGCGAACATAACCATATCAACACCCTTTAAAATCTTTTTAACGGTGTCGAAGCTGTCAACCGTGAAAGAAATCATACCTCCAAAACCGCTGGTTTGTTTTTTGGTTACCGCATAATCGCGATGATCTTCGAAACCAACGTAATAAACCTTTTTAACCTTCGGTTGTGTGCGAAGCCAGTGTGCAACCTTGTAAGCGTTTTCATTGTGGCGCTGCATTCGAAGATGAAGTGTTTTAATACCGCGAAGCAAAAGCCAACTGTCCATCGGTGCCAATTGGCTACCGTGCGACTTCATATGAACGCGAATTTTATCAACAATTTCCACATTGTCTTTAACAACCACAATACCCGAAATAGTATCGTTATGACCGCCAAGATACTTGGTTGAAGAATGGGTAACGATATCAGCCCCTAAGGACAACGGCTTTTGGAAATATGGCGTTAAGAATGTATTATCAACAACGGTTAATGCACCGATAGATTTTGCAATTTTTGAAAGCTCTTCAATATCGGCAACCTTCATAACAGGGTTGGTGGGAGTTTCAATGAATATCATTTTAGTGTTTTCGGTAATAGCCGCCTTAACTGCGTCAATATCTGCCAAGTCAACACTTGTATGATTAATACCGTATTTACCAAAAACGTCGTTAACAATACGGTGTGTACCACCGTAAATATCATCCGACATAATGATATGATCGCCCGGATTCAAAAGCGAGAAAACCGACATATTTGCAGCTTGTCCACTTGAAAAAGCAAAGCCCTTGATACCGCCTTCTAAAATTGCCATGGTGCGTTCAAGCTCTTGTCTGGTAGGGTTTTCTAGACGACTGTAATCAAAGCCGGTGGAATTTCCAAGTTCGGGATGACGGAAAGTGACCGACTGGAAAATGGGCATACTTACAGCACCTGTAAGCGGTTCGGTACCTAAAGCCCCGTGTACTGCTTTAGATTCAAAATGTAAATCTTCTTTTAAGCTATAGTCCTTATAATTACTAAAATTTTTCAAAGATGTCATCCTCCCGAAAAACGATATAATTCGTCATATTAATTTAATTTTAACAAAATGGTAATATAAAGTCAAGATATACAGTTTTATTATTGGTTATATTGAAATTTATATGCATTGTAAATTGGGGGTTTATCGCTGACACGATTAAATAATAAATAAGAAAGAATAAGAACTTGACCCTTTGACAAAATCAAAGATTTTGAAAGGGTGCCCCAAAACCTTGCCGTGTATAGCACGTAAAAATTGGTGTCGGCTTTGCCGACTTTATTTATATATCGTGCCAAAGGCACACATTTTTTCTTCTTTCTTCTTTATTATTTAATCGCGTCAGCGATAAACCCCAATTTATACATATTTTCACTGCTTTTCCACATACTATTTGTGGTGAAATTATGTCGAAAATTATTGTTTTTTTAATAGGTTCTTTCGGGTATGGTTTTATTGAAATTTTATGGCGCGGACACACCCATTTTTCAATGTTTTTAGCGGGTGGCATTTGCTTTTCTTTTTTTGCATATTTAAGCGAAAAATTAAAGCGCGCAAACCTTGTTTTAAAAGCAATTTTAGGTAGCGGGTTCGTCACTTTTATTGAACTTATTTTCGGTATATTTTTTAACATTTTCCTTAAACAAAACGTTTGGAATTATTCTTCCAAACCGTTTAATTTTAAGGGTCAAATTTGTCTTTTATACTCTTTTTATTGGGTTGTTTTAGGTCTTGTTTTTATTCCGTTGGCGCAAAAGATAAATAAGCAATTGCAAAATAAATAATATCTTGTTATAATAGTAGTATATACAACAACTTAAGCGGTGATATTATGGATTTTTTACACAGAACCTGGGCAGAAATTGACACAAAAGCCCTGGTACATAATCTTAATATATTCAAAGCAAAGCTTGGCACAAAAAAATTAATGGCTGTTGTCAAAGCCAACGCTTACGGTCATTCCGCCAAGGATTTATGCCCCATTTTAGACCAAAACGGTGCCGACTGGTTTGCAGTTTCTAACATTGACGAAGCCATTGCCCTTAGGGAAATTGACATTAAAAAACCCATTTTAATATTGGGTTACACCCCCGTTGATATGGTGCGTGAGCTTGTTGAAAATGACATTTCACAATGCGTTTATTCAACCGAATATGCCGAAAAATTATCTTCTTTAGCAGTTTTTTACGGTGTTAAGGTTAAGGTACACGTTAAACTAGATACAGGTATGTCACGTCTTGGTTTTAACTGCAAGGATGAAACCCTTTGCGAACTTGATGCCGCTTTAAAAGCCGCAAAAATGCCAAACCTTATTTGTGAAGGGGTTTTCACACATTTTGCTGTGGCTGACCGCAACCAACAGCAAGAGGACGGTTTTACCGACAAGCAATATTCCCTTTTTATTAAAGCCACTAACCGCTTTAAGCAAGAAGGTTTTAAAACCACGTTATACCATTGCTGCAATTCTGCAGGCACAATTTTAGATAATGACAAGCATTTAGATATGGGACGAATAGGCATTTCGCTTTACGGGCTTTCACCTTCAAGTGATTTGGAATTAAAAGACGACCTTATTCCCGTTTTAACGGTTAAATCGGTTGTTTCGCTTGTGAAGGAAATTCGCCCCGGTGATACGGTAAGTTACGGTCGCACCTTTAAATGTGAAAAACCAATGAAAATTGCAACCGTAACAGCCGGCTATGCAGATGGTTATCCCCGCCTGCTTTCAAACCAAGGTTATGTTTATATAAACGGTTACAAGGCAAATATTGTGGGCAGGGTTTGTATGGACCAAATGTGTGTTGACGTTACCGAGATACCAAACGTTAAAATGGGCGACGAGGTTTTACTTTTCGGTAAAGATTTAAAGGTTGACGCTTTAGCCGACCTTTGCGGTACAATTAATTACGAAATCATTTGCGGTATTTCTCCGCGTGTTCCCCGCGTTATTTTGAAATAATTGAGTGATTTTATGAAAAAATATATACTTGCTTTAGATGAAGGCACAACAAGTGCCCGTGCAATTTTATTTGACAAAAACGGTAAAGCGGTTTCTTCGGCACAGCACGAATTTACCCAAATTTACCCAACCGGCGGTTACGTTGAACACGACCCGTTGGAAATTTATTCCGCACAGTATTCTTCCCTTATTGAAGCAATTACAAAAATTGGTGCAACCTCTGATGAAATTGCCGCTATCGGCATTACAAATCAGCGTGAAACGGTAATTGTGTGGGACAAAAACACAGGCGAGCCGGTTTACAACGCAATTGTGTGGCAATGCCGCCGCACCGCCGAATATTGCGACCAGCTTAAAGCACAGGGCTTAGAAGAATACATATCAAAAACCACAGGGCTTAAAATTGACGCATATTTTAGCGGTACTAAAATTAAATGGATTTTAGACAATGTAAAAGGTGCACGTGAAAAAGCCGAAAAAGGCGATTTGCTTTTCGGCACAATTGACACTTGGCTTATTTGGAAGCTTTCAAACGGTAAAATTCACGTAACCGATTACACAAACGCTTCCCGCACAATGTTTTTTGATATACACAAACTTTGTTGGGACAAAAAGCTTCTTGAGATTTTAACCATTCCCGAAAGTATGTTGCCGCAAGTTAGACCGTCAAGCGAAATTTACGGTTACGTCAATATTATGGGTGCCGATATTGCAGTATCGGGCATTGCGGGCGACCAGCAAGCCGCACTTTTCGGTCAACGTTGTTTTAACGAGGGCAGCGTAAAAAACACCTACGGTACTGGTTGTTTTTTGCTTATGAATACCGGCACCAAGGCATTTGAAAGTAAAAACGGTTTATTAACCACCATTGCCGCAAGCGTTGGTAATGAAGTTAATTACGCACTTGAAGGAAGCGTGTTTGTCGGCGGCGCAGTTATTCAATGGCTACGTGACGAGCTTAAACTTATTTCTTCTTCCCCTGCAAGTGAAAAGTATGCTTTAAAGGTTAAAGATACAAACGGTGTATACATTGTACCCGCTTTTGCAGGGCTTGGCGCACCCTATTGGGATATGTACGCCCGCGGTACAATATGCGGTTTGACACGCGGCAGCAATAAAAATCATATCATTCGCGCTTCTTTGGAAGCCATTGCATACCAAACAAATGACCTTTTACAAGCCCTTAAAAACGATACGGGGCTTCCAATTCAAACCATTCGTGCAGATGGCGGCGCATCACAAAACAAATTTTTAATGCAGTTTCAAGCCGATATTTCCAACACCGAGGTTTGCTGTCCCCTAAATGCCGAAGCCACCGCTTTGGGCGCAGCTTATCTTGCAGGGTTGGCAGTTGGTTTTTGGAAAGATTTGGAAGAAATTAAAAAAATTTCGTCCAGCGAAATGCTTTACAGTCCGTCAATGGCAGAAGAAAACAGACAAAATCTTGTGTGCGGTTGGCAAAAAGCAGTTAAAGCCGCAAAGGCGTTTAGTCAGGAGTGATTTTATGGATTTTGAAATTAAAGCACTTGAAGTAAAAAGCACCGACAACATACATACACTAAAGGGTAAAATTTACATTCCCAATGGCGATATTAAAGGTCTTTTTCAAATTGTTCACGGCATGACCGAATACGTTGACCGTTACGACCATTTAATGTCGTTTTTAGCAGAAAACGGTTACGTTGTGTTTGGCTATGACCATTTAGGTCACGGTAAAACCGCAGAAAACGATAGCGAACTTGGTTTTATTGCCCATAAAGACGGTTGGAAATATTTGGTAAACGACGTGGTTGCTTTTACAAAAGCAGTCAAAGCAATGTACCCGTCAATTCCGGTTGTTTTAATGGGACATTCAATGGGTTCATTTATTGCACGTCTTGTTGCAGAAAATTATAAAACAGAGTATGAAAAATTTATTTTTTGCGGTACAAGCGGTCCTAACCCTGCATCAGCGGCGGGTATTCTGCTTGTTCGCATTATAAAGGCAATAAAGGGCGAAAAACACCTTTCCAACCTTTTGCAAAACATTGCGTTTGGCAGTTATAACAAAGGTTTTGAAGGCGATACACCATACGAATGGTTAACAAATGACCGCGAAGTTATAACAAAATATGCAGCCGATAAATATTGCACATTCCGTTTTACTGTGTCTGCCATGGGCGACCTTATGAAACTGTTGTCCGCTTGCAACCGAAACGCATGGTTTAAAGCATTGGATGACAACAAGCCCATTCTTTTAATAGCAGGCGATAAGGACCCTGTCGGCAACTACGGAAAAGGTGTTAAGGCGGTATATGATAAACTAATTAAAAACGGTAAAAAAGCCAAAATTAAGCTTTATAAGGACTGCCGACACGAAATACATAACGACAGCTGCAAAGACGAAATGTTTAATGATGTTTTAGAATTTATTTCATAAAAAAGGAAGCCAATTCGGCTTCCTTTTTGTTTTACAAATTATAGTTTAACGGGCTGACGCCCAAAAGAATAAAGAATAAATAAGAAAGAATAAAATTGGTGTCGGCTTTGCCGACTTTATTTATATATCGTGCCAAAGGCACACATTTTTTCTTCTTTTTTCTTTATTATTTATTATTTAATCGCGTCAGCGATAAACCCCAATTTACTTCTTTAATTGACTCTCAATAATCAATAATCGGTTATACTTTGCCGTGCGGTCGCTTCTACAAGGGGCGCCGGTTTTAATTTGTCCTGCATTTACCGCTACCGCCAAATCCGCAATTGTAGTGTCTTCGCTTTCGCCCGAACGGTGTGAAATTACCGACGTATAGCCGTGTTTTTTGGCAAGTGAAATAACGTCAAGCGTCTCGGTCAAAGTACCGATTTGATTAAGCTTTATAAGAATTGAATTTCCGCATTTTTCACTAATACCCTTTGATAAACGCTTATAATTTGTTACAAACAAATCGTCTCCCACCAGTTGAATTTTATCGCCCATTCGGTTTGTTAGTTTTTTCCAACCGTCCCAGTCCTCTTCCGCCACACCGTCTTCAATTGAAATTATCGGGTACTTTTTACATAAATCCTCATAATATTCAATAAGTTCGTCTGCAGTCATTTTTTGCTGTCTTTTGGGCAATAAATATTCCCCGTTTTTGTACCATTCACTTGAAGCCACGTCCAAAGCAATTTTTATTTCATCAGTTGTATAGCCCGCAGTTTCAATTGCATTTACAATAAGGGCAATTGCCTCTTCATCACTTTGTAAATCGGGTGCAAAACCACCCTCGTCTCCAACACCGGTCGCCTTACCGTTTTGTTTTAAGATTTTACCCAAAGTATGATAAATTTCAACACATTGACGAAGCCCCTCCGAAAAGGTTTTAGCGGTGTATGGAATAATCATAAATTCCTGAATATCAATGTTGTTTGCCGCATGTGCGCCACCGTTTAAAATGTTCATCATTGGTCTTGGTAAAACTGTGGAATTTATACCACCAATATAACGGTAAAGGGGCATTTTTTTAGAATTTGATACCGCCTTTGCCACCGCCAATGAAACCGCAAGAATTGCATTAGCGCCAAGACGCGACTTATTTTCTGTTCCGTCAAGATTAATTAAAAGTTCATCAATTTTTCGTTGATTTACCGTTTCACAAAGCATTAAGGTACGGGCAATTTCGCCATTGATACTTTCAACCGCATCTTTTACACCCTTGCCAAAATAACGGTTTTTGTCGCCATCACGCTTTTCGTGTGCCTCAAACATACCTGTCGATGCCCCCGACGGAGAAATTGCAAACCCGCTTGACATATCGGATAAAACAACCTTTGCCGCAACGGTGGGGTTTCCACGTGAATCTAAAACCTCGTATCCGTAAACACCGATTATGCGTATTTTTTCCATAACATTCTCCTTTTTCCTATTTTCAAATATTTTTCCCAAAATAATTAAAATTACTATTTAATTTTAATATACTTTGTGTTATAATACAAGATGAATTATTATATATAAAGGATTTTTTTAATGGACAATAAAAATACACAACCCAGAGAACAGGGTTATAACATAATTTGCGGTCGAAATCCCGTTTTAGAAGCGGTACGTTCGGGTCGCGAAATAGACCGTTTACTTGTTGCACACGGTGTAAGCGGCGGCAGTGTTACCGCCATTATTGCAAAGTGCAAACAAAAGGGCATTTTAATTAAAGAAGTTAGCCCCCAAAAGCTTGACTATTACTGCGGCGGCGCTAACCATCAAGGCGTGGCGGTATTTTTTGCCGAACAGGAATATTGCACGGTTGAAGATATTCTTAAAAAAGCAGAAGACCAAAACGAAAAACCGTTTATTATTATTTGTGACGAAATTGAAGACCCGCACAACTTGGGCGCAATTATTCGTACTGCAGAAGCGTGTCGCGTACACGGTATTATAATTCCCAAAAGGCGAAGTGCTTCGCTTAATGCTACAGTTGCCAAAAGTGCCTGCGGTGCGCTTGAATATATGAAGGTGGCACGTGTTACCAATATTCCAAACACTATTGACGAGCTTAAAGAAAAAGGCGTTTGGGTATTTGGCGCCGATATGGATGGCGACGATTACCGCAAAATTGACTTTGACTGCCCCGCCGCACTTGTTATCGGTAACGAGGGCAAGGGCATTGGCACACTTACCGCAAAAAAATGCGACCAAATTATTTCACTGCCAATGAAAGGTAAAATAAATTCACTTAACGCGTCGGTCGCTGCGGGGATTTTGATGTACGAAGTATTAAGAAAAAGACCGTAAAATTTATTTTATAACACACGGGACGGAGAATATAAATGAAATTCTTTTCCAAAAACAAAGATGTTGACAATTCCGTTTTAGAAGAAAACGACATTGCAATAAATAACCAAAACTCACCCGAAAACCCCAACGTTTTAACTGTTGACGAGGTTTTGGGTAGAAACGCGCATAAAGAAGAAAATATCAAAAGCACAGGTGCACTTGATTCGCTCAAAAAACGAATGCTTAATGCAACTATGACTTCCGAAACAAAACCCAAAGAGGTTAAAGCCGAGGTTTTAACGCAGGTAAATACTTCACAGGTTGAAGTGGCACCCAAAGCCGAAGTTCCTATAAAAGTAACAGACGAAAAGCCTGAGCCCAAAGATGAACCAAAGGCGCCCAAGCAAGATAGTCAATCATTACTGCAAAAGTGTCGCCCTTTTATTCTTGACGAAAAAGGCAAAGACACTTCTAAAGATACAAAACCCGCATATCAGCTTGAATCTGTTGCAGATATTTTAAAGAAAAACAACAAAAATGCGGTTGACGACTTTAACCAGAAATACGACTTCGAGGCAGATTATCTCGGTCAATACGTTGAAAAGAAACTTGCTGAAGAAAAAATGCCCAAAAAGGTTGAAGACAAACTCCAACCCAAACCCGAAGCAAAATCAACCGCACCAGAAGAAACAATAGTAATTGGGCAGGTAAAAAACATACAAACAAACGTTGCGTTTACCATTTCGGATATTGACCCGCTTAAAAAGCCCGAGAAAAATGAAACCAAAACCGAAAATAACGGTGCAACCATTACCTTTACTCCGGTTAGCTTGGGCGATACCGCTCCCGTTATTAAGGTTAGCAAAACCCAACAGTTTGATTTGACCGGCGAAATGGCTATAATGGAAGATATTTCATCATCCACGGGTGGCAATAACGTCGAGCTTGAAAATAGCGATTTTGATGACTTTGTTCCCCAAAACGAAATAAAATCTGAAATTGATTCCAAACGTTTTTTAAGAACCTATGCCATTCAAAAACGCAACTTCTTCTTATCAACTGCCATATCGGCTTTACTTACGTTTATTCTTGGCATTATAAAAATGCCTTTTATGACCGGTGCAGTACTTGACGAAACCCGTGCCACAATGATTGTATGCACAGTTGTTTTAGGTCTTATAATTGTTGCCAACTGGGACATGTTTTTGTCACTTGCCAACATTTTCAAAAAGCAGTCTACACCCGATGTTTCAGCGGCTATTACATCCTTATGTGTAATGGCCTACAGCATTGTTGGTATAATTAACAGCGAAATTATTACCGATTTATGTCTACTTTGCGGCATTATTCTTACCGTTCGCACTTTGGGCAAATTCCAAAAGTTTTCATATTTGCTTTCAAACTTAAAGCAAATCACAAGGAAATCACCCAAAAAAGCTGTTCGACTTTTAAGTGACCCATCCATTACCTATGCAATGGCAAAAAATTCCATTGAAGGTGATTCACTTATAGCAGCCCCCCAAGAAAGTGACCGAATTGACGATTATATAAAATATTCCACTTACGGAACGTTTTTAAGCGGAAAATTGCCCATTTTAACTGTTGTTTCACTTTTATTATCAATTCTTACTTTCTTCGCAACCGCCAAATATTTTGACGGTTTGTTCTACGGTTTTTATGCCGCTGCGGCAATACAGTGTTTCACTTCACTTCCTATTCTTTTCCTAATTGATAACCTTCCCCTATTTCAAGCTTCTATAAAGCTTAACAGTAAAGGTTCTATGATAGCGGGTAAAGCAGGTGCAGAACATATTGAACTTGCCAATGCAATTGTACTGAATTCCGACGATTTGTTCCCTGCCGGTACCGTAACACTTCACGATATGAAGGTGCTTTCCGAAAACAATATAAGCGACACAATTATTCGTGCTGCCGCTTTAACGCGTGAACTTTCAAGTCCGCTCTTCCATGTTTTCAAAGGAATTGCAGGGGATGAAAATATGCAAAACCTTCCAAAATGTGACACCGTAAAATACGAGGAACGAATGGGCATTTCGGGTTGGGTTGAAAATCAACCATTATTTATTGGCAACCACACATTTATGGTTGCTCACGGTATTTCCGTTCCCGATTTTGCAACCGACCTTAAAATTTTAAGAAACGGTTATTTCCCGGTTTATTTAGCGATAAACAATACCGCCATTGCACTTTTGGTTGTACGCTACTCTGCAAGTCCCACCGTTGCAAAGGAACTTCATAATTTAACAAAAATTGGTGTTACACTTTTAATTAACAACACCGACCAAAACCTAACCAATGAAATGATTTGCGACTACTTGGGTCTTTATGACGATTCAGTTATGGTAATGACTGCATCCGGAAGCAATATGTATAAAAGCACACTGCCCCCAACCGAAAGCTGTTCTGCACCGGCTACGTTCCGCGGCAAATCAATTGCCCTTGCGCGCATACTAAACTGTGCAAACCGCATTCGTCGCAGTAACACCGTACTTAATGTTATGTACATTTTATCTGCTGTGCTTGGCATACTAATGTTCGCATATTCATCATTCACATCCGCAAATACATTGTTAAACGGTGGCGCAGTTTTGCTTTATGCCTTAATTTCTACCGTATTAACCGTTTTATTTTACATTACACAAAAACCATAAACGAGGTGCTCTCTTATGTCTGAGAATAAAAAGTTTTACATCACAACAGCCATTGCTTACACATCCAGAAAACCGCATATCGGTAACGCTTACGATATCGTTTTAGCCGATATGATTGCACGTTATAAAAAAATGCAGGGCTTTGATGTGTTTTTGATGACCGGCTCTGACGAACACGGTCAAAAAATTGAAGAATATGCAAATGCTGCGGGTATTTCTCCTAAAGAATATGTTGACGGTATTTCAAACGAGATTAAAGCGGTTTGGCAGTCACTTAACACCGATTATGACAAGTTCATTCGCACAACCGACACCGACCACGAACTTGCAGTTCAAAAAATTTTCACAAAGCTTTACGAACAAGGCGATATTTATAAAGGTCATTACGAAGGTAAATACTGTGTTCCTTGTGAATCATTCTTTACCCCGTCACAGCTTGTTGACGGTAAATGTCCCGACTGCGGACGCGAAGTGATTGATTCTAAAGAAGAAGCATATTTCTTGCGCCTTTCCAAATATCAAGACAAACTTCTTGAATATTACGAACAAAACCCAAATTTCATTATGCCCGAAAGTCGCAAAAATGAAATGATAAACAACTTCTTAAAGCCCGGTCTTTCGGATTTGTGCGTTTCACGTTCTACGTTTAAATGGGGTATTCCGGTTGAATTTGACCCCAAACACGTAACATACGTTTGGATTGATGCACTTTCAAACTATATTACAGGTATTGGTTATAACCCAACAGGCAGTACCGAACAGTTTGAAAGTCTTTGGCCTGCAGATTTGCACGTTATTGGTAAAGATATTGTACGTTTCCACACGATTTATTGGCCCATTATATTAATGGCGCTTGGTCTTCCACTTCCAAAGCAGGTATTGGGTCACCCATGGGTGCTTGTTGGCGAAGATAAAATGAGTAAATCAAAAGGTAACGTTATTTACGCTGACGAACTTGCAAAGCGTTTTGGAACAGATGCAGTACGTTATTATCTTCTTTCCGAAATTCCCTTCGCACAAGACGGTACAATCACATATGAAAGCTTTATAAACAAATTTAATTCCGATTTGGCAAACACACTCGGTAACCTTGTTAACCGTTCGGTTGCTATGACAAATAAATACTTTGACGGCAAAGTAAGCTTTAAAGAATGTAATAACGAATTTGATAAAGATCTTATTGCCACTGCAAAAGAATCTATTGAAAAGTATCATAACCTTATGGACATTTACCGCAATGCAGATGCAGTTAACGCGGTTATGAACCTTGCAAAGCGTTGCAATAAATATATTGACGAAACTACACCCTGGTCACTTGCCAAAGACGAAACACAAAGAGACCGTCTTGAAGCTGTGCTTTACAATCTGCTTGAATGTATTCGTCTTCTCGGCATTATGCTTACACCCATTATGCCCGAAAGCTGTGAAAGCATTAAGGCACAACTTAACGAGACCTCCACTTCTCTTGCCTTTGGCGAGGTTTCGGAATATTGTGTAGGTGTTGCTACTCCTCTCTTTGCAAGAATTGACACCGAAAAAGTTTTAGCAGAAATTACTGCCGAACAGGAAGCCGCAAAGAAAGCCGCCGCAAAGGCAGAAAACGTTGCGACAATTGCTGAAATAGGTATTGAAGATTTTGCAAAGGTTGAACTTACCGCCGCAAAAATTATAAACTGCGAGCCCGTACCGAAAGCCAAAAAGCTTTTAAAGCTTACCATTAACGACGGTAACCGCAACCGCACAGTTGCTTCGGGTATTGCAAAATTCTATAAACCCGAAGAACTTGTTGGCAAAACCATAATTTTGGTTTCCAACCTTAAAAAGGCAACACTTTGCGGTATTGAATCTGAAGGTATGATTCTTGCCGCCGACTGCAGTGACGACAACATTAAGGTTATTTTCCTTGACGATATTCCCGCAGGCAGTAAAATTAGGTGATAACTTTGGAAAAGAATACTCCCTTAATTTTTGACACACACGCCCATTATGACGACGAAGTTTTTTTAGAAAATTTTGACGCGCTTGTTTTTGCAATGAAACAAGCGGGTGTTGGCGGCATTATAACCTGTGGTTGTGATAAGCAAAGCAGTTTAAAAGCGCTTTCTCTTGCTGAAAAGTACGATTTTATTTACGCCGCGGTAGGTATTCATCCCGGCAGTGTGGACAGCGGCACAACCATAAAAGATATTAAAGAGCTTGCCTGTCACCCCAAATGTGTTGCCATTGGCGAAATTGGGCTTGATTATTATTGGCGGCAAGACAATAAAGAACTTCAGCACAAGTTTTTAATAAAACAATTAGAACTTGCAAATCAACTTGATTTACCGGTTTTATTCCACGACCGCGACGCCCACGCCGACACGCTTGAAATTTTAAAGCAGTATAAACCCAAAGGGGTTGTTCACGCATTTTCAGGCAGTGTAGAAATGGCTCGTGAAATTATAAAACTTGGATTATATATTGGTGTTGGTGGTGTTGTAACCTTTAAAAATGCACGTGCATTACCAAACGTAGTTGCCGACACCGATATTGAAAAAATTTTGCTTGAAACCGACGCACCATATCTTGCCCCTGTTCCTCACCGAGGCGAAATCAATAATTCATCAAATATTAATTACGTTGCCGAAAAAATAGCCGAAATTAAGGGTATTCCACAAGAAGAAGTTTTGTGTCACACCTTTAAAAACGCAAAAAATTTGTTTAATATTTAGAATAAACACCCCGTTTTCAACAGATAATAACTGTGAAAGTGGGGTGTTTTTAATGAACGACAAAAACAGATTTGACCAAAACAAAAACGAACAAAACAAAAACGAACAAAACAAAAACAATCAAAATAAAAATAACCAAAACAAAAACGATCAAAATAAAAACGATCAAAATAAAAATAACCGATAAAAAAATCCGCCCTTTTGGGCGGATTTTTTATGCCATTGAATATGGGAAATATAAAGTTCCGTTTAACTTTTCTTTACCGTAATACATTGCAGTATATTCTTCTTTTTTATCTTTAACGCCAAGCTCTTTAAATGAATTTATTGGCTCAACCCTTACATCGCCCTTTACGGTAGACGCGTTAATTTCACAAAAGCCAAACTTTTTATAATAATCAATTAAACCGCTGTCGGCAGGACGTAAAATTAAAACATCGTCGGTTTTATTTTTAATTTTGTTCATAAGTTCTTTACCATAACCTTTACCGCGACAATTTTCTTTAACGGTAAACCCATAAATGTACTTTGCTTTTTTACCGTTAATTTCGCAAGGCAATAAAAAACACATTGCAACGGTTTCGTCTTCTATTCTAAAGGTTTCAACTTCGCTGTAACACAAGTCAAAAAGCTTTTTTGTAAAAGGACCGTCATGAAAAGCGCTGTCATAAAGCCGAATACACGCATTTCTTAGTGGTATGCAGCTGAATTTTTTAAGCAAAATTTCGGGTTTGTAGGAAAGCTTTGCTTTTCGAAGTCCCTCAAGCCCCATATCGTCTTCACGGTTAATGTACTTATAATCTACAAGTGTTTTGGTAAATTCATTGTTAATAACGGTATATGCAGTGGCATAATCCTTAAGTGCTTTTTCAATGTGAATGTCATAAACGTTATCATTTATGGGCGACCCTAATGTAAACGCAACCACTTTATCATCTACGTAAATTGCGCCGCCGCTAACCTTTAAAAGCGACATATTTTCAAGAATGGTTTTAACCCCTTCTTTTTCAAACGCCATATATTCATCCATTCGGTCGTTATTTTCAGCATACCACTGTTTTGCACACTGCAAAACTTCGTATTTATTTTGTTCATTTATCATTTCAAAATGCCAATTAAACTGCTTTTTAAACGACGCAATGTGATTCCGTTTACTGTGATATTTCTTGCCCGATAAATTGGCAAGGTCTTCCCTTAAATAAATATAATCAAACGCATCACGTACGGGCGAAATGTCGTAATTGCCACCAAGAATTTTTCTGAATACTTCTATCTTACCGTCATCCTGCACCCAAAAACGTGGAAGATTCGGTGCGGTATAATTAAAAATCAAATCAAGACCTTTTTTAAGGTCATCACAGACAGGCAAACCAAAGCTTTGGCTTTGCTCTTTGCCGGATTTTAAAAATAACATACCGTCTTTTTCGGCAAACATATTATTATACGCTTTTTGCCACACTATTAAGTTTACAACGGTTTTTTCACAAGCAAATATACTGTTATTATAAGTATATTTCCGAATTATTTCGACATCGCTTGTTTCTACTTTTTTAAAATTTAACATTGCATTTCCTTTTTAAAAAAGCGTGTCAAACCGACACGCTTTTTATTATTGCTAATTGGTTGTTGTGCTTTCGGGTGTTGTGGTGGTAGTACCACTTTCAGTACCGCTTGAACCTTCGGACGAAGAGCTGCCTGAAGAGTTACTCGAATTTTGGTTGGGCTTTTTCGGAACAGTATCGCCCGTTGGTGTTTCAAGAAGTTTACCTTCGTGAATATTACAAGCCCTTGGCAAATTGCTCTTCTTATACCAACCAATACCAAGATTTTCACAAGTATCGGTAGCCAAAAGACCGGTTTCATTACAGTAATATTTCTTAACAACCGAACCGGATGTCGGGAAATTCTTTGCGGGTAATTTCTTATGAATTTCACCCATAACCTGACGCCATAATTTTGCCGCAAGACCTGTGTTAGAAGCAGGCATCTTTTGTTGGGTTTGATAACCAACCCAAGAAGAAGCCACATAGTAAGGTGTGCCGCCAACGAACCATTTGTCTTTAGAATCGTTAGAAGTACCTGTCTTACCAAATGCACGAACACGACTAAACGAACCTGCCTGACCTCTACCTGTACCGTTGGCACCATAAATAACGTTTTGAAGCATTTTATTCATAATCATTGCGGTGTCTTCGCTAATGGCTATAGTGGGTTGAGTGTTCTGCTCTAAAATAACTTCGCCGCGTTGGTTAACAACCTTGGTGTAAAATGTGGGTTCATAATAACGACCGCCATTACCAAATACGGCATAAGCCGCAGCAGATTCAAGTGTTGTAAGACCGGTATGTGTACCGCCAAGCGCCAAAGATGAAAGGTTTTTATCACCGTCACCCAAATGCTTAAGGCCTAATTTTTCGGTCAAAAATCTAAACGATGAGCCAACACCAACCTTACCGTTTAAAAGTGCAACGGGAATGGTGTTTGTTGAACGTTCAAGTGCTTCTTTAGCGGTAATATTGCCACGATATTTACCGTCGTGGTTACCGGGCGACCAACTACCGTAAGAGGTTTTAGTATCGTTTAAAATGGTTGAATAGTTAATAATATTTCTTTCAAGCGCTACAGCGTAAACGCCAATAGGTTTCATGGTAGAACCGGGTTGACGTACAGCATCAATTGCACAGTTAAAACCACGGTTGTCTTTCTTTTCGCCAATATTACCTACAATTGCTTTTACTTGACCCTTATAATCCATGATGGTCATTGCGCCTAAAAGCGGGTCGCCCTTCTTACTGGGCTTAGCTGAAGAAGCAATATTAATATATGCCTTTTCAGCGATTGACTGCATGCTTGTATCAACAGTAGCATAAATTCTGTAACCACCGTTGTAGAAAAGACGTTCTGCGTGTTCAACCTCGTAACCGTATTTTGCCGCCAAGTCTTGAGAAACGTCGGTTATAAGTGCGTCAATAAAGTAGGAATTGATAGTATCGTTTGCAGTTGCATTTTTATTAGAAACAATTTCTACCTTTTCATTTTTTGCTTGTTCATATTCCGCTTCGGTAATAAGGCCCTGTTCTTTCATAAGACCTAAAGCGGTTTTACGACGTTTTTCATTTTGCTTGGGATTAACGTCCGGTGCGTAATTTGTAGGACTTTTTGGAATTGCCGCAAGTGTTGCACATTCGGCAAGTGTAAGTTCGTTTACATTTTTATCAAAATAATAGTTTGCCGCTGCTTGAACACCATAGGTGCCATGTCCCATTGCAATTGTGTTAAGATAACATTCCAAAATTACTTCTTTGGTATATTTTGATTCAAGATATCTTGCACGCATAATTTCGCGAACTTTACGCATTTTGGTTTTATCATCATCGCCCGTAAGGTTTTTAACCAACTGCTGTGTAATAGTAGAACCGCCCTGACGGGAAGAATAAATCGGAATAAATTCGTTAATTACCGCACCGGTGGTACGTTTCCAGTCAACACCATAGTGCGATTCAAAACGTTGATCTTCAATTGCGATAAACGCATTAGCCAAACGTTGTGGAATACCGGTATAAGACGGATCGTTGCTCTTAATAGCGTTACGGTCATATTCAACCCAAATACGATTATACATACCGTGTAGACGGGCATGCTCAACGTAGTCGCCTTTTCCATCCGAAACGTATACGGTGGTGGTAAAGTTTAGCATTAGGTCGTTTAGGTCTTCTTCCATGGTGCCATCAACGGTCGAAAAGATATAAACAACCGCGCCGCCGAATACCGCACAAGCAGTAATAACACCAATTAAGAATATAACCATAAGGTTTTTCAAAATCTTGCGTTTTTTAGATTTAGACTTTTTAGGCATATCATTCTCCCCATCAACACTTTTAGAAGAAAAAGCATTAAGGTCAAAACTGGATTTACCTTCGTCTACTACGT
Organism: Acutalibacteraceae bacterium; assembly: GCA_045578165.1. Lineage (GTDB taxonomy): Bacteria > Bacillota > Clostridia > Oscillospirales > Acutalibacteraceae > UBA737. Next base: position 24,049 of record JAZNJR010000016.1, read on the forward strand.
CATTAGAATTGGCGTAACTAAACAAATCCTTATCTTCCATAATTATCTCCAATCTTTCAAGATATAATCGCTTACAATTAACCATATTATACCACAGCAATTACGCAAAATCAACTTTTGCATTTGTTTTTAACAATTCTGTCACAATTAATTAAGAAAATTATCATTTTGTAATAAAAAGAATAATTGAATTTTCATTTGTGCTATGATATCATAATTGTATAAAAAGGCAAACTTCGGCTTTGTGTTTTGCCATATTTTTTTAAAAAGAAAGGTTTGATAAAATGGACTTTTTAATGGACATTTTAAAAGAGCTAAGCTTCTTGGTTGAAAATCTTTCAGCTTTTGTTGAAGCTGGCGGCTGGAAATACCTTGCTATGTGGGCTATAGGTGGTGTACTTATTTATCTTGCCATTCGTCACGATATGGAACCTACCCTGCTGCTCCCCATGGGCTTTGGTACAATTTTAGTTAACATTCCGTCTTCAGGTGCTATCAGTCGTTTTAATGAAACTGGCGAGCTGATAAGCGAAGGTGCGTTAACAACCCTTTTTAATGCAGGTATCGCAAACGAACTTTTCCCGCTTATTTTGTTTATAGGTATTGGTGCAATGATTGACTTTGGACCACTCCTTACCAACCCAAAGCTTATGATTTTTGGTGCAGCAGCACAGTTTGGTATTTTCTTTACCTTCTGCATGGCATCAATGTTCTTTACCCAAAACGAAGCTGCTTCTATCGGTATTATCGGTGCGGCTGACGGTCCTACCGCTATCGTTGTTGCCAATAAGCTTTTAGGCGCAGATAACGATATTACCGGTGCAATTATGGTTGCGGCATATTCATATATGGCACTTGTTCCCATTATTCAGCCCCCTGTTATCATGCTTCTTACCACTTAAAAGGAACGTCTCATTCGTATGCCTTACGAACAAAAGCAGGTTTCAAAGCTTACAAAGATACTCTTTCCCATTGTTATCACCGTTGTTGCAGGTGTAGTTGCTCCCGAATCGGTTTCTCTTATCGGTTTTCTTATGTTCGGTAACCTTATTCGTGAATGCGGTGTACTTAACTCCCTTTCAGACACTGCACAAAAGGTTCTTGCAAACCTTATTACCATCTTCCTTGGCATTACAATTGCTTGTCAAATGGAAGCTTCAAAATTCCTCAACATCAACACACTTCTCATTCTCGGTCTTGGCCTTTTCGCATTCATTTTCGACACTGCAGGCGGCGTAATGTTTGCAAAGTTCTTAAACCTTTTCTTACCCAGAAACAAGAAAATCAACCCCATGATTGGTGCAGCAGGTATTTCTGCTTTCCCAATGTCAGGTCGTGTTGTGCATAAGCTTGGTCTTAAGGAAGACCCTCAAAACTTCTTGCTTATGCAGTCTATTGGTGTTAACGTTTCAGGTCAGATCGCATCTGTTATTGCGGGCGGTCTCATCCTTAGCTTTTTTATGAAATAAGGGGGTAAAATTTTATGTTTAACAATTTAATTTTAGCAAAAAGCATTTTTAGCGATTTTAACCCCATGGCATTTGTCGACAACCTTAAATATATGCTTTCGGGTATGATTGCAATATTTATTGTTATTGGTATAATAATTCTTATTACTGTTATTCTTAACAAAATATTCAGTAAAAAATAATAATTAAAACCGCAAGGAATTTTCCTTGCGGTTTTTTAATGCTTATTTTACAATTTTACTTTTTTCTAAAGCGTGACGAATAATAGTACCCATTGTATCAGCCATTCTTACAAATCCTGCGTCGTTGGGGTGCACCGCATCGGTAGTCATATCGTACTGATGGGGTGCAGTATGGAAGCTTAAACCGTCAACAAAGTAAACGTTTTTGTCCCCTAAAGCACGTGCTTTAAGATAAGATTCCATAATAATATCACGTCGCTGTAAAATTTCCTCCTGCTCGTGCGGAAGTGTCCAGTAATTAATACGCGTTGCCATAATAAAGGGCACGTCGGGGTTCTTTTCGCGTATGGTTTCATAAACGCGGTAATGTGTTTCCCTTAAATATTCGGGGTCGGGCGCATTGTGGTCATAATCACAAACAAAAACACTCATAGGAAGTGTTGCCATCCACTCAACAAACGGCTTTTCGCCCTTGCAAAGCGCCGCAAAACCGAAGTTTCTGAAATCTAAATTCATTTCTCTTGATATCATTGCGGGGTAAGTAAGACCGGGTCTGGTTGCCGCGCTTCCATGAACAATAGAAGAACCGTAAAAAATCACCGGCTTAATATCTCTGTAAGGACGGGGTGCAGCTATACGTGAGCCGGGAATTACACCAATTTCCAAGCTTTCAACAATTGAATAAATCGGAAAGTTTATGGTTAAAGACCGCATTTCTCGGCTTTCAAGATAAAGTATTTGCTCGTACTTTTCTTTAAAGTCATAAGACATTAAGAATTCTTTAACAAAACGACTGCCAAATTCACCGTCGATATATAAATCAAAACCGCCCGAATTAAGTAAGGTTAAATGCGGTACACGGGTAACGTCTAAAAACTTTGCACGAATTGCAACATATTCCGAATCGGTTGAAAAACGCACACGGCCGCCTGTTGACTGCTTTGCCGATTTACCAATACCCTCGCTTGCGGCAAAAGCAACGTCATCGGGCGCACGGCGAAAATGTGGCTCGGTTAACGGTTCGTAAAAACCGTGTAAGCTAAATGGTTCTTTTCTAACGTCGTGCCATTCGACCTCAATTCCACCAACTTTAGAAATATTAACCTTTTCCATAATATTAAGCCTCCCGTTTAACAAAAAACCGCAAGGAAACCCCTTGCGGTTTAATTTTACAACACAATTATAAATGTTGCAATATTAAATTATTTACTAATTAATCCTTACTAAAATCTTCAAGAATAAGGCCTTCATTCTTTTCAAGCGCCCAGTTAATGTTCCATTCGCTTGTGAAAATAAGAATGTTATTACCCTTAAAGTCCTGCACCCACTTAGTGTCAGAGGTGAGGTTTAACTTTTTAACGTCAATGCCCTTGTTCTTAATCCAACGAATATAAGAATATGGCAAATCGTTTCTTATAACGTCAACGTTATATTCATTTTTAAGGCGGTATTCAAGCACTTCAAACTGAAGCACACCAACAACACCAACAATAACGCGTTCCATACCGGTGTTGGGTTCGTGGAAGATTTGAATTGCACCCTCTTGGGCGATTTGTTCGACACCCTTTACAAACTGCTTACGCTTTAAGCTGTCCTTTTGTTCTATCATTGAAAAATGCTCGGGTGCAAAGGTCGGAATACCTTCAAACTGCACCTTTCTCTTGGGCGAACAAACGGTATCGCCTATAGAATAAATACCGGGGTCAAACACGCCGATAATATCGCCGGCATACGCTTCATTTATAATTTGTCTTTCCTCTGCCATCATTTGTTGCGGCTGAGAAAGGCGAACGGTTTTACCAGCTTGAACGTGGTAATAATCGGCACCGCGTTCAAATTTACCGGAACATATACGGAAGAAGGTAATACGGTCGCGGTGGTTTTTATTCATATTTGCCTGAATTTTAAAGGCAAAAGCCGAAAATTCTTCATCAAAGGGAGAAACTTCATCCTCGCCCGATACTCTCGGAAGGGGCGGAGTTGTCATTTTAAGGAAGTTTTCAAGAAAAACTTCAACACCAAAATTCATTAAAGCCGAACCAAAGAAAACCGGGCTTAATTCACCTGAGCGTACCTTTTCTAAATCAAATTCATAGCTTGCACCGTCCAAAAGTTCAATTTGGTCAACAAGCTCTGCACGTTGGTACGGACCAATAAGCTCATCCATTTTTTCAATGTCGGTAATATCGCAAGGGGTAGGTTTAATTTTGTTCATACCCTTATGCATATCTGCAAAAGACAAAATTTCACGCTTGTCGCGGTCAAATACGCCTTTAAATTCAACACCGCAACCAATGGGCCAGTTTACAGGGTAGGTACCAATGCCGAATTCTTTTTCAAGCTCGTCAAGAAGCTCAAACGGGTCGCGCGCTTCACGGTCAAGCTTGTTAATGAAAGTAAAAATTGGAATATGTCTGCGGGCACAAACCTTAAAAAGCTTGCGGGTTTGGGCTTCAATACCCTTTGCCGCGTCGATAACCATTACAACACTGTCCGCCGCCATAAGTGTGCGGTAGGTGTCTTCCGAGAAGTCTTGGTGTCCCGGTGTGTCAAGAATATTAATACAATAACCGTCATATTCAAACTGCATAACCGACGAGGTAATAGAAATACCACGTTGTTTTTCAAGCTCCATCCAGTCACTAACCGCGTGTTTTGCGGTGGCTTTACCCTTAACCGAGCCCGCGGTTTGAATAGCACCGCCGTATAAAAGAAATTTTTCGGTTAAAGTGGTTTTACCTGCGTCAGGGTGGGAAATAATTGCAAAGGTTCGACGTCTGCCGATTTCACGTTGTAATTCAGTCACGAAAATTTCTCCTCATATTTATTCATAATTTAATATATTATCATAATAAATAGATTTTATCAAGAAAAATCATATAATCCTAAATTAAATTCGAAAATACCCCACCCCATTTCTTGACAAACAGTACTGCTTATTATAAAATAATAATAGAAAATATATTTTGGGGGAATAATAAATGGCAATTCTCGTTACCGGCGGCGCCGGCTATATCGGCAGCCACACCTGTATTGAAATGCAAAACGCAGGTTATGAAGTTATCGTTGTAGATAATCTTGATAACTCTAGCAAAGAATCTTTGATTCGTGTTGAAAGCATTACAGGCAAATCAGTTAAATTCTATGAAGAAGATCTTCGCAATAAGGAAGCTCTCCGTCAAATTTTCAAAGAAAACGAAATTGAAGCGGTTATCCACTTTGCAGGTCTTAAAGCGGTTGGCGAATCTGTTCGCGAACCCATTATGTACTATGACAACAACCTTATAAGCACACTTGTTTTGCTTGAGGTTATGAACGAATTCGGCGTTAAGAAGATTGTTTTCTCATCTTCCGCTACCGTTTACGGTGTTGCAACCGAAATGCCTTTGGTTGAAGGTATGCCGCTTGGCGCTATCAACCCCTATGGCAGAACAAAACTTTTTATTGAAGAAATGCTCCGTGACCTTTACGTTGCTGATAAAGATTGGTGCATCGCACTTCTCCGTTACTTCAACCCCATTGGTGCGCATAAGTCAGGTCTTATCGGTGAAGACCCCAAGGGTATTCCCAACAACTTAATGCCTTACATTTCACAGGTTGCAGTTGGCAAGCTTGAAAAACTTCACGTTTTTGGTGATGACTATAAAACTGTTGACGGTACCGGCGTTCGTGACTATATTCACGTTGTTGACCTTGCAAACGGTCACGTTAAAGCAGTTGACTGGGCACTTGAAAACAAAGGCTGTGAAGCATTCAACCTTGGTACAGGTAATGGCACCAGTGTTTTACAGCTTCGTGACGCATTCGTTAAAGCCAACAATATTGACGTTCCTTACGTAATCGACCCCCGTCGTCCCGGCGACCCTGACGAAGTTTACGCAAATGCTGACAAAGCAAAAACCGTTCTTGGTTGGGAAGCAAAACGCGGCATTGTTGAAATGTGTGAAGACACATGGCGTTGGCAATCTCAAAACCCCAAGGGCTTTGAAAAGTAAGAAGTAAAAAGTAAGAGGTAATAAGTAAGGTGTGCCTCACGGCACATTAAAAACCTTGCTTCTTACCTCTTCCCTATTCTTTAATGAATTTGTCGCAAAGCGACACAACTACCTATTACTTCTTACCTATTACTTCAAATACTTCCGCCTGTGGCGCAGCTGGATAACGCAGCAGATTCCGATTCTGAAGAACGGAGGTTCGAATCCTCTTAGGCGGGCCAGAAAAGAACCCACATTTGTCTACGACAAGCGTGGGTTCTTTTCAACTAAGTGTGCCTTGTGGCACGATAAGTACACATTCGGTGCGTGAAGCGATGCTACGCAGCGTGAAGTGCCTGCGGGCGTGAGTGGCACACTTAACTTCACATTGTGCGAAGCACAGTATGCACACGGCAAAGCAGATTTTATTGCTAAACTCCAAATCGCGCTCAAAGAAGCAAACGAAACGGGATATTGGTTAGAACTGTTATTCAAAACCAATTACATATCTGAAGAAGAATATAAATCTCTTGATTCCGCCTGCACAAGTATTCGTGTTATGCTCATTTCTTCCATCAATACCGCAAAGGTGAACACAAAATGATAACCGAAAAATCTTGTGGTGCTATTGTTTACACAAAAGATAGCGGGAGTATACAATATGTTATCATCCATTCCAAAGAAGGTATTTACGGTTTTCCAAAAGGATATGTTGAAATTAATGAAGTCGAAACGGCTATATCTTCATTTCAGTTTAACAATTCTAAAAAACTACTGACACAAGTGCATAGTTTTATAACACAAAAATATAAAGAATAATTTATGAAAATTTAAACCGCAAGTCAACGCCTTGCGGTTTTTAGTTATCTATAAAGTTTAAAAAAACATACTCCCCAATAATTCACACAAAAAAATCATATTGCGCCATAATTTACACAAAAAAATCATATTGCGCCATAATTTACACAAAAAAATCATATTGCGCCATTTATCAAGGAGTGATACAATGCACCTGAGGGAGGAACGTTAATGAAAAAATATATTAAAATATTAGCCTTAACCCTTGCAGCAACTACGCTTTTAACGGCTTGTGGTGGCAAAAACAAAAAAGAAACAAATACAGAGGGTGAAAATATGAATAAGACAAATAAAGTTACTATTGTTAATCCGCATATGTATTCCGCCTGGCCTTATATCGGTTTATCTGACGATAAATTGGTTTGTATTTACACCGTGGCCGACGAACATGTTGCGACTACATCGGGCCTTTATATGAAATCTTCTTCAGACGGCGTTAATTGGTCTGACGGAGTTGAAATTTTCAAAGACAAAACCGGTGTTAAAGGCATTACCGGTATAGGCTATGATAACGACGGCAATATACTTTTATGGTATAGAAGCGGCTCTCCCGCCGTAGCAACCACTACCTTTGAATTGTTTAAAATAGACGGCGACAACATTACCCTTGTTTCTAAACCTAATATAAATGTTAATGGCGGCCATATTGGCAACATTGTTCGCACACCAAACAACGAACTTTGGGCTTTTTACAACACTTATGGCGATTTTCGTTCGTGGGGTTATGTGAAAAGCGCGGACAACGGCTTAACCTGGGAACAGGTCGAAGTTGAAAAAGACATTTACAAAGCTACCTGCCCTGCCGAGCTTGAATGTGCTTTTATCAGCGATGATAAGATTATTGTTTTAGGCAGAAAAGACGTCGCCGATGCCACCGTTGCAATGTTCCAAATAGAGTCATCCGACAATGGCAAAACCTGGGCAAAGAAATATACTAACATTTTTGATGCTTACGGCAGTTCACCAAGTGTTATTTTCGACCGTGAAACCGGTAAAATTTGCTTATATTATTTTGCGAGAGATTTTGGCGATTTAAGACAACGAATTGTTAATGTTGAAGACGTGTGGGATAATCCGCTTAACTGGAGTAAGCCCGAAGTTATCACCTCGGAATCGGCAAGCGGTGTTGACACCGGCAACGTTAAAACCGTATTATATAAAGGCAATCACATTTGCGCCTATTATGCAGGAACCTCTACCACAACAGGTATATATGGCATCATTTTAAACACACAATAAAATACCTATAAATGAAAAACACCATTCCTTTTTGGAACGGTGTTCTTCTGTATTTAAAGGGGAACTCAAAAAACAAACAAAAAGCACCCTTCCGTGTTTGATACAGAAACACGGAAAGATGCTATATATATTATACCACATTACCGCAAAAATGCAAGTAGTTTTTTTATTTTTTTAAAAAATTTTAAAATTCACCCCTAAACGCTGTAAAACAAAAAAATATTGCATATAGATAATCTTTGTGTTATAATCTTTCCATGATTTTTTTCCATTAAAGAAAAGAGGCAATTTAAAATGGCATACCCCAAAATTTTAACAATTCAAGACATTTCCTGTGTTGGTCAATGCTCGTTAACCGTAGCACTTCCGATTATTTCTGCTTGTGGTGTTGAAACCTGCATTTTACCATCGGCAATTTTATCAACGCATACAGCAGGATTTAGTGGTTTTACCTTCCGCGATTTGACCGACGATATGCCTGCGATTCGTGACCATTGGGAAAAAGAAAATATTAAATTTGACGGTGTTTATACCGGTTATCTCGGTAGTACCAAACAAATTGATTACGTCATTAATATTATAAAAACCCTTAATAAAGAAAACGCTAAAGCAATAATTGATCCCGCAATGGCAGATAACGGCAAGCTTTACCCTTTATTTAATCATGAGTATGTAGAAGCGATGAAGAGACTGTGTGCTCAGGCCGACTATGTTGTACCAAATATTACCGAAGCTTGCTTTTTAACTGATATGGAATATAAGACCGAATATGACCGCGCTTATATTGACGCTTTAATTGAAAAACTTTTAGCGCTTGGCACTAAAAACGTGGTGCTAACAGGCGTTTCCTATCGACAAGGCAAGACCGGTGTTGTGGTTTTCGAAAATGGCGAATACAACTATTTCGAACACGACTTTTTACCCAATAGTTGCCATGGTACAGGCGACATTTACGCCTCTGCCTTTACGGGCGCGTTAATTCGCGGGAAAACCGCATTTGAAGCCGCAAAAATTGCCGCTGTTTATACGGTTGAATGTATAAGGATTACCGCCGAAGAAGAAAATCATTGGTACGGTGCAAAATTTGAACCAGCACTTAAAACTCTTATTGATATGCTTTAATTTCTTTTAAAAAATTACCACAAAACGCTTGACTATTTCAGCGTTTTGTGGTATTCTAATTTTTGCACAAATGCGGGTGTAGTTCAACGGCTAGAATCCCAGCCTTCCAAGCTGGTTGTGTGGGTTCGATTCCCATCACCCGCTCCAAAAGAAAAGTTGTACCTTTAGGTATGGCTTTTCTTTTTTTATATTGATGGGAATCGAACAAGCCGTTAAGAACAACAGTCCGGTGGACTGTTGTTTAGGCGCGGCAACGAGCAAAGCGAGGCGATAGGCGCGGGCAGCGCCGAGACAAATTCCCATCACCCGCTCCAAAAGAAAAGTTATATCTTTCGGTATGGCTTTTCTTTTTTTATTGATATGAATTGAATAATTGATTTAGCAATACATATATGATATAATAACCCTAACGAAAGTGAGTGATCTTATGAACGACTTAAAGCTTTTAATTGGCGAAAATGAAGAAATTTTTTACGAGGGTAAGCCCGACAAAAAATGCTATATTTTAGAAAGCATTTTTAACCCTCTGCTTCCGTTTGCGCTGCTTTGGGCGATTTTTGATATTACCTTTCTTAGCAATGCACTTAGCAGTTGGAGTGGCAGCATGGCGTTGTTTGTTGTAATATTTATGCTGATACACCTTATGCCCGTTTGGATTTATCTTGGTGGTGCGTTGTTTTCTATAATTAGATACAAAAACACCAACTACATTATTACAGACCGTGCAATTTATGTGTCGGGCGGTGTTTTTAACCGTACCGTTAACACAAAACCCTTTGGCGAGCTTTCGCATATTGACTTGCACCGTGGCATTTTTGACCAAATGTTTAACGTGGGCGATATTATTGCAACCACTTCCCAAAACGATGACAAAGGCAAATCGGTTGCAATTAATATTTCAAGCATTAGCGATTATACAACGGTTTTTAACCTTGTTAAAAAATTGCAAACCGACATTTACAGCGATACTATGTTCCCAAACGATTTACGTCCGAAAGAAAATCACGGTTATAAAACCAAATATAAGGGATGAAAAAAGCCACACGAAAGTGTGGCTTTTAATTTTATTCATAATCAACAACGTCAACCCAAGAAAGCAAAAAGTCACGTTCTTCAGGTTTCCCTTTTACCGACTGTGAAGCGGCAACAATGGGAAGCCATTTTTGAATATACTGACGGGCAGTATCGCTCTTTTTACAGAAGATTTCCATATACTTTTTGGCAACGTTTTCTTTACCGTTAAGACAGAAAAGAAGATAAGTTCTTGCAACGTCAGCAGAAGCATTGCCTTGTGTAGCGTGTGCCCAGTCGATTATATAAACCTTACCATCAGCGGCAACAATTACATTTGAGGGGTCCAAATCACCATGACAAACCTTATTGTGCTTGGGCATACCGGCAAGACGAGTGTGTAGTTCATATCGTGTGGTTGCATCCAAATCAGTTTCATCAATTTTGCGGTTCATTTTGTCCTTAAGTTTTGTAAGCAAGGTTGATTTTTGAGTATGGATAAGCATTTGTATGTCAACAAACTGTTCAAGATATTTATCAAAATTCTTTTCATCCTCTTCCATAAGTTCGGCCAAAGATTTACCTTCTATAAATTCTTCAATTATAGCCCATTTGCCGTCAACCTTGGTGATTTCAAGAATTTTAGGAATATTAAGTGCAGTTTCTTCAATTCTTGCTTGGTTTAATGCTTCGTTCAAAATTCCTGCTTTAGAATAATTTTCATCAAACACTTTGATACATTTATCGCCATCACGATAAACCACTTTACCGGTTCTTTTAGCAATAATTTCCATATATTTCACTCCTTAAATATCTTTGTGTTCGCCATAATAAGCATTAAGATACATCTGCTTAATTTCACTCATCAAGGGGTAACGAGGGTTAGCGCCTGTGCACTGGTCATCAAATGCCTGTTCAACCATTTCGTCAAGGTTATCAAGGAATACTTTTTCATCAATACCGTAATCTTTAATTGTTTCCTTAATTCCAACGGTTGCTTTAAGGTCATTAATCGCTTTAATAAGATTTTCAAGTTTTTCTTCGTCAGTATTACCTCCAAGACCAAGATAATCGGCAATTTCGGCATAACGAGCAAGAGTATGGGGGTGGTCATATTGCGAGAAGGTACCCATTTTTACAGGTGTTTCAGAAGCGTTAAAGCGAATAACTTCTTCTATCATAAGAGCGTTTGCAACACCGTGTGGCAAGTGGTGGAAAGCGCCAAGCTTGTGTGCCATTGAGTGACATACACCAAGGAACGCGTTTGCAAATGCCATACCTGCCATTGTTGCGGCATTTGCCATTTTTTCTCTGGCTTCGATATCGGTTTGACCGTTTTCATAAGCGCGGGGCAAATATTTAAAAATGTTCTTAAGTGCCTGTAATGCCAAACCATCAGTATAGTCGGTTGCAAGCATTGCAGCATAAGCTTCAACTGCGTGGGTTACAGCGTCAATACCCGAAGCGGCGGTTAAGCCCTTAGGTGCAGACATATGGAAGTCTGTATCAATAATTGCCATATTGGGTAACAATTCATAGTCGGCAAGTGGGTATTTAACACCTGTCTTTTCGTCGGTAATAACTGCAAAGGGTGTTACTTCCGAACCGGTACCTGCAGAGGTAGGAACTGCAATAAAGTATGCCTTTTCACCCATTTTTGGGAAGGTGTAAACACGCTTACGAATGTCAATAAAGCGCATTGCCATGTCCATAAAATCTGCTTCAGGATGTTCATAAAGCACCCACATAATTTTTGCAGCGTCCATTGCAGAACCGCCACCTAAAGCAATAATTGTGTCGGGCTTAAATGCCGACATTTGTTTTGCACCCTCGATTGCATTTTTAAGTGTGGGGTCGGGTTGAACATCAAAGAAGGTGGTATGTGCAATACCCATTTCGTCAAGCTTGTCGGTAATGGGTTTGGTGTAGCCATTTTCATAAAGGAAAGTATCAGTTACAATAAATGCCTTTTTAGCACCGCGAACAGTTTTAAGCTCGTCTAAAGCAACCGGCAAACAACCTTTTTTGATATAAACTTTTTCGGGGGCTCTAAACCAAAGCATATTTTCCCTTCTTTCTGCTACTGTTTTAATATTTAAAAGATGTTTAACACCTACGTTTTCAGAAACCGAGTTGCCACCCCAAGAGCCACAACCAAGTGTTAATGAAGGTGCAAGTTTAAAGTTGTAAAGGTCGCCTATACCACCGTGGGAAGACGGTGTATTAACAAGAATACGACAGGTCTTCATACGGGCTGAAAATTCGCTCAGTTTTTCGGTTTCGGTAATTTCGTTAAGGTAAACCGAAGAAGTATGACCGTAACCACCGTCAGCGACAAGCTGTTCTGCCTTGTTAAGCGCATCGCTAAAATCTTTTGCCTTATACATTGCAATTACGGGCGAAAGTTTTTCGTGTGCAAATTCTTCCAAAAGTTCAACGCTTTCAACTTCACCTATAAGAATTTTAGTGCTTTCAGGCACCTTAACACCTGCAAGTTCAGCAATTTTAAACGCAGTCTGGCCAACAATTTTCGCGTTAAGCGCACCATTTATAATAATGGTTTTTCTAACCTTCTCGGTTTCATCATCGGTCAAGAAATAACATCCGCGGGTCGCAAATTCCGCCTTAACTGCTTCGTAAATACCTTCCAAAACAATAACCGACTGTTCAGAAGCACAAATCATACCGTTATCAAAGGTTTTTGAATGAATAATTGAGTTAACTGCAAGTAAAATATCAGCACTGTCGTCAATAATTGCAGGTGTATTACCCGCGCCAACGCCAACAGCCGGTTTACCGCTTGAATAAGCTGCTTTAACCATGCCGGGACCACCCGTTGCAAGAATAATATCAGCTTCTTTCATAACGGTATTTGTCATTTCAAGCGAAGGTACGTCAATCCAGTCGATAATGCCCTCAGGTGCACCCGCTTTTACTGCAGCTTCAAGCACCAATTTTGCAGCAGCAATGGTGCTGTTCTTTGCACGAGGATGTGGGCTGATAATAATAGCATTACGAGTTTTAAGCGCAAGCAAGCATTTAAAAATTGCGGTTGAAGTTGGGTTTGTGGTAGGAATAACTGCCGCAATAACACCAATAGGTTCGGCAATTTTTTTAATACCAAATGCTTTGTCCTCTTCAATTACACCACAGGTTTTTGTGTTTTTATAAGCGTTGTAAATATATTCCGAAGCATAGTTGTTTTTTATAACCTTATCTTCAACAACGCCCATGCCGGTTTCTTCCACCGCCATTTTAGCAAGTGGAATTCTGGCTTTGTTTGCGGCAGACGCAGCCGCTAAAAATATTTTGTCGACCTGTTCTTGTGTAAAGGTTGCAAACTTTCTTTGTGCGGACCTTGTATTATCAATAGCCGTTTCAAGTTTTTCTACACTGTCAACAATTAAATAATTTTGGTTTTCCATTTTATCTACTCCCAAAACAAGTTTTTTGACTTTGTTATTATTTTAACGATAAACCTCTTTTTTGAGAATTCTTAAAATGTTTCAGAGGGTTATCAATTTTGATAACCCCCATTGCTTTACAAATACTTTCTTTTAGAATCAGTCAAACATTCAATAAACTTTTTATCAAGTTCGCTTAACCTATATCCATTTTTATAAATCAAAATATCTTTATAAATCTTTTTGTTGTCTATACATTTTTTCTGAACCAAATCATAACGGTCAAGCAGCTCTTGCGGAACAGGCGACACCCACATAAATGTATTATGATTTCGGTTTAAAAGTTCAAACTGACTTGCACGTTCAAAAATAAAAATTCTACGTTCAATATTGTCTGGCAATTCTTCTTTAACAACCTTAGACTGCGGCATTGACGGAACGTATGGGTCGGCATGGGCAATTTCGATATAGTTCGTTAAATCGTTAAAGGTAATTCTTCCCTTTTGCGCCAAGTTACTGTGCCTACTCATAATAATTGAATAGGTAAAATCAGTCACGTTTTCAAAAATTAAACCCTTTTCCTGCAAAAGTGTTTTAAAATATTTATCATAGTTTTCGGCATAGCGTATAATACCCAACCGATATTCGTGGTCTTCAAGGTTGCGAATTGTACGTTGCGAATTTGTTTCTTTATAAAAAATTTCGGCGGCATCACTTGTCAAACATTTTGAAAATTCGGCAAAAGCGTCCGATATATAACACGCGCGCGGAACCGAAATTGAAAACTGTTGTTTTTTGGGTGCACCGTCACGGTAAAGACGTTCAACCTGATTAATTTGTGCCAAAATAACCTTGGCATAGTTCATAAATTCCACACCTTCGGGGGTAAGCTCCATTCCCTTTGTGGTGCGTTCAAAAATCGTTATGCCTAAATCCGCCTCTAATTCCTTAATAGATCGACTAATATTCGGTACCGCAATAAGTAATTTTTCACTTGCTTTGCTAAGCGACCCGGCTTTTGCAACCTCTAAAGCATATTTCATGTGTAAAATATTCAAAAAAACACCGCCAAACTTACTTGTGTTATTAAAAATTATAACATAAAACCAAGGAATAATCAATTATGCTGTTCATCTTTTAAAAAATCATTTTATTTATTGAAAAAAAGATTGAATAAGTATATAATATTTACAATAATTTTGAAACGAGTGAGAAAATGTCAAAACGAAATCATTTAAACTATATAATAACCGCTTCCCTCATTGCCGCGGCTTACGCTGGACTTACTTTTTTAAGCGGAGTATTTGGCCTTGCTTTTGGGCCAATTCAGTTGCGAATTTCCGAAGTGCTGACAATTTTACCTATATTCACCTCGGCCGCCATACCCGGTCTTACCATTGGTTGCTTTATTGCAAATATTGGCTCGTTTAATGTGGTTGATATGGTTTTTGGTACGCTTGCAACCTTGGCCGCCGCATTTTTAACCTATTATTTGCGCAAAATAAAATTTAAAGGTATTCCGTTTTTGGCAATGCTTCCACCCGTAATTGTAAATGCCATTATCGTTGGCTTTGAAATTGCAGTTTTCTTCATGCCCGAAGCGTCTTTTATATGGGCGTTTTTGGTTTCTGCCTTGCAGGTGGGAATTGGTCAGTTTATTGTTTGTTACGTTTTGGGAACTCCCTTTTACCTTGCAATTAAAAAGTATAACATTTTTGAAAGAATATAAAAATAAAACCCTGCTAAAAAGCAGGGTTTTTATTATGGATTTAATGCCCTTTCAAGCCATACAAAACCAAAATCGAGCGCTTCAAACATTGATGATTTTGTGGTTTCTTTTACAAGACGGTCTTTATCGCTTAAAGAAGTATCACTTTTTAAAAGTTGAACCTTAATCTTGTCGGGGTCACCGTTTGCATTTTCAGACAAAATTGTAAATTTAACTACAAATGCTTCTGCCATATCACCGTAATAAATTTCGTTTTTGCACCTAACTAAAGGTTTTTCTTTATAAGAAATAAAATTTTCAGCCATAACTTACTCCTTCTAATAAACTTCTATTTATAAAGTATAAACTATATAATTAAATATGTCAAGTATTGACTTTTAATGGGTTTTTAGGTAATATAGTATTTGTAGAAATTTGGCTTATTCGGAGGAAGAAAAAATGGAAAACTCAATGAAAAATATGGAAACCGTTGTAACTTTAGCCAAAGGTCGCGGTTTTATTTACCCCGGCAGTGAAATTTACGGCGGTCTTGCAAACTCTTGGGATTACGGTCCCTTGGGTGTTGAACTAAAAAACAACATCAAAAAAGCTTGGTGGAAAAAGTTCGTTCAAGAATGCCCCTATAACGTCGGTCTTGACAGCGCAATTATTATGAACCCTGAAACTTGGGTTGCATCTGGCCACCTTGGCGGTTTTTCCGATCCGCTTATGGACTGCAAAAACTGTAAAACACGCCACCGTGCAGATAAACTTATTGAAGATTACGTTGCACAAAACGGTCTTTCTGATAATCCCGCCGCTATGAGCGACAGCGAAATGAGTGAGTACATTAAAGAACACAATATCGCTTGTCCCGACTGTGGTTCACACGATTTTACCGATATTCGCAAATTCAACCTTATGTTTAAAACATTCCAGGGTGTTACAGAAGACAGCACCTCTACCCTATATCTTCGTCCCGAAACTGCACAAGGCATTTTCGTAAACTTTAAAAATATTGCCCGCACCACCAGAAAGAAGGTTCCTTTCGGTGTTGCACAAATCGGTAAATCTTTCCGTAACGAAATTACACCCGGTAACTTCATTTTCCGCACACGCGAATTTGAACAGATGGAACTTGAATTCTTCTGCAAACCCGGTACCGACCTTGAATGGTTTGAATTCTGGCGCGGTTACTGCCGTGACTGGCTTTTAAATCTTGGTATGGACAAGGAAAGTCTTCGTCTTCGTGACCACGATAAAGACGAGCTTTGCTTCTATTCAAAAGCAACAACCGACTTTGAATTCTTGTTCCCATTCGGTTGGGGTGGACTTTGGGGCGTGGCTGACCGTACCGATTACGACCTAACCCAGCACGCTAACCATTCGGGCGAAAGTATGGAATACTTCGACCCCGAAACTAACGAAAAATATATTCCTTATGTTATTGAACCGTCACTTGGTGCTGACCGCGTACTTCTTGCTTTCTTCTGCAATGCTTATGACGAAGAAACCGACGAAAAGGGCGACACCAGAACAGTTCTTCGCTTACATCCTGCACTTGCTCCCTTTAAAGCAGCTGTTCTTCCCCTTTCAAAGAAGCTTTCTGACAAAGCAGGTGAAGTTTACACCGAACTTTCAAAATACTTCAACGTTGATTATGATGATGCAGGTTCTATCGGTAAACGTTACCGTCGTGAAGACGAAATTGGTACACCGATTTGCATTACCTATGACTTTGAATCTTTAGAAGATAACTGTGTTACCGTTCGTGACCGTGACACAATGGAACAAAAACGTATTCCCATTTCTGACCTTAAAGCTTATATTGAAAAGAGCATTGAATTTTAAAAGGTGAAAATAAATGGAAACTATCTTTAATATGATTGTTATGCTTATTGGTGGCCTTGTGTTCTTCCTATTCGGTATGAACGTAATGTCAGACGGTCTTGAAACAATGGCAGGCGGCAAACTTGAAAAAACAATGCGAAAAGTAACTTCAAATGACTTTTTGGGCTTTTTCCTCGGTGCCGGCATTACCATTGCAATTCAGTCCTCTTCCGCTATGACGGTCATGCTAGTCGGTCTTGTAAACTCCGGTATTATGGAATTTACAAACACTTTTGGTATGATTATGGGCTCCAACGTTGGCACAACCCTTACAGCTTGGCTATTAAGTCTTGCGGGACTTGAAGGTAATTTCTTTATAACACTTTTAAACCCTAGCACCTTTGCCCCTCTGCTTGCCGGTATGGGCATTGTGATGCAAATGTTTTCAAAAAGTGATAAGAAAAAACAACTTGGAAACATTTTTATTGGCTTTTCCATTTTAATTTGCGGTATGGACCTTATGAGCGATTCAATGGCATCTGTCCGTACGCTAGATGGATTTGACACATTTTTATTGGCACTAAAAAGCCCGATTATTGCCCTTTTAGTTTCCACCGTATTTACAGGTGTCATTCAGTCATCGGCTGCAACAATAGGTATTGTTCAGGCGCTTACGCTTTCGGGTGGCATAACCTGGGAAATGGCAATTCCGCTTGTGCTTGGTGCTAATATAGGTACCTGTATTACAGCGCTTATTTCTTCTATTGGCACCAACAAAAACGCAAAACGCGTTGTTGTAATGCACTTTTCGGTTAACGTTTTTGGTTCGCTGTTTTGTATGGTTATTATGTACGTAATGCGAGCTTTCGGCGTTGAAATTTTAAGCGCCGAAATTGCAATGGTTGGTGTTGCAATTGTTCACACATTGTTCAACACAATAAACACAATTCTTTTGGCACCTATTAAAAAATTGCTCATTAAATTCTGTATATGGGTCGTTCCCGAAAAGCAGGAAGAAACCCATACCGTATTTTTGGACGAGCGTATATTTAGCAATACTCCACTTGCTATTTCGGAATGTCATCGTTTAACCAATGAAATGGCACAACTTGCTAAAGAATCTATTTCTACAGCAATTAATTTATTTGAACAGTATGATGAAAAAACTGCACAACAGCTTGAAGATTTAGAAAACCTTACTGATAAGTATGAAGACCGACTTGGCACTTATCTTGTAAAGATTAGCAGTAATAACCTTTCTTCAACCGATTCGCACGCAGTAGCAAGAATGCTTCATTCAATCGGCGATTACGAACGCATTAGCGACCATGCACTTAATATTTGCAAACTTGCTGAAGAAATGCACACCAAAGGTATACGTTTTTCCGACAATGCAAAGCAAGAACTTTCGGTTATATCAGACGCCATAAACGAAATTGTTGATTTAACCGTTTGCTCTTTCCAAAAGGACGACGCATTATTAGCAACACACGTTGAACCGCTTGAACAGGTTATTGACGGACTTAGCGATAAATTAAAAGCTATGCATATTGAACGTCTTCAAGCGAATGAATGTACCATTGAGCTTGGCTTTATATTTACCGATTTGCTTACCAACTTTGAACGTGTGTCTGACCATTGCTCAAATATTGCGGTATACACCATGCAATTATCAACCGACAAACTTGACGCACATAAATATCTTAACGCTATAAAATCGGCTACAAACCAAGAATTTATGCAAGAGTTTGAAACCTATGCCCAAAAATATTCGTTATAATTTAAAACTCCTTGACAGTCGTCAAGGAGTTTTTTGCATAAGAAAACGCAGCCGCTTTCGCGACTGCGTTTAATATTAATTATTGAGCAGGAGTTTCAGGAGTTGCGGTGCCTGCAAGAATTGCATTTACAGTATCAAGCTGACCTTGAAGAGTGGGCTTGTATTGTTCAATAACAGTCTTAACAGAGATGTTCTTACGAATCTGTCTCATCATTTCCTGTGCAGTAATCCAGTTAGCAGTGATGAAGTTAGCGCCGGGAACGCCATCAGCATTGTACTTAAGTCCACTGTCCTTAAAGGGAACAACGATATCGTTGAATTCTTTAATACGAGCTTTTTCTTCATCAGACCAGTAGTACTGGAGAGTTTCGCGGGGGCTGTCTTGACCAAGTTCAAGCCATACGCTGATAGCGCATTCTGCCCAAGCGATAGTAGCGTCAAGGTTGTTTGTACCCTTTACAGAACCAACGAAGGTATGTGCAGCACTTGCCTTGAAGTATTTACCGTCAGCAGAAGGACCGGACGGGAAGATACAAAGTTCTGCACTGCCCTTTTCCATACCGTCAAGATAGCACTGAGCATAACTGTCGATAGAGAATTGAACCATTGCGCAGCGACCGTTAAGGAAGTTCTGATAGAACTTAAATTCGGTCTGGTTGATAGATTTATCAACATTGTACATATCAGAATAGAACTGATATGCTTCAAGAAGACGAGGGTCTTCAAGGTTTAAAGTATATTTGTTGTCAACATACTTAATGGGCTGAACAGCGTTTGCAGAGAAAATTCCGCCAAATACAACTAATGAAGCGTCGAAACCGAACAAATCTACAAAACCGTCATCGTCGGTGTCCATTGTCATTTCAGCAGCTGTCTTACGGAATTGGTCAAAGTCCCAATTGCCTTCTTTGAAGTGTTCATAAGGGGTTTTAACACCATACTGTTTGAAGAGCTTAGCGTTGTAAGCCAAGGGGGTAAAGCGAGTACCTGTGGTGTCTTCATAAGCGATAGCGTATGTATTGTCCTTATACTTTGCGGTACCGTCCATAAATTCATAATCAAGATACTTAGAATCCTTAGCAAGCTTATCCATGGGGATAGCGTCTAAAAGACCCTGTGCTGCAAATGTAGGAATATCGTTAGCAGCAAGTAAAACTACTTCAGCGGGAGTACCTGCAGCAACGTAAGAAGAAATTGTGGAAGTTTTAGCATCCCACTGTTTTTCAATTACCTTAACCTTGCCACCATACTTTTTGTAGTAAAGTGCATTGATTTCCTGAATGTCTGATTTTGGGGGCCACCAGATAAGAAGATCGATGTTGGGACTTTCAACAGTACGTTCTTCAAAAAGTAGGCCTTCAACACGCTGCGGACCGGCGGGTTTTTCTTCGCCCTTACCGCCGCAAGCTGCCAACTGGAATACCATTGCTAAGCACAATGTAACCAGCAAAGCTTTTACCAATATATTGGTCTTTTTCATAAGATTTTTGCCTCCTATAAGATTTTAAAATTATGAACCCTTTCATCTGCATAAAACGACACATAATTTCTTATAGTAAGTATATCACAGTAAAATGTAAAAATCAATGTAATTTTTTTGCACTTTTTATAAAAAAACGCCCGTTTTTACGGACGTTTTTAGATGTTTTAAAGCTTTATTCATTTACAGCTGCAGCCATTAAATCGTTAATTGTATCAATATGGCTTTGATATTGAGGTTTGTATCTTTCAAAAACAGTTGTAACCGAAATATTTTTGCGAACTTCATGAAGCATTGATTCAAACGCGACAACGCTTGCAGTTACAAAACCGCGGCCTTCAACACCGTCTTCATTATATTTAAGACCGGATTCGCTAAATGTAATTGTTGCGGCAGAAAGTTCATCAATTCTTTCCTTTTCTTCTTTGGTATACATATAATCAATACATTCACGAGGACTTTCTTCAACCAATGAAAGCCAAACAGAAATTGCACATTCCATCCAAGCAATAGTAGCGTCTAAATTGTTAGTACCCTTAACCGAAGCAAAGGAAAGATGACCTTCAGATTCACCGAAGAACTTGCCATTTGCGGCAGTACCGCTGGGCATAATACCGATTTCGGCAGTACCATACTTCATACCATCAAGATGCAACTGCCCATACTGTTCAAGTGAAAGCTGAGCCATTGCCGAGCGACCATTAAGGAAGTTTTGGTAATGTTTCCAATCGGTCTGATTAATAGATTTATCAACGTTAAACATATCACTGTATAACTGATAAACCTCAATAAATTTGGGGTCATCAATATTTAACGTGTACTTATTATTAGCATATTTAAGCGCTTTTACCGCATTTGCCTTACACATAGTATGCATTACGGTAAAGGAAGCGTCAAAACCAAATAAATCAACAAAACCATCATCGTCGGTATCCATTGACATTTCAGCAGCAGTTTTACGGAACTGTTCAAAATCCCAATTGCCTTCTTTAAAGTGTTCGTAAGGTGTTTTTACGCCATACTTTTTAAATAGTGCCGCATTATAAATAAGCGAATCAAAACGAAGCTTTGGTTCCTTATAAGCAAGTGCGTAGGTCTTGCCGTTAAATGCATATGTAGTTTCCATGCTTTCAAAATTCCAATAAGGCGAGTTTTTATCAAGCTTTTCTAACGGAATTTCATCCAAAAGACCGTTTGCAGGCCACATTGGAACCGACGTTTCAGAAATAAGAACTGCTTCGGCAGGCGTACCTGCAGCTACGTAAGATGAAACCGTAGCTGTGCGCTGACCCCAAGTTTTTTCAATAAAGGTAACTTTACCTCCGTAAGTAGATTCATAAAGCGCGTTAATTTCTTCAAGGTCTTGCTTTGGCGCCCACCAATAAATAAGTGTCATATCGGGATTGGGGTTATCACGCTTTTCAAAAAGTAATTTTGAAACACGTTGTGGCTCTGAAGTATCATCCTTCTTGCCGCCACCACAAGCGGTTAATTGAAAAACCAATGTTAATGACAACACAATTAACAATGCTTTAGAAAAAATGCTTGTTTTTTTCATTATAAGTTTTCCTCCTTTAATGATAATTTATTACTTAAATTATATTGTCTATTGCAGTAGTTGTCAAACGTTTGCTTAACACTTAGCAAATTATATACAAATGATAAATTGCACTAAAACAAAAGGCAGTCCTTACCGCCGCCCTTAAATTTTACATAATTATTCTTCACTGTATTTTTGTTTTAAAAATTCTGCATAATGACAAAGTTCACGCCACATTTCATCGCTTACTTTAAACTCTTCACCAAACAACGCGGTCTTTAAAGCATCATCACTTAAAACAATATTTTCTTCCCCGCAAAGATAACCCACGCTAACGTCAAAATAATCGGCAATTTTGCAAAGAGTGTCCGCCGAAAGACTTTTAATTCTTCCCATTTTATAATCGGTCAGCGACGAACGTGGGATTTTACATTCCCTGCAAAGTGCTGTAACGGTTATTTTCTTTTTTTTGCAAAGTTCTTCGATCAAATCGTAAACAAAAATCATGTTTTCACACCTTTTTTACTAAATTACGTAATTTTTAACTTGACTTTTACTGAAATTCGAATTATAATTACAATTGTGTACTGAATTCCGTAATTTTTAATTTATTATAGTACCTTATTCCGTAAATGTCAACCCCGAAGGAGAAAAAACATGTATTATTGCAAGGAATGCAGCAATAAATTTGAATACCCAAAAATTATAAAAGAAACTCATGGTCTTACAAACGGTCCGTTTGAAAAAATATATTTATGTCCGTTTTGCAATTCCACAAATTTTAGTGAAATAACTATAAAACACTGTCATTGTTGCGGTGCGCGTCTTAGACAAAACCAAGAAGAATTTTGCAGTGAGGAATGTAAAATTACCGCCGAAAAGCTGCGTTTTGAAGAATATAAACGCCTTAAAAAATTAAGTAAAAATCCACTTGTGCTTATGATAAAAGAAGTTAATGAATATAACACATTACATAATACAAATTACAGTTATGGTCAATATGTAACGCTTGTAAAACCAAAATTAAAAAGGGAAGAAAAATGAAAACAAAAAAAGATTATTTAAAACAATATCTTTTACAACAAAAAAAGATAAACCGACTTCATGAAATGATTTTAATAAACTGCAAAAACAAAAAAGAATATGAAAAACAAATTAAACAGTGCGAAGTGCTTCGAGATGAAATTGAAGAAAAAATAAACGCTGTAGACGGTGGGATTTTAAGCGAGGTTTTGTTTTTAAAATACGCTTGTGGAAAAAATCTTTTAGAGGTTTCATACATAATAAATTACAGTCTTCGACAAACCGAACGCTTTCACAAAAATGCATTGGAGAAATTTGTGATATAAGTACCCTTTACTTTTTAAAAAAACGGGTGTATAATGTGAACAAATGTTCAAGAAAAGTGGTGGTAAAATGGCAGACCGAATTATACTTCATTGTGATTTAAACAACTTTTTTGCCTCGGTTTCGTTGCTTTTTAACCCCACCTTGAAGGAACTTCCTGTTGCAGTTTGCGGCGACAGTGAAAATCGTCACGGAATTGTACTTGCCAAAAATGAAATTGCAAAAAAATTCGGCGTTAAAACTGCCGAAGCAATTTTTGAAGCTAAGCGCAAATGTCCCGACCTTGTTACCCTGCCACCGCTTTATAAGGAATATGAAGAATATTCGCTTAAAGCACGTGAAATTTACAGTCGATATACCGATATGATTGAACCCTTCGGCATTGATGAATGTTGGCTTGACGTAACCGGCAGTACCATGCTTTTCGGCAACGGTGAAGAAATCGCAAACAAAATCCGTTGTGATGTTAAACGCGAGCTTGGACTTACCATTTCGGTGGGGGTTAGTTTCAATAAAGTTTTTGCAAAGCTTGGTTCTGATATGAAAAAGCCCGACGCAGTAACGGTTATTTCAAAAGAAAACTTTAAAGAAAAGGTTTGGCCGCTACCCATAAGCGACCTTTTGTTTGTTGGCAAAAGCACCAACGAAAAACTTAAAAGCATTGGCATTACCACTATTGGAGATATAACCCTTTGCGACGATAAAACCCTCAATAGATTACTTGGCAAAAACGGTATCGAACTTAAAAAACACGCCTTAGGCGAAGACAATTCCCACGTTGTAACAATTACAGATGAAAGCCGACCAAAAAGCATTGGCAAATCCACCACACAAAGTAAGGACTTTGAAAACAACGAACAGGTTTGGGCGGCATTTTTAAGCTTTGCCGAAACCATTTGCGAATCGCTACACAAACACAACCTTTATGCTACCGGTGTACAGGTACATATTCGCACCTCTTCGTTGGCGGTGCGTGAATTTAGTAAAACCTTTCCAAGCGGCACAAATTCCGCCTTAATTCTTGCAAAACGCGGGTTTGATCTGTTTAAGGAAAATTACCATTTTCCCGAACCGCTTCGTTCGGTAGGTATTAGAGCAATTAATTTAAAAGAAGACTGTGAAGCCGAACAAATTGACTTGTTTGGAGAAAAAGAAAATGACCACAAGACCGAGCAGATTGAAGATTCACTTTATAAAGTGAGGCAAAAATTTGGCAAAGAAGCCATAAAGCGCGGTAGAATATTATAAAATTGACCTTGATGATGTCATCAAGGTCAATTTTTTTACAATTTAAAAGGTATTTCTTATTGAATTATTTCTTTTATTATTTTATAATGTAATTAACATATTTTAGGAGGTAGTTTGCCTTGCGTTTTTACGAAAACCCTTTAAAAACAAGTGAAAACCGTTTGGAAACCAGAAGTTATTATATTCCTATGGGAAAATCGGAATATAATCTTTTAAATGGTAAATGGAATTTTAAATATTACAGTCGCGACGTTGACCTTTGCGACGACATTTCCGACTGGGACGAAATTCCCGTTCCGTCATGTTGGCAAATTTTAGGTTACGAAAACCCCAACTACACAAACATTAACTTCCCCTACCCTTGCGACCCGCCATACGTTCCCAACGACAACCCTTGCGGTGTTTATGAGAGAACCTTTGAAATTAACGATATTTGGGGCAAGTGTTACTTTGTATTTGAGGGTGTTTCATCCTGCGCACAGCTTTACATAAATGGTAAGTACGTTGGCTTTACACAGGGCAGTCATTTACAGGCGGAATTTGACATTACCCCCTACGTTCAAAAGGGTGAAAACACCGTTCGCGCAGTTGTTTACAAATGGTGTGTTGGCAGTTACCTTGAAGACCAAGACTTTTTCCGTTTTAACGGTATCTTCCGCGACTGCTACGTTTTACAACGTCCCGAAGACCACATTGTAAACGTTAAACTGTCTGCCGATGAAACCACCATTAAGGTTTGTGCCGATAAATCTGCCGCTATAACTCTTATGGATGCAGACGGTAAGGTTTTAGCCACTGCAGACGGCGAAAACGCTGAGTTTATAATTGAAAATCCAATTTTGTGGAACGCTGAAAACCCCTATCTTTACACCGTTCGTTTTGAAAGAAATAATGAAGTTATTGAAAGAAAAATCGGTATGCGCACAATTGCCATTTCCGATAAATGCGAACTTCTTATTAACGGTAAGTCGGTTAAGCTTCTTGGTGTTAACCACCACGACACCCACAAATATAACGGTTGGTGCCAAACAAACGAAGAACTTCGTTTTGATTTGGAAAAAATGAAAGAGCTTAACATTAACTGTGTACGCACTTCACACTACCCCCCAACCCCATATTTTGTTGAACTTTGTGACCAAATGGGCTTTTACGTAATTTTGGAAACCGACATTGAAAGTCACGGTTTCTTACGCAGAAATGCAAACGTTGGTTACGGTTACGACGTGCAAAGCGGTGAATGGCCGACCTGTTGGGATGAATGGAAAAACGAACACGTTGAACGTATGCAACGTGCTTGTCTTTTGTTCCAAAACCAGTGTTCAATAATAATGTGGTCAACCGGTAACGAAAGCGGTCACTCAAAAAACCACATTGAAATGATTAAATGGGCGCGCACTTTAAATGACGGTCGTCTTATTCACGCAGAAGACGCAAGTCGCAAGGGCGAATATGAAAACGTTGACGTGCTTTCATTTATGTATCAAGACATTCCCACCATTATTCGCGACTTTGCCGAAAAAGACGAAATTAAAAAGCCGCATTTCTTATGTGAATATTCACATGCAATGGGTAATGGCCCCGGCGACGTTTGGCATTATAACGAAGTATTTAACAAATACCCGAAATGCATTGGCGGTTGTGTTTGGGAATGGGCAGACCACACAGTTGTGGTTGACGGTGTTCAAAAATACGGTGGCGACTTTGAGGGCGAGCTTACCCACGATGGTAACTTCTGCTGTGACGGTATGGTATTTGCCAACCGTGATTTTAAGGCGGGCTCTTATGAAGTTAAAGCCGCATATCAACCCATGTCTACTGAATTTAACAACGGTGTTTTAACTGTTTACAACCGTTACGACTTTACAAACCTAAATGTTTGCGAATTTGTTTATAAAATTGAAGCCGACGGTAAGGTTTTATCTGAAAACAAGCTTGTTTTAGATATTAATGCACGCGAAAGCAAAGATATTAAAATTGAAATTCCTGCAATTAGTTGTGAATTGGGCGCATTTATTACCTGCCGACTTTTCAAAAACGGTAACGAAATTGCAATTACACAGCACGAAATTCCTGCGGAAATTATCAAATGTGAAACTGCAAATGCTCCTGCTGAATTTACTGAAACTAAACTTGACGTAATTTTCAAGGGCGAAAGATTTGAATACACCTTCTCTAAGCATTACGGTAATTTTACAAGCATTAAGGTTGACGGTAAGGAATATCTTGCCGACAGTATGGACTTTACCACCTGGCGTGCCCCCACCGATAACGAAAGAAACATCAAAAACCTTTGGGGCAATTATAACATTTGGCAAGGCGAAAACATTGATACCGCCTTTAACAAAATTTATAACTGCACCGTAGAAGCTAACAGCATTAAGGTTAAGGGTTCACTTGCGGGTGTTTCTCGTACACCTTATATGCGTTACGATTACACCGTAAAGGTTTATGCCGACGGTAAAATTGACTTCAATTTTGACGGTAATATTCGTGAAACTGTTATTTGGTTGCCGCGTTTTGGCCTTGAATTTTCAATGCCGGTTAACGATGCCGCTTTCACATACTTTGGCTATGGTCCGCTTGAAAGCTATTGTGATATGCGTCACGCTTCAACCGTTAATCTTTACGATTCAAGCGCCGATAACGAATATGTTCCATATATTATGCCGCAAGAACACGGAAACCACACCGGTGTAAGAATGATTAAATTTGACAAAATTAAATTTACCGGTAACGACCTTGACTGCTGCGTATCAAATTATTCTTCGAAAGAGCTTACCGCCGCAACACACACAAACGAACTCAAAAAAAGCGGTAAAACCTTTGTAAGAATAGACTATAAAGATTCGGGTATCGGCTCGGCTTCTTGTGGCCCGGCTCTCCCTCCCGAATTCCGTTTTGACGATAAGGAAATTAAGTTTAATTTCACAATGTCGCTTATCTAATTATTAATACGACAAGCCCCCGAAAGCATATATTTAGGTATATGCTTTCAGGGGGTTATTTTTTGCTTAATTTAATTTTAGAACTTTTATCGGGTATATACTTTTTTGCACTACACGTTGTTACAAAGGGGGCTTTTCCGCGACCGCTTACCATGGAAGAAGAAACCGACCTACTTAAGAAAAGCCAAAACGGAGATATTAACGCGCGCAACACACTTATTGAACACAACCTGCGGCTTGTGGCACACATTGTAAAAAAGTATTATGCAACCGGTGCCGACCAGGACGATTTAATATCTATAGGCACTGTGGGACTTATAAAAGCAGTTTCCACCTTTAAAAGCGATAAAAACATTCGCTTGGCGACCTACGCCGCACGTTGTATTGAAAACGAAATTTTAATGTTTTTCAGAACCTTAAAGAAAAATTCGCAAGAAGTATTTATAAGCGACCCCATTGACACCGACTTTCAAGGCAACGCATTAACCCTTATCGACGTCATTGCCGATAAAAGCGACATTGTTGAAGAAATTGATACAAAGCTTAAACTTCAAAAACTGCGGCTTATAATTAATGGCGTTTTGGACGAACGCGAGCTTGAAATTATTAAATTACGTTACGGTATTGGCGGATACCCCGAACTAACACAACGCGATATAGCC
Source organism: Acutalibacteraceae bacterium (assembly GCA_045578165.1). Lineage (GTDB taxonomy): Bacteria > Bacillota > Clostridia > Oscillospirales > Acutalibacteraceae > UBA737. Next base: position 51,848 of record JAZNJR010000016.1, read on the forward strand.
AAACGGCTTGGAATTTCGCGCAGTTACGTTTCCCGAATAGAAAAATCCGCCTTAGAAAAACTAAGACGGAAGTTTTAAATTATTTCCTATAATACTTATAAAAAATCATAATATGGTCATCATCACCCGTTACGCTGTTGGGACCCTTAACGGTTATACCGTCGCCCGAAAGATGAATAAAATATTCACAATTTTGCATATCACAACGAAAAACATCTTCTTCGCCACACAGCACACGAATTTCGCCATCAATTAAGACAATACGGCCAGTTTTACCAACAATAACACTTTTAGAGTTGCCGTCATCGTCGCGATACATACGGGTAACGTACTTAACCTCCCTGCCATCCATTTCACGAAGGGCGGGGTCTTCCTTAATTTTTTTCTTTTTAGAAAACCAAAGCATGATTAAAACCTCACAAATAGTGACATAAATATATAATAATGAGCATAAAATAGATAATACCGAATAAAAATTGGACAAAAACCTATTTTTTACCTATTAAATATATCATAATCATAAAAAATTGTAAAGTTTTTTAAACACAATATTTAGTTGCCCCCTTAAAAACACCCCCACAAAACCACTACTTTTTGTGATTTTGGCGGTTATTATGCTAAACATATAAACCGCTAGGTTGATTTTTTGGCACTTTGCACAAAAGAATTGTAAAAAAATGTCATTTTGACCCCATTTTTCAAATAGTTACAAGTTTGTAACCTTTTATTTTGTAACCTTTTTTGCGCATTTTAACCAAATTTTGACCACTTTGATTTTTTGACTTTAGGGTTGAAAATGGGTATAATGCATAAGTCCCCGAAAAAAATGGGCAGTAAAAAACACACGTTACCCGCCCAAATTAAAGGAGTTATTGGATGATAGAAAAAATAAAGTACTGCTTGTTAAAGCTTATAAATAACAAGCATATGCGATTAAGTGCTTTAAGTTTGCTTACCGCTCTTACCATCGCCGTAGTTACTTTAATGCACACATCAATCCACACGATTGAAATTTTCGACGGCGAAACAACATACACCGTGACCTCATTCAGCAGAAACATTGCTTCGGTCATGGCAAAGATGCAGTTTAAGTCAGACAAATACGCAATTTTGGAAACCAACGTTTGCCCCGGCACAACGTCAGTAGAAATTACCTACGGCTTCCCCGTATACATTACACAAGGTGCAAAAACCATTGAAATTAGTTTCTTTGGCGGCACTGTAGCAGACGCTTTAGCACAAGCAGGTTTTACTGTTGACGAATACGACCTTATCGAGCCCTCGCTTGATACCGAAATTACGGAAACCGGTTATATTGATTATACCGATATTGGTTACACCACCGGTGCTTATACCGAAGCAATTCCCTTCAACACAAAAACCGAGTATACTTCTGCATTAAACAAAGGCACTTCTAAAGTTGCTAAACCGGGTGTTAACGGTTCACAAATTGTAAACTACACCGCAATGACAATTAACGGTATTACTTCTTTAAAAGAAATTACCTCTGTTTCGGTTTTAGCAAAACCGGTAAATGCAATTAACCTTGTAGGTACAAGACCTATTCCCACAAACCCTAAGGGTTGGGTTTCAACCATTGTTCCAAAAAACGAAATTGTACTTGACGAAAACGGTGTTCCCGTTAAGTATAAGTCAAAAATGACAGTTCGTGCTACCGCTTACACCCACACAGGTAACAGATGTGCAACAGGTGTTTGGCCGCAGCCCGGTCATATTGCAGTAAACCCCAAAATTATTCCTTACGGTACAAAAATGTTTATTAAAACAGTTGACGGTAAGTACATTTACGGTTATGCAGTTGCAGCCGATACCGGCGGATTTATTAAAAAACATCCCACAGGTATTGACTTATTTATGGACACCGAACGTCAATGCATTAACTTTGGCGTACGTAAAGCTGAAATTTATATTTTAGAATAATAAAAGCCACCCTTTCGGGTGGTTTTTTTATTTTGAAAAACCTTCTACCTACAATTACTAATCTTTACCCGGGTACCATTTTCTTGTATGAACGCTGATAATAAAATAAAATCATTGCATAAATCCGATTCTGGTTTGCGCAAAATATCGTGTTTACGGCAAATACCTCTCTCAATTACAAAATAATCGTTATTATATTCTACTCTACTCTAACGTAATACTTGCAATAAATACAACCACAAGCATCTTCTCTTTTATAAAATTTCAAAAACATCACCTCTTAAACGATTTCACTATATTTTGATAGTACGTATACTAAATCATGGTGATTAAAATGTATTATCGACAACTCAAAGATTTACGAGAAGATAAAGATTTGGTTCAAAAGCAGGTTGCGGCATATTTAGGTATTGACCAAAGAGTATATAGTAATTACGAAACCGGCAAACGTGAAATTCCTACACGCTTTGTTATAGCTCTTGCAAAACTTTATAACACCTCGGCAGATTATATTCTGAATCTTACAAATAATCCAAAACCATATAAATAAAAACCACCCAAAAGGGAGACACTCCGTAAGGAAGTCGTCTCCCTTGGGTATATAATAATGACACTTTCAAAAAATGAAAGTGTCATAGTGGGTTACATACTTTGAACATCACCTATCTCAGAATTCAAAAAGTTTTATTATTATGAGACGGGTACATTGTTTTGTAAAATATATAGTTATTTATCAAATTTAGCTTTGATTTGTTCGTTAATTCTTGCGTCCATTTTAGGAATAAGTTTTAAGTCTTCTTCTTTTACACTTATTTCTGCAATGTCGTCCTTTTCGCCATACTGTGAGAAATTGACAAGCCAGGTTTCGTTTGAATTATCTTCAAGGCAAATCCAACCCTGCATCCCTTTATGAACGCCATCTTTAGCATATTTATCTTTTTCAACTATTACCTCTACACAATCCATCATTTTCATATTATTTACTTCCTAACGGTGTAGTTAATTGGATATGTCCATTTGGATAAACCATCCATCCGGTTATAAAAGACACTTTGTCACCAGTATCTTTTCGAGCAATTTCTATTTTGATACTTAATCGTTGTCCTTTGTCATTAAGTTTGCCTAATGTATAGTCGCCATTGATATATTTCTCTAAAGCCTGTTTTTCGATTTCTGCTTTTAAATATTTCGCATCTACAACCGAATAACCCCAAGATTTAAAAAGTTTATCTTTTCCGTGTCCGTATTCACCCTTGGTATCAAATAGATATGGGTCAAATTTACTATAAGCACTATGGGATGAACTTTTGGTTAATACATCATTATATGAAATGTCTTCTAATACACAGTGGCAAAATAAATGATGTGGCCATATTGGCTTTTTATCATTTAAAAACCAACAGCCATCAAGCTTTAAGCATTCCGGACAATGATTATCACTCAAATTACGATGTATCCATTTTTTCCATTTTGGTTCAGTAGGTGTTTTTTTACCCCACACTCCAGCGGAAAATAATTCATTTAAAAATCCCATTTGTATAATACTCCTTTCTTTTTAATTTTTCAAGAATATTATACATAAAACAAAACCGACATTCACCGACATATTTTAGAAAATTCTAATTTTGCATTTATGACATAAATCGGTTTTATAAAACTTGAGGCACCTTCCTTACGGAGGGTGCCTCAAGGGTGGCTTTTTTTATTTTATCTGTTCAATATCATAAGGTGTGGTTTGGTAAACAAAATAGTTAAGCCAATTGCTGTAAAGCAAATTAGCATGTGAACGCCAGGTAACCACAGGTTCGTTTTCGGGGTTATCATCCGGGAAGTAATTTTTAGGAACTTCAATGGGTTTACCCTCGCCCAAATCCCTAAAATATTCCTGTGCTAACGTGTTAGCGTCATATTCGGAATGACCGGTTATAAAAATTTGTTTACCTTCGGCAGTTGCCATTGCATAAACCCCTGCCTCTTCAGAAGAAGCAAGAATTTTAATTTCGGGCACTTTTCTTACATCTTCAATGTCCACAGTAGTGTGACGTGAATGCGGAACCATAAATTCATCGTCAAAGCCGCGAAACAAAATAGATTTTTTATAATCTGCCTTGTGCTTAAACACACCGAACATCTTTTTAGAAAGCGGCTTTTTATCAATACCAAAATGGTAATAAAGACCCGCCTGTGCGCCCCAACAAATATGGAAGGTTGAATGAACGTGAGTTTTGCTCCATTCCATAATTTCGCAAAGTTCTTCCCAATATTCAACCTCTTCAAAAGGCATATTTTCAACAGGGGCACCTGTAATTATAAGACCGTCAAAGGTTTTATGCTTAACGTCATCAAACGTCTTATAAAATGCCAAAAGATGTTCAGCAGGGGTGTTTTTTGACTTGTGACTTTTTGTATGAATAAGTTCAAGTTCAACCTGAAGCGGCGAGTTGCCAAGAAGACGGGAAAGCTGGGTTTCAGTTTCTATCTTTTTAGGCATTAAATTTAAAAGCAATATTTTAAGTGGACGAATATCTTGTGTTATGGCGCGAGTTTCGGTCATAACAAAGATATTTTCGTCAAGTAAAGTTTTAACGGCCGGTAAATCGTTTGGTATTCTTATCGGCATAATTTTTCCTAACTTTCTTAAATTTTATCAAGCGCCTGCTTAATATCGGCAATAATGTCCTCTACGTCTTCAATACCGCAAGAAAAACGAATAAGGTCAGGTGTGATACCTGCAGCAGCAAGTTCATCATCACTCATTTGACGGTGTGTTGCATTTGCAGGGTGCAAACAACAAGTACGCGCGTCGGCAACGTGGGTTGCAATAGAAGCAAGTTTCAACTGCTTCATAAATGCTTCTGCGGCTTTTCTGCCACCCTTAACCCCAAAGCTTACAACACCACAACCACCGTCGGGCATGTATTTCATTGCAAGGTCATAATTCTTGTCGCCTTCTAAGTGGGGGAAGCGAACCCAAGCAATGCGGTCGTCATTTTGTAATGCTTTTGCAACTGCAAGACCATTTTCATAGTGTCTTTTAATTCTTAAATGCAGGCTTTCAAGACCAAGGCCTAAAACGTAAGCGGTTTGTGCCTGCTGACAACAACCAAAGTCACGCATTAACTGTGCGGTAGCTTTTGTAATGTACGCGCCCGCAAGACCGAAACGTTCGGTATAAGTAACACCGTGATAGCTTTCGTCAGGAGTGCAAAGTCCGGGGTATTTGTCGGGGTATTTGGTCCAGTCAAATTTACCGCTATCAACAATACAACCGCCAACAGCACTTCCGTGACCGTCCATATATTTAGTGGTTGAATGAATTACAATATCTGCACCCCATTCAATAGGTCTGCAATGAACAGGTGTTGCAAAGGTGTTATCAATAATAAGCGGAACACCGTTTTTATGAGCAATTGTTGCAAACTTTTCAATATCTAAAACGTTCAAAGCAGGGTTGGCAATTGTTTCGCCAAAAACCGCCTTAGTGTTGGGCTTAAACGCTGCCTGTAATTCTTCTGCGCTGCAGTCGGGGTCAACAAAGGTAAATTCAATACCCATACGTTTTAAGGTAACTGCAAACAAATTATAGGTGCCACCATAAATTGCAGAAGATGCAATAATGTGGTCGCCACAACCCGCAATATTAAAAATCGAAAAGAAAGAAGCCGCCTGACCTGAAGAAGTCAACATTGCAGCGGTGCCGCCTTCCATTTCGCAAATTTTAGCTGCAACCATATCACAAGTTGGATTTTGAAGACGTGCGTAAAAATAGCCGCTGGCTTCAAGGTCAAAAAGCTTACCCATATCTTCACTTGTGTCATATTTATAGGTAGTACTTTGATATATCGGAATTTGGCGTGGTTCACCGTTTTTAGGGGTATAACCACCCTGAACACATTTTGTGCCTATACTCATACTTTACCCTCCAAATTAAAAAGTTTAATTGCATTCATATTAAGTATACTACTAATTTCGTTTTTTTCAAGTGGTAATGACAAAAAATATTCCAATTCGCTCTTTGGCGACCACATCGGGTAGTCGGTACCAAAAAGCACTTTATCTGCACCGTATTTTCTTATAATCTTAAGCGCAGTTTCCTTTGAAATCCAAGGAAAACTTGACGAACAGTCAACGTAAAAATTCGGTATTTCTGAATATACTTCGGCTGCCTCTTCCCAAATGGACCAACCACCAAAGTGTGCACCGATAACGGTTAAATGTTTATAAATTTCCAAAATAGGAAGCAAACGATTAGGGTTAGAATAATCATAACGGTTATCGCCCGTGTGCATTAAAATTTTTAGCCCCTGTTTTTCACACTCTTCATAAATTTTAAGGCAACGATAGTCATCAATTTTAAATGCCTGAATATCGGGATGAAGTTTAACACCCAAAAGCCCAAGTTCCATTAAATGTTCAATATCACCCTTAATATCTTCGCTTTCAGGATGAAGCGTGCCAAGTCCCGTCATTTTACCGTTAGCTTCATTAACCGATGCTGCAATAAATTCATTAATGCTTTTTACCTGCTTTGGTGTGGTCGCAACCGACTGCACAATAAAATGGTCAATACCGGCTTCTTCGCCCTTTATGAGCAAATCGCTTACCGTACCTTTGCAAAAGGACTGACATTTGTAAAAATTGTCAGTCCCCTTTACAGCACGTTCGGCAATTTTTTCGGGATAAATATGGCAATGTGAATCAATAACCTTTGTTCCGTTTACCATTTCAAAAAATTCACCTTAAAGTCCTAATTTCTTAACTGCATTTTCACGCATCTTATATTTCAAAATCTTGCCTGCGGCATTCATTGGAAAAGCATCAACAAAGTCGTAATAACGCGGCACCTTATGTCTTGCCATGTGTGCAGCAATATATGAGCGCATTTCGTCTTCGGTCATTGTTTCGCCCTCTTTAAGAATGATACAAGCCATAATTTCTTCGCCGTATTTTTCATCCGGCACACCAATAACCTGAACGTCACTAACCTTGGGGCAGGTGTAAATAAATTCCTCAATTTCCTTGGGGTAAATATTTTCGCCGCCTCTGATTATCATGTCCTTTAAACGTCCTGTTATGCGGTAGTTACCGTCGTCATCCTTACAAGCAAGGTCGCCCGTATGGAGCCAACCCTCTTTATCAATTGTTTCGGCAGTTGCCTTGGGCATTTTGTAATAACCCTTCATAATATTATAACCGCGGGCAACGAATTCGCCGTTAACACCGTTAGGGCAATCTTCCCCTGTTTCGGGATTGATAATTTTACATTCAACGTTTGCAAAGGCACTGCCAACAGTTTCTGTACGAACGGTCAAATTGTCATAATAACGACTCATAGTACAGCCGGGAGCCGCCTCGGTTTGACCGTAAACCGACACAATTTCCTTCATATTCATATCAACGGTTGCACGTTTCATAAGGTCTGCAGGACAGTTTGAGCCCGCCATAATGCCAACACGAACGTATGAAAAATCGGTTTTTGCAAAGTCAGGATGTTCCATCATAGCAATAAACATCGTAGGAACACCATTAAAGGTGGTAATGTGTTCTCTGTTCACACATGCCAAAGCAGATTTAGGCGAAAAGTACGGAAGCGGACACATTGTAGCACCGTGTGTCATGGCAGAAGTCATTGAAAGCACCATACCAAAACAGTGGAACATTGGAACTTGAATCATCATTCTGTCAGCGGTGGAAAGTTCCATTTGGTCACCAATGAACTTACCGTTATTTACAACATTATAGTGGGTAAGCATTACACCTTTTGGGAAACCCGTTGTACCCGAGGTGTACTGCATATTGCAAACATCGTCTTTATCAACCTTTGCCGCCATTCTGTAAACTTCAGAAAGCGGCACTTGGCCTGCACGCTCAAGCGCCTGAGCCCAAGTAAGACAACCCTTTTGCTTAAAGCCAACCGTAATTGCATTGCGCAAAAACGGCAAACGCTTGCTATGAAGCGGCTCGCCCGGTTTGGTGTTTTCAAGCTCAGGGCAAAGTTCGGCAATAATTTCGCCGTACTTACAGTCCTTTGCACCCTCGGTCATGATAAGTGTATGGGTATCAGACTGACGCAAAAGATATTCTATCTCATGTATTTTATATGCTGTATTTACCGTTACAAGAACCGCACCGATTTTAACAGTTGCCCAAAAAGCAATATACCACTGAGGAACATTTGAAGCCCAAACTGCAACGTGTGTGCCCGCCTTTACACCCAAAGAGATAAGTGTACGGGCAAATTCGTCAACGTCGTCACGGAATTCGCTATAAGTTCTTGTATAGTCAAGAGTTGTATATTTAAAAGCATACTGGTCGGGAAATTCTTCTACAACACGGTCAAGCATTTGTGAAAAAGTATAGTCAATAAGACGATCCTTTTCCCAAATGTAACAACCTGTGTGAGCACGGTTATAATAAAGCGAATTATCACTTTTTGAGGTGTCGCTAAACTGCTTCATAAAGGTAACGTACTGCGAGAAAATAATTTCCATATCGTCAATTTCTTCACACCATTCCGGCACCCATTCCAAAGAAATAAAACCATCAAAATTAACCGAGCGAAGCGCCAAAACCATTTCTTTAATAGGCATTTCACCCTCGCCCATAAGACAAAAATCTACACCGATATCAGTTTTAACTGCGTCCTTCAAGTGCACCTGCTTTACGTAAGCGCCAAGATTTTTAATTGTAGTTTCGGCATCCTCATTATTATAAAAATAAGGTGCATACATGTCCCACAAAGCCGCTAAAGAATCGCATGCAAAACCATCAAGCAAATCGCGTAGTTTTACAGTGTCGGCGAAAATACCCGAGGTTTCAACCAAAAGCACAATTCCCTTTTCTTCTGCGAAAGGCAATATTTCGCGAATAAGGTTAGAAATATATTCCATGTCTTCTTCACCATACGCCTTAATTCTAACGTAAGGGATGTGCAAATCTGCCGCAATGTCAATACAAGCGGTAATTTCGTTTAAGGTTTCATCTTTAGCAGATTTATCTGCCAAGTTGCAGATAGTATCAATACAAGGAATTGACAGCTTCTTTTCATAAAGCTTTCTAACCGTTTTAGGTGCAGAAGTTTTACTGAAAGCGCCGTCTTTCGCAAAAAGTTCGTTATGAATATTGTGAAGTTCTATACCCTGAAATTTCAAATCGGTAGCAATATCGCAAAAATCGTCAAAAGTGCGACCGTGCCACCCCTTTGTTGAAAAAGATAATTTCATAATAGATTATACCTCCTCGTAAACAATCTTGTTTACAGCGTTGATATATGCCTTTATTGCAGCGGCAATAATGTCGGTAGAAATACCGTTGCCGGAATAAAGTTTACCGTTTACACGAAGTTTAACAACCGCTTGACCGATAGCACCTTTACCTTCGGTAACCGACTGAATTTGAAAATCGTCAAGCTCATAACGGCAACCGATAATTTGTTCAATAGCGTGAAAAGCGGCATCAATAGGACCATCGCCTGTGCTGATGCCTTGCTTTGTTTCGCCGCCCACTTCAAGTGCGATTTGGGCAGAAGCAGTAATAATATTACCGCTGTTAACAACAAAGTTTACAAGTTTATAAGTTGGTTCAACCTGAAGTGCAACTGCGGCAACAATTACGTCTAATTCTTTTGAAGTAACCTTACGGTTTGCAGAAACACGCAAAAATTCTTCATAAACCTTTTGGCTGTCTTCATCAGATAAGTCATAACCAAGCTTCATAACAGTATCTAAAACAGTTTGCTTGTCATCGTTTTGGTCAAGCGACAATTCTTCAACCACTTCGCCCGGTTTATAAGCAGTTTTTTCGTCCCTTGCATTGTCTGCAATCCAATTAATTTGGGTTAAAATACGCTTAAGCTCGGTATGTTTAATGCTTGAAGATATATCTAAATTATTGCCGCAGTTTTTAATAATACCTGCAAAGGTTTCAAGTGAAACTTCATCAGATACAGCAGTTTTAACGGTATTTACACCATTTTTAACCGCCATGATTGCATTTGCAACTGCAAGACCGTTCTTGTTTTCGCAAATAACACCGTCAACTTCAAGTTCTTTAACAAATGCGCCAAATTCATCAGGCATCATTTCGGCGGCAGTATCGCAAACGGTAACAACATTAGCGCCCGCTTTTCTTGCAACTGCAATTGCTTCTTTAAGAAAATCAACTTCGGCACGTGTGGCGTCAATAGCGACAAATTCAACATCATCTATTTTTTCTTTTGCATAAGTAATTAAATTCTCAATCATGATAAGCATTTTATCGGGCTTTTTATGGCAGATATATTCCATACCAACAATTGATACGGGAAGTTCAATTCTAATTCTACCCTTTGCCGCAGTTTGAAGTGCGGCTACAGCGGCATCAATACCCTGCTTCGTCATACCCGCATTAACCGACAAAACACCGTTTTTAACAAAATATGCAATAGTTTTAACCAATAATGTATCGGTTTTAACGTTTTCAAGTTCATGAATTTCAATTGCCGAAACGCCCAGTTTTTCGAGTTGTCTTGCAATTTCAATTTTCTCTTTGAAACTATAATTTGCCTTGAGTGTTAATGTTCTGTCAGCAATTTTAATGTTCATTATAAAAAACCTCACAAAATAAAATTAAAAGTCCCTGAGACTGCAACACGCAATCTCAGGGACGAAAATTATCGCGGTACCACCCTGATTACCGTTAAAAAACGGTCACTCAACAAAGCTCCAACAAGCTTTTTGCCTTGGTAACGGGGCAAGCCGTAGCAGCTTACTAAAATTCAGCCACTCTGCTCAGGAACGAGACTTGAATTTTCTTACCGTACCGCACTTGCACCAAACCGGCGGCTCTCTTAACGGGTGGGAAAAACAATAATTCCGTCAACGCATTTAACATATAAACGGATTATACCACCCAAAAAGCGCTTTGTCAAGTATTTTTGTTTGATAAATTTTTGCAAAAATTATTTGGTTTCGTCAAGCAGTGCTTTGAGTTTTTCAACACAGTTTGCACACACATTATAACCCATATAATCAACCATTATATCAAGCTTATCACAGAAAAAACAAGCCGGTCTATGCTTTTTAAGAACAATGGTGTCTCCTTCAATTGAAATTTCAAAACTATCAACGTCATTTTCAACGTTAAGTTGTTTGCGGTATTCTTTTGGAATTACCACGCGTCCCGCATTATCAACACCACGAACTATACCTTTTAAACTCATAGTAAAACTCCCTTTTTAAGTTTTACTCATTATATCATCATTGACAAAAAATGTCAATATTCACCAGTTGATAGGTGTTTGACCCGTTTGCAACAAAATTTCATTTGCTTTTGAAAAATGTCGACAACCAAAGAAACCACGGTACGCCGATAAAGGACTTGGATGTACTGTTATAAGCTTTTTATGAATAGGGTTTGTAATAATTTGCGCCTTTTTTTCAGCAGGTTTTCCCCACAGCAAAAACACAACCGGAGTTTGTTTATTATTAAGTTCACTTATAATACGGTCGGTAAATTTTTCCCATCCCTTGTCTTTATGGCTTTGCGGCTGCCCCTCTCTAACTGTTAAAACGTTATTAAGCATTAAAACGCCCTGTTTTGCCCAATAAGTAAGTTCTCCGTTTTGGGTAAACTTTCTTCCAACATCACTTTCAAGTTCTTTATAAATATTAACCAGTGAAGGTGGCAGTTTAACACCCTCTTTTACTGAAAAGCAAAGACCATGCGCCTGCCCCGCCCCGTGATATGGGTCTTGTCCGATTATAACCACCTTAGTATCTTCAAACGAAGTGTACTTTAAAGCATTAAAAACGTCGCGTTTTTGGGGGTAAACACAGTTTTGGGCATAATCCTGCTTTAAAAAAGCAAAAAGCCCCTGTAAATAGGGCTTTTGCCATTCGTCTTTTAAAATATCGTCCCAATCGTTAGAAAAAGTCACGATTTTTTCTCCATTCTAGACCAAATAATTACCGCAATTTGAAGCGGTATGCCAACAAGTAATATTTTCCAAATATTAAATGTCATAAATTGCAAAACAAAGCAAAGCAAAAGTGACCACATAAAAAGCGAAACAAACACGTAAAGTAGCTTGTGCTTATGCCAAATACAGTCAAAAATCATTGCAACAAGAAACGATGCGGGCAACGCCCACGCAAACACCATCCACTGACTTGTGTGTGTAATAATATCAAACAACACAAACAGTAAAAGCGCCGCAAACCAAATCGCAAGTATTGAAAGTTGGGTTATACTTAAATAAATACGTTTTTTGGCATCGTTTTTTATGGGTTGCGGTTCAACCGTTTCATCGCCTATTATGTAGTCAAGACTTACCCCGTAAAGCTTGCTGATTTTATAAAAAACCTCAACCGACGGTAAAGATTCGCCCTTTTCCCATTTGGAAATAGCTTTATCGGAATAATTAAGTTTTTCAGCAAGTTCTGCTTGGGTAAGCTTATTCTTTTTTCTAAGATGTAAAAGTTTTTTTCCAATAATTAAATTCAAATTTTCCATAAATTTATTATACCAACAAAAAACATTTAAGTCAATAAAATGAAATAGTTTGCCCATATTAAGAAATAAGGGGTGATTTTTTGAGAATTATTCAATGTGCTGAAATTTGTCAATTTCAAAACGACGGTTACTGCTGTCTTGAAAACTGCAGTAATATAAATTCAACCGAACATTCCTGCCCTTATTTCATTCCAAAATTAGCCCAGGGCGGCAATGGCTTGCTTGAGATTACTAACACCGACAAGTTCCATGCCGACAGGACAATTGGTAATATGTTTTAAACACGCTTTTGGAATGATACATTTTGTAAAGCCAAGACGAGCAGCTTCATTTACACGAAATGCCACGCGCGAAACCGAACGCACTTCTCCCGAAAGACCAATTTCGCCGAAAGCAACGGTTTTTTCGTCAATTGGAACGTCACGTATACCAGACACAAGCGCCAAGGCAACAGCTAAATCTGCGGCGGGCTCATCAATACGCATACCGCCAACGATGTTGAGGTAAGCGTCTAGATTTGAAAAATAAAGACCCATTCGTTTTTCTAAAACCGCAAGAATAAGACTTAAACGGTTATAATCAAAACCGGTTGAGGTGCGACGGGGATTGCCAAAACCCGTTGTAGTAACAAGTGCCTGAACTTCCGACAAAATTGGACGAGTACCTTCAATAACACAAGTAATGCAAGTACCCGAAACATTTGCCATTCTTCCCGAAAGCAGCATTGCCGACGGGTTTTCAACCTCTAAAAGCCCGGTATCTACCATTTCAAAAACGCCAATTTCGTTAGTGGAGCCAAAACGGTTTTTTATTGCGCGTAAAATACGATAGGACTGATTTCTTTCGCCCTCAAAATAAAGTACGGTATCAACAATGTGCTCCATAACCTTCGGACCTGCAATATCGCCGCCCTTATTTACGTGTCCTACAATAAAAATTGGAATATCATACGCTTTACCCGTGCGCATAAACATATTGGTACATTCACGCACCTGAACAATACTGCCCGCAGTAGAAGAAAGCTCGCTTATGGTCATTGTTTGAATAGAATCTATCATAACGATATCGGGCTTTTCTGATGCAATATATTCGCAAATTGCCTGCGCATCAGTTGCAGTCATAATTTTTACGTTATCACCGCTAACACCAAGACGTTCGGCACGCATTTTAATTTGTGTTGCAGATTCTTCACCCGAAACGTAAAGCACCTGCATTTTTTCCTGCATGGCTTTACACACCTGCAAAAGAATTGTCGATTTACCAATACCTGGGTCACCGCTTAAAAGCACAACTGAGCCCTTTACAATACCACCGCCAAGCACACGGTCAAGTTCGCGCATATCGGTTTTAAACCTAATTTCGTTATTGCTGTTTATTTCGCTTAAGGTTTGTGCCACCGCATTGCTTTTAATAACCCCAGCTGTACGCGAAACAGTTGTTTCAACACGTATATCTTCTTCTAAAGTACTCCAACTGTTACAAGACGGACATTTACCCATCCATTTTGCAGTTTCATAACCACATTCGCTACAAACGTAAACAACCTTTGATTTCGCCATTTTTATGACTCCTTAAAATATTTCAAAATTCCGTCAGAAATACAAAAAGCAATTCTTTTCTGATAATCATTATCTTTAAGACGTAAAAGCTCGGCTTCGTTACTTAAAAAACCACATTCTACCAACACAGCCGGAACGGTTGCATTACACAACAAAAAGGTGCTGCTTGTCGTTTGCTTGTTTACACGTTTATTATCACTTTGTAAATTATCAACAATAGATTTTTGTATTAAATCGCCAAGCAGTTTAGAATTGTTAAATTTACTGTAAAACACCTGCGACCCCTTTGCCGCAGAAGTAGTAAATTTATTAAGATGTATGCTTACAAATACACTTTCAGGATGCTTGTTCATAAGATTAAGTCGGTTTTGTAAATCTTCACGCTTAATAAACTCATTTCCACTGCAGGTATTGGTGTCGGTTTCTCTTGTCATTATAACCTCAAAACCGTAAAGTTTCAAGAATTTCGAAGTATACCTTGCAATTTTTAAATTAATATCTTTTTCAAGTGTACCGTCACTTGCACTCGCCCCTCCGTCTTCCCCACCGTGACCCGCATCAATAATAACCGTTTTTATGGGACTTATTTGGGACGCAACCTCTATACTAGGCGAAACGCCCACATCAGTAACATAAATAACACAACACACCAAAAACATAGCCAAAAGCACAAAAAGTCGTTTTTTCAGCACACAACCACCCTTAAAAAATACACTCACTTTAAATTATGTTTTTAGGGCAAATTATAGAACAAAAGCCACACCCTAATAATAGGATGTGGCTTTTAAATTAAATAAGTTCAAACTCTTTTGTAAAGAGAAGATGGTCGGCATAGCCCGTTGATATGTGGAACTTACCTTTTTCAGAAACAAACTTATCTTCATTATTCCAAAAACGAAGCATTGGCTCGTTAATGGTAAACTTAATTTCCTTTGTTTGTCCTGCTTTAATTTCCACCTTTTCGAAAGCAATTAACTGCTGAACGGGGCGCGAATTTGAAGCATATAAATCACGCATATAAAGCATAACGGTTTCCTTACCGTCGATTTTACTGTCGTTTTTAACCGTTACTGTAACTTCAATGCTTGTGTTATCTGTAATGGTATTGCTTGAAAGCTCAAGCCCTTCATATACAAAATTAGAATATGAAAGACCGTGACCAAATGAATAAAGCGGCCAGTTGCCACCGTCAATATAATTTGAGGTGTAACCGTAGTGGCGGCTGTCGTCACGCTTGGGTCTGCCTGTATTTAAGTGGTTGTAATAAATTGGGCACTGTCCAACCGACTGTGGAAAACTCATTGAAAGCTTGCCGCAGGGGTTTGCATTACCAAACAATAAATTAGCAACCGCATTACCGCCTTCGCTACCGGGAAACCAAATATGTAAAATTGCTTTGGCGTTTTTGGCCAAACGGGTTAAAGCCAAGGGTCTACCACTAAATGTAACCGCAACTGTATTAGGGTTTGCTTCGCTTACAGCCGCCGCCAAATCGTCTTGAACACCAGGCAGAACAATATCAACACGGGAATTGCCTTCGCCGCTGTAATTTTGCGGTTCGCCAAGACAAAGCACAACAAAGTCGGCTTCCTTTGCGGCCTTAACCGCCTCTTCAAAGCCGGAGCGGTCATAATCGTTAAACAAATTGCCGCAGCCCTTAACCACAGTAATTTCGGCATTGGGTAACAGTGTCGAAACACCCTCTTTAATGGTTATACATTCTTCATCCCTACCGTTACAAGCCCAAAATCCTTTAATTTGGTTATTGTCGGCAAACGGACCTATAAGCGCAATTTTCTTTATTTCTTTTGAAAGCGGTAATATACCATCATTCTTAAGTAAAACTGTACTTTCTTCTGCAGCTTTACGTACTAATGCACGGTTTTCATCTGTCAAGAAAACCTTATCGCCAATGTCTTCGTTTATGCCATGCAATGGTTCTTCCAAAAGTCCCATTTCATTTTTAAGCTCTAATACCTTTAAAACTGCATTATCAAGCTGTTCTTCAGAAATTTTACCCTCTTCAATAAGCTCTTTCAAACAATGCATATATGTAAGAGACACCATTTCAATATCGCAGCCACAGTCAAAAGCGGCCTTTGCGGCATCCTTTTCATTATCAAAAATACCGTGTGTTATAAATTCGCCAACAGCATAATAATCGCTTATAACAACACCATCAAAGCCCCATTCGTCCCTTAAAACCTGTTTCATTGTCCAGTCATTCATAGTGGCGGGTACACCGTTAATGGTGTTAAAGGACGGCATTACCATTTTTGTGCCTGCATCAATACACGCTTTATACGCGGGTAAATAGTATTCCCTTAAAGTATGCTTTGAAAGGTCAACTGCGTTATAATCTCTACCTGCTTCGGCACCACCGTAAGCCGCAAAATGCTTAACACAGGTCGCAAGTGAAAATTTATCTTTAAGGTCGTCCCCCTGGAATCCTTTTACCTGCGCCGCACCCATTATTCCGTTTAAAAGCGGCTCTTCGCCGCAGGTTTCCATTACACGTCCCCAACGCGCGTCGCGAACGTAGTCAACCATTGGAGTAAAGGTAACCTGAACACCGCCCGCAGCTGCTTCTTTAGCCGCCATTTTGGAACATTCGGTCACTAAATCGGGGTCAAACGAGCAACCAAGCGCCAACGGAATTGGAAAAATTGTACGAAAGCCGTGAATAACGTCCATCATAAAAAGCATTGGTATTTTATTACGGTCATTTTTAAGATGTTCTTCTTGAATAGCGCGTACTTCCGCATAGCTTTTAAAATTAAGCACACTGCCGATATTGTTACGCATAGAAGCAGAAATACCGTTTTTGTCTTCATCTTTTCCGGTAA
The DNA here is from genome assembly GCA_045578165.1 of Acutalibacteraceae bacterium. GTDB lineage: Bacteria > Bacillota > Clostridia > Oscillospirales > Acutalibacteraceae > UBA737. The sequence goes on from JAZNJR010000016.1 coordinate 68,685, forward strand.
CGGTCGCATCGGTATTAATTAAAACGTTTGCGTTTTGTTGCATTAATTGACCGATTTTTTCTTCTGTCGTCATTCCTGCTAATATTTTTCTAACGTCTGCCATAAAATCACCTGCGTTATTTTAATTAATTTAATTATACTAACTTAATTTCACGTTTTCAATACAATATTCAAGTCATTTTTTGCGCTTTTTTCTTAATTCTTGACAAAATATGACAAATTTTGTATAATAAAAGTCGCAAAAATTCATATCTTTAATTATCTTTTTCAAAAAAACAAACCCCCAAGCACTTCGCTTAGAGGTTTTTGGAGCTGAAGATGGGACTCGAACCCACGACCTGCTGATTACGAATCAGCTGCTCTACCAACTGAGCCACTCCAGCATTTTTAATATTAAGTTTTAACAAGCCACAATTATTATAACAACAAACACTTTTTCAGTCAAGTAAATTTATGGAGGATTATTTATGGCAAAACATCCTTTTAGCGAACGCCCTGCCATTAACCAAAAGTTACATATGCTTCGCAAAGAGCTTGGTCTTACACAAGACGAGGCCGCCAAGCTTATGAATATGAAATATGACACCTATGCAAAGAAAGAATGCTATGGCAAGCTTACTTTTGAATGGGTGCTGGAATGGGCAAGAACGCTTGGTGTAAAACCCGCAAGATTTGCGGAAGTTTTTCTTGAAGATGACGATGTAATCGCAACTCAAAAAGGACCTTATGAAACCACACCTGAAAAGGGTAAAACTTTTATTTTAAACTCGCCCACAAGCGGTATTATAGATATTTACGAAAAATCACAAACAAAGGAAAAAGCAAAAAAAGAATTTCTATTTGACCTTTCAGATACCGAATTTTGCTTAGTAAATACTTTTCATGATTTGACACTAGCCGAGCAAAAAATAGTTATAAAATGCATTAACCAAATAAGAAACGGAGATAGTTAAAAAGCTATCTCCGTCTATTTTTTCCATTTTTCCAAAAAATTATCTTCCAAAACAGATGCATCAAAACGATAGTGTGCCACAACAGACGCGCGTTTAAGATAATCTTCTTCCCTATTAGGTTGACCGCCATTATGTATAATATAGGGCTGTCCGTCACGATTGCGCCTATCTGACACAATGCCAATATGGGTACTGTTATTAAATATTACAATATCACCGGGTTGCCATTCTTCAATTTTTTCGGTGTCGGTTGTAAGCAATTGGGCGTACTTATCAAAAAACACCTTTAAATTTTTAACACGGCGAAAATCAATTTTATCGTCCGGCTTTTCAACGTTTGGGTAATCGCGTGTATGGTTAGCAATATCTTTTGAAACCATTGCCCTTAAATCGTACCCCGCCGCTTTAAAAGCGCGCCACACCACGTCGGTACAAACACCAATATTATCGGGTGGGTATGCGTTTGCATAGTATTCACTTTTATATTTGGGTTTGTTTTTAGCATCTTGACGGGCGCCAAGCATTATATCGCGATAATCGTCAACACCGTCGCCATCAAAATCAACACCGCTTTTTACAATTTTAATGTTAAAATCATCCGCCGAATACCATTTTTTAGGTATTAAATTATAAAAATTTAATACTAAAACAGTCGGCACCGCTAATACAAGCAGTGCCGCAACTAAAAAAGCCAATAAATACTTTTTGCTTTTCAAATCATTTGCCCTCTTTTTGTTTTTTGATTTGTTCCTGCCAACAGCTATGACACATTGCAACGTATGAATCGTTACCACCAATAAGTATTTGGTCGCCTTCGGTCACAACCTTGCCGTTTTGGTCAATTCGTGCATTAATAATTGCCTTTTTACCGCAGGTACAAATAGTTTTAATTTCGCTTATTGAATCAGCCACTTCGAAAAGACGAAGTGATCCCGGGAAAAGATGTGTTAAAAAGTCGGTACGAAGACCAAAGCACAAAACCGGAATATCATATACGTCAACAATAGTGCGCAAATCATCAATTTGTGCAGGTGTTAAAAACTGACATTCGTCAGCAATAATTACGTTAATATCGTTGTGGTTTTTATATTCTTCAATTAAATTTTTGTCGGGGGTTACAACATATGCTTCGGCATAAAGACCAATGCGTGATTTAACAGCGTTTGCACCGTCGCGGTCGTCAATTGAAGGTTTAATAAGCCAAACCTTCATTCCCCTTTCTTCATAATTGAATTTGGTTATAAGGGCATTAGCGGTTTTAGACGAACCCATTGCCCCATATTTAAAATATAATTTAGCCATTTCGATACTTCCTTTAATTATTCAACAACACTTAAAATAAGAGGTAATTCTTCGGGTTTTTCGTTTCCAATTACGGTTGCGCACAATAAACGCTTTTCGGCTGCGGCAAAGCTTTCTTCCTTTTCGGAATAAAGGGTTGCAATAACCTCGCCTTTTTCAACGTAATCTCCCGTTTTCTTGCAAAGATAAATGCCCGCCGCAAAGTCAATTACGTCTTCCTTGGTGTTACGTCCTGCACCCAAAAGTAAACTTGCAATACCGTAACCCTCGGTATCAACTGCGGTAATATAACCCGATTTTTCGCTAACAACTGCCTTTTCAAATTTGGCCTTGGGGAAGTTTGCGGGGCATAAAATCCAGTCCTTATTACCACCCTGCGCCTGTACCATATTGGCAAAGGTGTTAAGTGCAGTACCGTCGGCAATAACCTGTAAAACCTTTGCTTTACATTCGTCGTACGTACCCTTTTCAGCAAGAGACAACATATGTGACGCCAAAGCAACGCAAAGGTCGGTCAAATCCTTAGGACCGTTACCCTTAAGGGTTTCAATTGCTTCAATAACCTCCAACGAATTACCAATAGCAAAGCCAAGCGGACGGTCCATATCGGTAATAAGCGCACGCATTTTTTTGCCTGCACGTCTGCCAATATCAACCATAACCTGTGCAAGTTCTCGACTTTGTTCCACAGTTTTCATAAACGAACCGCTACCGGTTTTAACGTCTAAAACAATGCAGTCGTCATCGGCTGCTAATTTTTTGCCCATAATACTTGACACAATAAGTGGAAGACTGTCAACCGTTGCGGTAACGTCACGCAAAGCGTATAAAAGCTTGTCGGCAGGGGCAAGTGTTGCGTTTTGACCAACAATTGCAATGCCAACGTTATTTACAATTTCTTCAAATTCTTCGGTGGGAATATCGGTTCTAAAGCCGGGTATTGCTTCTAATTTATCAATAGTGCCACCCGTATGACCCAAGCCACGACCGCTCATTTTGGCAACCTTAACACCCAAAGATGCAACAATTGGTGTAACAACAAGACTTGTTTTGTCGCCAACGCCGCCTGTCGAGTGCTTGTCCACACGAAGACCGTTGATATTTGAAAAATCAAGCGTATCGCCCGAATCACGAATTGCAAAGGTAAGGGCGGTTGTTTCGTCAATGGTCATACCTTTATAATATATAGCCATACAAAGTGCCGCTGCCTGATAATCAGGAATTTCGCCTTTTACGTAACCGTCAATAAACCATGCTATTTCCTTTTCACTAAGTTCGCCGCCATCGCGTTTTTTCTTAATAATGTCAAACATTCTCATAACAAGTTTCTCCGTTAATTTAAATCGCTTTTACCAAATGAATAAGGTAAAATATCTTCCATTGTTACAACCTTAATATCGTTGGGATTACCTAAAATAAAGCGAAAATCGCCATCGCAAAATTCAGCCAATGCTTGTCTGCAAACACCGCAAGGGGCGCAGAAATCATTAAGCTTTTCGCCCGGACCTGCAACAATGGCAATTGAAACAAATTCGCGTTCGCCCTCGCTTATTGCTTTAAAAAGCGCGGTTCTTTCGGCGCAGTTTGTGGGTGTATAACCCGCATTTTCAACGTTGCAGCCCGTGTAAACCTTACCGCTTTTTCCTAAAAGTGCGGCGCCAACACGAAAGTTTGAATATGGTGAATATGACATTTCCCTTGCCTTTACAGCAATGTCCATAAGTTCTAAATCAGTCATTTATAATCTCCTTTAAAAAGCTTTCGCCAAAAAGGTCGTCATCCTTTATACCCAGCCACTCAATAACGGTCTTGCCAATGTCTGCAAAGCTATCACGCACACCTAAATTAACCGATTTAACGCCTTTGCCATACACCAACATGGGTGTATATTCACGCGAATGGTCGGTAGATGGTGTTGACGGATCGCAACCGTGGTCGGCTGTAATAATAAGCAAATCATCATCACGAAGCTTTGCCAAAACCTCACCTAAACGAATGTCAAATTCGGTCATTGCCTTGGCATAACCCGCAACATCATTTCTGTGACCATAAACCATATCAAAATCAACCAAATTGATAAAACAAAGACCTGAAAAATCGCGGTCCATTATATTGATGGTTTTTTCCATACCGTCGCTGTTGCTAACTGTCGGATGACTTTCAGTAAAGCCCTGACCTGCAAAAATATCAAATATTTTACCAACCGAAATGGTGTCAAAACCATTATTTTTCAAAACTGCAGGCATTGTTTTTTCGGGTGGTAAAAGCGAATAATCGTGTCTTTTAGGCGAACGCTTAAAGGGGTAAACGTCACAAAACGGACGCGCAATTACACGACCAACGCCATGTTCACCCTGTAAAATTTCACGAGCAATCTTACAATATTCATAGAGAGTTTCAACCGGAACAACGTCTTCATGTGCGGCAATTTGAAAAACACTATCGGCAGAAGTATAAACTATAAGCTTGCCGGTTTTTAAATGCTCTTCGCCAAAATCTCTTATAACATCAGTGCCGGAATAAGGCATATTACAAAGAATTTCTCTGCCTGTCTTTTTTGTAAATTCCGATACAACTTCTTCCGGAAAACCATTGGGGTAAGTCGGGAATGCTTTTGGCGAATAAACACCTGCAATTTCCCAGTGGCCAATAGTGGTGTCCTTGCCTTTTGAAGCTTCAAACATGCGGGCATAAGCACCAACGGGCTCTACCTTGTTGCCGCCAACACCGTCAATGGCAAAAAGTCCTAATTTTTCAAGATTTGGGCAGTTAAACTCATTATGGTTACGGATGGCCGCCAAGGTGTTACTGCCTTCATCCAACCATTCGGCCGCGTCGGGCATTTCACCAATTCCCATACTGTCAAGCACGATTAAAAAAACTCTTTTAGACATAAATTTGTTCCTTTTTTAAAATATAAATTACGCTAATTCAAGTGCAATTTCCATCATTTTCGTGAATGAATTTTGTCTTTCTTCAGCGGTGGTATTTTCTTCGGGATAAATGAAAGAATCGCTTACTGTACAGATACAAAGCGCCTTTTTACCGGCACGTGCAGCATTACAATAAAGTGCAGCAGATTCCATTTCAACGCCTAAAACACCCATCTTTGCCCACTGCATACCCGAAGCAGCATCATCATAGAACATATCAGATGAGAAAATGTTACCAACCTTATAGTTAACGCCTGCTTTTTCGCATTCTTCAGCGGCACGACGAACTAAATCAAAATCGGCAATGGGACAGAATGTGCCGGGAAGATTATACTGCGAAGCATAATTACCATTTGTGCACGCACCCATTGCTACAATAATATCACGTGCGTGAAGGTCAGGCGAGAAAGAACCACAAGAGCCAACACGAATAATATTATCAACGTCATAGAAGTTAAAAAGTTCATAAGAATAAATACCAATAGCGGGTTGACCCATACCGGAAGCCATTACAGAAACACGCTTGCCTTTGTAAAAACCGGTATAACCTTGCACGCCGCGAACGTTGTTAACAAGCACTGCGTCAGTGAGGAAATTTTCGGCAATAAACTTAGAACGCAACGGGTCACCCGGCATTAAAACTGTTTTGGCAAAATCGCCGGGTTTTGCTGAAATGTGAGGAGTAGGTGTAGACATATTTTTTCTTCCTTTCAAAAATTAATAACCGGTTCCTTCAATACCCTGAACCGCTTTTACAACTCGACTTGTACCCAAGCGGTCAGCACCGAGGTTAATAAAGTCTTCGGCATCTTGAAGATTTGATATACCACCTGCGGCCTTAACCAAAATACCTTCGCCAACGTTTTTAACCATAAGAGCCACGTCTTCACGGGTTGCGCCCGCAGTTGAAAAACCGGTTGAGGTTTTAATGTAATCAGCACCTGCGGCAGTAACGTTTTTACACATACGAATTTTTTCGTCTTCGGTTAAAAGACAGGTTTCAATAATAACCTTTAATATCTTATCGCCGCAAGCAGCTTTAATTTGTTTAATTTCATCGATAATAAAATCATCAAGTCCTGCTTTAAGGGCACCGATATTAATAACCATATCAATTTCGTCGGCACCTTTTTCAATAGCGTCTTTAGTTTCAAAAACCTTTACAGCGGTAGTGTTATAACCGTTCGGGAAACCGATAACGGTGCAAATTGCCAATTCATCACCTACGTAATTTTTTGCCTGTTGCACAAAAGAGGGAGGAATGCAAACCGAAGCGGTAGAATATTTCATACCGTCGTCACAAATCTTTTTAATTTCCCCCCAAGTTGCAGCTTGGTTTAAAAGAGTATGGTCACATTTAGACAAAATTGTTTTAATTTCCATTGTTTTACTTCCTTTCAAGCAAAGTTATACATATATCATTTTATAATAAACGCACACTATCTGTCAAGAAAAATCAACAAAATATATATAATATATATAAAATTAATATATTTCAATTTTTATACATTAAAAAAGGTTGTTTTTTGACGAAAAATGTGCTATTATTTATAATGCGTATAAAATGTGCTATTTTTGTTTGCGGTTGTTTTAAAAACACTCTTTTAAATATTATATATTTAAAGCCGCATTTTGAAAGGTCATTTGAATTTTATGATTTACGATTTACAAAAGCCAACTATTTGGAAAAGGTTTTCGGCTTATCTTTTTGATATTGTACTTATTATTACCTTGTCATTTGGTTTTGCAACCGTCGTTTCCGAAGTGGTTGGCTATGACCAAAAAATCGACAAGCTTCAGGGCTATTATACCGAATATGCTCAAAAGTATGATATAGACACCAACATCTCAAACGAAGATTTTAACAAGCTTTCCAAAGATGAACAAGCTTTATATTCCAAAGCAGACGAAGAATTTCGTAAAGACCCCAAGGTAAGTTCTACTTACAGTCTGCTCTTTAATCTTACCTTAATAATTTCATCCGTGGGTATTTTACTTGCGGTTTTGGTGTGGGAATTTATCATCCCGCTTTTCCTAAAAAACGGTCAAACCCTGGGTAAGAAAATTTTCGGTATTGCAGTTATGCGTACAAACGGTGTTAAAATTTCAAACCTGCAGTTGTTTGTTCGTTCCATTTTGGGTAAATACACCTTTGAAATTATGCTTCCCGTGTTTGCGGTTATTCTTGTTATGTTTGCCAACATGGCGCTTTTCGGTGTTGTAGTAATTGGCGCTGTTGCCATTGCACAAATTGTTTGCCTTATAATTACCCGCAACACCCGTCAAGCACTTCACGACCTGTTATCAGACACGGTAACGGTTGACCTTGCAAGTCAATTAATCTTTGACACTGAAGAAGAACTCATTAAGTACAAAGAAGAACAACACGCAAAAATGGTGGAACGTTCACCTTATTAATTTTGGATTTAATTTAGCAAAAAAATTAATCATAAATATTTTAGGAGGTTCGGTTAAATGAAAGTCGAATTGCAAAATCTAACCAAAATCTTTCCCAGCCGAAACAAAAAATCCAACGAAGAAGTAATCGCAGTAAACGATTTTACTCTTACCATTCCCGATGGTAAGCTTGTTGGTCTTTTGGGCCCATCCGGTTGCGGAAAAAGTACAACCCTTTACATGATAAGTGGTTTGCAGAAATCCTCATCAGGTAAAATCTTCTTCGGTGAAGAAGACGTTACAAACGTTTCTCCCGAAAACAGAGGTGTAGGTCTTGTTTTCCAGAACTATGCACTTTACCCGCATATGACTGTTAAGCAAAACATTCTCTTCCCTCTTCAAAACCTTACCGGTAAGGACAAGCTTCCCAAGAATGAAATGATTGAACGCGCTTACGAGGTTGCACGTCTTGTTCAAATTGACGACCTTATGGAAAGAAAGCCCAACGAGCTTTCTGGTGGTCAGCAGCAACGTGTTGCAATTGCACGTGCACTTGTTAAAATGCCCAGAATTCTTCTTTTGGACGAACCGCTTTCAAACCTTGACGCACGTCTTCGTCTTCAAACCCGTGAAGAAATCCGTCGCATTCAGAAAGAAACCGGCATTACCACAATTTTCGTAACACACGACCAAGAAGAAGCAATGAGCATTTCCGATATGATTATTGTTATGAAGCTTGGCGTTGTTCAACAGGTTGGTAAACCCCAAGATATTTATGACGATCCCACAAACTTGTTTGTTGCAAAATTCCTCGGTACTCCCCCCATTAACGTATTTGATGGCAAGGTACAAGGCGGCAAACTTTACATAGGAGAAGATGCTGTTTTAGACGTTAACGGTGTCGATGACCGCGACGTTTACGTTGGTGTTCGTCCCGAAGGTTTTGTTCCTTCTGACAAGGGCGAACTTCACTGCCACCTCAACAATGTTGAAGTTATGGGCCGTGACGTAAGCATCGTTTCCACAAACGAATCTTCACTTAATCCTGTTATTCGTTCTATTGTAAGTTCTGAATACATTAAGACCATTGCTGACGGTCAAGAAACCATCGCATACTCACTCGTTCCCCACAAGGTATTCGTTTTCGATAAGGAAACCGAAGAAAGAATCTATTTTTAAGGAGAGTATGAAACATGGTTGAAAATAAACATCAATGGAAAGCGTGGTTATATCTTTCCCCCGCTATCGTATTGCTGTTAGTTTTCACCGTTTGGCCCATTATCAATACTCTTATAATGGCTTTCAGTGAAAATTACAGCTCACTCGCAGGCGTTGGCGGTCAAACATTCCAGTTTGGTATTGGCAACTTCCAAAAGGTTATTGAATACAAAGGATTTTTGACCTGTCTTAAAAACACAATGCTTCTTTGCGTACTTACTGTTCCGATTTCAACAGTTTTGGCGCTTTTAATTTCGGTTTGTCTTAATGCAATTAAGCCCTTCCAGAAATTACTTCAAACCATTTACTTCTTACCCTACGTTACAAACTCAATTGCTATCGGTATGGTATTTGCCGCAATGTTTAACATTATCGGTAACATCTCATCCGAATCTTCAATTATTACAACCGCGGGTATTATCAATAACTTCCTTGGCATTTTCGGTATTGAACCTATCAACTGGATTAATGCAGGTTCAAGTTATTGGGCAAATATAACTGTTATGGTTATTTATATTGTGTGGAACGCTTTACCCTTCAAGATTTTAATTCTTCTTGGCGGTTTGCAAAGCGTTAACAAGCAATATTATGACGCTGCTAAAATTGACAGTACACCCAAGTGGCGCGTTTTAACCAAAATTACCGTTCCGCTTCTTTCCCCGATGATTGCATACGTTGTTATTACCGGCTTTATCGGTGGATTTAAAGAATATTCAAGCATCGTAGGTATTTTTGACGTTACCATGGGTCCTCCAGGGGATGCAGGTCGTCTTAACACAATGGTTGGTTACATTTACGATTCTATCAAAAATCAGCAAGGTCGCGCATCGGCCGCAGCTCTTATCTTGTTCGGCATCATCTTCATTGTTACAATGATTAACCTTTATGTCAGCAAGAAAAAGACCCACTTTTAAGGAGGTGCCTTTTGAATGTCTAATAACTCATCTTTACAGGTTATGCAAGAAAGGGACATGCATAAGGTAGTTGTCGGCCAAAAGATTATGAAGGTCGTAAGTCAATTTTTCCTCTATTTGTTCCTCTTTGCAATTGCATTTATTATTCTTTTCCCGTTTTATTGGATGCTTATTTCATCCCTTAAAACACTTCCCGAATATATGTTACCTGTTCCGACGTTTATTCCTAAAACTTACGACTGGTACAACTACGTGGAGGCGTTTAACACCGCAAACCTTGGTCGTTTATTTACTAACACCGTTTTCGTAGGTGTTGTTTCCACTATATTATCACTTGTTATCACTGTGCTTTCGGCATTTGCATTTGCCCGTTTGGAATTCAAGGGCAAAAACGCAATGTTTGCCGCACTTTTAGCAACAATGATGATTCCCGGTGAGTTGTTCACAATTACAAACTATAAAACAGTTAACGATTTTGGATGGTTAAACCTTCAACAATATGGTTTTACCGTATTAATCGTTCCCTTCCTTGTAAGTGTGTTCTACATTTACCTTTTAAAGCAAAACTTTATGCAAATACCTAATGAACTTTACTTGGCAGCTAAGGTTGACGGTACAAGCGACCTTAAGTATTTGTGGAAAGTTATGATTCCTTTGGCATTACCCACACTTATTTCCATTACCATTCTTAAAATGATGGGTTCATGGAATACATACATGTGGCCAAACCTTGTTGCCGACAACCAGGACTTCTGGCTTGTTACCAACGGTTTAAGAAAGTTTAGCGCTGTTGACGAAGGCGGTCAGGTTGATATTCCTGTTCAAATGGCAGCAGTTGCAATTGTATCTGCCCCCTTGTTTATGGTATTCCTCTTCTTACGTAAATACATTATGAAGGGCGTTTCCCGTAGCGGTATTAAGGGCTAATAAGGTTATAGGAGTTTCAAGCAGAAGAAACGAATTGGGTAAGTTATTCTGCTTTTAACCATAACACATATAAAATATTTTTTCGAAAGGACAGAAACCAAATGAAAAAGATTCTCGTAGCACTCCTTTTGGTTGCTACTATCGTACTCAGCTGCTTCGGCATGGCTGGTTGCGGTGGTAAAAACCAAGAAAACTTTGAACTTAACCAAGGCGCTACCTATGACGGCAGTGAAGTAGAAATTGTTTTCTATCACACCATGGGTGCTAACCTCCGCAGCGTACTTGAAAAGTACATTAAAAAGTTCAATGAAATGTACCCCAACATCAAAATCACACACTCACAAGTAGGTAGCTATGATGACGTTCGCGACAAAATCGCAACCGAAATTACCGTAGGCAACCAACCCAATATTGCTTACTGCTACCCCGACCACGTTGCTCTTTACAACCTTGCAGGCGCTGTTGTAACTCTTGACGAGCTTATCGGCAGCAAGGCAGAAGTTGAAAAGGCAGACGGTTCAAAAGAAATTCTTGGTTACACTGATGAACAGATCGATGACTTTATCGATGCTTACTATGAAGAAGGTAAAGAATTTGAAGGCGGCAAAATGCATACTCTTCCCCTTTCAAAATCTACTGAAGTTCTTTACTACAACAAGACTTTCTTTGACAAGCATGGCTTGAAAGTTCCTACCACTTGGGACGAAATGGAAAAAGTTTGTGAAGAAATCCTTAAGATTGACCCCAAATGTATTCCCCTTGGTTATGACTCAGAAGCTAACTGGTTCATCACTATGACCGAACAGTTAAAGACCCCCTACACTTCAGCTACAGGCGACCGCTTCCTCTTTGACACCAAAGAAAACCAAGCTTTCGTTAAGCGTTTTGCTGAATGGCACAAGAAGGGTTATGTAACTACCGAAGCAATTTACGGTTCTTACACTTCCGGTCTCTTTACCAACCTCAAGAAGAATGAAGCACGTTCTTATATGTGTATCGGTTCTTCTGCCGGTGCTTCTTATCAGCGTCCCACCAAAGATGCTAACGGTAAATATCCATTCGATGTAGGTATTACCACTATTCCCCAGGCAGACAAGAAAAACCAAAAGGTTATTTCTCAGGGTCCGTCACTCTGTATCTTCCAGGGCACAGAACAAGAAGTTCTCGCTTCTTGGCTCTTCGCTAAGTACCTCACTACTTGCGTAGAATTCCAGGCAGAATTCTCAATGATTTCCGGTTATGTTCCGGTTATCGAATCTGTTGCTGACCACCCCACCTATTCTGAATTCCTTAAAGCTGCTAACGGTGGCGACAACATCACTGCTCTTTCTGCTAAGACCTGTCTTGCACAGAAAGACTACTACTTCGTATCTCCCGCATTCAACGGTTCTTCTGAAGCACGTGACCAAGTTGGTCAGCTTCTCCAGTACTGCATGGTTCAGTACAAGAAAGCTAAGGACGTTGACGCTATGATCGACAAGGCATTCAAAGACGCTGTTGCTGAATGCGAATACATGTCATAATATCATAAGGTATTTAAGTTATGAATATGAACAACATTAAAAGAATAAGTGCGATAGTTCTTCTTATATGTGTTGTTTTAACTTCACTTGTTGCCTGCGGCAAAAAACCCGCAGGCAACGATGCAGGCAAGCTCGTTGATTACGCTGCACAGGCAGTGCTTGAATTAGACGGTCCAAACCTTACCGCAGAAGTTACCGTTAAACAACTCATTGACGGAGATACTACCCACTTCTACATTTCCGATTCATCCTTCGATGGCGAGATTATCAAAGCGCGTTACCTTGCAATCAACACACCTGAATCTACAGGTCAGATTGAAGAATGGGGCAAAGCAGCATCCAACTATACTAAAGAAGCTTTATCAAGTGCAACAAGCATTATTCTTGAAAGCGAAAGTAATATGTGGAATGCTGACTCCACCGGCGAAAGATATCTCGTTTGGGTTTGGTATCAAACCGAAGAAGGCGGCGAATACAAAAACCTTAACCTTGAACTTTTGCAAAACGGTTTAGCAATTGCATCTGCTACCTCATCTACCAAATACGGTGATTTAGGTATGAAAGCAATTGACCAAGCAAAAGCACATAAACTTAAGGTTCACTCAAAAGAAAAAGACCCCGATTATTACTATGGCGACTGCATTGAGCTCACTCTTAAGGAGCTTCGCGCAAATCCCGAAAAGTATACCAACAAAAATGTTGCCTTTACAGGTGTTATCACCAAGAATAAAGGTCAACAGGTTTACGTTGAAGCTTATGACGAAGAAACCGATATGTACCACGGTATTGCGGTTTACTATGGCTTTAACTTGAAATACGGTATGGGCGACATTCTTCAACCCGGTAACAAAGTAAGAATTGTTGGCTCCATGCAGTATTACGAAGCTGGCGATTCATATCAAATAGCCAACCTTGACTATGACATGATGGATCCCACAAACCCCGATAAGATTCAATTACTTGATAAGGAAAAGAAATACGATCCTGCTTTCGTTGTTACCAGCGCTGAAAAATTTGCCAAAGGCAAGGTTTCACTCACTGTTTTGGAAAATGACGAAGAAGTTATCAAGGAATTTGATTATGCAAAACTTGCTATCGGTTCTTCAATTTCTATGAAGAATCTTACCGTTAAGAGTGTTTATACAACCAATAACGGTGGCGACAACGACGGTGCTATGACTATTACCTGCAAATCAGGCAATACCCAAATCACTGTTCGTACCACAGTTTTGACCGATGCAAACGGTAACCTTATTAAAGCAAACCGTTTTGAAGGCAGAACAATTGACGTTAAGGGTGTTGTTGACACCTTTGACGGTAAGGCACAAATTATTTTACTCTCAATGGATGATGTAAAAATCCGTTAAAAAATAAAAATTTAAGGAGGAGTTCAAAATGAAAAAGCTTCTGGCGTTGATTATCGCTGTACTTCTTTGTTTGACATGTTTTGCTGCTTGCGGCAACAACAATAAACCCGGCGATGACACTTCAACACCTACGCAACTTGTATATGACGTTAAAGATGCTGCTGCATACCTTAAGAACATGTACAAGAAGTACCTCACCGAAACCGAAACCGCTGCTGACTACACATTGGTTTCTCAGGTTATGAAAGGTGGCGTAATTTACACCATCACCTGGACAACCGATAACGAAGACATCAAGGTTATCGTTGATGAGGAAACAAAACAAGTTACCATTGACCTTGACGAACAAACCAAGGTTGACATTGAGTACAAGCTCACCGCAACCGTTAAAGACCCCGAAGGAAAGACCGCTACCCTTACCTTTGAACTTAAGGTTCCCAAGTACGTTCTTTACAGCTGGAGTCAATACATGGCTGCTCCCGCCGGCAAGGCGCTCACCATCCAAGGTTACATTGCTGCTATTCACTCAAAAGCTGAAGGCAACAAATACAACCAGCTTTACATCCATGACGTAAACAACAAGGGTGGTTACTACATTTATTCAACCGCCGGCTTCAAAGACCCCATTAAAGAACTTGGTCTTAAACAGGGTATGTTAGTATCTGTTACCGGTACAAAGGATATTTATAACGGTACACACGAACTTAAGGATGCCGCCGTTACCGTTCTTAACGATCAGCCCATCCACATCAAACCCCTTGACATTACCAAAACTTACGAAAACGCTACATCTCTTAAAGATAAGGCATTAGTTGACAAGTTTGGTATGCTTGTAACCATTAAGGGCGTTGAAATTATGGACCAAGACCTCGGCGAAAAACAGATGTATATGAACTTCAAGCTTTCAGGTCTTACCTCTTACATCCGTGTATATGCTACTGACTGTCCTGCAAGCGTAAGCGATGCCGGTCAGAAGAGAATTATCAGCAAGCACGCTGCTAAGAAGGGTTATGAAGCTGACGTTACCGGTATTCTTATGCAATACAACGGTTCTATCTACTTGAACCCCGTTTCTGAAAACTGCTTCAAGTATGGTAACCTTATTCAGAGAAACGACGAAGAAAAAGTTCAGGTTGAAATTGACGACCTCATCTTTGAAAAAGACGTTCCTCTTAATAAGACACTTACACTTCCCTCACAAGGTACAACTTACGAAGACGTTAAGATTACTTGGGAATCAAACAGCGATGCTATCACAATTTCTGATGGTAAAGCAAGAATCATGCTTCAGAGTGAACCCACCACCGCTTCTATCACCGGTACCTTCACTTTGAACGAAGTAACCAAGGTTGTAACCTTTGAATTCAACCTTTCTGCTAAACCCAGTGTAGTTGCACAGGCAGTTACAAACCCTGTTCAAGGCACTGCATACAAGCTCTTTATGGTGCAGATGAACCGTGGCGAAACCCTTTACTTCACCGGTGAAATGAACGGTTTCTACGGCGCTTCTACAACCGATCCTAATGCAGGTATTGACATTTACGTTGAACCTTCTAACGGTGGTTACTACAT
The DNA here is from genome assembly GCA_045578165.1 of Acutalibacteraceae bacterium. Classification (GTDB taxonomy): domain Bacteria; phylum Bacillota; class Clostridia; order Oscillospirales; family Acutalibacteraceae; genus UBA737. Next base: position 83,791 of record JAZNJR010000016.1, read on the forward strand.
CTACTTCAACAAGGGCGGCGCTAAGAACTACATCAACATTGTTCAAAGCGGTACATACGTTAACTTTGTATTCCAAACCGACAAACCCGCTACCCCCTTCACCCTTGATGCTGCACTTGACGGTGCACCTGTTATGGCTGTTGGTGACACCACCTACTTCATGGGCACATACAACGACTTCTTTACATTCGGTACCAGCAAATACAGCTATGCTGACACCAACTTTATCGCATACATCGGTACTGTTGTAGACACCAGTGCTGTTTCTGACGAAGATAAGATTGCAACCGAAATGAACGGTCTCAACGTTGAAAGCGAATTCTTTGCAGATGCTGAAATCGACCTTGCTACTAAGGGCTCTATCTATAACGAAGTTTCTATCACTTGGTCTTCTAACAGCGAGTATGCTGTTGTAAACAATGGCAAACTTAAGATT
>JAZNJR010000017.1:0-7587 GCA_045578165.1 Acutalibacteraceae bacterium
GCTCATAACCCGAAGCCAGAAATTTAAAATCTTTCTTTCATAATTAAAAATGAAAACAGCCACCTAAAAGGTGACTGTTTTCGTTTTTGGTTGCGGAGGAAGGACTTGAACCAACGACCTTCGGGTTATGAGCCCGACGAGCTACCAACTGCTCCACTCCGCGATATTTAAGTTTTCTTACTAATATTATTATACACAAAAGGGGTGTTTAATGCAACCCTTTTTTAACTTTTTTTAAAAGTTTTTTAAAATTTAGACCTTCGGGGAGCTACCCCGAAGGTCTTTTAAGTTTTTTCGTGTTTTAGTGCACACATTATCGGCGCCTATGCAATGATTATTACCATTGCAAATGACAATGTGAGTACTAAAATTCAGAGAAATTAGATTAACTCGATAATTGCCATCTCTGCAGCGTCGCCACGACGGGGACCTGTTTTGATGATTCTGCAATAACCACCGTTAACGTCTGCATACTTGGGAGCGATTTCGTCAAATAACTTTTTAACTACGTCTTCCTTAGTAATGAAAGCCAAAGCTTGACGCTTATTGTGAAGGTTATTTTCTTTAGCGAGTGTAATATACTTCTCTGTCATAGAACGAACTTCTTTAGCGCGAGTAACGGTTGTTTCAATTCTACCGTTTTCAAGCAAGAAGGTTACCATTGCGCGAAGCATAGCAGTTCTATGATCACTGGTTCTTCCGAGTTTACGGGTACCTGGCATATCTATTCACTCCTTAGCCAAAACATTTAAACTTGAATCAGATTTTGAGACAAGTATTTTTAGTTGTGACTTTGTTAAAATACTCGCAAATCCGACGGATTTGCTGTGTTTTCGCCTCGTCCATCAAAAAATCCTTTGTCTACAAAATTCACCGACCTTAAAGGCGCGATTTTTTGTGAGGATTTTGGTGAAGCGAAGCCCATAAGGCGACTGCCTATGGGGGACAATGAGCCGAAAGCATCCTAAAAACCGCCCTTTAAGGCTGTTTTAAGTTTAAATGCTTTGGCTAAATATTATTCGTCGTCCTTCTTGAGAGTAAAGCCAAAGGAATTAAGCTTTGCAATAACCTCTTCAAGTGATTTACGACCTAAGTTTCTAACCTTCATCATATCTTCTTCAGACTTGTTGATGAGGTCTTCAACAGTATTGATACCTGCGCGCTTTAAGCAGTTGAAGCTGCGTACAGATAAATCCAATTCGTCGATAGTTAAATCGAGAACCTTTTCCTTTTCATTGTTGTTCTTTTCAGCCATAATGCTGTCGGCTTCGCTTGCGCCTTCGGTAAGGTCAAGGAAGATTTCAAGATGTTCCATAAGAACCTTGGCAGACATTGAAACAGCTTCGTTAGCTCTGATAGAACCGTCGGTCCAAACTTCAAGTGTTAACTTGCCTTTATCGGTAACGTTACCAACGCGGGTATTATCTACCGAGAAGTTTGCCTTCAAAACGGGTGTATAGATAGAGTCAACGGGAATAAAACCAACAACAGTTTGTGCGGGTTTATTTTGATCAGCCGGAACGTAACCGCGGCCCTTATCAAGTGTAAGCTCCATATTAAGCTTTGCACCCTCATCAAGAGTTGCGATATACAAATCGGGATTCAAAATTTCAACCTCTGAATCGGCTTTAATAGAATCGGCAGTTACAACGCAGGGACCTTCAGCTTCGATGTAAACCTTTTTAACATCGTCACTATGAAGCTTTGCGATAATGCCTTTAATGTTAAGAATAATTTCAGTAACATCCTCTTTAACGCCGGGGATGGTAGAAAATTCATGAACAACACCGTCAATTTTAATGCCGGTAACTGCAACACCGGGTAAAATTGAGAGAAGAACTCTTCTCATGCTGTTACCAAGGGTTGTAGCGTAACCGCGTTCAAGCGGTTCCATTACGAACTTGCCGTATTTACCATCAGCAGTAATTTGGGCGGTATCAATTCTGGGCTTTTCAATTTCTATCATTTAAAAGCTCCGTTTCTCCGTACCGTAAATTTTGATAAGGTACCATGCTGTACGGTGGCACAGCACCAATAGATAACAATTATTATCTTGAATAGAATTCAACGATGAGTTGTTCTTCAACAGGAGCTTCGATCTGATCTCTGTTGGGGAGATTTACGATCTTAGCGCTTAAGTCGTCGCGGTTAACGTCGATCCAAGTGGGAACGGGTCTTGCGCTGTTTGCTTCAACAACTGCTTTGATTTTTTCTAAGCCGCGGCTCTTTTCACATACTGTGATAACGTCGCCTGCTTTAACCAAATAAGAAGCAATGTCAACACGGTGACCGTTTACTTCGTAATGACCGTGACCAACAAGCTGTCTTGCTTCTGCACGAGATGAAGCAAAACCTACTCTGTAAACAACATTGTCAAGGCGGCTTTCAAGAATTTTTAAAAGGTTGTCACCGGTAATGCCTTGCTTTCTTTCAGCAATTTCAAAATAGTGACGGAATTGACCTTCTTGAACACCGTAGAAACGTCTTGCAGTCTGTTTTGCACGAAGCTGCAAACCGTATTCAGATGACTTCTTTCTACCTTGTCCGTGCTGGCCGGGAGCATAAGCTCTTACACCTACGGAACACTTATCAGAATAGCAGCGTTCGCCCTTTAAGAACAACTTTTGTCCTTCACGGCGGCAAAGTCTGCATACTGCACCGGTATATCTTGCCATCTTTTACACCTCCATAATTTTTATGCAAATTTTATTTGCACAGCATTTTTTAATTGATTATACGCGTCTTCTCTTGGGAGGACGGCAACCATTGTGTGGAATCGGAGTAACGTCTTTAATCATACTTACTTCGAGACCTGCTGTCTGCAATGCGCGGATAGCAGCTTCACGGCCAGCACCGGGGCCTTTAACATATACTTCAACGGTCTTGAGGCCATGTTCCATAGCAGCTTTAGCTGCAGTTTCAGCAGCAGACTGTGCTGCAAAAGGAGTAGACTTTCTTGAACCGCGGAAACCTAATTCACCGGCAGATGCCCATGAAAGAGCGTTACCCTGTGTATCGGTGATGGTTACAATAGTATTGTTGAAGGTAGACTGGATATGAGCAGCACCGCGTTCGATATTTTTCTTTTCGCGGCGACGGCGAGAAGCAGTCGCTTTTTTAGCAGTAGCCATATTATCTTCCTCCTACTTATTTCTTCTTGTTAGCGATGGTCTTCTTGGGACCCTTACGTGTACGTGCGTTAGTCTTGGAACGTTGTCCTCTTACGGGCAAGTTCTTACGATGACGCAAACCACGGTAGCTACCAATTTCGATAAGTCTTTTGATATCGAAAGCAATGGTACGACGACGGTCACCTTCTACCTGAAGGTTGTGGTCGATGTATTCACGAAGCTTTGAGATATCGTCTTCAGTTAAGTCCTTAACTCTGGTATCGGGATTAATGCCGGTATCAGCAAGGATTTTTTTCGATGTAGTAAGACCAATGCCGAAAATATAAGTGAGACCAATTTCTACACGTTTATTATTCGGAAGGTCAACACCAGCAATACGTGCCATTTATCAAAGCACCTCCATTTAATCTCTCACGCAAAATTAACCCTGACGCTGTTTATGCTTGGGGTTTTCGCAAATTACCATAATCTTGCCTTTGCGCTTAATAATTTTGCATTTTTCGCAAATCTTTTTAACAGAAGGTCTGACTTTCATTTGGATTATACCTCCTTAAATTACTTGGAACGCCAAGTTATGCGTCCTTTGGACAGGTCATAGGGGGACATTTCAACCGTTACCTTATCACCGGGAAGAATTCGAATAAAATTCATACGAAGTTTTCCTGAAATATGGGCAAGAATTTGATGTCCACCTTGGATTTCTACTTTAAACATTGCATTAGGCATTGCTTCAACAACGGTGCCTTCAAGTTCGATCATGTCTTCTTTAGACATTACGGTTCCTCCTTAAGTTTTACGGTGTCTTTATACACCGCAATTGCCTTTTTTAATGATTTGTTTGTTTTTAATTGGTCTTGATTCAAGAAATCGGCAGTTACTGAAATGTGCTTTATGTTTTTTCTTTTCGGGGCCTGGAGCTTTCGCTCTTTCCCGTCAGCAACCCAAACATAATCTTTGTCGCAGTTTATAACCGCCAAATACTTGCCTTTATCGCGGCCTTTAATTGAATATACAATTTTTCCAACCATAAGCGCCTCAAATTAATGTCATAATTTTAGGACCGTCAGGTGTGATAACCACCGTATGTTCAAAATGGGCCGATAAAGAACCGTCTTTAGTCAAAACCGTCCAACCGTCCGGTAAGACCTTTACATCAAAACCGCCGGCGTTAACCATTGGTTCGATAGCCAAAGTCATTCCGGGCAAAAGGCGGATTCCCCTTCCGGCTGTGCCGAAATTCGGGACTTCCGGAGCTTCGTGCAACTGGGTGCCTATTCCGTGGCCGACGTATTGTCTTACCACTGAAAAACCCGCTGCCTCAACAGTCCTCTGTACAGCGCTACCGATATCGCCGATTCTGCTGCCCGCAGTTGCCGCCTTAATGCCTTCATATAAGGCATCTTTGGTGGTCTGCATCAGCCGCTTTGCTTCGTCGGAAACATCTCCGCAAGCAAAAGTGGCAGCATTATCGCCATGATAACCGTTAAACTTTGCACCAAGGTCAACGCTTACAATATCGCCGGCCTTAAGCACACGCTTTCCAGACGGAATGCCGTGAATAACCTCGTTGTTTATAGATATACAAGCGGTGGCGGGAAAACCATGATAATTTTTAAAATTGGGTTCTCCCCCTTGACTTCGAATATACTTTTCAGCCAATCTGTCAAGTTCGGCTGTAGTTACACCCGGTTCAACCGCTTTGCCTACTGTTTGTAATGCTCCTGCCGATATTCTGCAGGCTTCTTTCATGATGCCGAGTTCTCGACTTGTTTTGAGCACTACCATAATTAATTCTCCAACGCTGCAAGTACAAGACGAGTTGTATCTTTAACTTCGTCCTGACCTTCAACAATTACAAGTTTGCCGCAAGCTTTGTAATAATCTTTAAGCGGTTCGGTTTGCGCGTGATAAACCTCAAGTCTGTTTAAAACAGTTTCGGGTTCATCATCCTTACGAATAACGAGCTTACCGTCGCAGAAATTACATACGCCGTCTTTAGCGGGCTTCTTGTACTCGGTGTGGTAACTTGCACCGCATTTTTCACACACGCGACGACCGGACATACGTTTAACGATTTCTTGGTCTGCCACTTCAATTGAAAGAGCAACGTCGATATCGAAACCTAATTTGTCCAATGCCTCTGCCTGCGGAATCGTGCGGGGGAAACCGTCGAGAATGTAGCCGTTTTGGCAGTCATTCTCGGCTAAACGTTCCTTAATAATACCAATAACGACATCATCGGGAACGAGATTTCCTGCATCGATGAATGATTTAGCTTTAAGTCCCATCTCGGTACCGTTTTTAAGTGCAGCACGAATGATGTTGCCGGTCGAGATTGTGGGAATGTTGTACTTTTCGGAAATTACTTCTGCCTGAGTGCCTTTACCGGCACCTGGCGCACCTAAAAGAATCAGTTTCATTCAATTTTCTCCTTAATCAAGGAATCCCTTATAATGACGCATCATCATTTGAGATTCAAGACTGCGTACTGTATCAAGTGCAACACCAACCATAATGAGTACCGAAGTACCACCAAGAGAGATGTTGATACCGCCAACATTGCCGACAATAATCGGAAGAATAGCGATTACACTTAAGAAAAGTGCGCCAAGAAGAGTAACTCTTGAAAGAATTTTTGAAATGAAGTCTGATGTGGGCTGACCGGGACGAATACCCGGAATTGCGCCGCCATTTTTACGTAAGTTGTTTGCCATTTCAACAGGGTTGAACTGAATGGTTGCATAGAAATATGCAAAACCAATAATCAAAGCAAAATAAACAACTGCGTAGAAAATGCCTTGAACACTAAAGAGTGACAGGAATTTATAAATTGAAATTGCGGTTGTGCCCTTAGGGGTTCCCATGAATGAAAGAATCATTGTGGGAAGCATAAGAATTGATGAAGCGAAGATGATAGGCATAACACCTGACATATTAACCTTAATCGGAATATGAGTGTTTTGACCACCGTACATCTTGTTGCCAACTACACGCTTAGCATACTGAACAGCAATGCGGCGTTCTGCATTTGTCATCCAAACAACAAACATAATTACTGCAAGGAAAATCAAAATTACAGCAGCAACAGCCCAATATCTCTTATACTGAATTTCTGCCCAGAGGTAAGCGGCAGCTTCGGGTGCACGGGAAATGATACCTGCAAAAAGGATCATTGAAATACCGTTACCGATGCCCTTGGCGTCAATTTGTTCGCCAAGCCACATTACCAAAGCAGAACCGGCAGCAAACGTAGTTACAAGTACAATACCTGCAAATACTGTTGCAAAGCCCTTATCAACGGTAAGATAACCGCTGGTGTTAAGGTAAATAAAGTAAGCGATACCTTGAATGATAGCAAGACCAATCGTTACGAAACGAATAAGCTGTGCTAACTTCTTCTGGCCTTCTTCGCCTTCTTTAGACCATTCTTGAAGTTTTGTGAAAACAACGGTTAAAAGCTGTACGATAATTGAAGAGTTGATGTACGGAGTAACCGACAACGCAAATATCGCACCGTATTGAAGACCGCCACCTGTCAAAATTGAAAGGTAACTAAAGAATTCGTTGCCGGCGCCGCCTGCTTTCAACGCTTCAACGTTGATGAAGGGAACCGGAATAACCGAACCTACACGGAAAACTAAAAGAATTAAAATTGTGAAGAGAATCTTATTACGAATCTCTTTAATAGCCCAAGCGTTTCTTAATGTCTTTAACATTAGATCACCTCAGCCTTTCCGCCTGCAGCAGCGATTTTTTCAGCAGCGGAAGCAGAATAAGCATTAAGCTTAACTTCAAGCTTTTTAGTAAGCTTTCCGTTACCTAAAACCTTTACGGGAAGGTTAGCTTTTTTGATTATTCCTTTTGATGCTAAAGCAGCAGCATCAACAACCGAACCATCCTCGAACAGTTCAAGAGATGAAAGGTTGATTGCTACCCATTCTTCAGCAAAAATGTTATTAAAGCCACGCTTCGGAACGCGTCTTTGCAAAGGCATCTGACCACCTTCGAAACCGATACGGATACCGCGTCCTGCACGAGCATGTTGACCTTTATGGCCTTTACCGGCGGTTTTGCCTTGACCTGAGCCATGGCCTCTACCGATACGCTTAGATTCTTTTGTAGAACCTATAGCCGGAGCTAATTCATGCATTTTCATTGTTCGCACCTCCTTGCTTAATTGCGGAAAATTCCGCCTTGTCAAATCAATGACTTTCTTCGGCGAAATTACGCCTTAACTTCTGTTGCTTCAACAAGATGACGTACCTTGTTGATTTTGCCTCTGGTTTGTGCATTATCGGGTTGAATTACTTCATCACCGAGTTTGCGAAGACCAAGAGATTCAACAGTAGCAATTTGGTCCTTCTTAGAACCGATAGTGCTCTTAACGAGCTTTACTTTAAGGCTAGCAGCCTTTTTTGTTGCCATAACGCTGCTCCTCCTTAACCTACGATTTCCT
>JAZNJR010000018.1:0-14488 GCA_045578165.1 Acutalibacteraceae bacterium
AAGACAATTAACGACAGTATTGGCGATGCTTCGGCAAAGATTTCTCAATGCGAAAAGAACATTGAGGAGTTAATTGAAAAACGTAATCAAACCGAAAAATTCGGTGTTGAACTTCGTAATAGTGAACGCGAAAACACATTAAAGCGTGAGCAAATCGGCGGCGAACTTGCACGTCTTAGTGAACGTAAAGAGGTTATGATGCGTGAATATGACGACGTTATCAGAAAGCTTTATGACGAGTATGAACTAACTCGAAGCGAAGCCGAAAAAATTGGCATTGAAATTGAAAATCCTGCACAAGCAAAGAAAAATCTTGTTGAAATTAAAAACAAGATTAGAGGTCTTGGCAATGTTAACGTTTCTGCAATTGAAGAATATAAAGAAGTTAGCGAAAGATACAATTTCTTGTCTTCACAAATTGATGACGTTGAAGCATCTCGTGCACAGCTTCAAAAACTTATTAATCAGTTAACTTCTCAAATGCAGGAAATCTTTACTGAAGGTTTTGAAAAAATCAGTCAAAACTTCTCGAAAACATTTACTGAACTTTTTGGCGGCGGCAGTGCAAGTTTATCACTTTCTGACCCCGAAAACGTTTTAACAAGCGGTATTGATATCAATGTTAAGTTGCCCGGTAAAAACGTTCCCAGCTTGGATGGTTTGTCGGGTGGTGAAAAAGCGCTTATTGCACTTTCAATTTACTTTGCAATTATGCGTGTTAGTGCGCCACCGTTTTGCTTCTTGGATGAGGTTGATACCGCGCTTGACGATATTAACGTTGAACGCTTTGCTGATTATATGCGTTCATCTGACTTTAATACACAGTTTATTTGCGTTACACACCGTCGCGGCACAATGGAAGCCGCTGATATGCTTTACGGTGTTACGATGCAAGAAAAAGGCATTACAAAGCTTTTAGAACTTAACGTTTCGGAACTTGAAAAGAAATTGCTTTTAGGTAATCAAGGTGCATAATATGAAAAAGATTTTATTTGGCGGCAAAAAGAATTTTTATAAAGCAAACTTGCATTGTCACAGTACGCTTTCTGACGGTCGCCTTACTCCTGAACAATTGAAGGAGCATTATAAAACTCACGGTTATAGCATACTTGCTATAACCGACCATGAACATTTGAATAATAATTCATACCTTGATGATAGCGATTTTTTAACAATTACCAGTTGTGAAGTTGCTATAAAAGAATTTGAAAATGAATCAACCTTAAAAAACTTTAATATGAAGGTTTGTCATTTGAATTTTTATGCTAAAGAACAGCAAAACGTTTATAATTTTTTCTATAACTCAAGGTATGACCATTTTTCTGCAATTGAAAGACGTTCAAGTTTTAAAAATCCCGAAAAAGACGTACCGCGAACTTATGGCAAGGGAATTAACGACCTAATAAAATCGGCTAATGAAAACGGTTTTTTTGTGGCTTATAATCATCCGCGTTGGTCACTTGAAAATTATTGCGATTATTCAAAATATGAAGGTCTTTGGGGCGTTGAAATTTATAACAGTAGTTGTAATATTGGTGGTCTTTATGAGTATGACATAAACGTTTATGACGATATGTTGCGTGATGGTAAAAGGCTCTTTGCATCTTCTGGCGACGATAATCATAACAGAATTGACGATTCTTGTGGTACTTTCGTAATGGTTAATGCTGATGTGCTTGAATATTCTGCGATTATTGATTCTTTGTTAAAAGGCGATTTTTATACCTCTTTTGGTCCCGAAATTTTTGAAATCAGGGTAGAAGACGGTAAGGTTTACGTTAGTTGCAGTAATGCAAAAAGAATTAGCTATTCCACAATGGGCAGAAGAAACAAAAGTTTAAATGCCAAAGATAACGAATTGGTAAATAGCGCAGTTTTTGAAATTAAAGATACTGATGTATATTTTAGAATTTCGGTTATGGACGAATTTGGTAATCTTGCCGATTCGCAGGCATATTTTTTGGATGATATTTAGTTTATAGGTGGTTTAATGGGTTTTTTCAGTAAAATTAAACAAGGTTTGCAAAAAACAAGAAATTCTATTGCAAACGGTGTCACTAGCATTATTAACAGTTTTACAAAAATTGATGAAGAACTTTTTGAAGAACTTGAAGAAATGCTTGTTATGTCAGATATTGGTGTTAATACTGCTACCGAAATTTGCGATATTTTGCGTAAAAAAATTAAGGAGCAAGGGATTACCGACCCGACAGTAATTAAAAATTTAATGAAAGAAATTATTGCCGAAATGCTTGGCGAGGATGAAGGTCTTAAACTTGAAACAAAACCCTCTGTTATTTTGGTTATTGGAGTTAATGGTGTTGGTAAAACAACCACCATTGGTAAGCTTTCTTCCATTTTAAACGCGCAGGGTAAAAAGGTTGTTTTGGGCGCTGCCGATACATTCCGTGCGGCTGCAATTGACCAGCTTGGCGTTTGGGCTGAACGTTCGGGTGTTACAATGGTTAAAAGTATAGAAGGTACCGACCCCGCGTCTGTTGTATTTGATACAATTGCTTCTGCAAAATCAAAAGGCGCTGACGTTATTATTTGTGATACTGCAGGTCGACTTCATAACAAGAAAAACCTTATGGACGAACTTGCAAAAATCAACCGTGTTATTAATCGTGAATTGCCCGATGCATCGGTTGAAACCTTGCTTGTTCTAGATGCCGCAACAGGTCAAAACGCAGTTAACCAAGCGCGCGAATTTAAAAATGTCACCAATATTACCGGTATTGTTTTAACAAAGCTTGACGGTACTGCAAAGGGCGGCATAATTATTCCAATTAAAAACGAGCTTAATATTCCTGTTAAGTATGTTGGTGTTGGCGAAGGAATTGACGATTTACAACCATTCTCTGCAAAGGAATTTGTTGAAGGCATTTTTGACGGTGAGCAGTAGTGAAAATTTTTGTTGCAACAAAAAATATTAAAAAACTTAATGAACTTAAAAGAATTTTAGTTCCAATGGGTTTTGAGGTTTTGTGCGAAACCGATTTAGAAAAACCGCTTATTGATGCAGTAGAAGACGGTAAAACTTTTGAAGAAAACGCATTAATTAAGGCAAAATCGGGTTTTGAACAGACAGGTTATATAACCGTTGCTGACGATAGTGGTTTATGTGTTGATTTTCTTGGTGGTGCACCGGGTGTGTATTCTGCAAGATATTCAGGTCAGCACGGAAATAGTGACTTAAACAACGATAAACTTTTGGCAGAATTAAGTGGTGTACCAATGGAAAAGCGGACCGCACATTTTGTTTGTTCGGTTGCTTGTGTTTTTTCTGACGGACGTTATTTTATAGTTAGCGGCAAATGTAACGGTCATATAGCTTTTGAACGTCAAGCGGGAAGTGGCGGCTTTGGTTATGACCCGTTGTTTATTAGCGAAAAAGGTCCTTTTAGTCAATTAAGTGACCATGAAAAAGACGTTATAAGCCATCGTGGCAAGGCGTTGCAATTATTTAAAGAAAAAATAAAAGATTATATAGAGGTTTAATAAATGTTAAACAGTAGACAAAGAGCACAGCTTCGCGGAATGGCGAACGATTATGAAACAATTTTACAGGTTGGAAAGTCGGGTATAAGTGAAAATACGGTTAAACAGGTTAACGATGCTTTGGAAGCGCGTGAACTTATAAAACTTCGCGTTTTGGAAACCTGTCCGCTTTCTTCAAGGGAAGCCGCAGATGAACTTGCCATGGCAACCGGTGCTGACGTTGTGCAGGTTATTGGTTCACGCTTTATTCTTTATCGCGAAAGCAAAGATAATAAAACAATTAAACTGGTGAAATAATTATGGCTTTTACTGCAATTTTTGGCGGCACTTTTAACCCTTTTCACAAGGGTCATTATGAGATGCTAAAAGCGCTTAATGACAGCGATAAAGTTTCAAAAATTTTAATAATGCCTGATAAGCTTCCACCACATAAAGAAGTTGATTTTCTCGCAAGTGATGATGACCGTTTTAACATGTGTAAACTTGCCGCAGCTGATTTTTTAAAAGCCGAAGTTTGCGATATTGAATTTAAACGGGAGGGCAAAAGTTACACTTATGACACAGTAAAACTTTTACAGGAAACCTACCCTAACGAACAGTTTGCATTTGTTTGCGGTGGTGATATGCTTGTTTATTTTGATAAATGGTATAAGTATGAAGAACTTATGAAAATGCTACCTTTTTTTGTGTTTGGTCGCACTTCTACTAATGATGATGAGTTTTCTTCTTGTCTTTCCAATTTTGAAAAAAAGGGCATGAAAATTATTTTAATGGATGAAGAAATTTCTAATGTTTCATCAACCGATTTCAGAAATGAACCTATCGCATCTTTATTGCCCGAAAAAATTTATAACTATATTAAGGAAAGGGGACTGTACGGTGTATAAAGAATATATCGAACTTTTAAAATCCCGCCTTAATGAACAACGCTTTTATCATTCGCTTTGTGTTGCAGATGAAGCCAAACGTTTGGCCGAAAAATACGGTGCAGACACCCAAAAAGCATATCTTGCGGGTTTACTTCACGATATAACCAAAAATGCACCGCAGGACGAGCACTTGCAATTTTTTAATCGTTTTGGTATAATGCTAAACGATATTGAAAAAAATGCCCAAAAGCTGTGGCATGCAATGTCTGGTGCGGCATACGTTAAGTACATTTTAAATATTGACGATGATGAAATTGTTTCTTCAATTCGTTATCATACAACCGCCAAGGCAGATATGATACTTTTGGAAAAAATTATTTATCTTGCGGATTTTACGTCGATTGACCGCGATTACGACGACGTTTCGGTAATTAGAGAATACGTTGACGAATCACTTGATAAAGCGTTTGTATATGCGCTTCAATATTCGATTTGTGATTTAATAAATAACAAAAAATGTGTTCATTACGATACACTTGATGCATATAACCAAGTTGTTAGTACAGGAGGAAAATAAATTTGGATTCTTTTGAAATTGTAAAGGTTGCGGCTAACGCGCTTAACAGTAAAAAAGCGAAAGAGCTTTTGGCCGTAAAGGTAAGCGATTTAACCGTATTAACTGAATATTTTGTTATTGCAACTGCAACTTCTTCAACCCACGTTCGCGCATTGGCCGACGAGGTTGAAGCAAAATTAGAGGAAGCAGGAATAAGACCGCACCACATTGAAGGCAAAACAACCGGTTGGATTGCGCTTGACTATGAATCGGTTATTGTTCACGTATTTTCACGTCAGGAACGCGAATTTTACGGACTTGATAAAATGTGGGCAGATGCGCCTGCAGTTGATTTAGAAGAAATTTTAGTTGAAGCTATGGGGGACTAAAAAGTGGCAAATATTTACGATTATTCTAAAATTGAAAAGAAATGGCAACAAAAGTGGGACGATAACCACACTTTCGAAGCTAAAAACGATTATACTTTACCGAAATTTTTCGGTCTTGTTGAATTTCCGTATCCGTCGGCGCAGGGTCTTCACGTAGGTCATCCGCGCTCATATACTGCAATTGATATTGTTGCACGTAAAAAGCGTTTACAGGGCTTTAACGTACTTTACCCAATGGGTTGGGACGCTTTTGGTCTTCCTACCGAAAACTTTGCAATTAAAAATCATATACATCCTGCAATTGTCACTGAAAGCAACATTGCAAATTTTAAAAAGCAGTTAAAATCCCTCGGTTTTTCTTTTGATTGGAGTCGTGAAATTAACACCACAGACCCATCTTATTATAAGTGGACACAGTGGATTTTCTTGCAGCTTTTTAAAGAAGGTCTTGCTTATAAAAAAGAAATGTCGGTTAACTGGTGCACTTCTTGTAAATGCGTTTTAGCAAATGAAGAGGTTGTTAACGGTGTTTGTGAACGTTGCGGCAGTGAAGTTGTTCAGAAAGAAAAAAGTCAATGGATGCTTAAAATTACCGAATATGCTGAAAAGCTTTTAGACGGTCTTAACGACGTTGATTTTATTGACCGCGTTAAAACCCAACAACGCAACTGGATTGGTCGTTCCTACGGTACTCAGGTTACCTTTAATACCACCATTGGCGATACATTTGAAATCTTTACTACTCGTGCAGATACACTTTTCGGTGCGACTTATATGGTAATGTCGCCCGAACATCCATTACTTAAAAAATGGGCTGATAAAATCGAAAATTATGACGAAGTTGTTGCATATCAAGAACAATCTGCCAAAAAATCCGACTTTGAACGTACTGAACTTGCAAAAGATAAGACCGGTGTTAAGCTTTTAGGTGTTAAGGCAATTAACCCCGTTAATAACACCGAAATTCCGATTTTTATTTCCGACTACGTACTTATTTCTTACGGTACAGGCGCTATTATGGCAGTTCCTGCACACGATACTCGTGACTGGGAATTTGCAAAGAAGTTTGATTTACCGATTATTGAAGTTGTTGCAGGCGGCGAAGACGTTCAAAAGGAAGCATTTACTGACTGTGCAACCGGTGTTCTTGTAAATTCTGACTTCCTTAACGGTCTTTCTGTTGAAGATGCTAAAAAGAAGATTCAAGAATGGCTCACCGAAAAGGGAATAGGCAGTGTAAAAACCAATTATAAGCTTCGTGACTGGGTATTCTCTCGTCAGCGCTATTGGGGCGAACCCATTCCTATGGTTTACTGTGAAAAGTGCGGTTACGTACCGTTACCCGAAAGCGAATTGCCCTTGCTTTTACCTAACGTTGAATCTTATGAGCCCACCGATAACGGCGAATCGCCTTTGGCAAAAATGACCGACTGGGTAAACACCACTTGTCCTCATTGCGGTGCACCCGCAAAACGCGAAACCGATACAATGCCACAATGGGCAGGTTCTTCTTGGTATTTCTTGCGTTATTGTGACCCCCATAATGATAAAGAGTTTGCTTCTAAAGAAGCACTTCAGTATTGGTGTCCTGTTGACTGGTATAACGGTGGTATGGAACATACAACACTTCACCTTTTATACAGTCGTTTCTGGCATAAATTCCTTTACGATATTGTCGCTGTTCCCAATGCTGAACCTTATGCTAAGCGCACAAGCCACGGTATGATTTTGGGCGAAAACGGTGAAAAGATGTCTAAATCACGCGGTAACGTTGTTAATCCCGATGAAATTATTAACGACTATGGTGCTGATACCATGCGTGTTTATGAAATGTTTATAGGCGACTTTGAAAAAGCTGCTCCTTGGAGCATGTCTTCAATTAAGGGTAGCAAACGTTTCCTTGATAAAGTTTGGGCAATGCAAGATATTTTGACCGATGAAAAGGGTTATCGCCCTGTAATTGAAGCTGAAATCCATCGTACAATTAAAAAGGTTACTGAAGACATTGAAACCCTTAAGATGAATACCGCAATTGCAGCTTTAATGTCACTTATGAACACAATTAATGCAACAGGCAGTATCACAAAGGATGAATTTAAAACCTTTATCGTTCTTCTTAACCCATTTGCTCCTCACATTACAGAAGAACTTTGGGAGGTTTGCGGCTTTGATGGTATGCTTAACCAAACACAGTGGCCACAGTTTGAAGAAGCAAAATGTGTTGATGCTACGGTTGAAATAGTTGTTCAAATTAATGGTAAAATTCGTGCACGTCTTAACGTTGCTGCTGATATTTCGGCACCCGACGCAATTGCACTTGCAAAGGCAGAAACTGCAATTTCTAACGAAATTTCAGGCAAGACAATTGTTAAAGAACTCTACGTTCCTAAAAAACTCGTAAATATTGTTGTAAAATAACTCATTATTGAAAAATTTTTGTTGCATTTTTGTAATGAATGTGTTATTATATAGAATGCTTATCTATCATTGGAGGTGAAATTATGAGCCCACTTGAATATGTTGTTGGCGCAGTCGTTATTTTGGTATCTTTGGCAATTATTTTTATTGTCCTTTTCCAACAGGGTCGTCGTGCCGGCATTAACGGTGTCATCTCCGGCGGTGCTGATACTTTCTTGTCAAAAACCAAGGCAAGAACCTGGGATGCAAAGTTAGCTCGTATGACTAAATATTTTGCTATCGCATTCTTCGTATTAGCAATCATTGCAAATGTCATTGCACTTGGTGGCAAGTAAAAAGGTTTTCCTTTTTCACAAATAAAATTTACCCCTGCTATTATAGTGGAGGGAGGGAATATAATGAGTCAAGTTAGAATTAAAGAAAATGAATCACTCGATAACGCTTTACGTCGCTTTAAGAGACAAACCGCTAAAGACGGTGTAATTCAAGAAGTGCGTAAGAGAGAACACTACGAAAAACCCTCTGTAAAGCGTAAGAAGAAGTCGGAAGCTGCTCGTAAAAGAAAGTTCCGCTAATATTAAGTGATAAAGGCGGTTGTTTTTCAACCGCCTTTTTTATTGAGGTATATGAAATGTTTTTAAGACCCCGCATTAAACTTGAAAAAGTAACTGATATTTCAATTGAAATTTTAAATAAATATGGTATTAAGGCGCTCATTTTGGACGTTGATAATACACTTTCAACCCATCACGGACAAGTTTTAACCGAAGGACTTCCCGAATGGCTTGATTTAATGCGTAAAAATGGCATTAAAATGACGGTATTATCAAATTCTAATTCAAAGCGTTTAACACCTTTCGCAAAAAAAATTGGTCTTGATTTTATAAGCTTAGGCCTTAAACCCTTGCCTTTTGGTTATTTACGTGCACTTAAACGTTTAGGCACCAATAAAAAGGAAACCGCAATTGTTGGCGACCAATTGTTTACTGACACAATGGGCGGCAATTTTGTTGGAGTTGTTACAATTTTATTGACCCCCATAAAACCCGAAAGTTCTTTGCGTTTTAGAATGAAGCGCAGGGTCGAGCGTTTTTTAATTAAAAAGCTTAACATTGTTAATACGGAGGAATAATATGGCTGCTAAATTTGGTCCTGCAGGTACGGGGGACGACTTTAAATCGAAAGGTTTTAAATCAAGTCTTCAAGTACCCGATTATCTTGTTAATATTGGTCTTGACCATTTTGAATACCAATGCGGACGCGGTGTTAACATTGGTCTTGACAAAGCGGCCGAACTTGGAAAAATTGCGAAAGAAAAGGGAATTTCAATTTCTCTTCACGCTCCGTATTATATTTCAATGTCATCGGTTGAAGAAGAAAAGCGACTTAATTCAGTCAATTATATTTTATCATCCGCTCGTGCTGTAAAAGCAATGGGGGGAGATAGAATTATTGTTCATACCGGATCTTGCGGTAAAATTTCCCGCGAGGAAGCACTCTCTCTTGCAATTGACACGATGAAGCTTTCACAAAAAGCACTTGATGATGAGGGCCTTTCTGATATTCACATTTGTCCCGAAACAATGGGTAAAGTTAATCAATTGGGCACACTTTTTGAAGTGTTGGAACTTTGTAAAATTGATGAAAGAATTATTCCTTGCATTGATTTCGGTCATCTTAATGCGAGAGATTTGGGCGTTTTAAAAACAAAGGATGATTTTGGAAAAATCTTTTTAGAAATTAAAAATCAACTTGGTAGTGACCGACTTAATAATTTCCATTCACATTTTTCTAAAATTGAGTATACAACAGGTGGCGAAAAACGTCATTTAACTTTTGAGGACAAAATTTACGGTCCCGATTTTGAACCTGTAATGGAGCTTGTTGCAAAATATGGTTTAAGTCCTACTTTTGTTTGTGAATCTGCAGGTACACAAGCAGAAGATGCAAAAATGATGAAAGATTATTATTTAAGTGTTATTAAGTAGTTTATATATGCACCTATGAAGGAGAGATTTTATGATTTGGCACAGTTCTTCAAAAGAAGACGTTTTAAATCATTACAGTGTTGACGATGCTTTTGGTCTTGCAAATGGTTCGGTAGAAGAAAAACAAGAAATTTATGGTAAAAATATTGCAGGTAAAATTGAAAGGCCATCAATTATTAAAAGGTTTTTTGGTGAATTTACAAAAACCGGCATAGCCTTGATGGTTTTGTCTATAATATTTTTCTTTGTGGCACACAGTTACGAAAGCCCAACTGCTTATTTTGGTTTTTTGGTTGTTGGCATTGTAATTGTAAATGCCATGATTTCGGCTTTTCATTTGCACGATTGTGAAAATACTTTGGCTGATATTAAACACACTACAAATCCGTCGGTTAAGGTATTGCGCGACGGTATTATTAAAACGGTTAATTCTGTTGAATTGGTGCCCGGCGATATTATGCTTTTACAAGAAGGCGATTATATTTGTGCCGACGCACGTCTTATTGAAACTAACGAATTTCGTTGTAACGAGGTTGTTTTAAGCGGCGAAGAGGTTCCTATTGATAAAAACGCAAACTTAATTTTGGACGATATTATTCCTATCGAACAACGTTCTAATATGGTTTTTGCCTCTACTACTGTTATACATGGTACTGCAAAAGCAGTTGTTGTTGCAACCGGTATTAGTACTGAAACCGGTAAATCTCTTGCAATTAATGAACAAATCGGCGGCAGTAATATGCCTATGCAAAATGAACTTAGCATAATTTCTAAATTTTTTAATATTGTAATTCTTTGTATTTCGGTTTTAGTTTTTATTATTACTATAATTCAAAACTTTTCATCAAAAGACCCGTTTGCAGTAATCACTTTAACCGCTCTTCTAAATTCTGCCGCTTTAGCTTTCGCCGCTATGCCTGACGGACTTAATGCAATCTCTACTATTGTTATTGCGGCGGGTACAAAACGTATTTTAGGCGAAAATATTATTTTTAAAGATAGCAATGCACTTGAAACAATTGGTAAAACAAACGTTATTTGTGCTGATAAAACGGGTATTTTCACTCAAAATAGAATGGTTTTGGAAAGCATTTATGACGGTAAAAACCTTTTAAATCTTTCTGACGGTATAATTAATGATACTTATGCCACAATTTTAAATCTTGCAGCTGCGTGTAAAACGTTAGAGAATGACACAACCGAAGCTGCAATTTCAGCGGCTTGTTTGAAGTATAACTACAAAGACGAGTCTGAAATTGACACACTTTTTCCGAAAATTGCCGTTATTCCGTTTGATTCTCTTCGTAAAACAATGACAATTATTACGTTAATTAATGAACAACCCGTTGCAATTGTTAAAGGGGCGCCGGAAATTGTTGTTCCTAACTGCATTGATTGTGATGTTGAAGCCATTTTAAAGTCGAATGATGAAATGGCGGCTGATGGTCTTCGTAACGTAGCGGTTGCAATTAAATGTCTTGATGAAATTCCTGCAAATCCCAAGGCCGAAGAGGTTGAACGCGAGCTTACTTTTGTGGGTATTCTTGGTTTAACCGAACCCGTTAGAAGTGAAATTTTTAACGATATAAAAACTTGTAATGATGCTGACATTAAAGTTGTTATGATGACGGGCGACAGTCTTCAAACCGCAGTGTCTTTAGCAACTCAAATTGGTCTTATGCAGGAAGAAACACAGGCAATTACGGGTGCTCAGCTTGATGAATTGTCCGACGAGGAATTAAGCGAAAATATTGAAAATTACTGTGTTTTTGCGCGTATTTCTCCACAACACAAGTTAAGAATTGTTAGGGCTTGGCAGTCTAAAAAGGCAATTGTAACCATCACGGGCGATAGCTTGCAGGATGCTGAAGCATTGGCAATTGCTGACGTGGGTTGCGCCATTGGTAGATTTGGCGCCGACGTTGCAAAGGGTAATGCCGACGTAATTATTCTTAGAAATAATTTCGGTTTAATTGTTCGTGCAATTAAGGAAAGCCGCGGCTTTTTCGGTAATATTAAAAAGACTGTTAAATACCTTTGCAGCTGCAATTTTGCCGAACTTTTGCTTTTACTTATCGGCTCTATTGCCTTTAAAACACCAATACTTGTAGCAGTACAGCTTTTGCTTATAAATCTTTTGACCGATTGTGCCCCCGCAATTTCATTCAGTATGGAAGAAGCCGAAAAATCGGTTATGAATGCAAAAGGATTTGACGGTGCAACAAGACTTTTAAACGTTAAAACCTTTATAAAAATTGGTATTAACGGTTTGTTTATTGCCATTATTTCGCTCATTTCCTATATAATTGGTTATTTTGTTTCTCCAACTGTTGCGTCTTCTATGACATTTGTTACATTGGGCGTTGCACAGCTTTTGCATTGTTTTAATTCAAAACTTCAAGGCAGCATTTTCAAAAAGGAAGTATTTTCCAACCGTTTTATGAACTATTCGGTATTTGTTACCGCGTTTATAATGATTTTCCTTGTGTTTACACCCTTGGGCTTTGTATTTGGTTTAACAATTTTAAAGTTCTGGCAATTTTTGGTTGCTTTAATTCTCGCTTTTTTAATTGTTCCGCTTTGTGAACTTTTAAAACATTTTTATAAATAATTAAAACCCCTATCGTTTGATAGGGGTTTGTTTTTTATTTTGAAATTGTCTTTCGCAATTTTAAAATGGTAATTAAACCAAAAATGGGGAATAGGGACGCAAAAATAATTCCTATTTTAAGACCTAACTGTTCGGGAGAAAGTGATAGGTTTGTTGCCACTTTAGAAAGTAGCGAATTTTCGATTGTAAAGTCGGTTAACATACCAACAAGCTGTGGACCGACCGATGCGCCCAAATCGCCGCCTGCGGCCATTAATGCGTAAATAAATACACCGCTTGATTCAAACTGTTTTGCGGCAACCACTAAGGTGCCGGGCCATAGCATTGAGGTACAAAGACCTGTTAATGCACATGCAAGTAAACCAATAATTTGTATATTTGTAATTGCCGAAGTTAGATAACAAATAATTGCGCCTAAAAAACCGAGGGTTAAAACACGTTCAATATTTTTACCAAACATTGAATATAACGTGCGGCCAAGTCCCAAAGTAAATGCAAAAAGTGCCACACCGAATAAATCGCCCCAAACCTTTGGAATGTTAAGTGATTTTTCTAAAAAGCCGGAGCTCCATTGTGCCATTGTGCATTCGGCCGAACCGCCAAAAAATATTGTGAAAACACAAAGCCATAGGATTTTTTGCTTAAAGAATGAAAACGCTGTTGAAGTTTTTTGCGGGGTGTCCATGTCTGGAATTTTTTCATTAATAAAAAGCAAGGCAGAAATTATTGGAATTATAATAAAACCCAAAGCCAAAAAATACCATGTTTTATTACCAAAAACAAGTAAGTATAATGTGCAAATAATGGTAACACCAACAACACCCCAAGCGTAAATTGAATGAAGTTTGCTCATATCTCGTTCAGGGTTTTGGGTTGGAATTGCTGCAATAACCGGACTTATAAGTACTTCTGCCAAACCTGCCGCAGCGGAGAAAATAACCGTACCAATTGCAAGACCAATATATTCACAACCGCTAAAAATAAATGGCGAAAGTGAATAAATTGCTAAGCCAACTGCAGCGATAACGGGCATTAATTTTACCGTTAAAGAAATATTAAATTTATGAGAAAAAAACGAAAATATAAGATCAACTGAAAGCTGTGTTACAAAATTTAAAAGCACTAATAAACCAAGCAGGGAATATGAAATGTCATAAAGTTCATGAAATGTGATGAACAATACGGGGGACAAATTCGCAACTGCCGACATAGTAAGACTTGAAGTGTAACACGCCACTTTAAGCTTTAAAAATTTATTAGATAACATACCCACCGTTAATACCTATAACCTGTCCCGTAATGTAATCGGCTTGGTCACTTGCCAAAAAGTAAATCGTTTGTGCAACTTCTTCGGCGCTACCCATTCTGCCAAGAGGAACAGTTTCAACAAAATCGGAAAGTTCTTCGATTGTAAGATTCGAATTCATTGAGGTTTCAATAATACCCGGTGCAACCGAGTTTACCGTAATACCCGACGGTGCAAGTTCCTTTGCAAGTGCCTTTGTAAGACCAATAACACCCGCTTTTGACGCACTATAAGCAACTTCACAAGAAGCACCAACTTGCCCCCACATAGAAGAAACGTTTATAATCTTGCCTGATTTTTGATTTATCATAACCTGTGCTGCCGCTTTGCAACAGTTGAAGGTTCCTTTCAGGTTGACGTCAATTATACGGTCAAAATCAATTTCATTTGTTTCGGTAATTAAGCCCTCAAAAGCAATACCTGCGTTGTTGACGATTACGTCAACACTTCCATACTTATAAAGGGTTTCTTTTATAAGCAATTCGGCTTCTAAACGGTTTGCAACGTTTGCTTTTATTGGTGTAACCGAAAAACCGTTTTGTGTAAGTGAACGAGAGAGCAGGGAAGCGGACTCGTATGAGGTGTTGTAATTAATTACAACGTTATAACCTTTTTGCGCAAATAAAATTGCGGTTGCGGCACCAATACCTTTTGATGCGCCCGTAATAATCGCTGTTTTTTTCATATAATCATCTCCTTAGATAATATAACATATTTTTACAAAAAAATAAAGGTTTATTTTACAATAAATTGAGTTTACATAATTTATGCAAATCAATATATTGTGTGGTTTACATAAAGAGTTTACATAACATTTTTAAAGTATAAAAATAATGGTTGACATAATTTA
>JAZNJR010000019.1:0-40052 GCA_045578165.1 Acutalibacteraceae bacterium
ATGAAATATCACTTTGAATTGCAAGTGTACGACCTCTAAGCTTGAGAACGCGAGGAATAACCTTTTCTTCAAGGATTTCGCCACATTCTGCACATTTCTTAACCTTAAGACCGTTAGCATCTACAGTAGCTTCGGTTGCAACTTCCCAGTCGCCTGCGGTGTGGCCTGTTGCTGCAACCTTATCGTCAACGTAGCTGTCGCCACAATTGCTACAAGTGTATGTTGTATAACCTTCAGCAGTACATGTGGGTTCAGTTACAACTGCGTTATAGTTATGACCTTTGGCTTCTATTACTTCAGTATAAGTGTCACCGCAAACTGAACAAGTGTATGTGATTTTACCATTTTCAGTACAGGTTGCGTCGGTTGTAACTGATGTGTAATTATGTTCGTGGGGAGCTTCGGTTTCAACAACTTCAGCAAGCTTCATATATTCTTGGGCTACTTGCTCGCCGCTACCCATCTTATAATAAACTGACAATGCGCCTGTTTTGGCTTCGGTAAATTCAGCTGAATAAGCCTCTACACCGTCGATATATACAGTTTCAACATCGTTAGCGTATACAAACTTAATATCATGATAGGTGCCGTCAGCGCTCCAATCAGCGTGACCAACCCACTTAGAGCCACCGTTTGTATCATAAGCGACCAAATTATCACCTACAAACAAGTAACGGTAACCTGTGGGAGAGGTTAATTCAAAACCGCGCAAACCTGACAATGCGATATACTGTAAGCTTGTTTCAAAACTATAGTAACCAATGCTGTCTGCGAATGTGTATGATTTCCAATGATTTACAGGAGTGGTAGCGCCACCCAAGGTTGAATCATAAGTAAATGGAATTGATTTGAAATTATCGAAGATTTCGCTATCGAATTTTGCATCAAATAATACGTAGGTGTCAGCAACGGTTGCACCGTTTAACTTAACGTCAGCAATGTATTTATCATACTTGTCGCTGAATACGAGTGCTAATTCGCCGCCAACAGCTTCGTCGGTGAGGTCGGCACTATACCAAAGAACACCGTTCTTATAAATAGCAACTCTTTGCTCAGCCATAACAATCTTAAATTGTGTCCAAACGTCATCGGCAACGCTGAATTGGTTGTTACCACCAAAGGTTTGAACATTATCGGTAAAGAATGTAAGACCGTTTGCTTTGGTTGTAGTAGAACCCCATTGATGAATAATAAGCTTATATTTACCGTCACGCATTGAAACGGCTAAAGCTTCAGGGTTTGCATCGCCAGTAAATACGTCACGATATTTAAATTCAAGTGCGAAATCTTGCATATCTTCAGAAAGTACAATTGTACCGCTGTTACCGTCAAGAATTTCGTAAATAGCTGCACCATTTGAAAGGGTATCTTCGGTCTTGGTAAGAACGCCTTCGCCAAATTCACGAAGTGTACCGCAAACGTTACAGTCAAGGTCTATATCGCTGTCATATTTATGACCGGTTGCTGCAATTTCTTCACTATAGCTGTCACCGCAAAGTGAGCAGGTATAGGTTACAGAACCTGCGGTAGTGCAAGTAGCATCTACAGTAGTTTCAACGTATTTGTGTACACAGGTTTCAATAAGCCTAAAGTTGTTTTGATACAACTTATTACCGTTTATCAATTCATAAACGACCTTTAAATCACCCGAAACGACTTCAGTAAATTCAGCGGAATAAACCTCAACACCATCGATATAAACGGTTTCAACGCTTTCATTATAAACCAATTTAATATCATGGAATTTACCATCATCGCTCCAACCGGTATGACCTACCCATTTAGAGGCGCCTGCGGTATCATAGGCAATAAGATTATCATGAATGAAATAATATTTATATCCGGTGGGAGAAATAACGCGGAATCCACGATAACCGCTCACACTGCCTGCTAATTGTATAGCAGTTTCAAATTCATAATAGCCAATATTTTCAGCAATGCTATATGTAGCTGATGTGTGATCTGTCACGACCATTGCATCAACGTTTGCGTCATAAGACAATGCAGTACCTGCAACATTCTTAATACCTTTAAAGCCGTTGAAAATATCGCTATCAAAAGAAGCGTCAATTACTGCAAAGGTATCTTTTTCGATTGCAGATGAGAGCTTAACGTCGGCAATATATTTATCATAAGCATCGCCAAAGTCGAGCACTAATTTGCCGCCAATAGCTTCATCGGTAAGGTCAGCACTATTCCAAAGAACACCGTTTTTGTAAATAGCAACGCGTTTGCCTGCCATAACAATCTTAAACTGTGTCCAAACATTGTCGTTAACAGCAAAATGACCGTTGCCTCCAAGTGTAGAACCGTTACCTGTAAAGGTTAAGCTATTTGATTTAACAGTAGTTTCAGATGCCCAGGGATGAATGTTAAGCTTATATTTACCGCCGCGCATTGAAACGGTTAAAGCTTCAGGATTTTTATCTGCAGTTAATACGTCCATATATTTGAATTCAAGTGCAAAGTCTTGAATATCATCGCCTAGGACAACTGTGCCGCCCTTACCGTCTAAAGCGGAATAAATGGTAGCACCGTTTGATAATTTTTCATTAGTGTTTGTAAGTACAGCGCTGATAAGGTCTTCAAGTTCGCCGTCAGCAACAGTAACAAGTACAACGTCACCTGCGTTTACTGAAACACCGTCGCCCGTGAAGGTAGCATCGCTTTCCTTAACCCATACACCGTTTACGTAAGAGCCAACTTCAGCAGCAATTACTGTATTGCCCGAAACTGCGATTTGTGCATCGTTTTTAACAGATGACAAAACATATTGTTTCGCGCCTGCCTTTAATGCAAAAGCAAGTTTAGCACTTTCGGAAGCATCACTTAAAGTAAATGATGTTGCACCAATAGAATTGGTTTCGTCGTTTTCAGTAAGAGCCACGAATTCGCCAACGCTTACTGCGTATGCAATTTTTTCGTAAGCTTTATTAATAACCGCATTAAATTCTCTGATAGCAGGTGTAGATTCGCGTTCTACCCAACCCTTGTACTGACGATTTAACGAACCATCACCATTTTTTTCTTGAACATACAAGCCGCCGCCTGTTCTATCAGTACGGTGGCAATAAATAAAGTTGCCGATACCGTTTTCAAGCAAAATAGCGGTGTTAATGCTGCTATCATAAGTAGCATTAGATTCTGCAAGGTGTGTAAGGTTACCTTCAACTAGGTTAAAGCGACCTTGAATAGTATCAAGTTCAGTTTCATAGCAGTCGATACCAACAATATCAATACCATCATAAGCCAAAAGGTCGGTATAGTCATCAGCCGCAATGCCAGGTCGGCAAGAATCAGAAAGATTCACACGTGTTACACAGTTATAATCACTGTTGTGAACAACGTCGCCCAAAGCATCAATTTGTGCAAAAAGGGCATCTCTTTGACCAAAAGCATAGCAATATTTGTCGTGAAGTTCTTCACTGGTCCACCAAGTTTCAAGGTAATTACCGTTTTCGTCTTTGGGAAGCCAATAATCGCCGCCTTGGTCGATTTCGTTGTTAAGCTGAATCATTACACAACGTTTTTCGGTATCACGCTGTGCAATATAAGCCATCATATCAGCTAATGCTGCCTGTTCAGCAAGCATTGTATCTTCATCGGTAAAATCAAAGAAGGGAGAATCTTCTTCGCTGAATGTATAGGTAAGGTTATCAGGGTCACTTGTGTCCCAAATAATCTTTTTAAGGTGTGAATATTTAGCGCGTCTTTCAGCACTTAATTCGCTGTCGTCAACACCAGCGATACACCAAGGTGCAGTACCGTCACCGTGACCGCAAACGTTAGAACCAAACCATAACCACTGAACCGTCATATCGTATTTATAAATGTATTCATACATTTTTTCAAGATATGTAGTAGATAAAAGACCGTGGTTGCCGCTTCTCATAAAGCTCCAATAAACAGGAATTGCAACAGATTTAAAGCCATCTGCTGCAGCTTTTTGGAAGTTTTCTTCAACCCAATCCCAGTCAACAGAACCGTCTTCCAATTTTTTGTCGGCATACTGTTGATCAACACGGAGCTGAACACCGTACATAAGATACGGTTTACCGTTGTGCTCAACGTATGTGCCGTAGTCATTAGTAACTAACTTTGAAGCAGTAACGCGTGTTGCAGCGTTTGTTACAAAGGGAATACTTGCAAACATTGTTACAAGCATTGCCAGACTAAGTACTAATGCACAAATTTTTCTAAATTTTTTCATTTCGAACTCAATCTCCTTTAAAAAATATTTGGGGACCGCTAAAATGGATGTCACTTCCAAAAACCAATATTCACAGCGCAAATATTGATAAATGGTATTCTCCATTATCTATTATAAAATTGAAATAGAAAGATTTCAATTTCTCACTTTTGATATTTGTTTTTGTTTTTTGTTAATTTTAGAATTTAGGACAGTTCATTATTGATTAATTTCAGCAATTGTAACGCCGTTTTCACCCTCGCCAAAGGTACCAAGACGGAAGGACTTAATACTTTTATGGTGGCGGAGATGCGCTTGAACGTTTTTACGAAGTACACCCGTACCCTTACCGTGAATTATGCGAATGGTATCAACACCCGAAAGCACTGCGTTATCAATAAAGCTATCAAGTTCCAAAATTGCTTCGTCGCTTGCTTGACCACGCAAATCAATTTCGGTTACCGCTTGTCTTTCGGCGCGAGATTTAATACCCGTAACGTTACGCGTTTTCGGTCGTTCTGTCGTGGGAGAAAAGCTTGATTTAAAGCGAAGATTATCAAACCCCACCCACATTTTAATAGCGCCCGCCATTACGTATGCTTGTTTTTTGTCAGGTTTAACCTCAATTACGGTTGCATCGCGACCAATATCAGCAATAGCAACAATATCGCCTTTTTGGACGCTTGTAACCGCTTCGCCCGAAACCTTTTTAACAGTAACGGGGTCGGCTTCTTCTTCAAGCTCTTTAAGGGTTGAACGGTATACTCCTCTCGCCTTTTCTGCCATTTTTGCAGCATTTTCGGCATTAATGGCTTTTTTCATTTCTTCAAGCTCATTTAATAAAAGTGATGATTTATACCGCGCGTTTTCAAGTATTTGATTTGCTTTTTCGCGGGTTTCATTCATTGTCTTTTCAAGTTTAATTTCAAGCTCGTGCTCACGCAAATCACTTTTTCGCTTGGCTTCACTAAGCTCGGCGCGAAGCTTTTGCGCATTTTTATGCTCTTTCTCAGCTTCTCTGCGAGCATTTTCAAGCGATGCAACCACCCTTTCAAAACGCAAATCTTCATCCTTAACCTGTTCTTTTGCGGTTGAAATTATGCTTTCATCAAGCCCTAATTTTCCCGAAATTGCAAATGCGTTAGAGCGCCCCGGCATACCGATTATAAGTCGATAAGTGGGCTTAAGGGTCTGCACGTCAAATTCGCAAGATGCGTTTTCAACCTTTTCGGTATCAATAGCATAGGACTTAAGCTCGGGGTAATGCGTGGTTGCCACCACCCTACTGCCATAAAGAGATAAACGCATTAATATTGCTTTTGCCAGGGCTGCGCCTTCAATAGGGTCGGTACCTGCACAAAGTTCGTCAAATAAAACAAGCGAATCATCGTCAGCATTGTCTAAAATTGAAATAATGTTAACCATATGTGACGAAAAGGTGGAAAGTGACTGTTCAATACTTTGTTCATCGCCAATATCGGCAAAAATTTTACTAAAAACTGCCACTTGACTACCGTCGTCAACCGGAATCATAAAACCGCACATTGTCATTAAGGTTAAAAGGCCAATTGTTTTAATGGTAACGGTTTTACCACCCGTATTTGGTCCTGTAATAACAAGGGTGTTATATTCTTTGCCAAGTCCAACAGTTATGGGAACAACGGTTTTATTGCTTATTAATGGATGACGGGCATTTTTAAGATATGTATACCCGTTGTTATTAATTTTAGGAAGAGATGCCCGCATTTTATAGGCAAGCTTTGCCTTTGCAAAAATCAAATCAAGCCCAACAAGAGCATTAAATGATGCAGTAATTCCACCAACAAAATTACCCGCCTCTGCCGAAAGTTCGGCTAAAATTCGGTCAATTTCTTCGGCTTCTTTAATTCTTAAAACACGTATTTCATTATTGGTTTCAACAACCGACATCGGTTCAATAAATATGGTTGAGCCCGTTGCCGAAGTGTCGTGCACAATACCGCTTATTTGACCCTTGTGTTCAGCTTTAAGGGGTACAACAAAACGTCCGTCACGTTGGGTTATAATTGCGTCTTGCAAATATTTTACGGTGGGTCCTTTAACGATTTTATCAAGCAAATCTCGCACCTTTGAAGATTTAGCACTGATTTTGCGACGAATGTCATACAAAGTGGGAGATGCATTGTCGTTAAGTTCTTCTTCGTTTTTAATTGCAAAGTTTATTTTTTCTTCAAGGTATTTATTGGGTATAAGTGCGTCAAAAAGTTCTTGCAGAGGGGTAACGGTAATGCCGCTGCAATTATCACGCCACGCTTTAACGGTGCGAATAACGCGCAAAGTGTCGGCCGTATCAAGCAAATCACGCATTGAAAGCACTGCACCCGCTTCGGCGCGGTTCAAAGCAGAAATAACGTTTCTTGCCCCCGCAAAATTTGGCGCTTGGTACCCTGCCATAAAGCTATAAGCCGAATCGGTTTGTGAAAGCAAAAAACCAACCGAATTATAATCGGTTTCGGGTAAAAGCTTAAGCGCTTTTTCTTTCGTTTCGGCAATAGACGCTTCGTTAGAAAGCAAAGCAAGAATTTTATCAAGTTCTAATGTTTTGGAATACTTTTCAATATTGTACATTTGCTACTCCTTAATAGAGTTATAAAAATCAAGTGTTTTAAACCTATAATCTGTTTGTGTTGTAAGATAAGCAGAGGTTAAATCGCTCAAAAGTTTGGCACGGTCATTTGGAATTTCAAAACTGTAAAGCTTTTCAAAATCGGAATAAACGATGTGCCGCATTGCCGAAATCATTGTTTTATCGGCAGGTATCACGTTACTTGTGCGTGGACAGTCGCTACAGGTTATAATTCCCTCTTGAATGTCGAAAAACATAACGTCATCTTCAAATTTACCGCAGTTATCACACGCCACAAGATTTGGAGCATAACCCGAAATTGAGGCAATTCGAAGCTCGGTAATTGCCTTTATAAGAGGTGGGTAACGTTTTGCCACAGTTAAAAAGTGCAGCGAATTAAGAATAAGCCGCAAAAATTCGGCATTGTTTGTGCCGTTAATTGCAAAATTTAAACTTAGTTCGCAAAAATACTGTGCCAAGGTTAAAACTTCAATATCGTCCCCTGCGCCAAAAAACATTTTAATTGGGGTGGCTTCATAAATTCTTAAAGAACCGTTTTTGTTTTTAATCGCAAAACTTCCGTATGTAAGTTGGCTTGTCGCCGCGCCTTTTTTAGATTTTATACCCTTAGCGCCACTTGCGAAAGCCCTTATGATACCGTGTTCTTTACTGAAAAGTGTCACCAGACGGTCGCTTTCGCCCATATTCATTTCTTTCAATACCAGTGCTTCGGTTACAAAACGGGTTACTGTCTCCGCCAATGATTTCACTTCCTTTACATGAATTTACGTAATTTAAATAGTCACTTATTTTTCCGCTTTTTTGGAATTTAAGCCAATTTTTATTTTCTTCCATTTTTATCACCCAAAATTAGTTTTAGGTAATAAATCAAAAATATAAAAGGTAAATTAATCTAATCCGAAGGTGTGAATAAGACCCTGGCGGTTGCGCCAGTCTTCCTTAACCTTTACCCACAATTTAACCGATGCGCGTATACCGAAAAATTCTTCAATATCTCTTCGCGCTTGGGTACCGATTTTTTTAAGCATTGTGCCGCCTTTACCAATAATAATGCCTTTATGGGAATCTTTTTCACAAATAATTGTAGCTTCAATTTCTACAATGGGTTCACCCTCGGCGGTGTCACGTTCAACAAAACGTTCTAAATCAACCGCAATACCGTGCGGAACTTCCTTATCGAGTGACCTGAGCAATTTTTCACGAATCATTTCCGCAACAATAACCTTTTCGGGCTGGTCGGTAACGTCGTCCGACGGGAAGAAATGCACAGACGGTTTTGAAAACTTTTTAATTTCGGTCATAAGAATATCTACACCGTCGCCCGTACGCGCAGATAAAGGCACAACCGCCTGAAAATCAAATTCTTTAGTGTATGCCATAATAAGTGAAAACAATTCTTCCTTTTTTTCCAAAAGGTCAATTTTATTTATAGCCAAAACCGCCTTCATTTTACGGCGCTTAAGGTCTTCAATTAATTTTGCTTCTGCAGGAGGTAAATTTTCCCCGTCAAACTTAAATTTGGGGTTTGCTTCAACCACCAAAACCGCCGCGTCTACGTCGGTCATACCGTCACTTACAGCACGGTTCATATTCTTATCAAGCTCGTTTTTGGGCTTGTGTAAACCTGGGGTGTCAATAAAAACAATTTGGTTTTCCCCTTCAGTTTTAATGCCCATAATTTTAGTGCGTGTGGTTTGCGGCTTGTCTGAAACGATAGCAACCTTTTGCCCTAAAATGCAATTCATAAGTGATGATTTACCAACATTTGGACGACCGATAATTGTAATAAAAGCAGATGTTTGCATTATTTTTCTCCCTGTTTTCTAACTTCTAAACCCATTGTTTTTAAAATTTCTTCTTGACGGGTAAACATTTCTTTTTCCTCTTGTTTGTTATTGACATGGTCATAACCCAAAAGATGCAGCATTGAATGTACCGTTAAAAAAGCAATTTCGCGCTCAATACCGTGACCGTATAAATCGGCTTGCAAAAGTGCATGGTCAACCGATATTACAATATCGCCAAGCATTAAAGTGTCGTTTTCGGGATTATAATCATATACACCGTCTTCGCCCAAGGGAAAAGACAACACGTCGGTCGATTTATCAATATCGCGAAATTCACGATTAAGTTCCCTTATTTCATTATCGTTTACAATGGTTACGTTAATTTCGGCTTTATCAATAAAACCCTCATATTTTAAAGTGGCATTACACGCTTTTCTTATAAGTGCGCGAAAATTTTGCGGTAAAGCAACACTTTTTTCTTTTAATAAAATACTAACCTTTGCGTTCATTTAGTTCCTCGTTTCTTTCATATGCTTTGATAATTTCCTGTACCAAGCGGTGTCTCACTACGTCCTTTTCCGACAAGCGCATAATTGCAATATCGTCGATATTTTTAAGAATTTTAACCGCGTCCTTAAGACCGGACTTTTTACCACTTGGCAAATCTATTTGGGTAATATCGCCCGTTACAACTGCCTTTGAATTAAAGCCCAAACGGGTTAAAAACATTTTCATTTGTTCGCTTGTAGTGTTTTGCGCTTCGTCTAAAATAATAAAGCTGTCGTCAAGTGTTCTGCCGCGCATATACGCAAGCGGTGCCACCTCAATATCGCCGCGTTCAATACAACGTTGGAAATTTTCAGCGCCAAGCATTTCAAAAAGTGCGTCGTAAAGCGGACGAAGATAAGGGTCAATTTTTTGTTGTAAATCGCCCGGTAAAAAGCCCAAGCTTTCCCCTGCTTCAACTGCGGGGCGGGTTAAAATAATGCGGTTTACTTGCTTGGAACGAAAAGCCGCAACAGCAACAGCCACCGCCAAAAAGGTTTTACCCGTACCTGCAGGGCCAACACCAATTGTTATTGTATTTTTCTTAATGGCTTCAATATATTTCTTTTGACCAAGTGTTTTAGCTTTAACGGGCTTACCTTTTGAAGTAATACAAACACAGTCACTGTTTAAAAGCTTCCCGATTTTATCGTCTTCCCCATCACGAACAAGCGTGTCGGCATATTGAATACTTTGGTCGGTAATTTGTTCGCCTTTGTTTATCATTTCAATTAAACATTCAACCGTTCTAACCGCAATTAAAACGTCATTCGGGTCACCTGAAATTTTAATTTGGCTACCGTGATAAGTAATAACCACATTATAGCGTTTTTCAATGTCTTTAATGTTCTCATCAAAATTTCCAAAAAGCGCAACTAACTGTTCAATTCTTTCAATATCGATTGTTTTTTCAAACACCGTATCACTTCCATTAAGATATATTTAATTTATTATAACACGCTTAAAATAAAAAATCTACTTATACTTAAACATCAGCGATATTTTTTACGGTAAGCGGCAGGAGTTATTCCTTCATATTTTTTCATTATTTTGTAAAAGTATGAATTATCGTAAAAGCCCAAAAAATTTGAAATTTCTTCAACCGAAATTTCGCTGCTTCGAAGCATTTCGCACGCAACGTCAAGCTTGCTTTTTATAATAAACTCGGTTGCCGTCATAAAGTAATGCTCTTTAAAACGTTTTCTAAAGGTGGTTTCGCTTAAATGACATTTTTTAGCAAGCTCGGGCACCAAAATGCGCTCGGCATAGTTTTTTCTAATAAATTCACCGCAATTTGCCACCGTAAAATCGTTTGTTTCACCGCTTAAGCTTACAATACTCTTAATAAGCTTTAAAAATTCAATTTTAATGCTTAAACGGTCTAGCTTTGTTTTATAAAGAAGCGAAATTTTTTGAAATTTATTAAGTAATTCACCGTTTTTATCGTTACATAAACGTATTATATTTTCAGATAGTAAAATTTCTTTACCACCAGCATCATTTAAGACAAAATTTATTAAAATACATTTTATAAACGGTTCTTCAGATAAAAAACGTGCCTCATATCTTTTACCTTTAGGAAGGTATATAACGTCGCCCTCTTTAGCGGAAAGTTCTTTGCCGTCTATATCGGTATAAACCACTCTGCCGCTTGTTATAAGATGAAATCCGTTATCGGCACGTGCTGTATCTATATAAGAAAAAACCGAATTGTTTGGCCACGTTTGTTCAATAGAAACAATGTGATTTGCGCTGAAATCTACAAATGAAATTGTCTTAATATCTATTTTTTTCACTTATATCACCACGATTATTATATTATATCGCGTTGAAAAATACAATGAATTAATTTGTATATTACATTGTTTTTCAAATTCAAAAAACTACAATAGAATTAAAGGAGTGGTATTTATGACCGTTACAAAATATACAACCAATGATAAATACGTTTTAAAAAGTGAGCCGATTTTTCCCTCGGGAACCGAAACAGGAGCCGCAAAGCATATTATAACCGAAGATATAGTTTGCGATAACTTTAACGGCTTTGGTGTGGCTATTACGGGGGCTTCCTGTTATAATCTTATGAAAATGGACAAAGCCGAACGCCAAAAGCTATTAAAATATATTTATACCGAAGAGGGTCTTGATTTAAGCGTTGCACGAATTCCCATTGGCTCGTGTGACTATTCGGCCGAAATTTACACTTATGATGACGTGCCTGAAGACATTGAACTTAAACATTTTTCAATCGAGCGCGACCGCTCTTATATTTTGCCGATAATAAAAGAAATTTTATCAATAAAGCCTGATTTGAAGCTGTTCGCTTCCCCTTGGAGTCCTCCCGGCTGGATGAAAACGGGTGGTTCAATTTGTGGTGGCGCGATGCGACAAAAATATATTAAAACCTACGCCGAATATATTATTAAATTTATTAAGGCGTATCGTAATGAGGGCATAAACATTTCGGTTATAACCCCACAAAACGAGCCCGAAGTTGACCAATGGGGTATGTTTCCCGCTTGCAAATGGCACCCCGAACATGAGGTGGAATATATCCTCACCCTCGGGCAACGTTTACGAGAAGAAAATTTAGATATTGATATTTGGCTTTATGACCATAACTTTGACGGCTGGCGTAGGGTTGATTGGTGCCTAAAAGAATACCCCGAAATTAAAAACTTTTGTTCATCGGTTGCGTGGCATTATTATAGCGGCAAAATTGAAATGATAGATGTAATTAAAGAGCACCATCCTGAAATTAAATTCCAATATACCGAGGGCGGACCTCGGCTTTACGACCATTACGCTGATGACTGGTGCAAATGGGCAAGTATGATTTGTAAAACCCTAACCCGTGGTTTTGAAAGCTTTACCGGCTGGAACCTCATGCTTGACGAAGAAGGTCGACCCAACGTTGGTCATTGCTATTGCGGTGGTTTAGTAACCATGAACAGTCAGACAAAAGAAATTTCCTACAGCGGTCAATTCCGCACCTTTGAGCATTTTTCTCACTTTATTAAAAAGGGTGCTAAAATTTACAAGAGCCACCCCACACATGAGGGCAGAAATATGTTCGCCTTCCGCACGCAAAATTTCGAAACCGAAACCTGCGTTGCCGACAACCTCGATGGTAGCCACATGGTTATCGTGTCCAACCCCAACGAAGAAAAGCGCCAATATCAATATTTTTATAAGGGAAATTGGTGGTATTTTGACGTAATGCAAAATTCTGTAAGCACAATTATTTTTAAAGATTAAACTAAAAAACTCCCGACTATTCGGGAGTTTTTTTAATTTGAAATGCTAGATTTTGGCTTTTAGTAATGTCACGTTTTTCACAAACTGTCGCGTTTAGGGTTGCATGCGTATAATTATCAGAAAATTCATACTTAATATCGGCTTTGGGGTATTCCTTTTTGACTTGATTCTTCAACCTTTCACAAGCCGAGTTATAGTCAAGTTTAATTTTTTGGCTTTCTTTGAAAATAAACCGTTTTGTGTAAAGTTTAACGGGTATAAAATTGCCAAAAAGCTTTAAATTTTCGGCAGCGGTTTCGCTGTCGTATTCCCCTTTTTCTTTGCCCAGATAAAGCGGTATTTTAAGACTAAAAATCTCTAAAACAAATTTGCTCTTTTGCACGCCTGTTAAGTTGCTTTCTTTAATTTCATAGTTTTGAGAAGCACTTACAACGTTTTGCGTTTGGGCAATTATTTTACCCCTGGGATTTACAAATTTAGTATCGTTTTCACTTTCAATTATGCCCGATACCAACACATCGCCCTTTTTAACCGTGTCCCCCACCTTTACAACTACGTTTCCAACTGTAACGTCAATATGCTTTATAATACCGTCGCTGTCGGCAACTAAATTTGAAGCCAAAAATTCACTTTGGTCTTTTTCTTTAATTTCGGTAACGTTGACAGTTAAAACACTTCCTTCAATATTAAAAGAAGCCCAAGAAAGCTTATCATTTAAAAGCAGTAATTCCTGTGCTTTATTTTTAGGGTCAAAACTGTTTTTAGGCACCCCAACCTTTACGCCGATTTGTCTGCAAGTCGAAATAATTTCTTTTTCGCTAACGTTTTTGTTGCCCGTCACATCAATTACCCATACAAACCCCGACAGATAATTAAGCAGTAAAATAAAGATTAAAATACCCACAAAAACGCCAAATCTGCGCTTGTATCTATTAGTAAAAAAAGGCAAACCCTGACGTTTTGTAATATGAATTCTAACACCTTTTTTCTTGAATATTTTAGGTAATTTTTTAAAATCATTCACTTTGATTTTGCAGCAAATTTTACCTTTTTTATAGCAAATGTCCCAAATACTGATTTTATGTTTTTCGCAAAGATTTAACACTTTTTCGGGGTAAACACCATAAATTTCAATTTCTAAAATACCAAGAAAAAACCTATATAAAAACAGCATAAATTCACCTAAACACAAAATTCAATACTTTTAATTTTTCCTTTTATGGTTATTGACTTATTTTCAAAGGTTAAAATATCAAAATTGTTACCGCAAATTAGCAATGCACCTTTAGTAAGACGTAATTTTATATAATCGTCAGAATATTCATAAACCCCGTTACAACCGTCAATTTCAATTTTACCGTTTCCCATAATTTCAATATGCGGTCCCATTAACATATCGCTGTCAATAAAATCATCTTTAGGGGTTAGGTTCCATTTTAAACTTTTTTTGCTTTTTTCAATTTTCAATTTTTTAGCCATTATATACCACCCTTGTAATAATGCTATGAAAAATTATATAAAATAATTCATGGGTGGTAATATGAAAAAAGCACTTGATTACACAGGCGTTTTTTTAGTTTGTTTATTGGGTTTGTTTATTATTTTAAAACCCGAAATTTGCATTAAAAAAACCCTTTTGGGCATTTTGCTTTGCGGTAACGTTATTATACCTTCTGTATTCCCTTTTACCTTTTGCGTAATTTTTATAAATCAAAGCGGCATATTAAGATATTTAAAACCCATTAACAAAATTACAAACCTTATTTTGGGGCTTAATTTTTACGAATTTTCGTTGTTTTTGCTGTCCCTTGTGGGCGGTTACCCGCTTGGTGCAAAGCTTTTATCACAAAGTAAAAATGAAAAAGCCCCAAATATGATAAACTTTTGCATTAACGCAGGTCCCGCTTTTGTAATACTAGCGGTTGGCAAGGGCGCCTTTAAAAGCGTGGCTGTGGGTTGGATATTGTTTTCTTCCCACGTTATTTCATCACTAATAATTGCCCTGATTTTAAACCAACGCAATAAAATAACAAAGCCACCTGTAATAAAGCGTCTTGGAGTTATAACTAACTTTGTCAGCTCCGCTTCAACAGCGGCAGAAACGGTTATAAAAATATGTTCGCTTGTGATTTTATTTTCTGTTATTGGGGGCTATATTGAAAATTTAACACTATTCTCAAGCATTTCTTTAATATTTGAAGTTACAAACGCAGTTTTTAAATGCAAAAACATCATTACCGTTTCATTTTTACTTGGTTTTGCGGGCATAAGTATTTGGTGTCAAGTACTATCACTTTTACAAAAGGTTAAAATAAATTATGTAAAATTTGTATTTTTTCGCATTTTGCACGGTATATTATCTGCCAGTTTTACATTTTTGATTTTAAAAATATTTAAAATCAGCACACGCACCCTATCAAACAATGAAAACTTAAGTTTTGCCCCTTTTATAAACGGACCTGTAGTTTCGTTTTCACTACTTATAATGGGCATTGTTTTGATAATTTCACTTTATAACAAAAAATATGCTGGTAATCTTATTGAAGATATAGTATAATAACTTGGTAAAGTATATTAGGATGTGAAAAATAATGGCAAAATCATCTTTCAATAAAAAGCTTGAAAAACACTGTGAATATTGCGTATACGGTACACACCTTGATTTTGAGGACCAAATTATTTGCAAAAAACGCGGTGTTACCGATAAATTCGACAAATGCCGTAGTTATAAATACGACCCACTTAAACGGGTTCCCGTTAAGGTTAAACTTGCCGACGGTTATAGCGAAGAAGACTTTAAACTTTAAAACAACATAAAAAAACGCCCACCTTTTCGGTGGGCGTTTTGCTTTGTTAATTATTAGTCATTAACATAAGGAAGTAATGCAATTTGACGTGCGCGTTTGATAGCGGTTGTCAATTCACGCTGGTGAGCAGCGCAGGTGCCGGTAGCACGGCGGGGTAAAATCTTAGCACGTTCAGAAATAAACTTGCGAAGATATGCAACGTCCTTATAATCAATGGCTTCAACACGGTCAACACAGAAATGGCAAACTTTCTTGCGGGGTTTTCTGTGCATGGGTCTTTCGTTTCTTTCTTCCATTTTAAAGCCTCCAATCGTTAAATATATAATTAATTAGAACGGAAGGTCACTGTCATCTACAGTGTCCATTTCTGCAAAATCATTAACATCAGCATTGCTGAAAGACGCACCTTCAGAAACGCCTGAATCTTTCTTAGATTCAACGAACTGAACGTTGTTTGCGATTACTTCAAAAACAGTGCGGTTGTTACCGTTCTTATCTTGATATCTTCTGGTTTGAATTGAACCTTCAATACCGATAAGGTTACCCTTTTTGAAATATTTAGTAATAAATTCTGCAGTTTTCTGCCAAGCAACGATATTAATAAAATCGGTTTGGCGTTCTTCACCCGAGCGATAACGGCGTTCAACAGCGATAGAAAAAGTGGTCACGTTGGTGCCGTTGGGTGTGGTTTTGAGCTCCGGATCGGCCGTCAAACGACCAGTTAAAACAACTAAGTTAAACATCTATTGTTTTCTCCTTGCTTACTTTTTAATAACCATGATACGAAGTACACCGTCAGTAATTTTTGCGATACGCTCTAATTCTGCGGGGAAGGTCGGTTCGCTTTCAAATTCATAGAAAACATAGTAACCTTCTGCTTCGTCGTTAATGAGATATGCAAGACGACGCTTGCCCCAATCATTAACATTTTCAATGGCACCGTTTTTAGCGATAAGGTCATTGAACTTTTCTTTCAAAGCCAATGTAGCTTCTTCACCGTTTGCTACGGTAAAAATCATAGCTGCCTCATACTTATTGGTCATTTACTTTTGCACCTCCTTCTGGACTTTTGGTCCCGCGTTTTCGCGGAACAAGGAGCTAAAGAAGACCGCAGTCTCCCATTTAGCACCAACTATTATAACAATTAAACCCTATTTTGTCAACAAAAATCTTGATTTTATTGCTTAATATATATATAATATACTCGAAAGGACTGATTAAGATGTTACTGACTATTGATATAGGTAATACTAATATCACTTTAGGCACCTATAATAACCGCATTTTAGGTTTTACCGCCCGTCTTTCAACCGATACTAAAAAGACCGACGATGAATATGCCATTGATATTAAAAACCTTTTATCGCTTTATAATATGTCTCCAAGCGATATTGAAGACTGTATCATTTCATCGGTTGTACCGTCGGTAGGCAAAAGTATCAGTCGTGCTGTGGCAAAGCTTTGCCAAATTGTGCCTTTAATGCTTGGTCCCGGAATCAAGACCGGTCTTAATATTAAAATTGACAACCCCGCGCAGCTTGGTGCCGACCTTGTGGCAGGTGCTGTAGGCGCTATTGACACTTACAAAATGCCCTGCGTTATTATTGATATGGGTACCGCTACC
The DNA here is from genome assembly GCA_045578165.1 of Acutalibacteraceae bacterium. Lineage (GTDB taxonomy): Bacteria > Bacillota > Clostridia > Oscillospirales > Acutalibacteraceae > UBA737. The sequence continues at coordinate 16,838 of JAZNJR010000019.1, forward strand.
ACTTTAAGCGTTTTAGATAAAGACGGTGCATTTTTGGGCGGTGTTATTGCGGCAGGCGTTCGCCTTACCTTAAAAGCGTTGGCAGAAAACACCGCTTTATTAACTTCAATTCCCATTGAAGCACCGAAATCGGTTATTGGCAGTAATACTGTTGAATCAATGCAGTCAGGGTTAGTGCTTGGCTCAGCCGCTATGCTTGACGGTCTTTTGGCCCGCATTGAAACCCAGCTTGGCGAAACCCCCACAGTTGTTGCAACAGGTGGTCTTTCTAAAGAGATTATTACACACTGTAACCACAGCATTATTTATAACGAAAACCTTTTGCTTGAAGGTCTTTGCGCCATTTACGAAAAAAATCATTAAGCAATTCCCGCTAAGGCGGATTGTAATATTATTATGAACTGTACCCTTTTGGGACAGTATCGGAGGTAATTAAAATGACAAAATCAGAAAAAAGAAGAGCCCAAACCCGAAACTTGGCGATGGGTGCAATTATGACAGCGTTTGTAATTGTTTTACAGACAATCGGTTCAGTTACAACTTGGTTCGGACCGTTTTCTACAGCAGTTGGTTTAATTCCAATTGTTATCGGTGCCGCCCTATGCGGTGTTGGAGTCGGAACTTGGCTTGGCTTTGTTTTCGCCGTAGTTGTGTTATTGCTTCCCAACCCCTTTTACGCATTTAGTGTTATTGGCACGATAATAACTGTACTTATCAAGGGTATTATGTGCGGTTTGGTCGCAGGCCTTGTTTACAAATTACTTGCAAAATTTAACCAGTACATTGCGGTTATTTCAGCTGCTTTGTTGTGCCCTATTGCTAACACCGCTTTTTTCTTGCTTGGATGCTACGTTTTCTTTATGCCCTATGCCGAAAAAATTGCCGAAACCTTTAAAATGACACAAAGCGGTATGGCACTGTTTTGGGCAATAGCAATGGGAAACTTTATATTTGAAATTTTAACAAACGTTATTTTAACCCCTGTTATTTTACGCGTATTAAAATTTGCTCAAAAATAATTTAACCCCCGTTAAATCGGGGGTTTTTAATTGACAGATATTTAACTTAATGGTATAATAATTAAAACTTTTTAAGGAGAAAAATCCCATGGCAAAACTTAATAACAAAAGCAATATTTGGGCAATTTTTACGGCTATTTCGTTTATATATTTGGCAATTGCCCCGACCTTTTCAACAATTTTCTTATCATTATTTAACGGTAACGGTTTTGGAATGTTTTTTCAAACCATCATCAGAGCTATCTTCAACCTATCAAACGCTGTAAACTTTGTTGCGTGTTTGGCAATTGCAATTTGCATTTTTACAAAAATTGATAAGCTTGCTGTTACCTTGGCATCAGGTTTGTTTTGGCTTTCAAGCGTAATTGCATTTATTAAAAGTATTGTAATTTTAATTAAATATGAAATTTTCTTTAAGTTCTTAGGTTCAATATTTACCGATTTATTAAGTGGCAGCGTATACTTTTTAATGTTTATTATCGGTATTTGGTTTACAATTTTGTTCTTTACAAAAAAGAAGACACCCAAATTTGCAAAGGTTGTTGTGTTCTTACCCGCTGCAATTATGGCACTTCTCCTTTGCATTAGATTTGTTGGCAACACCATTGATATATTTAAAGCAATTTCTCAATACGGTAACGTTGTATACTCAATTCTTGAAAATACTATACATACATTCAATACACTTGTATTGTTCATTGGTTTCTTGTCAATTGCATTTAAGTTTGCTGACGTTAAAAAGAAGCCCAAAAACACAGTTGAAATTAACGACCTAGTAGTTATTGAAAACGTAAACGCAGAATAATTTTAAAGTCCCCGCTAAAGCGGGGGCTTTTTTCATTCTCTGATTTTTTGCAGCGCACCCTTTTCCAAACGGGAAACCTGTGCTTGTGAGATGCCGATTTCATTTGAAACTTCCATTTGGGTTTTACCTTGAATAAAACGAAGTGATAAAATATGCTTTTCGCGGTTGGAAAGATTTTTAATGGCTTCTTTGAAAGCAATTTCCGAAAGCCAATTTTTGTCGTCGTTTTTATCACCCACTTGGTCAAGCACGTAAATGGTATCTCCCCCATCAGAATAAACGGGGTCGTAAAGCGAAATGGGACTTACAACACTTTCAAGGGCAATTACCACGTCTTCAATAGGCAAATCAAGCTCCTTTGCAATTTCGGGCACCTGCGGTTCTTTACCGTTTTGGGCGGTCAACCTTTCTTTTACCTGCATTGCTTTATAAGCGGTGTCTTTAATAGACCTGCTTACCCTTATTGAATTATTATCTCTTAAATAACGTCTAATTTCGCCAATTATCATTGGTACGGCATAGGTGGAAAACCGCACGTTTTGTGAAATATCAAAATTATCAATAGATTTAATTAACCCTATACAACCCACTTGAAATAAATCATCTAAATTTTCGCCCCTGTTTGTAAACCGCTGGATAACACTTAACACCAGTCGCAAATTACCATTTATAAGTTCGTTACGGGCGGTCATACTTCCCTGCCTTGTTTTCTTTAAAAGCTCTTCGTTTTGCGCTTCGCGAAGAACCGGAAGTTTAGACGTGTCCACCCCGCAAATTGAAACCTTGTTATACATAACAGCACCTCCATTAAGGATTATTTCCGTTATGTATGGCATATAAACGGTTAAAATATTTTTATTGTCGACAAATTTCACTTGCATTTTACAAACGAAAACCTTCTGTGGTAAAGAGTGTTGTTTTACCACAGAAGGTTTTAATTTTACTTATTAACCGTTATATTCAATATAATCGGCATCCCATTGAATACGCGCTTTTGTGCTGTTCATTACCGAAGCCGAAGCATAAATTGTAAGATCAACGTCCCGCTGATATTGAGTGGAAAATGCATTCACATCAATATTTACAACGGTTGATAAAATATATACTTTTGAAAGTTTTTTGCAGTTTACAAAAGCATTTTTTCCAATAGACATAACGTTACTTGGAATTTTAACAGTTGTAAGTGAAGTACATCCATAAAATGCTTGAACATCAATATATTTTACAGTGTTTGGTAAGGTTATACTTTTTAAACCCTGTTGGTTATAAAACGCCTTTTCGCCTATGCCAACAACTGTTTTTCCATCAATTTTTGCGGGAATATTATAAACACCGTCATTAGCACTTTTTCCTATACCTGTAATTTCGACACCACCACTTACGGTTTTAACCAACCAGTCGGGTTGCACAGTAGGATTAGTATCGACCTCCGTATCGGGTTCTTTAGTGGTGGTGTCGTCCGAAGAGCCGCTATCAGAACCACCTTGGTTATTATCGTTCTTATCGTCGTTCGAACTTGTATTAGAATTTTCCTCTTCACTTAAATTAGAATTGCCGTTTTTGTCAGGTGCATTTACACCGTTGGTTTGGTCAGTGTCACTAAAATCGGGGGTTGTGCTGTTATAAGAAGAATCATTTGAAGAACTTGAATCATCCAAAACCGGTTTTAATTTATCAAAAACCAAAAACACACTAACTAAATGACATAAAACAAGGCAAACTACAACCAAAATTACCCTAAAACAATTATTCTTTTTGACCTTTGAATTAATAACCTTTTTATCGGTCAAGCTTCGCATACAATAAAGGCAAAACTGAGCATCATCATAAAGCTCAGCAGAGCAAAATGGACATTTTTTCATCTCTCACTACCCCAAGGTTTCCAAACCATATTCGTAAAGTAAGGAATTGATTTTTAATAAATCATACCCCTTTGATATTCCAAAAGCAATTATACAATCTTTTTCGTTTTTAAGATAAAGCGGTGCATAACCCGACGTTTTTAAAAGGTTTTGAATTTCGCCAAGCGGTAACTTCATACCAATTAAAATACATAAAAGTTTATCGCGTTCGGGCAAACGACTTCCCGCAAAAATTTGATATGCATAAATTTCATTTATTTCAGATTTTTTTACCGCTTCGCTTTTCTTAATATTATACTTTATAAGCAGTTCAGCCAAATTAACGCTGAGCTGTTTTTTTGTAATAACATCGTGATTTTCGCTTAAAAAATCTTTAAAATTTGAAAAGCTTTCAAGTTCTTTAAGCATATCGCTTGTATCTTTAATCATTAAAGCACCTCAAATATTCTTTTGAAAATTTTATCATACAAATTCTTTTTAGTCAACTTAACAAAAATAAAAAAATCTTAAAATTAAGCACAGCGCTTAGGACTTTTTACAATTTCGACGTTATACTTAAAATATAAAATAACCTTTGCGGCAATTCCAATGACAATGTCATTTGATATGCCAAATTATTTTATATATACTAAATATAATTAAAAAACAAGGGGCAAAAAGCTTGAAAACCAAAGATGAAAAAGAGCATTTAAGCCGAATTTATATGGAACTTGCCGAACATATTGGCATTGAAAATGCTCGAATAATACATAAAGAATACCAAGGACAACAAATAAATTTTCCCATGAATTTTTATAGTCGTGAATACATTCATTCACAAATTGCTAAAGAGTTTGACGGTACAAATTTAAAACAGCTTGCAGTTAAATACAGTTGCAGTGAACGTACCGTTAGACGTATTTTATTTGTAAATAACAAGTGATTTACTTGTTTTAAAATTTGGAGGTATAAAAATGAAAAAAATATTATCAACAATCTTAATACTTACAAGTATCGCATGCCTTTGCTGCGGTTGCACAAACAATAATGAAGAAATCTATAACGATTCTACAGATACAGAATCAACCTTAGCAGAAGAAAAAATCATTGATGGCAATATTATCGAATATTGCCCTAAAGCCAATGAATATATTAAGGAAGATTATTATTCACAATATGAAAACCTTATTAAAGAAAAACGTGCCGCTTATTTAAATTCAGGAACAAGATATTCAGTACCTCAACCAAACGGTATTGATAAAATACAATATGATTTTGATATTACCTTAACCTTGCACCCCGAAAAAGACATTATAATCGGTCAAAAGGTCAGAGGCGATTACAAAAAAAGTTTGGAAAGTATTGCATACGAGATTAAGGGATTTTTAGACGCTTTTCCGTTTACAATTTCGTATAAAACTTTGTTAAATCAAATAGAACAAAACAAAACCAAAGTTGAAAAAAATGATGAAATTTATTACGAATATAGCTATACCGAAAGCGGTGTTAAATACAATTATTATGAAAATAAAACAACCGAAGAAATTTTTATTGACGTTGCAATAGACAGAAGTTTTAATTTGGAACCACAGCACCTTGAACAAACAACCGATTACAGTAACGTACTTCAACTTCAAAATTATAAATTAAAGTCGTATTATACAAAATATAATATAATTACTCTTGTTGCTGTTTGTGATAAATGCTCGACCGAATGTGAGGAATGCACCTTCCGACCCGAATACTATGCAAAGAATAAAACCGTTGGTGGCAAAATGTATTGTAAAGAGTGTTCGAAATATTCATTTAAGGGTTATTATTTCAACGCATATTTTAAAATAAAGTAATAGGTTTTACAAAAAGCATTAATAAAAAATGGAGCAATATTATGAATGAAACTGCACCAACTCCAACTGAAGTATCAAATAAAACTTTCAAATTAAGCATTAAAAATATAATAATTTTAATACTTATGGGCGTGATAATTTTTAACGTTATAAAACTTTTTGGCGGATTTACAGGTGTAAGCGGAGAAAATATCAAATATTATTCAAAAACTGCAAATGCTGTGTATGTTTATAGTGTTTGTCCAAAATGTAATCATATTGGCGACAAATGGGAAGCTAAAATATCAAAAGGTGAAGACTGCAGTGGTATGGAAATATGTGAATCTTGCGGTCATATGTTTGAAATATCAGTTAAAAGGAATTAATAAAAATAAAAGACCTGCAAACTTGCAGGTCTTTTATAATGCTTCCATAAATTTTTCAACCGACTTAAAACGACTTTTGGGGTCAATTTGTGTACATTTAAGCACCATTCTTCCCACCTTACCTTTAGCAAGTTTTTCGCTTGGGTGTTTGCCTGTAAGCATTACGTTTAAAAGCACACCCAATGCATAAATATCGGCAGTAAAATCGCTTTGTGAAATGCCATATTGTTCGGGCGGGGCATAACCTATTGTGCCTAATACCACAGTATCATTTTTCTTGTTTGGGCTATGTATTCTTGACACGTTAAAATCAAGCAATTTGACCTCGCCTTTTGTACTAATCATTATATTTTCAGGTTTAATATCACGATGAATAATGTCCATTCCGTGAAGCACAATTAAAGCATTACAAACACAGCTTATAACCTTTTTTGCACCATGATAATTGTATTTACCCTCCTGCAAAACCTGTGCAACTGTTACACCGTCAATAAATTCTTCCAACACAATTTGACCGTCTTCAAAATTTAAAACATCATACACCAAAGGCAAATTTTCGTGTTTAATGCTTTTTAAAGCATTATAAGCATCACAATTTTCATTATAAACACGTAACACAATATCACGTTCTAACAACTTATGCCTAATACGTAAAATTTCAGCGTTTTCTTTGCGGGAAAGTACTTTAACTACACTATATTGCTTCATTATTTCAGCAACGTATTCATCTTTTTTCACAATTCACCCTCCCCCCACTTTTATATATCAATTATAACCCATATTGCAGTATTTGTAAAACAAAAGATTAAAATAAAAACCGCCCTTACGAGCGGTTTTTTATTTTAAAGATTTAAAAAGTCTTTTCTATAATCAAGACCGAATGCTTCGGCAACCTCTTTAAGTTCATTATCACGAATAGTATTAAGATGCGGCAAATGTGCGGTTAGCATATAAAGCTCGGCTGCTTTTTCAACCGTTTCAATAAGACCGAAGGTTTCGTCCATATCTCTGCCCGCACCGTAAATACCGTGAAGTCCCCATACAACAAGGCGGTAATCTTCCATTTTTTCGGCCGTGGCATAGCCAATTTCGTTATTGCCGCAAACCATCCAAGGAAGTACACCGATACCGTCAGGGAAAACAACAATACATTCGGTACACATTTCCCAAATGGTGTGGGTGAATTTTTTATCGTCAAGCTCATGAACGTGTGTCATTGCAAGAGTATTGGTTGGATGTGTGTGCATTACAACACGATGGTTAGGGTCTTTTTTAAGTCGTGTCATATGGCTCATAAGATGGGCAGGAAGTTCACTTGTAAAGCGACCACCGTCCTCATAACCCCACAAAAGCTCAGCTGTGGTACCGTCCTTTGCAATGCGAATAATACCTAAATTGTTTTGCGGGTCGCCATCAACGTTTTTAAAATATTTGCCGGTGCCCGTAACAATAAAGATTTTACCAACAAGTTCGGTAGCGTCAAAACCAATAGGAATTGTTCTTATAACGTTATTAAGGTCAAGATATTCGGCAACCTCTTCGGTTTCAAGCATATAACTAATATTACCGCCATTGCGTTCATCCCAACCAAGACGGTACATATTTGCGGTTGTTTTTCTCATTTCCACCACAAACGGTGCAGTTAAAATATCTTTCATTGCATTAACCTCTTTTGCTTAAAATTTCATTTTCATACTTCAAAACTTCTTCAAACCATTCGCCGTCAACCGCAACACCGCACAAACGACAATATTCATTCCAAACGTCGCCAAATGGTAAGGTTTTAAGTTCTTCTTGTTTTACCATAAGAGCGGTCCAGTCGTCTTTATCTTGAAGGGCGGTAAGCTCTTCTGACGGGGTTAAAAGAGCCATAAGCAATGCTTTTTGAACATTGCGAAGACCAACTGTCCAAGCAGAGATACGGTTAATTGATGCGTCAAAATAGTCAAGCGCAATTTTAACACTGCCCGACAAACCGCCGCAACGAACAATTTCCTTACAAATTTCCTTGGTTTCATCGTCCAAAAGCACCACGTGGTCAGAGTCCCAACGAATAGGACGAGTCACGTGAAGTGCAATTTCGGGGAAAAAGGCAAGTAAAGCGGGAATTTTGTCCGACACAACTTCGGTTGGGTGGTAATGACCGTTGTCCATAAGCGGAATGCATTTATCTTTGTTTGCCGCCGCGTAAGAAAGTGAAAATTCAGCGCTGCCAACGGTATATGCTTCAACACCGATACCGAAAACCTTTGATTCAACACAAGGTTTAACCTTATTAAAGTCAAACGGTTCAGAAAGAATTTCGTCAATGGATTGTTTATAACGTACACGGGGGCCCATTCTATCAGCGGGAATATCTTTAAAACCGTCGCCTGTCCAAATGTTCATAACACATTCGCAGCCAAGCTCTTCCGCCAAATATTGCGAAATTCTAATACACGCTTTACCATGTTCAATCCAAAACCTGCGTGTTTCTTCATTAGGGGAAGAAAGGGTTAGCGGGTCACATTTGGGGTGCGAGAAAAAGGTTGGGTTAAAGTCGCAACCAAGACCGCGTTCTTTACAAAAATCTACCCACTTTTTAAAGTGTTTGGGTTCAATTTTATCTCGGTCTACCCAACCGCCGTTTTCATCATCAAAAATTGCATAACAAGCATGTAAATTAAGCTTTTTAGCACCGGGGCAAAGCTTTAAAACCATGTCAATATCTGCCATAAGCTGTTCGGGATTTTTTGCTCTACCGGGGTAATTACCTGTGGTTTGAATACCGCCCGAAAGCGCATCAACCTTTTGGTCGAAGCCGCGCACATCGTCGCCCTGCCAACAATGAAGAGCAATCGGAACGGTTTTAAGGGTTTTTATTGCCTTATCGGTATCTATTCCCCACTTTGCGTAGATTTCTTTTGCCTCATTATATCTGCTCATAACTTTACCTCACTTATGCTGAAAGTATTTTTTATAATATTGCGAACTTGATTAAGTGTTAAATTATCGCAATACATTATTTGTGAAATTATATTACCGGTTGCGGTGGCTTCGTTAAGACCGATAAGCACCTTTTTACCGGTGTATTTTGCGGTAAGCTTGTTAAGATACATATCTTTACTGCCGCCACCCACAATGTGAATTGCCTTGATTTCCTTACCGCTGATTTTTTCAATTTCTTTGACTGTTTTATCGTAAGAGGTTGCCAACGAATGATAAACGCTTGAAAGCACGTCGGCTATTGGCAAGTTGGGTTTATTAAGATAGGTGCGAACTGCTTCAACCATATTTTCCGGCGCCAAGAAGGCATTATCTGTTGGGTCAATAAGCTCTTTAAAGCTGCTTTCCATTGCCATTTGCATCATTTGGTCATAGGTATATTTCTTGCCAAGGTCACGACGAATTGACTGAAAAAGCCACATACCCATAATATTTTTAAGGAAACGGAAGCGATAATTAATGCCGCCTTCGTTTGTAAAATTGGCTTCAAGTGCCGCATTGCTTAAAACCGGCATTAAATTTTCGGTGCCGATAAGACTCCATGTGCCTGACGAAATGTAAACACATTCATCATCAATTGGACACGCCGCCACAGCTGACGCAGTATCGTGCGATGGACAATGAATAACCGTTGCATTAAAGCCAAGGTATGCTTGAATTTCTGGTGTAAAGTCGCCCACTTCAGTGCACGGAAGTGATACTTCGCTAAAAATATTTGTAGGAATACCTAATGTATTAAGTACTTCATTGTCCCAAGTTTTTGTATCGGCATTAACCAAATTGGTGGTTGTTGCATTAGTATATTCATTTTTAATAACGCCTGTAAGTTTAAAACCAAGATAATCGGGCATCATTAAAAAATACTTCGCGTTTTGAAGCTGGCCGGTATTTTTATCACAATAAAGCTGATAAATTGTGTTAAAATTTTGTTTTTGAATACCGGTTAAAGAGTATAATTTTTCTTGACTTAATATCTTGGCAACCTCACCTGCGCCCCTTTCGGTGCGCGAGTCACGGTATGACACCGCGGGGAGTATTTCTTTTTTATTTTCATCTAAAAGAACGTAGTCAACACCCCAAGTATCAATAGCAACGGTTGTGGGAATTTTGCCAATTTCTTTACACTTTTTAATTCCGTTTAAAACTTCATTAAAAAGGGCTTCAACATCCCACACAAGAGTTCCGTTTTCATTTTTGATACCATTTTCAAAACGATAAATTTCTTCTAAAGATAACCTACCGTTTTCTAAGCTTCCAAGAATATGTCTTCCAGAGGAAGCGCCAATATCTATTGCTAAATAATACAAAAAAAGACCCCCTTTATAAAACCATAGTTATTTTAACAAATATCCAGGCATAAAGATAGGTCTTAAAATTGTCAAAAAAGTGTCCTCTCTTGCAATTGTGAAATACGATAATCTCTTGGTGTCATACCAAAGCGTTCAAAAAATTTTCTGTGAAAATAACTAACGTTTTCATACCCTACCGCCAAAGAAATATCTATTACGTTGACATTGGTGTTTTTAAGCAAAAACGCCGCTTGTGATAATCTTTTATCTTGAACAAGTTGGGTATAGGTTTTACCCGTTTTTCTTAAAATTTCACGCGAAAGCCAACTTATATCATAATGAAAGATTTTTGCCGCGTCGGTCAAGCTACCGTTTATGTAATTGGTTTCTATGTAATCTAAAAGCTTAATTACCGCCGCATCTTCTCTTGTTTGTGCGGAAAGCTCTTCGGTATGTGCCATAAGCTGCATAAATAAAAGCGCCATGGTCATTTGGGCTTGTTTGCGTTTGTTAAAGGTTTCGCCAAGGGTTATAAGCAACAAATTTTCCATAAGGTTTTGCACCTCGAGAACGTCGGAAACCTTATAATAAAGATAACCATTGCCATTATTACCGCAAAGGCAGTTTATTAAAAAAGATTTAAGTGGTGTTTCTTCGTCCCCCAAGGCAGGCAAGGTGTCGGCGAAAAATTGGGGCAAAATTATAAAATTTACTGCAATGTCGTTTTCATTAGACCTTTCAATACTATGACTTGTGCCCTGCCCCAAAAATAAAAGTTCCCCCTTACAAAGATTAATTTCGGTTCCGTCAACAACGTGAACGGTGTTACCTTGACACATATAAACCAGTTCGACATAATCGTGTGTATGTTTTGGAAAATCAATAAAACGGGTGTGTTTACGCATGGTTATAAGTTTGCCCGAATCAAGCAGTTTTTTACTGTTTACGGTATTTTGTGAGCCCTGCATATAAATACCGCGATTTATAATTTTTTTACCGTTAAGAATTTCGCTTTCTTCATTGGTTATTTTCTTTAAATCCTTTAAAATATCATTTTTAAGCATACACACACCACGCTTCAAAATATAGTCTTTAATTTCATTTTAACAAAAAGTCGGTTATAAATCAATATTCATATAAAAAAATTAAAAGTGACGGTCAAAAACCGCCACTTTTTAATTGATAATATGGTTTGGGCTATGTAGCAAACCCTGTGGAAGCCACGTCCAACCCAAAGCTTACACTTAATGCCTTGTCCACGCGGTGCATTGCACTAACATCAAGGCAACCCATTTTTTCTTTTAAACGTTTTTTATCAATGGTGCGCACCTGTTCAAGAAGAACAATAGAATCTTTAGCAAGTCCGCACCCAACAGCATCCACAGTAATATGGGTGGGCAATTTGGTTTTGTCACGTTGGCTGGTAATTGCCGCCGCAATAACCGTGGGGCTGTATTTGTTTCCCACGTCATTTTGAATGATAAGCACAGGGCGAATACCCCCCTGCTCTGACCCAATGACAGGACTTAAATCGGCGTAATAAATTTCTCCGCGTTTAATATTCATAACATTTTCACACTCCGATTATATTCTTGCCTGATTTTTAATATTTTAATCAAACAAATAAATACAATACAGTATATGTTTTAAAGAGTGTAAAGGTTAAACTAAAAACGCCAATTTAAGAAATGTTATGATACAACCGCTTGACCAAAGAACATAACGGTATATTCGTTTATAATATACTTCATTTCGTCTTTTAATTCTTCGGCTGTGTATTTATCATTAATTTTATATGCCGAATTTTTTACTCGCCACTGCGCGTAAGACACATTCGCATCTGAAAAATCTGCCGCAACGGTGGTTAAAATAACCGCCATATCGCGTTCGCCCACATTACTGCTTAATATCAGTTCTGTTCCCCTTGCGGTAATGGCGTCCTGCGCAGCTGTTAAGGTAGTTGTAAAGTCTTGCTCGCTCATATATTCACAAAAATCTTCTGCAGAATATGCGTAATAAGCAGAAATCATATACCCAATAATTTCTTCCAGTTCGGACTTACTAAGTTTTTCTTCGCTTATATTGTCAAAAACAAGCTTAAAATTACCTGTAAAAGCCGGTAATTCTTCATAGGGTGTGATGCTTATTAGTTCGTTAGAATCGTTTTTGTTAGAGCCACAACCCGCAATACTAAACACAACCGCTAATGCCAATAAAACACATAATATTTTTTTAAGCATTTTTTCTCCTCCAATAATAAAGCCGCATTATATTGCACTTACTTTAATTTCGCTGTCGGCAGTTACGGTAATTTTACTTAAATTACCTTCGCCTTTTTCAATAATTAAATCAACAATGGGCGCTTCAATTTCGCGACGAATAAGATTTCGAAGTTCTCTTGCACCTTTTTTAATACCATCGCATTTATCGGCAAGATATTTGCAAACCGATTTATCATAACTAAAGTCGATAAGCTTTTCTTTAAGCGATTCTGCAAATTCATTAAGCATAATTGAGGCGATTTTTTGCAACGATTCGTCCGACAAGGGCGAAAATACCACAATTTCATCAACACGGGCAATAAATTCGGGACGCAAGAAGCCCTCGAGCGCTTTAAGCGCCTTTTCTTTAGAGCCATCGGCTTGTGTTTTGCCAAAGCCCAAAAGGTTTTCACTTCTGTCACTGCCTGCGTTTGAAGTCATAACCACAACGGTATTTTCAAAATTAACCTTTCTTCCCTGCGCGTCGGTTACGGTACCATCGTCAAGAATTTGTAAAAGAATGTTTAACACGTCGGGGTGTGCTTTTTCAATTTCGTCAAACAAAATAACCGAATATGGCTTTCTTCTAACCTTTTCGGTAAGTTGACCGGCTTCGTCATAACCAACGTAACCAGGAGGCGCGCCAATAATTCTTGATACTGAATGTTTTTCCATAAATTCCGACATATCAAGACGAATTAAGGTTTCGGGTGTGTCAAAAAGTTGTTGTGAAAGCACCTTTACAAGCTCGGTTTTACCAACACCTGTGGGACCAACAAATATAAATGATGCAGGGCGATGCAAATTATTTGTGCGAACACGCGAACGTTTTACTGCACTTGCAACCAGCTTTGTGGCTTCGTTTTGACCGATTATCTTTTCATTCAAGGCATCCTCTAACTGCGCCAACTTTTCAAAATCGCTTTCCTGCACCTTGGTTGCGGGAATACCTGTCCAAAGCTCAATAACCTTTGCAATGTCCATATCGGTAACGGTTGTTGGTGCCGTTGCTTCGCAAAGTTCATTTGCTTGTTTTTTATACTTTTCAAGGTCGGCTTTAACCATTGCCTGCTTTTCATAATCAGGGTTTTCAACCTCTGCTTCCAATTCTTCAAGCTTAATAGAATATTCGGCAACCTTTTTATTAACCTTATAAAGTTCATCCACAGCGGTGTTTGCCAAACTTGCACAAGCACACGCTTCGTCCAAAAGGTCAATTGCCTTGTCGGGCAAATACCGGTCGGTTACATATCTTTCAGACAAAATAACTGCTTTTTTAACAATGTGTTCGGGAATAACTACGTTGTGGAAACCCTCATAATAACCCTTAACACCCATTAAAATATTTTCACTTTCAGCCAAAGACGGTTCTTCAATAGTAACAGGTTGGAAACGACGTTCAAGCGCGGCATCTTTTTCAATATACTTGCGATATTCTTTAAAGGTTGTAGCACCAATTACCTGAATTTCGCCACGGGACAAAGCCGGTTTTAAGATGTTTGCGGCATTCATTGAGCCCTCTGCCGAATCTCCGGCACCCACAAGGTTGTGAATTTCATCAATAAAAAGAATAATATTACCTGCTTCTTTAACCTCGCTTATAAGACCTTTAACGCGGCTTTCAAACTGCCCTCTAAACTGAGTGCCTGCAACAAGACCCGTAAGGTCAAGCAAATGAATTTGCTTGTCTAAAAGACGTGCAGGGGCTTCGCCACGGGCAATTTGCAAAGCAAGACCTTCTGCAATGGCGGTTTTACCAACACCTGGCTCACCTATAAGACAGGGGTTGTTTTTCGAACGACGCGACAAAATTTGAATAGTGCGATAAAGTTCCTTATCGCGACCGATTATAACGTCAATTTCCCCTCTTTTTGCCTTATCGGTAAGGTTGGTGCAATATTGTTCGAGAAAACGGTTGCGCTTTTTCTTTGACTTTTCTTTTTTGTCCTTGGCATTACCGTTTTCTTCTTCGGTTTTTTCCGACTTTTCGCCGCCAAGATTACCAAGAATTTTATTGAAAATTGACATATTAGGCATAGCGGGAGCACGACCCATGTCAAAGGTTTCGTCATTAAGTTGGGCATCATCAAAATCGTCGCCATCTTCATTAAGCGCCATAATGTCCATAAACTGCTCACTCATTTGTTCGATATCTTCATCAGATATATTCATCTTTTTAAGCATATCGTCAATTGGTTTAATACCAAGCTCTTTTGCACAAACAAGGCAAAGACCGTTTGGTTCGGCATTGGGATTTGACATATCAGAAACAAAAACCACTGCCGGACGCTTTTTACATTTAGAACAAAGTTTCATGCGTTTAAGATCTCCTAAATTTCAATTAAACTTATTAAAGTTTTAAAAATAAATGTTTTTTCAATATTTTCTAATGTGAAAATCCAAATACCATTTTCGGTAAAAGGAATAAGCACATATATTAATGTACAAAGTAACAAAGCAAAAATTAACCCCTTTGCCAAGCCGCAAAGACCGCCAAGCGCAGTGTTAAGCTTTCCTGCAATACTGAAAGAAAATGCTTTGTTAATAACCTTAGCCAAGATTTTTACAATTATAAGTGACAAAACCAAAATTAAAGTCGAATAAACCACCGAAATCATCTGTGAAACCAGCGGCTTAATTTGGTTTTGAGAAATATCAACAGCGAGTTTTTGAACAGCTTCCTCAATGGATACGCTGTCTTTTATAGCCACATCGCTGTCCCCAAAAAATTCTTGAGGTTTTAAACCAGACTGATTAACGTAATTTTTGAGATAATCGGGTAATTGTTCAAACACCTCGGTAATGTAAGTGTCAATATTTTCTTTAACGTCTTGATACTCTTCAGAATCAACGTCAAAGTCGGGTATTTGTTGAAGCTTATCTTCAAAAGAAGCGTTAACACGTTCAGTTACTATTTTTAAAAGTGGTGGCTCAATTATTTTATCATAAGTTGCATTAGCAAGTGGTGTACAAATTGTTAATGCCAAAATACCTGCAGCAATAAAGCCAACTGCTTCAACAAAGGTTCGAACAAAACCACGTCTTGCCGCAAAATAAACCGAAACAGCAATAATCAGCAGCAAAATAAGGTCAATTAGTACTGTGTAAAACGTCACAAAAATTACCTCTTTTCAAATTTAACCCTGTTAATTTGTCTGTCGGTAACTACCGCAATTTCATTTTGTGCAATAACCGCAAAGCGAATCGCACCAAAACCGCAGTCGGCGGTGCGGACAATTTCACCGTCGGTATCTAAAATGTATGCCTTTGTGTCAGAAAGGCAATAAATGTGATTATTTTTAAGGGCAATATCGGTAATAATTCCATTAAACTGAAGCTCGTGCTTGGCGTCACCTTTGGCCGACATTATAACAATGCGGTTATCGGTTTTATCGTTTTCACGATTATAAACCAATAAAACTCCCCTATCGCCTTCGCGAAGCATTTGTAAATTATATTCATTTTTATATTCTTTAGAAGCATATCTCGACCAACGTACAAAATCATGAGTATTAGCAGTCGAAACTGCAACCCCGCGTGAAGAAAACGAGCTTAAATTATATATAATTTCCCCGTCATATTCTTTAGTAAATTCGGCATTGGCGGATTTATAATTAAATATCATAAGTTTAGAATTAAACTTTGAAATGTCGGAATCAAGGGTGGAAACCGCAATTTTTTTGCCGCTTGGCGCAATGGCAACGTTATTTACCATATCATTTGAAGAAAACCATTGGTAAATAAGCTTACCGTTCTTTTTATACACCTCAACCGCCGCAACATAACTGTCTGCAGTGGTTACAAGCGCATAGGTACCGTCATCGCCAATGGCTGCATTAACAATTTCGTTTTTGGTAGTTATGTTGGAGCAAACCTTGTTAAGATTAAATATTATTGCATCATTACCGCCTTGGTTAAATACAAGCGCACGTGTGTCGGACGTTTTAATAATGGGGTTTTCAAAACCGTGGTTATAGGTAAAAATAACCTTGCCGCCGGATGAAACCGCCATAACCTCACTGCCGGTTAAAACATAATAATAACCCGATTTTGCAACCACGTCATCGGTATTAGAGCTTTCAAAGATTATCGGGTAATTACCTCCGCCAAATGAAGCAACGGTTGTGGCAACTGTTTCATAAATACCAGCAGGAATAGCAAATTCAAGCAGTAAAACAAACACAATCATTGCCGCAATAACCATTAATAAGCGTTGCCAACGTTTTTTAATTTCAATTTTATTCCCCTTCAAAACAGAAAAGTTATTTCTCTTTTTTGAGGGTGTGGCACCGTTATCATATTTAATTTTATTTTTCTTTTCACTTTTTTCTTTAAACTCGGCTTTTTTGGCTTTCGGTTTTTGAGAAAAGTGACTTCGTTTTTTACGTTTGTAATTAGGCATTTTATCACCTTAATATAAAACTTTTTCTAAAAACAGACCGTGTGCGGGTGCTGTCATACCTGTCGCATCGCGTTGACCACAACTTAAAATTTGCGGTATGTCGGCAGGATTAATTCTTCCGTCAGACACTGCAACCGCAGTGCCGACAATAATTCTTACCATGTTGTATAAAAAACCGTCGGCAGTAACGACAAGCGTTACGTCACTGCCCTGTTTTTTAACGTAACATTCACTAACGGTGCGTACAGTTGTTTCAACCTGCGACCCGCTTGAACAAAAAGCCGCAAAATCGTGCGTACCGATAATTTGTTGGCAAAATTCATTCATTTTGTCAATATTAAGCTGCCTTTCAATATGCCAAGCATATCTTGTTTTAAAGGCATCTTTAACGTTACTGTTATAAATGTGGTAAACATAGGTTTTACCCTTTGCGTCGTAACGCGCGTGAAAATCATTCGCAACGGTTTTACAAGATTTAACCGCAACGGTTGGAGGCAAAAGCGAATTTACACCCCGCAAAAATGCCGCGTCGGGAATATTATCGTCACAGTCCAAATGGCAACAAAATTCATTTGCGTGAACCCCCGCATCCGTGCGGGACGTACCTGTTACCGAAGTGGGCTTTGAAAAAAGTTTTGTTAAAGCTTCTTCCAAAACGCCCTGAACGGTCAATAATTCGGGTTGAAACTGCCAACCGTGAAAATCGGTACCGTCATATTCAATTGTAAGCAGTACGCGTTTCAAATCGGCACCCCCAAAAATTACATAAAAATATTAAACAAAATAACACCTGCGCCAAATAAAAGGGCTATAAAAGTAAGCGCAAAATCACGAAAATGAAGTCTTAATTGCTTCATACGGGTTTTACCCTCGCCCGAATTATAACACCTACATTCCATTGCGTCAGCAAGCTCTGCCGCGCGGCGCACCGCCGAAAACAAAAGCGGAATAAGAATTGGTATTAACGCCTTTATTTTATCTTTCAAATTACCGCTTTCAAGGTCGGCTCCCCTTGCCTTTTGAGCATTCATAATTTTTTCGGCTTCTTCAACAAGGGTTGGAATAAACCTTAAAGCAATAGTCATCATCATAGCGAGTGTATGAACCGCAGTTTTGAGACCAATAAATCTTAAAGGCGACAAAAGACTTTCAATAGCGTCTGTCAAATCGTTGGGTGTAGTGGTGTAGGTTAAAGTAGAACTTGCTACAATTAAAAGAATAATGCGAAGCGCTGTAAAGCCGGCTCTTTCCAAACCGCCTAACGTTACGTCTAATTTGCCGAAAATACTGAAAAGTACCTCGCCTTCACCATAAAACGTATTAATAATTGCGGTAAAAATTAAAATCGGCAAAACCGCTTTAAGATTTTTAAGATACATTTTAACGGGAATTTTGGAAATAAGCATTATTGCTAAAATAAAGAAAAATGCAAGACCAAGTCCCCAAAAGTTTTGCGAAACAAATATAAAAACAATTACAAGGATAAGCAGTATGATTTTAATTCTTGGGTCGGCTTTATGAATAACCGATTTAGAATCAAAATACTGACCGAAAGTAATATCTTTAAGCATTTCGGTCACCTGCCTTTATTTGTTTTAAAACCTCAACCGCACGACTAACGGTAAAAACGTCTAAGGGTACATCAATTCCCTTTTGGCGTAAAATGTCAAACACGCGGGTAACTATCGGCACGTTAAGACCAATTTCGCGAAGCTTATCGCCCTGTAAAAAGACATTTTCGGTTTTATCAAATATTACAACCTCGCCTTTTGACATAACAAGCAATTTGTCCGCCATTTGTGCCATATCTTCCATGCTGTGCGAAATTATAATTACCGTAGCATTAAACGCCTTTCGATAATCGTTAATAATTTCAATAACGTCTTGTCTGCCCTTAGGGTCAAGACCCGCAGTCGGCTCGTCAAAGATAATAATTTTAGGCCGCATTGCCATTACACCGGCAATTGCAACACGACGTTTTTCCCCGCCCGACAAATCAAACGGCGACTTTTCAAGATATTCGTCCTTAACACCGATAAGTCGACAGGTATCAAGCACCCTTTGTTTAAGTTCGTCGCCGCTAAGTCCCATATTTTTAGGACCAAAGGCAATATCGGTATAAACGGTTTCTTCAAAAAGCTGATATTCGGGGTATTGAAAAACCAAGCCCACCTTTGAACGAATTTTTCTGATTTCTTTCGGCTTTTCCCAAATATTCAAGTCGTCAATAAATATTTCACCTGAAGTTGGCTTTAAAATGCCATTGAGGTGCTGAACAAGTGTAGATTTACCCGAACCCGTATGACCGATAATACCAATCATTTCGCCCTGCTCGACAGTAAAGCTTACGTTACTGACTGCATCGCTGTAAAAGGGGGTATTACCGCCATAGGTATGGCTCAGATTTTTTACCTCTAATACTGACAATTTATTATTTTTCCTCCAAATAACGCGCAATTGCGTCGGCAGTTTCTTCTATTGACAAAACGTCAGTGGGAAGCTGCATATTATTTTGATTAAGTGTATATAAAAGCTCGGTTGTTTGTGGCACGTCAAGTCCCACCGATTTAAGCATTGATACATTTTTAAAAATTTCTTTCGGTGTACCGTCTGCAATAAATTTACCGTCGTTCATAACAAGTACACGGTCGGCATTTTGCGCCTCTTCCATATAGTGTGTTATAAGCACAACTGTCATACCGTTTTCGCGGTTTAAGCATTCTATTGTGTTAATAATTTCTGTCCTGCCTTTAGGGTCAAGCATTGCTGTCGGTTCGTCCAAAATAAGACATTCGGGACGCATTGCAATCATGCCCGCAATGGCAGTTCTTTGCTTTTGACCACCCGAAAGATGATGAGGTGTTGAATTTTTAAATTCATACATACCAACCGCTTTTAACGCTTCGTCTACCCTTTGGCGAATAACTTCGGGTTCAAGCCCTAAATTTTCAGGACCAAATGCCACGTCTTCTTCAACGATAGAAGCCACAAGTTGATTATCAGGGTTTTGAAAAACCATACCAACCTTGCGTTTGACTTCAAGTTCGGTTTCTTCATCACTTGTGTTAACACCGTTAACCAATATTTCACCCGAAGTAGGTTTATATAGCCCGTTCATCATTTTGGCAAGGGTTGATTTGCCCGAACCATTATGACCCAAAATAACGGTAAAGCTACCCTTTTCAATGCTTAAAGAAACATTATCAACAGCGGTATATTGGACCTCGTCTTCTGTGTAGTTATAGGTCACGTTTTTAATTTCGATAATACTGTTCATTTTTTCATCCAAATAGTTGTATTTCCGCAAGGCATACTAATTCCCTTTGCGGTAACGGGAAGACCGATTTCGTCAGTGAAAACTTCGCCCTTTCGGTCACCTATGACGTATTCTTTAACCATATAATTTAAAATTGTTGGCGAAAGACCTGCAGTATAAGAGTTTAAGAAAAAGAAAACTGCATCGTCTGATAAAATCTTGCCAGTTTCTTCCAACAATTCGGTTAATTGCTGTTCAAACTTCCAAACCTCGCCATTGGGACCGCGTCCGTAAGATGGTGGGTCCATAATAATTGCATCATATTTATTGCCGCGTCTTATTTCACGTTTAACAAACTTAAGGCAATCGTCCACAAGCCAACGAACGTTGCCACCCTCTAAACCGGATGCAACTGCATTTTCCTTTGCCCATTGCACCATACCTTTAGAAGCATCAACGTGAGTAACACTTGCCCCTGCCGACAAACAAGCAACGGTTGCGCCACCGGTGTATGCAAAAAGATTTAAAACCTTAACTTCGCGGTTTTCTTTTGCAATAAGTTCCTTTGCCAAACGCCAGTTGACCGCCTGCTCGGGAAAAAGACCCGTATGCTTAAAGCCCATTGGCTTTAGGCGGAAGGTCAAATCGTCATATTTAACAGACCATACGTCAGGCACTTTGGAAAGACGTTCCCAATAACCGCCGCCGCTTTGCGAACGGTGATATATTGCGTTAGCGTTATACCAACGCTTGTCCTGACGTTTGCCCGACCAAATAACCTGCGGGTCGGGTCTGATTAAAATTATATCGCCCCATCTTTCAAGGCGTTCGCCCGAATCGGCGTCAATAAGTTCGTAATCTTTAAATCCTTCGACTGTTCTCATAAAAACTCACTTTAAAAAATTGATTGTTGTGCTGATTTATCACTAAACTGAATTCCCAAATGGTCGTAAGCCAATTTAGTAACACATCTACCCCTTGCGGTACGTGTTAAAAAGCCAATTTGCATTAAATAGGGCTCGTAAACGTCTTCAATGGTAACTGCTTCTTCGCCCATTGCCGCCGCCAAGGTATCAAGACCAACGGGGCCGCCGCTGTATGCGGTAATAATGGTGGAAAGCATTTTACGGTCAAAATCGTCAAGACCAAGCTCGTCAATTTCAAACCTAGCCAAAGCCGCACGTGCCACCTCTTCGGTAATTTCGCCGTCATACTCAACCTGTGCAATATCGCGAACACGCTTTAAAAGACGGTTTGCAATACGCGGTGTACCGCGTGAACGTGAAGCAATTTCTAAAGCACCGTCGTGGTCGATACCAATGCCCAAAATACCTGCAGAACGGGTAACGATTTGAGCCAACTGTTCGGGTGTATAAAGTTCAAGACGTAAAAGCACACCAAAACGGTCACGCAAAGGCGCTGTCAACTGACCGGAACGAGTGGTTGCACCCACAAGTGTAAAATGCGGCACGTCTAAACGAATTGACCTTGCCGACGGACCTTTCCCTAAAATTATATCAAGCGAAAAGTCTTCCATTGCGGGGTATAAAATTTCTTCAACGTTACGGGAAAGACGATGAATTTCGTCAATGAAAAGCACGTCGCCCTCGTTAAGTGAGGTTAAAATTGCAACCAAGTCGCCCTGCTTTTCAATTGCAGGACCTGAAGTTACACGCAAATTAACCCCAAGCTCTTTAGCAATAATGCCCGAAAGAGTGGTTTTACCCAGACCGGGAGGGCCATATAAAAGCACGTGGTCAAGCGCTTCCTTACGCTGCAATGCGGCTTTAATGTAAATATTAAGATTTTCCTTGACCTTGTCTTGACCGATATATTCCGAAAGGGTTGTAGGTCTTAAAGACAATTCCGCTGTATCTTCATAACTATAGTCAGGAGAAACAATGCGGTTTTCAAAATCCATTTCTTGTTCAATCATTTATTAAAGCCCCCTTGCAAGTGATTTAAGCGCAAGTTTTATAAGTTCTTCGGTGGGTAAGGTTTGATCTTGTCTGCCAACCGCTAAAGACGCCTCGCTTTGTGTGTAACCAAGTGACACCAATGCCGCTACCGCTTCTTTTGAATTACTGTTAACGGTAGCATTACCAACTGCTTTAATTTCAAGCGTTTCGCCACTTTCCAGCGAACCAATTTTGTCTTTTAGTTCAAGCACAATTCTTTGTGCCAGTTTTATACCTACGCCCGATGCCGCAGTAAGTGCTTTCGGGTCGTTACTTGCGATATATAAAGTCAGCTGACTTGCCGAAAATTCCGATAAAAGCGCAAGACCAATTTTATTACCAACACCGCTTACCGATGTTATAAGTTTAAAGCATTCAAGCTCCTCCCTGTCGATAAAACCGTAAAGCTCCATAGCGTCCTCACGCACTACCATATAGGTATAAAGAAAAACGTTATCGTGCTTTGGGGGAAGATTATATAAAGTATTTTTGGTAACCGCACATTTAAAACCGATACCGCCGCATTCAACAACAACCGAAGTATTGTCGGTATAAATAAGCTTGCCATTAAGGGATGCTATCATATTATTTTCTCCTTTTATCTTCTTAAAACAGAATCGGAATAATGACCGTGACAAATTGCAATTGCCAATGCATCTGCAGTGTCGTCGGGTTTAGGAATTTTGTTTAAATTTAAAAGACTTTTAACCATTTCCATTACCTGATGCTTTTCTGCCCTACCATAACCGGTAACAGCTTGTTTGACTTGAAGCGGTGTATATTCGTTAACCCTTACACCTTTTTGCTTTGCAGCAAGAATTATTACACCTCTGGCTTCAGCCACCGCAATTGCAGTAGTTGAATTGGTGTTAAAATAAAGTTTTTCAATAGAGATTTCGTCAGGTTTATACTTGTCAATTATAGTAAGCAGGTCGTTATAAATATCTAAAAGACGGTCTTCAAGCGGGGTATGTGCTTTGGTGGTAATTGATCCATAGCCCACAACTGCAAAACGGTTTTTAGCATAATCAAGCACACCGTAACCCACAATGGCATAGCCCGGGTCAATGCCGAGAACGACCATGTCCTCCCGCCTTTCCTTTGGGTTTCCATTCCCCTTTTTTGACCGGCTTCTTCGGTTTTGTGCGATTTTCCGGTCGAGTCAGGCATTCTTTCCCAAAACCGAT
>JAZNJR010000020.1:0-58876 GCA_045578165.1 Acutalibacteraceae bacterium
CCTTCCTTCTGCTTCATATCGATAAGAAGATCTTCTTCTGCGAGAGATACTTCGGTTCCGTCCACATCAAAGGTTAACGCACCCTTTTCTTTTAAAATATCCATTGCATCGTTGCCGTCAACGCTGCCGAGATACTTTTGGATACCGCCTAACTGCTTACCGTACTTAGCTCCTACGGTAAGAAGCTGAGGCTTAAAAGTATAGGTGGTAAAATTTCTTACCTCATCGGTAAAGACAACCTTTTTCACATTTAATTCATCTTCGATGATTTCCTGATAAAATTCGCCCAAGGTAAAAGGTGCTTTTACAAACATGGTTGCGATGGGCTGGCGGTTCTTAATATTTGCGGTATTTCTGCAGGCACGACCTAAAACTACGGTCTTTAATACTGCTTCCATATCCTCTTCCAGCTTCTTGTCAATCATAGACTCGTCCGCAACAGGGAAATCACATAAGTGAACGCTCTCCGGCGCATTTGCATCAATACTGCAAACCAAATTGCGGTAAATCTGCTCTGTCATAAAAGGAATCATAGGCGCTGCAACCTTAGAGATGGTTACAAGGGCTGTGTAAAGTGTCATGTATGCATTGATTTTATCCTGCTCCATGCCCTTTGCCCAGAAACGCTCACGACCGCGACGCACATACCAGTTACTCATTTCATCCACGAACTCCTGAAGTGCTCTCGCTGCTTCGGGAATGCGGTAATTTGCCAAGTCATCGTCCACTTCCTTGATTACGGAATTCATCTTGGAAAGAAGCCACTTGTCCATAACCGGTAACTTATCGTATTCCAATGTATATTTGGTTGCATCAAAATTGTCAATGTTCGCATACAGAACGAAGAATGCGTAGGTATTCCAAAGAGTACCCATGAACTTACGCTGGCCTTCCTGTACTGCCTTGCCGTGGAAACGGTTGGGTAACCAGGGGGCAGAGTTAATGTAGAAGTACCAACGGATTGCATCTGCGCCGTAAGTCTCCAATGCGTCGAAAGGATCTACCGCATTACCCTTAGACTTACTCATCTTCTGTCCGTTTTCATCCTGTACGTGGCCCAAAACGATTACGTTCTCGTAAGGTGCCTTATTAAATAAAAGTGTAGATTCTGCTAAAAGTGAGTAGAACCAACCTCTTGTCTGGTCAACTGCCTCAGAAATAAACTGAGCAGGGAACTGTGCCTCAAACTTATCCTTATTTTCAAAAGGATAGTGGTGCTGAGCAAAAGGCATAGCACCTGAGTCATACCAGCAGTCGATAACCTCGGGAACACGCTTCATCTGCTTGCCGCAGCAAGGACATTTGATTGTTACTGCATCGATGTAAGGACGGTGAAGCTCGATATCCTCAGGGCAGTTGTCGCTCATGCTCTTAAGCTCTTCAATACTGCCGATAGAGTGCATATGACCGCATTCACAAGTCCAAATGTTAAGGGGAGTACCCCAATAACGATTTCGTGAAATACCCCAGTCCTGAACGTTTTGGAGCCAGTCGCCGAAACGACCCTTACCGATGCTTTCGGGAATCCAGTTAATAGTGTTGTTGTTTGCTATAAGCTGTTCCTTAACGTCGGTCATCTTGATAAACCAAGATTCGCGTGCGTAGTAAATAAGGGGAGTGTCACATCTCCAACAGAACGGGTAATCGTGTTCAAACTTGGGTGCGTCAAATAAAAGTCCTGCTTTTTCAAGGTCCTGAAGTACAAGCACGTCAGCATCCTTTACAAACTTGCCGGCATAAGGTGTTTCTTCGGTAAGTTCACCCTTGCTGTTAACAAGTTGAACAAAGGGCAAATCATATTTTCTACCCACTTTAGAGTCATCTTCACCAAATGCGGGGGCAATGTGAACAATACCTGTACCGTCGCTCATGGTAACGTAACTGTCACAAGTGATGAAGAATGCCTTTTTGTGTTGCTTTTCGCAAATGGGAGCAACAAAATCGAAAAGGGGCTCATATTCAGTGTGTTCAAGGTCTTTACCCACAAATTCCGATAAAATTTCATAAGCGGGGGTTTCCTCGGTTGCAAGCTTGCCGAGAACCTTGTCCAAAAGTTCCTTCGCCATATAATAGGTGTAACCGTCAGCCGCCTTAACCTTGCAGTAGGTGTCATCGGGGTTTACGCAAAGCGCAACATTAGAGGGAAGTGTCCATGGGGTAGTTGTCCACGCAAGGAAGTATGCATCCTCGCCCTTAACCTTAAAGCGAACAACAGCCGAGCGTTCCTTAACGTTTTTATAACCTTGTGCTACTTCGTGTGAAGAAAGGGGAGTACCGCAACGTGGGCAGTAAGGAACAATTTTAAAGCCCTTATATAAAAGACCTTTTTCAAAAATTTGCTTTAATGCCCACCATTCAGATTCAATAAAGTTATTGTCGTAAGTAACGTAAGGGTCGTCCATATCAGCCCAGAAGCCAACGGTTTTTGAGAAATCCTCCCACATACCCTTATACTTCCAAACGCTTTCTTTACAGTGACCGATAAAGGGGTCAAGACCGTATTCTTCAATTTGTTCTTTACCGTCAAGACCTAAAAGCTTTTCAACCTCTAATTCAACGGGAAGACCGTGTGTGTCCCAACCGGCTTTTCGGGGTACCATATAACCCTTCATAGTGCGGTAACGGGGAATCATATCTTTAATTACACGGGTTAAAACGTGACCAATATGCGGTTTACCGTTAGCGGTAGGGGGACCGTCATAAAATACGTAAGGGGCGTTATCTTGCTTTTCGATAATACTTTTTTCGAAAATTTTATTATCGTCCCAAAACTGTTTAATCTTTTTTTCTTCTTCAACGAAATTAACGTTGGGTGAAATGTTTTTGTACATTTCATCTACTCCTTTCGAAAATAAAAACGCCCTTCATCCACAATAGGACAAAGGGCATAATGCTTTTAACCACCTATTACGAAGAACTAACATTCACGGTTTTTGTAACGGAAAACAACCGGACTAAGCTTACTAAAATTCAGCCGTCAGCTCAGGAGGGATTTAGGCAACCCAAAACTGCAGAGCTTTCACCATTCTCTGCTCGCTTAAAGTTTTGTGGTGGTTACCACATTCTCCGTCAAAGCTTTTAAAAATATAAAATTAAACCGAAACAAAATTATTCGTTAACGGTGGGAATTTGCTGTTTTAAAGCGGCGCGGGTCTTACGAACTTCGCCAAGGTTAGCGGTAAGACCTTCGTCAGCGCGACGCATAATATCGTCAACAAAGTCTTGTGCAGCTTTACGCATTTCACGGCTCTTGCCCTGTGCGTTAGCAATAATTTCAGCAGCTTTTTGCTGTGAAAGTTTAACAATTTCTTCCTGTGCTACCATTGCTTTTGCTTTTTCTTCAGCGTTGCGGATGATAGCATCAGCTTCGCGCTTAGCAGTAGTAATGATTTCGGCACGGTCAGCAACAATGCCTTTTGCCTGCTTAATTTCAGCGGGGATGTTAAGGCGAATATCGTCAACAACAGCTCTTAATTTTTCAATGTCAACGATTGTTTTTTTGCCGGGGATTTTAATACCACCGTCAATAATTTCGTCAAACTGTTCCAATAATTCGTCAAGTGTCATTTTTTCTTCCTCCATAAACCGTTTAGGTATTATTTTTTTAATTTAATCCTGTCGAGAATGTCCTGTTTAATTACTTCAGGCACAAAGTCCGAAATATCGCCATTCATAGAAGCAATTTGTTTTACCATACTGCTTGATAAGTACATGTTTTGCGATGCAGTAGATAAAAACAGGGTTTCAACGTTGGGATTTAACTTCTTATTTGCTAATGCCATTTGGAATTCATATTCAAAATCCGACATGGCACGAAGTCCTTTAATAATTGCGGTGGCACCGCGTAAAGCGGCATAGTCTGCTAACAAACCGTCGTAATGCACAACCTCAACATTTGTCATAGAAGGTATGCATTTTTTAATCATCTCAACACGTTCTTCGGGTGAAAAGCAATTCTTCTTTGCGGAATTGTTTGCAACCACAACAATGATTTTATCAAACATTTTTGCGGCGCGGGTAATAATGTCAAGATGACCGTTTGTTACAGGGTCAAAGCTGCCGGGGCAAATGGCAATGCTGTTTTTCATATTAAAGCCCCTTTCTGTAAATTGCAGCGTTTATTTTACCATAGCGGTAGGTGCGGTAAATAGAAAAACCGCCAATTTCTTCGGGGATGTTAACTTCGGGTGGGTATTCACAAATTATCATACCGTAATCACTCATAAGCGGTAGAACCGCTTTAATAGCGTCGGTTAAAATTCCTGCTGCATAGGGTGGGTCCAAAAAGACAATGTCAAAGGTTTCGCGACATATTGCTGCAAATGACGAAAAGTCACTTTGAATAACCTTTGCATAATTTGAAAGTTCTGTGATTTCTAAATTCTTTTTAACAAGATTAATTGAAGCGCGGCTACTATCAACAAAGACACAGCTTTTGGCACCGCGGCTTAGTGCCTCAATACCAAGTTGGCCCGAACCTGCAAATAAGTCTAAAATGCGGCGGCCTTCAATATCAAATTGCAGGGCACTAAACAATGCCTCTTTAACCTTGTCGGAGGTGGGGCGTACGTCGCTACCGTCCGGTGTTACGAGGCGCTTACCCCGAGCAATACCGGTTATAACACGCATTTGCATCACCTAAATTTAAAATCAACAAGACATAATAAATCCATTGTCTTATTATTACATCTATTATCGCACCAAACACCCTATTTTGTCAATAGTTTTTTATTATATTGCTAAAATATTATTTATATTGTATAATAAGGGCATGAACAATATTTTTATTTTTAAGGGCGAATGTGACCCATACGCCTTTCTAGAGGAAAAAGCCGCCAAAAAATATAATAATACCGAAATTGCAAAAACCAAAAAGGGAAAACCTTATTTTAAGCATATTCCCGATTTGTTTTTCAGCATTTCACACAAGGATGAGGTTACGGTAATTGTTTTAAGTGACTGTGAAGTCGGAGTAGACGTTGAAAGAGTAAAAAAGGCGGATTTAAGGGTTATTAAACGCTTTTTAAAGGAAGAAGCCGATTATATAACAGCGACTGATATTGACCGACGGTTCTTTGAAATTTGGACCAAAAAGGAAGCATATTTAAAGTGTAAGGGCACGGGACTTTCGGGCGGACTTGACAGTGTAAACGTTTTAAAATTACCCTTTGAAACAATGGATTTTGAAGATTATATAATTTCGATTTATAGTGAAACAAAAAAATGACCTGCAGCAAAGCGGGTCATTTTTTTATGCAACAATTGTGTTATATGTATTAAGATTATCTTTAAGTTCATTAAGTTTGCCTTCGAAAATACATTCCAAACAATCAATTTTTGTATAATCGCTTGGGCGCATTAATGACGGACGACGCGGAAGTTCAATAACATTTGCAGTTTCAAGAATGTGGCTTACAAACTGTGAGCAAAAATAATGTCTTTTACGGGTTAGGGGAATATGAAAACCGCAAAGCATAAGTCCTAAAATGCTGAAACGATAATGGTCAGCATTTTCAAGCATTGTTTCAACTTCGGTTTTGGCTTTTTCATAGGTTTCTTCACTTACTTCAATTTTATAAACCGCGCAAGGAATATGTGAATACTTTTCAAAAAATCCAACATCAAGTGATTCGTTATGAAGTCCTGCAGGTAGGGGAGGAAACGCTTGAAAACGTGAAAAACTGTAAAGAGGTTGCAATTTATCTTCAAACGACATTGAAGCGTGGGTATAGCTTGCACGTGTTATAACGTGTATAAACCTTGACAGATAGGTATCGCTTTTTGTAAGTACAACATAAATAGTCCGCATTTTATCACTTCCTCTCAAACCTAAATAATTATACAAAATTAAAAGAAAAAAGGCAAGACTTTTTTAGTCTTGCCTTTTTTTGACATTTTAAGTTTATACGTTTTTCTTTTTATCAATTGCGCGTTGAATGGCTTTAATAATTTCAACAATCGGAATTACCGAGAATGCCAAAGCAATTGAAATTGCGTATGCTTTAAAGTCGAGGTGTGTGAAATCAAACATACCTGCAAGTACGGGGATTTCGATAATTGCAGTGGTAAGAATTAACGAAGCAACCATTGCACCGTAAAGTACCCAGTTGTGTGAGCCCTGTGTAAAGGTCATACCAAGTACCGAGCCGCGTTGTGAACGCATATTAAAGGAATGGAAAATTTCGCACATCGACATTGTTAAGAATGCCATTGTCATACCTTCGCCGCTTGTTACAGGGTGTAAAAGGTCAAGCTTTCCGGTTTCAAGGAATTCGCCGATAAAGAATGCTGCAAGGGTTAAAACGGTAACAAGTACACCTTGATAGAACACGTCAAATGCCATACCGCCTGCAAAAACACCCTCTTTACTGTCGCGGGGTTTACGCTTCATAATGTTTCTTTCGGGCTTTTCAAGACCCAAAGCTAAAGCGGGAATAGAGTCGGTTACAAGGTTTATAAACAACAAATGAACGGGTTTCAAAATAGTAAAGCCCATAATTGTTGCAGTGAAAATTGAAAGCACTTCTGAAAGGTTAGAGCCCAAAAGGAACTGAATTGCTTTACGGATGTTATCGTAAATTCTTCTGCCTTCGGAAACTGCCGAAACAATGGTAGCAAAGTTATCATCAGCAAGTACCATATCGGCAACGTTTTTTGTAACGTCGGTACCGGTAATACCCATACCAACACCAATGTCAGCACTTTTAATGGAAGGTGCGTCATTAACACCGTCGCCTGTCATTGCTGTAATCATACCGCGAGCACGCCAAGCGTTAACAATTCTTGTTTTGTGTTCGGGCTGAACACGTGCATAAACACGGAATTCGGTAACGCGTTCAGCAAAATCTTCATCGCTTATTTCATCAAGCTGTGCGCCTGTAATAGCGGCGGATGAGTCATCAATAATACCAAGTTGAAGCGCAATTGCAACAGCGGTATCTTTGTGGTCGCCAGTAATCATAATAGGTGTAATACCTGCACTGCGACATTCTTCAATAGCATCTTTAACTTCGGGGCGGGCAGGGTCAATCATACCGGTAAGACCAATGAAAACAAGGTCTTTTTCAAGGGTTTCGGGCGCATAATCTGCAGGAGCAGAATCGTACTTTTTGAATGCAACAGCAAGTACGCGAAGTGCCTGGTCTGCCATGCGCTTGTTGTCAGCCAAAACGTTGCCTTTTACTTCTTCGGTAAAGGGAACAACCTCGCCATTTATAAGAGCATATTTACATCTGTCAAGCACAACGTCAGGTGCGCCTTTGGTGTATTGAAGAATCACTTTGCCTGTATCATGTACGGTAGACATCATCTTTCTGCCCGAATCAAACGGAGCTTCACCAATGCGAGGAGAGGTAGACACAAGGTCGTTTTTATTAAAGCCGAGTGTGTTTGCATAATTAACAAGCGCGGCTTCGGTAGGTTCGCCCGTAACAACACCGTCGCTGTCAATTTCAGCGTCGCAACAAAGCGCCATTGCTTTTGCAATTAATTCTTCGTTATCGCCATAGTGGTCAACAACGGTCATTTTGTTTTGGGTTAAAGTACCTGTTTTGTCAGAACAAATAATTTGTGCACAACCAAGTGTTTCAACCGCGGTAAGCTTTCTGATAATAGCGTTCTTTTTAGACATATTTGTAACGCCGATAGAAAGCACAATAGTAACAACTGCAGCCAAACCTTCGGGAATAGCGGCAACTGCTAAAGATACAGCAACCATAAAGCTTTCAAGGAAAACGTGGAAGGTAAGACCCGTGCCGAGAAGGGCTGTAACAATTTGGAATCCAAGAAGTACAACACATATTCCAAGCACTAAGAAGGTGAGAATTTTTGAAAGCTGTGAAAGCTTAATTTGAAGGGGAGTTTGACCCTCTTCTGCTTGGGCAATAGCATCGGCAATTTTACCCATTTCGGTGTCCATACCGGTAGCAACAACAACCGCCTTACCGCGTCCGTAAACAACGGTAGAGCCCATATAAGCCATGTTTTTGCGGTCGCCAAGCGGAACTTCGTCGTTTTCGCCACCGTTTAAAAGACCTATAAGCTTATCAACGGGAACAGATTCGCCCGTTAAAGCTGCTTCTTCAATTTTCATACTTGCACATTCAAAAATGCGGCAGTCAGCGGGAACAGCGTCGCCTGCTTCTAAAATAACAACGTCGCCAACAACAAGGTCTTCGCTTCTAACCGATACAAGCTTACCATCACGAAGCACCTTTGAAGTTGCGGCACTCATTTCCTGTAATGCTTCAATTGCGGCTTCTGCCTTGCTTTCTTGCACAACACCTAAAACGGTGTTAATAATTACAACTACCATAATTATAATGGTGTCGGTAGGTACTGTAATTGCGCCCGCTTCAATCCATTCGGTAATTGCCGAAATTACAGCGGCAACAATAAGAATGATAATCATCGGGTCGGAAAGCTGTTCCAAAACACGCTGGAACAAGGTTTTCTTTTTGCCTTCGTCAAGTTTGTTTTTGCCATTCCTTTCAAGACGGGCATTTGCTTCGGATGTTGTAAGACCTTCGACACTGCTGCCGATAGCTTTAAAAACATCCTCAATTTTTTGAAGGTAATACTTCATTTTCGGGTTTTCTCCTTTTTTAAAAATAGTATTTAGTTTTGTTAGCGAATATATACTTTAATAAAAAAATAAAGACTTACCCGCCAAACACAGATAAGTCTTGTCATTTAACACGAAGCCAGGAATAAATCCAAGATGTTGAACTTCGCAACACACAATGTGCTGACTACTCCCTTATTGAATAATATAATACCATATATTTCCGCATTTTTCAAGGGGGAATTGTAATTATGAACAAAAAATCATAATTAAAAAACACCCGCTTTAGCGAGTGTTTTATTTGCGAAAGAGCGACTAAAAGTAGTGTAAACAGGGGTGAGAACGATCAAAAGTAATGTGGATTTTATTTGTTCTTCTCGCTTTCTCGAATTTCATTTATTGAAAATGTTTTACTACAAGCATCACACTGAAATTCTGTCCAAATAAATTTGATATTTCCCACAGCAGAAGAGAAATCACCGGCTGAAAAATCATAGTTTTTTGCTTCGTCGGATTTCGAATTGACTATCTTTGATACTTTGGTTGTTGTAAGTAATCCTTTGCAATTTGGGCAATAATGTTTTTTGAATCGAACCCAAAATGGTCTTGACCATTCTCTTTTCACACCGTGAATTTTCAAACGGATCACCTCTCTTTAAAAACATTATATCATACTTTTGCCAATCAATCAAGGCGAAGCCTTGTATATCATCAATTCCGTCGGAATGGCATATCATCAACACGCAGTGTTGCATCTCATCAACCCGCAAGGAAATGCTCGCTGACGCGTGATGAGATACAAGGTCGGCCTGCGGACCTTGATGATATGCACCGCACTACGTGCGGCGATGATATGCCAAGCCTGCGGCTTGGATAAAAAAAGAAGTAACTTTTGGTAGACAAAAGTTACTTCTTTTTTGGTGCACCTGACAGGAATCGAACCTGCACTTCTGTTACGAAATATGGACCTGAACCATACGCGTCTGCCAGTTCCGCCACAGGTGCATACATATTAAATTTTTAATACCTGTCGGCCGCGTATCGCGTGACTCTTGCGGTGCCCGACGACTCGAAACTTCCGTTTCTCGCTTGTCGACCGCGGCGCCTTTTCGTTTTCGCTGAATCATCCACAGGATGCGCTCTAACTCAAAGCTGCCAGTTCCGCCACAGGTGCATAATATAGAATTGACTTTAGAATTATATCTTAAAAATAGAGTGTTGTCAAGACTGCAAACATATAGTTCAGCCCCGCAAGCTATTTGTTTGCGGGGCTGAAAAATTATTCAATTTTACCTTCACGTTTTTTGTGTTCAAGAGCAAAACGCAATACGTAATGCTGCGGCAAACCGTTTTTAATTCGTAAATTTTGTTCGCCTTGAATAAGCGGCAAACAATATTCGATAGCATCTTGTGTAACGTTATTACCACTTGCGGTTATCCATTCGGTAGGGAAATATTTAACTTTATTTGCAACCTTTCTCACGTCAACGTATTCAATTCGCATATTGTATGGGTGGTTTCTAAGTCGACGATAAATCATCATTATGCCCGATAAACCGTCAAAAGCGGCTTTAACTGCGGCACCGCCAATACGCTCGGCTTCGGTAATGTCACGCTTTGAACTTAAATGCGACGAGCAACGCTGCATTACGTTAAGTTCAATGGAACGCACCTTACATTTTAATTCACAGCTGACAATTTTCTCAAGTTCTTTGCCGACACCTGCTAAATATTTATGACCAAAGTTGTCGTTTGGGTTTGAATGAAAATTTTCAATTTCATTTCTGTTAAGTGTAATACCTTCAGAAACCGCAACCACAACTGCGTAATATTTTTCCTGTGCGGTGCGTACGTCACTTAAAAAGCTTTCAACAGAAAATGGCACTTCGGGCAGATAGATAAGATGGGGTGCAATTTCGCCATTTGCACGCAATATTGCCGATGAAGCGGTAAGCCAACCGGTATCACGTCCCATAATTTCAACAATGGTAACCGATTTGCTTGAATATACACTACTGTCGCGAATGATTTCCTGCATAGAGGTTGCAACGTATTTTGCCGCCGAGCCAAAACCGGGGGTGTGGTCAGTTTCGGGCAGGTCGTTATCAATGGTTTTTGGAATACCCACAACCTTAATGTCGATGTTTTTTGATTTAAAATAGTCATCAAGCTTCATAACCGTGTCCATTGAATCGTTTCCGCCAATGTAGAAAAAAGCCGAAATGTTGTGAGTGACAAGATTGTTTAAAATAGTTTCATAAACTAAAGGGTCGGTTTTATAATCGGGAAGCTTATATCTGCAAGAACCCAACACTGTTGAGGGAGTTTGACGTATAAGTTCAACGTCCTCATCGTCCGATATAATGTCACAAAGGTTAACAAGGTTATCAAGAATTAATCCCTCAATACCATTAACCGAACCGTACACGGTTTCTATTTCATCGTATTTGGTGGCATGGCGAAAAACGCCTAAAAGCGAAGCGTTAATCGCACAAGTGGGTCCGCCTGACTGGGCAACTGCAATATTCATTTAAGACTTCCTTTTACTTTTATTAATGTAATTATCTTATCATATGAATATATAAAAGTAAACAATTATATCGATTTTTGGAAAAATTTGATATTTATCTAACCCTTGAAAAAATTTTAAAACTATGTTATAAATGTTACAAACATTTGTGGGAGAAATAAATGGAAGTTTTATACAGTGATAAATATATTGTTGTTTGCATAAAGCCGGTTGGAATTTTATCACAATCCGATAGCGGCGGTGGCGAAAGTATGGTTAGTTTATTGTCGCAAAAAGAACAATGTGAAATTTACCCGCTTCATAGGTTAGACAAAGGCGTTTCCGGTGTTATGGTTTTTGCAAAAACGAAGCAGGCGGCGGCAGCCCTTTCACGCGATATTTCCGAGCATTGTTTTAAAAAGGAATACCTTGCGGTTGTTCACGGTAAGCCAGAAAATAGCGGCGAAATGGTTGACTTTTTATTTAAAGACAGTAAAAAGAACAAATCTTACATTGTTAAAAGAATGCGTAAAGGGGTTAAGGAAGCAAAGCTTTCTTACAAGCTTTTAAAAACGAATGATAAACTGTCACTTGTAAGGGTGCTTTTACATACGGGGCGCACACATCAAATAAGGGTGCAGTTTGCTACACGCCAAATGTCACTTTTAGGGGACAAAAAATACGGTGCAAACGACAATGTAAAAAATATTGCGCTTTTGTCGTATCGCATAACCTTTATTCATCCCCAAACTAAAGAAGAAATGGTTTTTACAGCAAATGACAGCGAATTTATTGATACATATATAAATTAAAAAGCGACGGTATTTTCCGTCGCTTTTTGTTATATTATTTTTTCGCCATTTAAAACAGCGTTTATAAGATTTTCGCCTTCATACTGAAGCTTAAGCGAAAAGAATGGAACTTTTTCCTCAATAAGCTTTAAAAAGATTTTATCGCCCTGCCAAAGCGGTAAGGAATATATATCTTCAATTTTAACCCATTCAAGATTGCCTTCATCACATTCCTTTAATTCGCCTTTAAAATTATTGGCATAAAAAAGATGAATGTATTCGGTTGGCCATTTGTCCGATACAAAGGTTAGAATGCCGCGGTATTCAGGGTTAATAAGGGTAAGTCCCGTTTCTTCAAGAGTTTCACGCAACATACATTCTTCGGGGCTTTCTTTGTCCTCAAATTTGCCGCCAATACCAATCCATTTATCTTGGTTTAGGTCGTTAACCTTTTTTACGCGATGAAGCATTAAATACTTACCGTCTTTTTCAATATAACAAAGGGTTGTATTAATCATTTTAATCACTTATCTCTTGTAAGGTCTGACGGTTCGTGAACGTAATCCTTAAGGAAGAATACATCCTTTTTAATATTCTTTTGGTCAAAAATACAGTTGTACTGAATTTTTTCATACTCTTTAAGAATATCGCTATAGGGTGATTCGTCGCTCCATTTATAATAAGTACCTTCGGCATCAATATAACCTGCGGTGTTAATAACAGGCAAGGTTTCGGAAAGCTTTAACAGGTATTTATTATATTCGGTAAGTTCAAGCCCTGCGGTTTGTAAAACTAAAGATGAAAGATAATTTACGCTAAGTCTGGGAATTATCTTTTCTTCAATGTCGTAATTCGCCCAAATAAAGAATGGGGTGGTATAACGTTTTTGCTCTTCTTCAATGGGAAGATTTGAAATGTCCTTAACGCCCATAACTTCTGCAATAAAGTTTGTTTCAATGCTAGGCTGATGGTCGCCAAACATACAAATAATTGTGGGTTCCTTAACCTTTGAAAAATATTCAATAAGTTCTTGGAACGCGGTATCACTCGCACGTACAAGTGATAAATATTTATTAGCGCGGTTATATGCTTTCGAGGTTGAGGTTGCATAAATTGCTTCGTTAAAGTTTACACAACCCGCCGAATAACCTCCGTGGTTTTGCATTGTTACGTTAAATGCAAAATACGGTTGTGATTTGTCGCGGCTTTCATAATCTTTAATTAAAAGGTCATAGTTGTAATCGTCACTTATATATTGACGTAAAAGCATATTTGAACCGGGGTAGTTAAGGTCAACAAGACTTTGTAAGAAGTTAGAATCGTTACCATTTGCTTGATAACGTTCCCAAAGCTTCATGTCAAAAATATCTTCCAAAGCGGTAAATTTGTTAAAACTGAAATTGCTGTAAACGGTAGGACGGTTCCAACCATTTGCAAGGTAGGGGTGTAATGCCCAGGAAGAATAGTTTTGTGCTTCTAAAGTGGAAACAAGAGAAGCCATTGGG
This sequence comes from Acutalibacteraceae bacterium, assembly GCA_045578165.1. Classification (GTDB taxonomy): domain Bacteria; phylum Bacillota; class Clostridia; order Oscillospirales; family Acutalibacteraceae; genus UBA737. The sequence goes on from JAZNJR010000020.1 coordinate 13,369, forward strand.
TTTTTAACGTAAAGCATATAAGCGTTACTGCCCGAGGGTAAGAAGTGGGTTGAGTGACCTGTTAAAAATTCAAATTCCGAGTTAGAGGTACCCGCGCCGATAACCGGAACAAACAAGTTGCCCTTAATGGTGTTTTCGGTAAGACTGTTCAGAAAGGGCATATAATCGAGGTTGGTGGTTAAGTTGCCAAGAACTTTAAGGTCGGATAACGACTCGTTCATAATGCAAATAACGTTTGGCTTAATTTTATTGGGATCCTCTTCCTTGTCTGGTTCGACAGTGTTGTCAATTAAGTCGCCAATTTCTTCAGGGTCATAATCATTAGGTTCAGACATAAACAAATATCTTGTATTGACAAAGAAATTGTAAACAAAACCGGAATTTTTATACCCACGTGCTTGGTTCCAGTGGTCTGGTTTAACGCCCATATCGGCAAACACGCTTGTACCGTAAAACAAAATAAGCAAAACTGCAGAAAATGTTGCTGTAAATGAACGTGATACAATTTTTGTTATAAGATGATATTTTGGTGTGCGCATTTTTAGTGTTATAACAAACATTACAACAAACATAAATAATGCGGTAATAATGCGATAATTAAGCGCGAAATTATAGGTTCCTGCAACACCTGCTGCGGTACCAATGCTTAAAAAATCCATCGGTTGAAAAGGCGTGCCGCGGAATTCCATAACGTAGCTGTGGGCAACTGCAAGTAAAAAAAGCACCAAATTTACAGATGTGAAGGTTATTGGATAACTGCCGGAAATGGTAAATACAATAAAATAGAATACTAATATTATAATGTAATTACCTAAAACACCGAGTGGAATCATATCGCTAACAATTACATTGTTAAGACATTCGGTAATGGTCATTGTTATAAATGGCATACCAAGCATAACAATAATACCCAATATTTTTCTTGTTAGTTCATGCTTGATTTTAAGCGTAAAGATGGTAACGGCCGCTATAATAAATGGCAAGGTTAAATTAAATGCCATAAGCAACCAACGACTTGATACATCTAAGGTATTATAGGTGCCGATATTTAGTATAACTGTCAATAAAGCGGCAAGGCAAAGTATAAAGCCAATTATTTTTAACGGTTTGTTTGTAGTTATTTCAAAACTGTTTTTGAAATAATCGGGAATGCCTTTTGTAAAAAAGCGGGGAAGTGTGCTGCAAACAAAACCTTTAACCCTTTCTTTTAAGCTGTTCATATTCATTAATATACGGTCCTTTCCAAGACATATACTTTTTTTATAATAACATATATGAAAAGTATAACACAAAAACAGTAAAATAACAATACTTTTATTGCAACAAAGGACTAACATCGGCATATTTTAGTAAAAAAACCGGGTTTTCTTGGTTAAAAATGCCAACGCTTTAGTTCTTTAGTTATATAAAGTGCACAAACTTTAAAAAATTTCAAAAAAACACTTTACAACTTCATCGAAGTGAAGTATAATAGCAACATCGACATAGCGCATTGGAGGAAAAATTGTATGAAAGTCCACCGAAACTGAATATAGAACTTTTTATTTTTTACCGGCACACTTCACTTAACTAAATTTCTAAAGTGCGCTACAACAAACTTAACAAAACAAAATCAATTTACTTTAAGGAGAAATTAAAAATGAAAAAAATTATTGCTTTACTTATGACACTTTTACTTATGGTTGCTTGCTTCGCAGGTTGCGGCACCGCTAACACAAATTCTGACGACAATGGCGCTCCCGCTTCAAAGGGAACCATCGTTGTAGGTTACACCATTTATGAACCTATGAACTATTTTGATAAAGATGGCAAAACACTTATCGGTTTCGATACTGACCTTGCAAAAGCAGTTTTCGAAGGTATGGGTTATGATGTAATGTTCCAAGAAATTGACTGGGACAGCAAATATACCGACGTTAACTCCGGTACTATCGACTGCATCTGGAATGGTTTTACCTGCAATAGCAAGGATGACGACGGCGTTGAACGTTCAAAGAAGGTTGACTTCTCTTATAACTACATGGAAAATCGTCAGGTTATCGTTGTTAAGAAAGACAGCGGCATCGCAAAAGCAGCCGACTTAAAAGGCAAGACCGGTGCTGCTGAATCAGGTTCTGCCGGTGAATCTTACCTTAAGGGATTTGACGGTGCAAACTACAAGGGTTGCCCCAAACAGACCGACTGCTTAAACGAAGTTAACGCTATGACTGCTGATTTTGCTGTTCTTGACGCACAACTTGCTAAGAGCTATTGCGGCAAGGGTAACTACAAAGATCTTATGATCGTTGAAGACCTTTCTTCTGACGTTGAATATTATGCAATCGGCTTTAAGAAGGGTAGCGAACTTACTGCTGAAGTAAACGCACAGCTTGTTAAACTTGCTAAAGACGGTACAATCAAGAAGCTTGCTGAAAAGTATGACGTTCTTGGTACTACCATCCTTGATTATGCTGATCAAGTAAAATAATTAAATATTTCGGAGATATATAATGACCTTTTTACAAGTTACGTTATTTCTTTTAGAGGGCTTTAAATTATCTTTGCTAATCTTTGCGGTGACGCTGCTTTGCGGCGCACCGCTTGGTTTGCCTATAGCGTTTTGTTCAATGAGCAACTTTAAACCGCTTAAGGCAGTTTCAAAGGTATTTGTTTGGATCGTTAGAGGTATTCCTTTGATGCTTCAAATTTTTATTTTTTACTACGTTCCCGGTCTTTTATTTGAATACCCTCTCTTTGCTAAAATTGACCGTTATTTCTTTTTGGAATATGGTATTTCCGACATGGGTCGAATCGTAGCGGTGCTATTGGCATTTACAATTAACTATGCTTGCTATTTTTCTGAAATTTATCGCGGCGGTATTGAAAGCATTTCGCAAGGACAGTATGAAGCGGGTTACGTTTTAGGTCTTACAAAATCGCAGGTGTTTAGAAAAATTGTGCTTAAGCAGGTTATAAAGCGTATTGTTCCCCCCATGTCAAACGAAATTATTACACTTATCAAGGACACAGCCCTTGCAAACTGTATCTTAGTTTGCGAAATTATTAAGCAAGCAAAAGAACTTGCTGCAACACAGGCACTGGTATGGCCGCTTTTCTACACAGGTGTGTTCTACCTTTTGTTTGTTGGTATACTTACAATTGTACTTGGCAGAGTTGAGAAAAAACTCAATTATTTCAAAAGTTAAGGGGGATGACTGATAATGGCTTTTTTAGAAATTAAAAATATTAAAAAAAGCTTCGGTAAATACGAAGTCTTAAAAGATGTCAGTTTTTCTCTTGAAAAGGGCGAGGTTTTGTCAATTATCGGTTCTTCCGGTAGCGGTAAAACCACTTTGCTTCGCTGCATAAATTTTTTGGAATTTTCAGAAGAGGGCATAATTTCGGTTGACGGTAACGTTATTTATGACGGAGGCAGTCTTCACAAATACACCGATGACGAAATTCGCGAAAACCGTTTGCATTTTGGTATGGTGTTTCAGTCGTTTAATTTGTTCCCGCAGTATACCGTTTTAGAAAATGTTACACTTGCGCCGAAGCTTTTGAAACGCGGTACTAATGAAGAAATTGAGGAAAATGCCAAACGCCTTATTGAAAAGGTTGGCCTTGCGGAAAAACTTGACTTTTACCCCTGCCAGCTGTCCGGCGGTCAGCAACAACGTGTTGCTATTGCAAGGGCACTTGCAATGAACCCGCAAATTCTTTGTTTTGATGAACCCACAAGCGCACTTGACCCCGAACTTACGGGTGAGGTTTTGAAGGTTATAAAGGGTCTTAAGGGCAAAGACAGCACAATGATTATTGTTACACACGAAATGGAATTTGCCAAAAATGTTTCTGACAAAGTAATATTTATGGCAGACGGTGTTATTGAAGAAATGGGTACTCCCGAAGAAGTTTTTGACAACCCCAAATCAGAAAAAACACGCAATTTTTTACAAAAAACTAATGAAATATAGGTGATTATATGGCCCCTGATAAAATTACTGCAAAAATGGTGAACGAACTGTTTGAACTTTTAGCATCGGTTGATAATGCTGATGATATGGAAATTTTATTTGCAGATTTATGCACCAATAATGAAATTGAGCAAATGACTCAACGTCTTATTGCTGCTAAGCTTTTAATGCAGGGCAAAACCTATAATCAAGTTATTGAAGCAACCGATATTTCTTCGGCAACTTTAAGCCGAGTTTCTTCTTGCGTTAAATACGGAAAAGGGTATAAGAAGTTTATAAAATAGTATATTAACGAGTAATATCTCGTAATATAGAATTAGAATTAAAAAATGAGGGGAGGTTAAAAACAATGTATACACGCATTAATTGGATTACTTGGTTTCTTTTAAATATCGTTACTTGCGGTATTTACAGTATCTATCTCTGGTACAAGATGACTAAGGAAATGAATGATATGGCTAGCAAGGTAGGTGAAGCACCTATCACTGATTATATCGTTGCAATCTTGCTTGGTTGCGTTACCTGCGGCATTTATACAATCGTTTGGATGTTCAAATTCTTCGGTCTTATGGGCACACTTAGCGATAAATACGGTGCAGGCATCACACCTGAAGGTTCATTCGTAAAGATTATTATGTCTATCATTCCGATTTACAGCTTCTATTGGTTGGCTGATTCTTACAACAAGCTTGCTGAAAAAGCTGAAGCTTAATTACATAACGTTGTAAAATAATCAAAGTAAAAAAGAGGTAGAAACACAAGGGTTTCTACCTCTTTTTTTATATCAGTTCAATTATTACTCCAATAGTACCGCGTTGGCCCTTTGTTGCGCGGTGGGAATGAAGCGTATCTGCGTTACAGTTTGTGCATACATCAGATACGTCCATATTTTTCGGCTTTATACCCGCATTAATTAAAATTTGTTTATTCGCTTCAACCATATTAAGCCAATATTTACCATTTCCTTTGTCGGTAAATATTTTATTTAAATCAAGATAAGAAAGCTTTGAAAACGCATCATAAACCGGTGTATCAACTTCATAACAACATTCACTTATGCAAGGCCCTATACATGCAATAATATCACTTGGGTTACAACCAAAGTTTTCTTGCATTTTTTCAACGGTTACTTTGCCAATTTCTTGCACAGTACCGCGCCAACCCGAATGTGAAGTGGCAATAACCTTTTTTATTGGGTCTAAAAATACAAGCGGGGTACAGTCGGCATACTGTGTTACAAGAGCAACACCGCTTTGGTTGGTAATAAGCCCGTCAATATCTTCAAACGATGCTTTACTATAACCCGTACCGCAATGGCTTTTATCAACGATTTTTACATTATTTGTGTGGGTTTGTTTACTTAAAACCAAATGGGATGTATCAATACCAACCGCACCGCATAAAATTTCATAATTTTTAATAACGTTGTCGCGGCTGTCGTTTGTAAAGCTCATATTCATTGGACCTTGGGGCAGGGGACTTACACCACCAAGCTTGGTTGAAAAAATATGCCGCACCAAACCGGTTTTTTCAAGCTTTGGAAAGGTTATATAGGTAAGATTACCTTTGTTATGAATATTTAGCGTGTTCGATTTCATTAACGTGTTCCTTATTTGTTATTTGTTGGAAAAGGGTGTTTAAATTTGAAATAATACGTTGTTTTTCGTTTGTGCCGAAACGCTTTTCAATTTCATCAAGCGCTTCTTTAAGCATTGGTGGACGGTTTAACGAATGTGTATCGGTTGCAACAAAGGTTACAATACCTTCTTTAAAAAGCTTCTTTAAAGTTCGTTTATAGCTTCTTATAAAAAATGACGTTGCATTTACTTGGCATAAAATACCGTTTTCTTTTATAAACTGAACAAATTCTTTAAAACCGGGCGTTTTGTAATATCGTTCAATGTGGGGAATTATGGGAATTAAATTTAGCACGTCACTAAAATAAAGAATTTCACGCATAAGCGAACGGTTAATTAAATAGGTGCTTGGCTCAAGAAGTATGTAATTACTATTTCCAATAGTGAATTCGTTTATAAGCTCACTTCTTGAAACACCGCTGTAATAAAACAATTCACAACCAATAATAATGTTTGGTAGGTCGTCATCTACAGTTTTTAAAAGCTTTTGGGCTTTAGTGACCCTGTTTTTAAATTCGTCTATTGTGTCGTCGTTTGGGTAAAAGTGCGGTGTTGCAATAACGTCAGTTATGCCTTGCTCTTTCATCATTTTGAGAAGCGTAACGGACGATTCTAAATCTTTCGCGCCATCATCAACCGCTGGTAATATATGCGAGTGAATATCTAAAAGCATTAGGTCACCTCCCAATAAAAAAGTATAGATATTAAAAAACGGGAGAAATAATCTCCCGCTTTTTTAATAATAAGTTTTTCCGTATCGGTAATAGCTATATTTGCTCTTGTAATAGCCCTTGGGACGTGGGTCCGCACCGTTAATAATAACACCGTCGGCCTTAAGTTCCAAAACACCAAGCGATTTAATTGCCTTTTTGAAGGCCTCGTGTGATGTTGTGCCCGCACGAACAACTAAAACTATAGCGTCAACCTTTTGTGCAATTACTAACGCGTCAGAAACGGGATTGATAGGTGGAGTATCTAAAATAATATACTCGTACTGTGATTTAAGTTCTTCCAAAAGTTCGTTAAATTTTTCAGAATTCAAAATTTCCGAAGGCTTGGTTGTGTTTGTACCACAAGTAAGAACGTCAAGATAATCGTTATGATGGTAAAGCGCTTCGTTAAGGTTTGTTTTATCAAGTATTAAGTTAAGCAAACCAAAGTTGTTTTCAACTTTTAACTTTTTGTGGATTGAAGGTCTATGTGCGTCAGCGTCGATTATCAAAATCTTCTTTTCAAGCTGCGACAAGGTAATTGCAATGTTAAGTGCTGTAGTTGATTTACCTTCTGAAGCGTTAGGACTGGAAATAGCCAAAACCTTCGCATTTTTCTTGGTCATTAAAGCCAAGGTATTTGTGCGTATGTTTTTGTAAGCTTCAACAATTGAAAAAGTAACCTTTTTTCTTATATCAGAAATAAAAAGTTTTTCGTTTTGGCTTTTTGTTGAGGTGTTTTTATCAGTTACAGTATTAGCCACTATCATTACCCCCTTTTGCCTTTTTTGGAGGTTGGTTTGCTGTTACTGTGTGATATTGAAAAGTCTGGAATATTGCCAATAACAGGGATGTTATAGCGAGCCGAAAAATCTTCATCTGACTTAATTGTTGAGTTAAGAATTGAAATTAAGAATACAACGCCATAACTTAATACAACACCAACAATTGCTGCAAGAGCCACGGTTGACATTGTGCGGGGAGCGGTTTGCACAGCTGTGTCACAGTCGGGGGTTGTACTAACGCGGCTACCGTGAATTTTGCCTTCAAAATAAGAGGGCACGAATTCTAAGAAGTGGTTAGTGATTGCAATTGCATCTTCTCGGCTACCAAGCTCAAATGAAATTCCAATATAGAATGATTGTTTTTCGGTTTGGTCAACTTTAGCAGCTGCTTTAAGTTGTGAATAACTGTAATTGTATTCGGTTTCTGTATTTAAGTAGTTAGCAAACTCTTTATAAATGCCTGAACCGGTCAACATACTGCGGACAGTTGGCAAAAGGTTGATTGAAGCCGCAATGTCAGTATTGTTAACAGGACCACTGTTTGGAACGGTGGTTTCCGGTGTGCTTTCGGGTGTACTTTCGGTGGAGTCGTCAATTATTTCATCTTCGGAGTCGTCCTTATCGCCGATGTTACCGTTTGTCACAAGAATTTCGCCTTGTGCCATAAATTTTTTGTCTGTAAAGTTTTCACAGTAAACGTAAGCACCAACAGAAAAAATAATGGCTGAAAGTAAGATGATGAAAATGTTTTTGAGAAATATGTTAAATAAATCTCGAGAAGTAATGCTGTTCACATCGCACATCCTTTTTTAGAATTTTGAGGCGGAAATTTATTCCATACTCATACAAATATTATTATATATTATAAAGTTCAAAAAAGCAACACCAAAATTATGGTTATTTTGTTAAATTTTTAAAAGAATTAAATATTTCGCCATAGTTTTTGTATGCATCTTTGTAAACTTCAATTATAAAAGCACCGTTATAGCCCTTAGAGGACATAAGGTTAAAGAAATCCTTAAAATCGAAGCCACCGTTACCGGGAAGTAAACAGTCACTCGCAACGCTGTGGTCACTTATGTGACAATGTTTTATGTGAGAAGCAAATTCGTTTGCCATTTCAAACGGGTCATAACCCGAACGAATAGATTGTTTAACATCTAAACAAAATTTGGCTTCAATGCCCAAAATTTCGCACATAGAACGCAAGAATTCGCGGTCACGTGCGCGAAAGTTGGCAACGTTTTCCTGCAAAACCCAAACACCGTTTTTTGTAGTGCGCTCATTAAGCATCATATAACGTTCGCAATATTCCTCGTCGGTTAAAATACCGTTGTTTTTGCCACCGTGCATAATGATGTACTTTGCGCCAAGCTCGGCCGCAATTTCGGAATAACGTTCGAATTTATCAAGTCCTTCATAAAAGCGGCGGTCATATTCGGAAAAAAGTAAAAAAGATTCTGCCAAAGAATAGGTGGGATGAATAGACGGTATGTTAATGCTATATTCGTCTTTGATTTCGGTCAACATTTCAACAAACGAAGGTTTAAGTTCACCTTCGCAGTTAAAGAAAATTTCGGCAGTTTTTACACCGTTTTCGCCAATTGTTTTAAGCGCAAGTTCGGTTTCAAGGGGGTAAAGCGATGCGGTTGAAACACCTATATTCAAGGTTTTAAATCTCCCTTCGGGGTAATGTAAACGGTTTTGTTTGTGGTGTAAATTACCATACCCGGTTTTGAACCGTTTGGTTTTTTGACAAATTTAACCGGGGTGTAATCTACAGGTACTTGGGTTGAATTTGCGGCTTTAGAATTTTGTGCTGCAAGTGTTGCTGCCTGCAAAATGGTTTCATCGCTAACATCACTTCCACTGCAAAGTACAATTACGTGAGAGCCGGGAATATTTTTTGTATGAAACCACAAATCGTTTTTATTTGCTAGCACCGTGGTCAAATAATCGTTTTGGCGGTTGTTTTTGCCCACCAAAATTTTATAACCCTCTTTTGAAAAAAATTCTTTAAATTCGCTTTTAATTTTTTGCTTTTTGCGGTTTTGGGTTTGTTTTACGTAACCCGCGTCGGCAAGTTCTTCACGAATTTCGGTAATATCGGAAAGTTCTTTGCATCTTGAAATGCTTTCAAGCACCGAATCAAAATAAACAAGCTCAAGTCGGTCTTCTTCGGTAAGCTTTAAAAGAGTTTCTTCCGCGGTGTATGATTTTTTGTAATCTTTAAAATATTTATTTGCATTTGCCGCCGCAGAAAGTGCCGGATTTAACGGAATTCTAATATTTTTCATTTCTTCGTCGTAATAATTCGGCACGTCGGCAAAGGGGGCACCTTGCGGTATGGCGTGAAGATTTGCCTTTATAAGTTCGCCCCAAATACGCAAATTTTCGCGGTCACGACATTTTTCAAGGTCACTAAGTCTTAAAGCAAGTTTTCTTTCGGTTCTTGCTTTTAAATTTGTAATAAGCTTTATAATGTCCTTGGCATTTTGGTTAATGCGTTGGGTAATTTCTTTTTCGGTATAAAATTTATCTAAAAGAAAACTAAAGCTATCAATAGTTAAGTTTTTATATTCGTTGCCATATTGAGAAATAGACGTAAAGCTGTAATCTAACGGGGTGCCGTCCGGCTTTAAAACAAGGGTTGGTACACCGCCGTCTTGCAGTGTGTTTATAATTTGTTTAAGGTTACCGTTTGCTTCAATTTCGCGACAAATAAGGGGAGAAAACCCGTCAATTGTTTGAAGAAGAGTGTTATTTTTAAGTCGGTTTTCAATTACCTTTAAATCGGTTGCCAGTGGATTTAATTTATCTTGTGTTGGGGGCAGGGAATAGGTAGCGCCGGGCAGCAGTAAACGGGCGGAATTTTCAATATCGCTGTGACGAAGACAGTCAATTATTTTACCGTTTGCATCGCATAAAATTACATTTGCGCTGCCTGATAAAAGTTCACAAATTAAATTAAGCTCGCAAATGTCACCCATTTCATTCATGCTTGAAAAGGTAAGAATTAGCACACGTTCCAAACCGGGCTGAAAAATGCGTATAAGCCGACCATTTAATAGATGTTTTCGCATAAGCATACAAAACATGGGCGGCTTTTCGGGGTTTTCAAATTTGTTTTCGGTAAAATGTACCCTTGCACTTCCCGACTTTATATTAAAAACAAGTCGTTTGGCAAAACCTTTTTGGCGCAACAAAAAGACCAACTCCTCTTTCGAGGGCTGATAAATTTTATCTATATGACTATCAAGCGCTTCGCTAAGCTCGTTTGATATGCAATATAAAAATGCTCCGTCAAATGGCATAAAAAATTACTCCGCTAAAATGTTTGAAATATAGTTATATGCTGAAAGAAAAATTTTATGTTCCTTTTCTTTTTGAGGTATATTTTGAGTGGCTTCTGCGGCGGATTTAAGTCGCTTTTGCTGTTTTTTAATATACTTAATACCGTCTTCGGTTTTGGTTGTAACCTTGCCTATGTAATAAAAACCGTCACAAAAACTGTTGTTATGGTTTGTAAATTTTACAACCAAAACAGAATAAAGCTTTTGGTTTTCGTTTACAACCGTTTCGGACATAATTTCAAAACCGTTTTTGCATAAAAATTCACGTAAAACCTCGCCCGAGGTGGTGGGTTGTAAAATAAAGGTTAAATCATTGCTTTTGGACCAATCACAGTCGTTTATAATATCGGAAATAACGTTGCCGCCCATACCAGCAATAATTATGGTGTCGACTTCATTTTTTTCAATTCCCGAAAGACCGTTGCAAAGACGAAGCTGAAGATTATCACAGCCAAGTTTTTTGATATTTTGTTTTGCGCGTTCAAGTGGCCCTTCATTAAGGTCTGCTGCAATAACGGTTTTAGCAATATCATTAATTGCTAAATAAATTGCAAGATAACCGTGGTCGCAACCTATATCACAAGCCCTTGCACCTTTCGGTACAAGGGCGGCGATGGTTTCAAGTCGTTGACTTAAGGGTTTCATTATTTATTAGCAAAGTATGCATTAAGTTTTTGGAGTAATGCATCACAGTCGGCACCGTGAACGTTGCATGCTTGTTCAATGGTTTCGCCGCGAGAAGCGGGACAACCGAGACAATGCATACCAATTTCAAAGAAATACTGTGCACAACCGGTATCAATATCTAAAACTTCACCAATAATCATATCTTTTGTAATTTTCATTTTTAATTCTCCTTTAAAAAATTTTAGTTTTGTTATTAATGTCAATGCGGTTATGGTTGTAAAGTTTGCGGTTTTCCATTGCCCAAAGACGTGATGAAAAATCGTCCGGGGCGGTGGATTGTACCGCTTCCTTCATTTCATAAACGCGGGAATCCATAAGGTCAAGTTCCGACAAAAGTTCCGCTTCAATAAAGCCGGGACGTACTGCAGCGCCAAAATCAGGTTCGCCATGGTGGGAAATTAACATGTGTTCCAAAAGCATGGCGGTTTTTGGGTTTATGCCAAGCTTTTTGGCATATTCATTTACAACTATTGCGCCCATGGTAAGATGTCCTAACAAATTACCCTCAACCGAATAACCTGTGGCAATGCCGCTGTCTGCAACGGTATATTCTTGAAGCTTAGCAATGTCGTGCAAAATTGCGCCCGAAATTAAAAGTTCTTCATCAACAAAGGTGTAAATTTTGCAAACTGCCTGTGCTAAACGTACAATAGAAAGTGTATGAAGTAAAAGACCGCCACGCACTGCGTGGTGAAGTTTAAATGCAGCAGGCCAATAAAGAATTTGCAAACGGTTATCGTTTAAAATGGTGGTTACAATGGTTTTTAAGTCATTGTCGTTAAAACTGTTGGCAATGTTTATAAGTTCGTTAAACATTGCTTCGCCTGAATAGTCAGCGCTTTTTACAAAATCTTCGGGTTTTACATTATCTTCAGGGGAGGTGTGACGGATGCGTTCAATACGTAATTGGTCGCTTCCGTTATATTCCGAAATAAGACCGCGCACCTTTACAATTTCGTTTGCGGCATATTCGCCGTGAAGTTCGGGAACGTACCGCCAAAGCTTTGCATTTATTTCACCGTCGCTGTCGCCTAAAGTAATGTCAAGATAACTGTCGCCTTTTGAGGAAGTCTTTCGGTCAATGGTTTTAATAATGCAAAACCCCTCAATAAGACCTTTGTTGTCAATTGGTGTAAAATTCATAAAAATTTTCCTTTACTGAATCTTTAAGAAGTATTCAACAATGCCTGCGGTTATTGTTTTGGCTTTGGCGTTGTTTACTTCCATATTAGTGATATTATTAAAGTCGTACCAGTTAGTCATAAAACCGTTTTCGGTTAGCACCACGGGACAAACGCTGCATCGTCCCATAAAGTAATAATGCCATTTAAGTGTGGTGTTTTGGTAAATCACGTTATCGTTAACAATTAGGTTTGAATTGTGATTTTGCATTATTTGTGCTGCTTTTTTAGAGAATGGGTAATAATAGTATGCCCCAAATCCGTTATATGAAGAAGAGTTATTACCGTCGTGATGAATTGCAATACAGTAGTCGGGCTTTAGATTTTTAAGCAGCTTTACTTTGTAATCCGAAAGCTGTTCAACATCGGTAGTGCGGGTCATATAAACGGTAGCACCGATAGATTCAAGCTCGGACTTAATACTGTTTGCAAGAATTAAATTCCATTTCTTTTCACAGTCTTCGCGACTGCCAACACCGCCTGTGCCGGTATCGGTTCTACCACCGTGACCAACATCAATTAAAATTACCGCACCGCTTAGGTTTGCACCGTATTCGTTATCGGCTGTGGTTACTCTGGTGGGGTTTAAAAACTTAAAGCAAAGCTGATTTTGTTCGTTATAATATGCATCCCAACCGTAAAAAGCGCCTTGCTTTTTAAGTATGAAACGAAGTGTATAATCAGATGCGTTTTTAATTATTTTTACGTCAGAAAATAAAGGATGGTCATTAGGAATGGTAATGTTACCGTCAAATACCGTTGAATAACAGAAAGTAATATCAACGTAGTTAAAGGTTACGTTATTAACCGTAAAGTTGCTGTTATATGCTTGGTTTTTAAGTTCAAGCGTAAACGGGGCTTTCCAGTCGGTGTCAAGCACCAAAGTGGTGTGGTGTCCCTCAATTCCAAATTTTGCAACCGAAAGCTCGTTATGGTCGGGCAAAGTGCCGACGTATTGTTTTGTAACGGGGGTGTAATCTTTATAAGGACTACGGCGTTTCGAAACGTAAACCTGCCTACCGCAACGCATGGTTACAAGCTGGTGTTTATACCCCTCGCTTGAAACGGTGCGAAGCGTAGTACTGCTGTAATCCACCGTGCCTTCGGGTAGATAGTTATTGTAAGGACGGGATTTGTCCTTGGTGTCCTTACCGTTAAAGGTTTCGGCTTGAAAAGCAACAATTTCGCAAATAACACCCGAACCAACGTTTATATAATTACCGCCTGACGGTGTGGCATTGGGGTCGAAATCCACAACAATGTCTTCGCGGGTACAAGTAATAATGCCGGAAGTAAAGGTTTCGGACCAGCCATCGTGTATACCCTTAAAAACAATGCTTCCAAGCTTTATATCAACGTAATGTCCTGTTGGCATATTAAAGAAACCGGTAAAGTTGGAAATGCCATCATCATTTGTTGATTTTTCATTTAAGGTAATGGTTTGTCCATTAAAGGTTGCAGTAACGGTAGCGCCTTTTTTTGCTTTTGCAGAAACGGTTATTTTTCCACCTGCGGAACAAATTTGGTCTTTTTCGGGGGTAAATGAAGTAATAACAACGTATCTGCGGTAAACTGTAAAGGTTTTAGTTTCTTCGCCGATGGTAAACTTAAATACGTTTTCGCCATATTTTAACGAAACAGTTTTTTCAAAGTTGCCCTTTTCGTCACATACAATGGTTTCGTTTTCTATTTTGAGTTCTAAATTGTCTTTTACCTTGCCCTTAAAGGTAATGGTTTCCGTTTCGGTAGTGAAACTTTCATATTTTGGTTCTATAAAAGTGATGTTTGCGGTGGGGGTAACCTCTACCAACGGAATATCGGTGGGTTGTTCAATAATACTTACAATCTCGCTAGTGTCGGCACTGATAGCGGGTTCTATAGAATGATTGTCGCCATATTTTATAAGCAAAAATGCGGTTAAAAGTGCTAAAATAACGCCGCCAAGCGCACAACAAATTACTGTAACCGTTCTTTTCATAAAATCCCCATATATTCAAATTCTTTGATAATATTTTATTATATAACATCAAAAACTAAATTGCAATAACTAATCTATGGTAAAAAACAAGCCCCGCATTAAGCGGGGCGAAAAAATCATTTATTCAGTTCGTCTGCAAGGGCCAAAATGACGGTTTCGGTAGAGGCATCAACACCTGAAATAACAGTAACGTTATTTTCACAAAACATAAGATTTTTACTGTTTTCAAGCATATTTTTCATTACCTTTGTTGCCATTGGTGCCCAACTACCGTTTTCAATAAAACCAACCCTGCGGTTTTGAAAATTACGGGCGGTTAAATATTCAATAAAGGTGCGCATAGCGGGGAAAATATCGGTATTGTAGGTGGTGGTTGCCAAAACAAGCTTATCATACTTAAATGCAGTTGCAACTGCTTTAAAAATATCGCATCTTGCAAGGTCGAAAACTTCGGTTTTTACTCCTTGTTCATTAAGCTTGTCCGCTAAAAGTAAAGCGGCTTTTTTGGTGTTATTGTAAATGGAAGTGTATGCTATTGTAACGCCGCTTTCTTCGGGCTCATAAGCCGCCCATTTTAAATAATATTCAACATATTTGCTTAAATTTTTTGATAAAACGGGACCGTGAAGTGCACAAATTTTTTGAATTTCAAGGTTTGCCGCTTTTTTAAGCACACCGTTTACCTGGGCGCCATATTTACCAACAATGCCAAAGTAATAACGTCTGGCTTCATCGGTCCATTCTTCCTCACAGTCAAAAGCGCCGAATTTACCGAAAGCATCGGCAGAAAATAAAACCTTGTCAAAACTGTCATAGGTCATAATAACTTCGGGCCAGTGCACCATTGGCGCAGTAATAAAGGTTAAGTTGTGTTGTCCTAAAGAAAGGGTATCGTTTTCGTCAACTATTTTTTGACGGGCAGACAAATCAACACCGAAAAAGTTTTTAACCATTGCAAATGCCTTGAGTGATGCCACAACAACAGTGTTTTCATACTTTTCGCAAAATGCCTTAATACTTCCCGAATGGTCGGGCTCCATGTGTTGAACAATAAGATAATCGGGCTCTTTGCCGTAAAGTTCGGCTTCAATTTTTGAAAGCCATTCGCTTGTAAAACGGGTTTCTACGGTATCAATAACAGCAATTTTTTCATCAATAATTAAGTATGAGTTATATGCCATACCGTTTGGTACTGGGTATTGACCTTCAAATAAATCAATTTCACGATCGTTTACACCAATGTATTTAATGCTTTTTGTAATACTCATTTTTGCTCCTTAAACATATTAAAAAGGGCAGGCGAAACGCTTGCCCTTTTAATTTTTAAAAACCTAAAAGCTTGGTGCCGCTTTCGGTAAGATTTGCGCGTTTCGCAATAGTTTTTTCATGGGTTTCGTCCACAGCGCCAATATAAAGCTTAATCTTAGGTTCGGTACCCGAAGGACGAACTATAATCGAGCTTGAGTCTGACAAGAAAAACGATAAAACGTTTGAAGAGGGAAGATTAATTTTAGTTTCCTCATTTGTTACGGTATTATACGAAATTGATTTTTTATAATCATTAATTTTTACAACGTCATAACCCGCAATGCACTTGGGCGGATTTTGACGAAGGTCTTCCATAATACCTTTAATTTTTGCCATACCGCTTTGACCTTCACAGGTAAAACTGGACTGACTGCAGTAATAAAAGCCGTATTTACGGTAAATGTGGTTTAAAACATCAATAAGGGTTTTGCCCTTGTTTTTATAATATGCAGCCATTTTGCAAATAAGCATTGAAGCCACAATCGCGTCTTTGTCGCGGCAATGTGTACCCGCCAAATAACCATAACTTTCTTCATAGCCCAAAACAAAGCGTTCCTCTTCGCCATTGGCTTCTAAAATTGAAAGTTGTTCGCCAATAAATTTAAAACCGGTAAGCACGTTTATAAGCTCGCAACCGTAGTCGTCACAAATTTTTTGACAAAGTTCAGACGTAACAATTGTTTTTACAGCAATTGGGTTTTCAGGTAAAGTACCGTTTGCGGTTTTGCGTGATAAGATGTAATAAAGCAACAATGCGCCAACGTCGTTACCTGTAATAAGCTGGTATTCACCATTTTGATTAACAGCAATGCCAACACGGTCACAGTCGGGGTCGGTTGCAAGTAACAAATCGGCAGGGGTGGTTTCTGCCAACTTTAAAGCACATTCAAACGCTTGACGAATTTCGGGATTGGGGTATGGTGCGGTAGGAAAGTTACCGTCGGGTAATTCTTGTTCGGGAACAATCGTAACGTTTGTAATGCCTACACGTTTTAAAATTTCACGGACGGGTTTATTACCTGTTCCGTTAAGTGGGGAATAAATAACCTTAAGGTTTGACATATCAATACCTTTTTCAATTTGCTGTGTCGCAACAGCATCAAGGTATTCGTTAATAATGTCATCGCCAATGTATTCAATTTTACCCTCTTTAACCGCAAGGTCAAAGTCCATTGTGTTAATTTCGTTAAACGGGTCAACACTTTTCATAATGGAAAGAACGTAATCAGCCGCTTCGGGATTTAACTGTGTACCGTCGGGACCATACGCCTTGTAACCATTATATTTTGCAGGGTTGTGACTGGCGGTTACCATTATACCTGCATCGCATTTTAAACGTCTTACTGCAAAAGAAAGCATGGGGGTGGGCATAAGTTCTTTAAAAATATAAACCTTTAAACCGTTTGCAGCAAAAATTTCAGCCGACGCTTTTGCAAAAACGTCGGATTTAATGCGGCTGTCATAGCTAATTGCAATGCTGCCGCCTCTGGTTGTGGAATTTACATAATCGGCAAGACCTTGTGACGCTTGGGCAACGGTGTAAATGTTCATACGGTTTGTACCTGCGCCAATAACACCGCGAAGTCCTGCGGTACCAAATTCAAGGTCGGTATAAAAAGCATCGGAAATAAGCTCGTTATTTCCTGCCATTTCTTTAAGTTCATTTACTAAATCGGGGTCCTTGGTGGCTTTCTCACACCAAAGAAGATATTTTTCTTTAATCACGTCAATACCTCCTTTATCTTTATAATAATAAAGTTTATGATTAAATTTGTCAATATAAAACGTTTAAAAATAAAATAATTTTGTCGGTATAGTATTATTTTGCACGGTTAAAAAAAATACTTGACAATGCCAAAAACTTAATGTATTATATATATGTTATAGGCAAGAAAGCTCAAATTGGTGAACAAATGGGAAAAAACATTGTTGAAAATAGCCAAATATTGTCGGATGAATTGGCGGTTGAACTTATAAAGACGGGTGAATATCAATATTTGCCGGTTATAATTGAACATTATATGCCGCTAATTGTTTCGGTTGCAAAGGCCTATTTACCGCTTTCTCAGGTTGATGACGCTGTGCAAGAGGCAACAATTGCACTTTATGACGCCATCAAAACTTATGATGCACAAAAATCTTCATTTAATACTTTTGCCTCACTTTGTATAAAAAGGTCAATTATTACCTTTGCACGAAAAAACGGTGCACAAAAAAACATACCTAACGATATGCTCACTTCTTTGGAAGTGACCGAAATAAGCGATCCTGCAACCCCTGAAGCTATCATAATTGAAAAGGAAGATTATGATAATTTAACCCAAAACATTAAGGTTGAACTTTCTAAAATGGAATTTGAGGTTTTACAGCTTTTTTTGTCGGGTTTATCGTATTTTGACATTGCAAATCAACTTAAAATTACCGAAAAAGCGGTTGATAATGCATTGTCACGCATTCGCAAAAAACTCAAGAAATAACAACCCTTTGTTGTTATCATATATGCTCGTGTAGTTTAAAATAGAAGAACGTTGTAATCAAAGATGTCGGTGTAATTCCGTCCCGGGCTAAATAAAAATACCAAGTGAGGTAAAAGAAATGTTTGAAGACAAAACACTAGTTTGCAAGGACTGCGGAGAAGAATTCGTATTCACTGCGAGAGAACAGGAGTTTTACGAATCCAAGGGCTTTGTAAACGAACCGCAACGTTGCAAACCCTGCCGCGACAAGCGCAAAAATGCTGGAAAGGCCCCCAGGGAGATGCACGAAGCTGTATGTGCAGCTTGCGGTGGTGTGGCAAAGGTTCCGTTCCTTCCCCGCGATGACCGTCCGGTATACTGCAGCGAATGCTTCGCAAAAATGAAAGAAGAATCAGCAGAATAATTCTTTGTGCGGTTGACTGCCTCGTTTTCGGGGCAGTCTTTTTTTAAAAATTCATATTTTTTTAAT
Organism: Acutalibacteraceae bacterium; assembly: GCA_045578165.1. GTDB lineage: Bacteria > Bacillota > Clostridia > Oscillospirales > Acutalibacteraceae > UBA737. Next base: position 31,910 of record JAZNJR010000020.1, read on the forward strand.
ATTCTGCCACTATATTTATGGTAAAATCGGGTTGAAAGTAGGGAAAATATATGGAAGAAAAAATTTTAGTTGTAGATGACGACCAAAATATATGTGAACTTTTGCGTCTTTATCTTGAAAAGGAAGGTTATAAAACCCTTGCCGCTTTTGACGGTCAGCAAGCAATTGATCATGCAAAAAAATTTGAACCTGATTTAATTTTGCTTGATATTATGTTGCCTAAATTTGACGGTTGGCAGGTTTGCAGAGAAATTAGAAAAAATTCTGACGTTCCCATTATAATGCTTACTGCAAAGGGCGAAACCTTTGATAAAATTTTGGGGCTTGAACTCGGCGCCGATGATTATGTAACAAAACCTTTTGATACAAAGGAAGTTATGGCGCGTATTAAAGCGGTTTTGCGTCGCACAAACAGTGGCGAAAAAAACGAAGTTAACGAGGTTAATTATGATAAACTTAAAATTAACCTTAGCAATTATGAACTTGTGGTTGACGGTAAAAGTATTGATACTCCCCCAAAAGAACTTGAACTTATATATCACCTTGCAAGTAATCCCAACCGTGTTTATACCCGTGACCAACTTTTAGACGAGGTATGGGGGTTTGATTATTACGGAGATTCCCGTACGGTTGACGTTCACGTTAAACGAATTCGTGAAAAACTTGAAAACATATCTGATGAATGGTCGCTTAAAACCGTTTGGGGTGTGGGTTATAAATTTGAGGTTAAGTAGTTTATGAAACTGCGACTTTTTAAACGTTATTTCTTGGTAAGCGGTCTTGTTATTTGTTCCGCTTTGTTAATTATTTTAATGTTGTTAACGGTTGTGTTTAATAACTACATTGTTAATAACACGTATAAATCACTAAAGCAGGGTTGTGTTGAAATTTCGCAAACAATTGCCGAAAGTGAAGAAAGTGATATTTCAAGCGAATTTTTATCAATTTCACGTGCGGTATCAAGTGTGTTGGAAGCAGATGTGTTTATAACTGACGAACGTGGCACGGTTGTTGTGTGTGCTTGTGATGAATGGCAAGAAGAATCAAAGTGTTTACATTCTTCATATATCGTGCAGAGTGAAGTTATTAAACGCGGTATAAATGCAAAACGCGCAGTCATTGATGATTTGGGTATGTATATTACTCCGCATTGTATTGCGGTTGATACTTTCAAGATTGATAAAACCTATTATGTTCTTGCTACCGCTTCAATGGAGAAAGTGGAAGGACTTATGACAACTATGACAAAACTATTTGTTAGAGTTTCGGTCATTCCCGTGATTTTGTTATTTGTCTTGTTCTTTATAATTACTTACCGTATGGCAAAACCGCTTAAAACAATGTCAGAAGCGGCAAAAGCTATGACCAGAGGCGATTTTTCAAAGCGTATTCCTGTTACAAGCGATGATGAAATCGGTGAATTGGCGGCATCGTTTAATATGATGACAAATTCGCTTGCCCGTCTTGAAAAAATGCGCCGCAATTTTGTGGGAAGCGTCTCACATGAACTTCGCACACCAATGACCACAATTTCCGGCTTTATTGACGGTATTTTAGACGGTACCATTCCCGAAGATAAGCACGAATATTATTTATTAATTGTTTCAAGCGAGGTTAAGCGTCTTTCTCGCCTTGTTAACGGTATGCTTGATATTTCAAAGCTTGAAGCGGGAGAAGTTAAACTAAAACGCGAAAACTTTAGCTTTAGGGAATTGCTTTTATCAATAGTTATTGCACAGGAACAACGCATTGAAAAAGGTAATTTTGAAATTGAAGGTCTTGATGTTTTACCGGATATAAATATTTCTGCTGACAGAGACCGAATACACCAAGCGGTTTATAATTTGGTTGATAACGCAATTAAATTTACTAATGACGGCGGTAAAATTTCCTTTACTTTAAGGGAAGAAGAGGGTAATATAGTATTTGTGGTTACTAATACCGGTGACGGTATTCCCGAAAGCGAATTACCATTCGTCTTTGAGCGCTTTTATAAGGGCGATAAATCTCGTTCAAATATAAAGAACAGTTTGGGACTTGGGCTTTATTTAGTTAAAACAATTGTTTTGGCACACAAAGGTCAAGTTTCGGTATCTAGTAAAGAGGGTAACCTCACTGCTTTTAAGGTTATACTTCCAAAAGGAGAAAATTAATGGAAAATTTTGAAAATAATAACGATATTAAACTTGATGAGGAAAAGCAAGTTAATACTGAAATAAATAGCGAAGCTTCGGCTCCGATAGAAGATTCTGCAGAAATTGTTGCCGATTCTACACCCGAAACGGTTGCTAAGGAGGGCTGTGACACAGTGCATAACCCTGTGGTAATTGGAGAGGTTGTTGCTGAAAAGGATTCTAAAGCTTCAAGCCGCGGTTTAAAGGTTTTTGCCCTTATTATGACTATGGTAATTTTAGTTTCTACTGCTTGTGTTGCAGGGTATTTTTTTGGAAAAAATAATAACGGTTATAGACCCAAGGTTTACGTTAATCTGGATTCTAAACCCGCCGATACCGACGAAATGACCACAACCGAAGTTTATAATGCAGTTAGCGATAGCGTAGTTGGTATTATTGTTTATAATGATGGTGGCGCTATGTCGTATGCAAGCGGTGTTGTATATAGTGAAGACGGTTATATCGTTACAAACGACCATATTTATTCTAACGTTGCTGCAGCTAAGTTTAAGGTTTATACTCAAGATGGTACTGAATATGACGCAGAATATGTTGCAGGTGATACCATAAGCGACCTTGCGGTTTTAAAAATTGATTCAAAGGGATTCAAAAAGGCAACTTTTGGTAACTCAGACGAGATAGTTTACGGTGAAAGTGTTGTTGCTATTGGTTGCCCAAGCGAACCTACTGAAAAAGCAAGTATTACCCGTGGTATAGTTTCGGCTGTTGACCGTCGTGTTCAAACCACCTCAAGTTATTCGGCGCGTCTTATTCAAACCGACAGTCCCATTAATCCCGGTTCTTCGGGCGGTGCGCTTGTTAATATGTACGGTCAGGTTGTGGGCATTACTTCGGCAAAGGTTGTTTCCGAAGACCAAGAAGCAGTTGGTTATGCAATTCCTACCACAACAATGAAATATATTGTTGAAGAACTTATTAAAAACGGTAAAGTTGTAAGTCGTGCAAAGCTAGGCATTTCGTATATGGCAATTGATTCTATTTCGGTAGAACTTGGCAAATATAAGTACGCAGGGTTGCTTGTTGATTCGGTTTCGGAGGATAGCGATCTTTACGGTAAGCTTAAAAAAGGCGATATAATAGTTCAAATTAACGATATTGACATTGTTGATGATGCAGTTGTTCTTAATTTAATTGAACAATGTCGTGCGGGCGATAAGATTACGGTTACCTTTATTTCCGAAAACGGAACTTCACAAACCCTTAAAGCAACCTTAAGGGCAAATGTAAGCGAATCAAGTTATCAGTCTGATATAAATCGTTTACCGCAAAACCCCGACGCTAATAAAGATTTTAACTTCCCCGAAGGCGACGATTATTAAAAAATATTAAACCTCACTGGTTACAGTGGGGTTTATTTTTTTGCCTTCTTATAAACGACAATTTTTTTAGCTTTTAAAAGTTATAATACTTTATGGAGGCGAAAATATTGGTTATTTATGCTGACGTTTTAATTTTTTTAAACCTTATAATAAATTATTTTTTATTACTTGCAGTTTCAAAAGTAATGCGAAATAATCCCAAAACCTTAAGGTTGGTACTGGGAGCATTGTTCGGTGCAGTTTCATCGCTTTACATATTTTTACCGTCGCTTAATTTTTTGCTTGAAGCACTAATAAAAATCGTGGTTTGCCTTGCTATGTGTTTAATTGCATTTGGTTTTGTAAGCATTAAAAATTATTTAAAAGCTGTAATTTTGCTTTTTTCAATAACAGTGGCTTATGGCGGGGTAATGTACGCGGTTTGGCTTTTGTTTTCGCCAAAGGGAATGGTTATAAACAATTCGGTGGTTTATTTTGAAATTTCGCTTGTGGTACTGCTTTTATTTACTGTTGTGGGTTATATTCTTTTTTCTTTGTTATTTAAAATATTTTCACGTGTAGCACCCATGGCACAACGGTGTGAAATAACGGTTTTTTTAGATTCAATTGCTGTAAAACTTAATGGAATAGTTGATACGGGCAATTCAATTGAAGATTTGTTTTCGTCAGGGGAAGTGATAATTTGCGATAAAAAATCGGTGTCACATCTTTTGGGCGAACATGACGTTAAAAGTAATACAGTATTAAAAACAAGATACCGTTTGTTGCCTTGCAGTACGGTTGCGGGGGTTGATTTGCTTGAAGGGGTGCGGTGTGATAAAGCCGAAATTAAATATGGGGGTAAAACGGTTATTTTAAACCGACCTATTTTGGCATTTTCAAAAACGAAGGTTGGCGAAAATGAGGCAATTATTAATCCAAAAATATTAGGGGGCACATTATGAATATTAAAACGTTTTTTTATCTTTTTTTACTTAAAATTGGTCTTATAAAGCCCACGCATTACATAAACGGTTCACAAACCTTGCCGCCGCCCTTAAACGCCGAAGAAGAAGCAATGCTTTTGGGGCGTGATGACAAAAAAGCTAAAGATATTTTAATTGTTCACAATTTGCGGCTGGTTGTTTACATTGCAAGAAAGTTTGAAGCACCTAATGCAAATATAGAAGACTTAATTTCCATTGGTACAATTGGTCTTATCAAAGCGGTCAATACCTTTTGTGCTGACCGCAATATAAAACTTGCCACCTATGCTTCAAGATGCATTGAAAACGAAATTTTAATGTATTTAAGAAAAAATTCTGCACAGAAAAATGAGATTTCTATTGACGAGCCGCTAAATATTGATTGGGACGGAAACGAACTTTTGTTGTCAGATGTATTGGGCAGTGAGCACGACGAGGTGGGGCGCGGCGTTGAACAAGAGGACGAACGCGTAATATTAAACGGTTTTGTAAATGGTTTATCGCCACGAGAAAAGCAAATAATGGAAATGCGTTTTGGTATGAACGGTTATGAGGAATTCACACAAAAAGAGGTGGCTGACAGCTTGGGTATTTCGCAGTCATATATATCGCGCCTTGAAAAAAGAATTATAAACAAACTAAAAAAACAGATTGAAAAATCAGTTTAATTGTGTTATATTAATGACATTAATGAATTGACGGATGTTTATGTATGAAAACTATTTTGGCTTATTTAGTAATTGTTAATATCATATCAATTATTGCTGTAGTTCACGATAAATCCGCTGCAAGAAACGGCGAAATGCGTGTAAGCGAAAATTCGTTGCTTGTTTTGGCGGCAGCCGGCGGTGGTGTTGGTATGTATATGGCAATGCGAATAATTCATCACAAAACAAGAAAAAATAAGTTTATGGTGGGCATTCCTGTAATTGTTATACTTGAATTTGCCTTGGCAGCGCTGTTATATTTGAAAATTTTTTAAAAAATTCAATTTTTTTGTTGACATTTGTTTTGTCGCTTGATATAATATTAAAGCTGTCTAAATGATTCATTAGCTCAGTCGGTAGAGCACTTGACTTTTAATCAAGGTGTCCGGGGTTCGAATCCCCGATGGATCACCAGCTAAAACCCATCCAAACGGATGGGTTTTTACTTTTTGTATAAATTAGGGGATTCGAACCCTGAGAGGGCAAAAAGCGTTAAAAAAAGTTGCCAGTGGCAAGTTTTTTAGCTTTTTGGTGTGAAGACGGGTACCGAAAGGCAAAAGCCTTTGGGTCGTCGAGCAGGAAATTTGCGCAAGCGAATTTATCCCCGATGGATCACCAGCTAAAACCCATCCAAACGGATGGGTTTTTACTTTTTGTATAAATTAGGGGATTCGAACCCTGAACAAAATTAAGCTTTTTAACGTCTTGTAACTAAAAAAACACCCAGCAAGCAATTAACCTTGCAGGGTGTTTATTTTTAGTTATTTCTTGAACACTTTTCTGCGTCAATTGCCAAAACAAGCATCAACGCATATAACGTATCTTTAGGGTCAAATACGTCAATTGTGTAGGTGTCGGTCCAGTTCCAGATTTCTTTTGAAATATCAGCGACGGGAATGTTTTGCTGATTTAAAATGTTATAATCCCATTCAAACCAATTTCCTTCAACCTGCCAACCGTTAAAATCAATATTATAACGCGGCGCAAATAAGGTGAATTCGCGGTTGATGCAACCTAAATACTCTTCGCCCTTATATATTTCAAAGGTGGGCAAAAGGGTAAATATTTTTTGCTTTACTGTACCCACTTCTACACCGTTTTTGTCGTAAATTTTTAAAAGATGTCCCCAAGAAAGTTGACCTTTTACAGTGTAAATGGTATTTCCGTCCTGGTCGAAAATATCGTAGCTGTCAAACCAAGAAAATAAACGTTGTTTAAATAAAAGTTTCATATAATTACCTAATTTTTAAGACTTTGAAGCGGGGCGGGAATACGTCCTGCGCGGTCAATAAACTTTGTGGGAAGCTTATTAAGGTTTACGTCCATTATCGGACCCGAGCCCAAAAGACCGCCAAAGTCGAGCTCTTCGCCTTTTTTCTTATTAATTGCGGGAATAACACGAACTGCGGTGGTTTTTGAGTTTACCATACCGATAGCCGCTTCGTCGGCAATAATTGCCGAAATTACTTCTGCGGGGGTTTCACCTGGAATTGCTATCATATCAAGACCAACCGAGCATACCGCTGTCATTGCCTCAAGCTTATGGAGTGTAAGGTCGCCCGAACGCGCGGCGTCTATCATACCGGCGTCTTCAGTTACGGGAATAAATGCGCCCGAAAGACCGCCAACGTAGGAAGAAGCCATAACGCCACCTTTTTTAACTGCGTCGTTAAGCATTGCAAGTGCGGCGGTTGTACCGTGAATACCGCAGCAGTCAAGCCCCATTTCCTCTAAAATGTGGGCAACCGAGTCGCCAATAGCGGGGGTGGGGGCAAGTGACAAATCAACAATGCCAAAGGGTACACCCAAACGTTTTGAAGCTTCGTTACCGACAAGCTGACCCATTCTTGTAATTTTAAATGCGGTGCGTTTAATAACTTCGGCAAGTTCGCCCAAGGTTGCGTTGGGGTGCTTTTTAATTGCTGCTTGAACAACACCCGGACCCGATACACCAACGTGAATTACACAGTCGGGTTCGCCAACACCGTGAAAAGCACCTGCCATGAAGGGATTATCTTCAACCGCGTTGCAAAATACAACAAGCTTTGCACAACCAATACATTCACGATCGGCAGTAATTTCAGCAGTTTCGCGAACGATTTGACCCATAAGCTTAACCGCATCCATATTAATACCGGCTTTTGTAGAGCCAATATTAACGCTTGAGCAAACGTTTGTGGTTTCGTTCATTGCGCGGGGAATTGCGCGTATAAGCTCTTCATCACCCGCAGAAAAGCCCTTATGTACCAAAGCCGAAAAACCGCCAATAAAGTTTACACCTGTTGCGTCTGCTGCTTTTTGCAGAGTTTTAGCATACATAACGGGGTCGCCGCCGGAGGACGCAATAATCATTGAAATAGGGGTGACCGAAATTCGTTTGTTAATAATCGGAATACCGAATTCTTTTTCAATATCTTCGCCTGTTTTTACAAGGTTTCCTGCAAGACGTGTGATTTTGTTGTAAATTTTTTCACACGCTTTTTCGGGGTCGCTGTCGCAACAGTCAAGCAGGGAAATGCCCATTGTAATGGTGCGTATGTCCAAATTTTCTTCGGAAATCATATTAATGGTTTCCATTATGTCATGAATATTAATCATTTTATTACCCTCTTAAATTCTATGCATTGAATTAAAAATATCTTCATGCATTACACGAATATCAAGATTGTTTTCATTACCAAGTTTTTTCATCTTATCGGAAAAATCCGCAAAGCTGCAGTTAAGCTCCTTAATTTCGGTAAGCATTACCATTACAAACATATCTTGCAAAACTGACTGGGTAATATCAAGAATATTTGCGTTACATTCGCTGCAAATTGCACTTACTTTTGCAATAATTCCAACTGAATCTTTTCCTATAACCGAAATAACAGTTTTCATAAAATCACCTTATATAATAATTGTTAAAAACATTGTACCATAATGACAAAAAAATATCAATTCACTTTTTGCTAAAAAATACAAAAAATTAATACTTTTATACAATAATATATATTGACAAAATCCGACACTTAATATACAATATCTTGTGCATGACTTAAAAATGTGTGGAATATAATGTTTTTTATTCTTTATGGAGGATGTATAATGACCAGCGAAAAATGGAACGGTTTTAAAGCGGGTGTTTGGCAGGATGAAATTAACGTAAGAGATTTTATTCAGCAAAATTACACCGAATATACGGGGGACGGTAGCTTTTTAAAGGGCGCAACCGAACGCACCCGTCTTCTTATGAAAAAATTAGAAATACTTTTCACTGTCGAACGTCAATTCGGCGGTGTGCTTGATATTGATACCGAAACCGTTTCTTCGCTTACCTCTTACGAACCAGGTTACCTTGATAAAGAAAATGAAATAATTGTTGGTTTACAAACTAATCGTCCATTACGTCGTGGCATTAATCCTTTTGGGGGTATGCGTATGGTGCGCCAAGCGTGTGCGGCATACGGTTATAAAGTTTCTCCCAAAATTGAAGACGAATTTCAGTACCGCGCCACCCATAATGAAGGGGTTTTTAGGGCTTATACCAAGGAAATGCGTCAAGCACGTCACTGCCACGTTATTACAGGTCTTCCCGATGCGTACGGTCGTGGAAGAATTATTGGCGACTACCGTCGTGTTGCTCTTTACGGTATTAACCGCCTTATTGAAGAAAAGCAAAAGGACAAATTAAAGCTTGAAAAGCAGGATTTTAAAACCGAGCAAATTCGCCTTGGGGAAGAGCTTTACGAACAAATTCGCTTTTTGGAATATATGAAAGAAATGGCGTTGATGTACGGTTACGACATTAGCGGTCCTGCTTCTGACACAAAAGAAGCGGTGCAGTGGACATATTTTGCATATCTTGCCGCAATCAAGGAGCAAAACGGTGCGGCAATGTCACTTGGACGTGTTTCAACCTTTTTTGATATTTATATTGAACGTGATATTAAAAACGGTGTGTTAAACGAGAGAAAAGCACAGGAAATTATTGACGATTTTGTAATGAAGCTTCGAATGGCGCGGCATCTTCGCACACCCGAATATAACGAGCTTTTCGGCGGCGACCCAATGTGGATTACCGAAGCGGTCGGCGGTATGGGGGAAGACGGTCGTACCCTTGTTACTAAAAGCAGCTTCAGAATATTAAATACGTTATATACTTTAGGCCCCGCGCCCGAGCCAAACTTAACGGTTTTGTGGTCTGATTCGTTACCGGTTGGTTTTAAGCGTTTTTGTGCAAAGGTTTCGGCCGATACCGATTCAATTCAGTACGAAAACGATGATTTAATGCGCCCAATTTATGGGGACGATTATGCAATTGCTTGTTGCGTTTCGGCAATGAAAATTGGCAAACAAATGCAGTTTTTCGGCGCAAGATGTAATTTGCCCAAGCTTTTGCTTATTGCATTAAACGGTGGTTATGATACCACAAGTCAAATGGCAATTGGTCCGCAAGAAAGTGTTATAGCGGGGGACGTTCTGGATTATGACACCGTAATGGAAAGGTTTGACAAATACCTTTGTTGGCTTGCAAAGCTTTACGTTAATACAATGAACGTGATTCATTATATGCACGACAAATACGCTTATGAAAAGTCGCAAATGGCGCTGCACGATACCGATGTTGAACGCCTTATGGCTTTTGGTATTGCAGGACTTTCTGTTATGGCGGACTCTTTCAGCGCAATTAAATATGCAAAGGTTAAACCCGTTCGCAACGATAGGGGTTATATTGTTGATTTTGAAGTGGAGGGCGATTTCCCGAAATTCGGCAACGATGATGATAGGGTAGACCTTATCGCAAAGGAAATTACCCACAAAACTATTACCGAGCTTCGCAAAACCCCAACCTATCGCAACGCGGTGCATACGCTTTCGGTTTTAACCATTACCTCAAACGTTATGTACGGTAAAAATACCGGCTCTACACCCGATGGCAGAAAAGCGGGCGATGCCTTTGCACCCGGTGCAAACCCAATGCATAACCGCGAAGAAAACGGTGCACTTGCTTCGCTTAATTCGGTTGCTAAAATCAGTTATGACGACTGCCGCGACGGTATATCTAACACCTTTTCTATCACACCCGAAACCTTGGGACGTGAAGAAAATGAACGAATTGAAAATTTGGTTGCGGTGCTTGATGGCTATTTTGCTAAAAATGCACACCATATAAACGTAAACGTTTTAAATCGCAAAACACTTATGGACGCTTACGAAAACCCCGAAAAGTACCCCAATCTTACCATTCGTGTTTCGGGTTATGCGGTTAATTTCAATAAGCTTTCAAAAGAACAGCAAAGGGAAGTTATAAGCCGCACCTTCCACGAGGTAATGTAATGTCATATAAAGGTTATATTAGCTCAATTCAAACCATGGGTACGCTTGACGGTCCGGGTGTTCGCTTTGTGGCTTTTTTGCAGGGGTGTCCGCTTAGGTGTGGTTATTGTCACAACCCTGAAACGCAGGAATTTTCGGGCGGGAAAGAATACACCGCCGACGAAATTTTTCAAAAAGCAAAAAGGTATAAGGAATATTTTGGAAAAGACGGTGGAATTACCCTTTCGGGCGGCGAACCGCTTTCGCAAGTCGAATTTACAACCGAAGTATTTGCAAAATGCCGAAAAGACGGTATAAACACCTGTCTTGATACAAGCGGATGTGTTTTGAATAGTGCGGTAGAAAAGCTTATTGACGAAACCGATTATATAATGCTTGATATTAAATTTACCAACGAGGAAGATTACCAAAAATACGTTGGCTGCAGTTTGGATTTGCCCCTTAATTTTTTGCAAATGCTTGAGGACAAGACCAAAAGGGTGCGACTTCGTCAAGTAATTGTGCCAACGCTTAACGATAGTGACGAAAACCTTTTAAAGCTTTCAAAAATTGCAAACAAATTCAGGTGTGTTGAAACGGTTGAACTGTTACCCTTTAAAAAAATTTGCAAAACAAAGTACGACGCTTTGGGAAAAGAATTCTCATTTGACGTTTTCGAAGCGGCAACCAACCAAAAGGTAAATGAATTGCAACAAAAACTTAATACGATTATAAAATAAAGAAACCACCCGTTTGGGTGGTTTCGTTTATATAAAGGGGAAAAATCGGTTATTTTCAAGGCAAATATATTTTTGCCGCCGAAATGCAGGATATCCAAAGCAGTTCCCCTGCAATATACTATGCAAAATTACGCTTTGGGTGACTTGCGAATATATAAAATACCAAGTGTATTTGCACCACAGTGTGAAGAAATGGTACAACCCGCGCGGCATACAATAACCTCTTTAAAGAAGTTGTATTCCTTAACCTGCTGTGCAACAGCGTTTACAATTTCATCAGCACAACCGGCGTGGGTAACGAAAATACGTGAGTCGTCAATAGCATTAAGGTCAGCCAAGCGTTCGCTTACGTACTGCTTAAGCACGTCGCCGTATTTGCCGCGGTATTTTTTGCTAACGTCCATTTTACCGTTTGTAACGTCAATGCAGGGCTTTAATTTCAAAAGGTTTGCGCCAAGCATTGCAACGGCCGAGCATCTGCCGCCCTTGTGCAAATATTCAAGGTTGTCAATAACGAAGGATGCGTCAGAACATTTTACAAGTTCTTCTGCCTTTGCAACAATTTCTTCAGCAGCCATGCCGTTTTGTGCCATTTCGGCAGCAGCAACAACCACAAGACCAATACCTGTTGAAAGGTTTTTAGAATCAACAATGTGAATGTTTTCAAATTCAGCCGCAGCCAAAAGCGCGTTATTGTAGGTTGAAGACATTTCAGAAGAAATGGGGAAGTGAATTACGGTTTTATCGTCGTTAGCGTAAGGGGTAAAGAAGTCGATAAAATCGCCAACGTTTGCTGCGGTGGTTTTTGGTAATTCGCCTGTTTTATCATGGTGTGCGTAAATTTCGTCGGGTGTAATGTTTACACCGTCTTGATAGGTTGTATCGCCTAAGGTTACACCAAGCGGAATAACACCAATATTATATTTTTCACAAACCTCTAAAGGTAAATCTGCGGTAGAATCGCAAGTAATAATAATGTCAGCCATAATGACCCTCCAAATATATTTTACTTAAACATTATATCATTAATTTGTTGAAATATCAACTTTTTTCTTTTTCTGTCGAATTTTGGAAAAAATTATTTTGTAATTTTTCAATATAAAAGCTATCGGTGGTTTCCACCGATAGCCGAATTTTTAAGACACAGAACCGTCCCATGTCTTTAGTGCTTTAACCTGACAAACTACCAACAAAAGATACCAAAAATAAAGAATAGCATCGCGATAATCATAGCAATTTTTTGATATAACAATCCTTTGCCAGTAGACAAAAAGAAATCTTTCATAGGTTCACATCTATATTTATTGGGCTTTAAAGCACGCAATGATGATATAGACATAATAGCACCAACAAAAAATCCTACTGTTGCTTTGCTCTCAAAAACAATTGCTACAACAAATAAAGCTATGTTAATCGCCAAAAATATATAAGAAAATTTTTTAAACATATTGAAATTCACCTTTAATTTTTTACAATTTCAAAAATTCCTATAATTATAGTGGTTGTATTTACATGACACAAGGAACATTTCTCTTGTGTTATGTATATTTCTACAGAATAACAAAAACCGCAAGGGTACCCCCTGCGGTTTAATTATTAATATATCGCGGCTAAACCGCCGAAAACCTTTTTCTTTATTTTAACATATTTTTTGTGGAATTTCAAGATACATTTGTGGTTTTTATGGTTACTTTAAGTCGAATTTTGTAATAATTTGTAATATCGTTAAGGTCAATTATTTGGTATAATAATTAAGTATTATACTAAAAGGAATTGATATCTTGGAAAACAACAGCAAAAAACCAATTTCTAAAACACTTATTTCGTTATTGTGTGTGTTTGCAATTATTTTAACGGGCGGTTCGGTGTTTTTAACCGTTCAAAATTATAATTTGCACAGTAGAGTCACTTCTGCTATGGCAAGTGTTGATAAAACAAATGACAAATATGAGCAAATTAAGTCTGAAAATAACGACATTAAAAAGCAGAATGAAGAGCTTGAAAAACACAACGTTGATTTAGAATACAAGCTTGAAGCATCTAAAAAAGAGGTTGCAGATAAAAACACCCTTTTGAAAAAGGTTGGTGTTAAAAAACTTATTGAAGCCGAAAAGGAGCTTGCAATCGAAAATTCCATACAAGAAAAGGTAGAGCCAAAAAGCAAGGTGTGTTATCTTACTTTTGACGACGGTCCGTCTGACAGAACACTTGAAATTTTGGAAATTTTGGACCGTTATGATGCAAAAGCAACCTTTTTTGTTGTTGGAAGTGCAAAGCTTAACTACTTGCCCCGCATTGTTGAAAAGGGACATACAATAGGTCTTCATTCAAATACCCATACATATTCAAAAATTTATAAAAGCACCGACGCATTTTTTGAAGATTTAAATGCCCTTTCCGATAAGGTTTACAACATAACCGGTATTCATTCAAAAATAATGCGTTTTCCGGGTGGCGGCAGTAACAAAGTAAGTAAACAATACTGCAAAGGCGTTATGACCCGTCTTACAAGTCAGGTTGTAATAAATGGTTATGCATATTTTGACTGGAACGTTGATTCGGGCGATGCATCGGGCAATAAGGTACCCGCCACGACCCTTATTAACAACGTTTTAAATGGCGCTGCAAAGAAAAATTCCATTTGCGTTTTAATGCATGACACTTCTTCAAAAACCACTACGGTTGAAGCATTACCCAAAATGCTTGAAGGTCTTGAAAAAATGGGTTACAGGTTTGAAGCCCTTAAAGAAACCTCTTATGGCTTCCACCACACTGTTAAGAACTAATTTCTTGACATAATATTACTATATGACTAAAATAAAGGTGTAATTCTTTTTGGGTTACGCCTTTATTATTTTCAGGTGGTGTGGTATGAAAAACAAATTTAATTTGCACTTTTTGTTTGTTTTGGCTGCCGCGGCACTTTGGGGAATGGCAGGCATTTTTGTAAGAACGGTTGCCCATAGCGGCATTAAAGAAATGCAAATTGTCTTTTTTAGGGCTTTTTTTTCCTCTTTAATATTAGGGCTTACAATTCTTTTTAAAAATAAAAGTTTTTTCAAAATTGCTTTAAAAGATTTATGGCTTTTTGCATCGGCAGGTATTTTCAGCATTGTGCTGTTTAACTTTAGTTATTATAAAACAATGGCTTTAACGTCACTTTCGGTAGCGGCGGTGCTTTTGTATACCGCACTGATTTTTGTTTGCGTTTTGTCGGTTATATTGTTTCGTGAAAAAATCACACTTAATAAAATCATCGCACTCGTTATTGCTTTTGTGGGCTGTTGCTTTGTGTCGGGAGTTTTTTCGGGCGAACACCGTTTAACACCGTCGGCATTGGGTTTTGGGATTTTAACGGGTTTTGGTTATTCGCTTTATACCATATTCAGCCAAATTCTTATTAATAAAAAATACAATACGTTAACCATAACCTTTTATACCTTTTCGTTTGCGGCGCTTGGCTCTTTTCCGTTTATTAATTTGTCCAAAACCGTTTCGCAGTTAAGCGGCGCCCCGTTTGCTTTGTTTGTGCTTTTTTTAATGGCGGTTTTTAATACGGTTATTCCGTATTTGCTTTATACCGCAGGTCTTTTGGGGGTGGCAACATCGGTAGCACCGATTATTGCCACGCTAGAGCCGGTCGTAGCAACCGTTGTAAGTGTTGTGTTATTTACCGAACCGTTTGAAGTTTGGCATTTAATTGGCATTGTATTGGTGCTTTCTTCGGTTATAGTTTTAAATTTGAGGTGTGATAAAATTGAAAATAAGGGCTAATGCAAAAATTAATCTTTCATTGTCGGTTTGCGGCAAAAGACAAGACGGTTATCACTTAATAGATACTGTTATGCATTCGGTTAGTATTTGCGATACGATTTTAATTGAAAAAGCCGACGAAATTTTGGTTAAGTGTGGGGAAATGCCCCAACAAGAAAACATTGCATATAAAGCCGCAAAATTGTTTTTTGAAACTACTAACGTTTCAGGTGGATGCATTATTGAAATTGAAAAAAACATTCCTATTAGTGCGGGGCTTGGCGGCGGCAGTGCCGATGCCGCCGCGGTGCTTTTAGGACTTGATAAGATTTATAACACCAATTTAAGTTATGAAACGTTATGTGATATGGCGGTAAAGCTTGGTGCGGACGTGCCTTTCTTTATAAAGGGCGGCTGTATGCGAAGTGAAGGTATTGGCGAAATTTTAACCCCTTATAAACCCCTTGAAAAAGGTTATATTTTACTTGCTAAGGCCGACCAAAAACCCTCTACTGCAGAAATGTATAAGCGTTTGGACAGTCAAAAAACCGTTATTGCCGACACCTTAAAAACGCTAAAATGTATTGAAAACAATGATTTATCAGGGCTTTCAAAAAACCTTTATAACGCCTTTGAAACGGTTTGGCCGCAAAGCAAGGTAAAGGCCGAGCTTGATACTACCGATGCGGTTGCTGTGTCGCTTACCGGTAGTGGACCTACTTGGTTTGCAATTTATGACAGTATTGAAAAAGCCGAAAAGGTAAAGCGACAGTTGGAATTAAAACAAATTCCTTGTTGGCTATGTAACCCTGTTGAAACTGCAATTGTAATTGAATAAAAATTAAAATTTCTGTCAATATTCAGGTTAACTGATTTGACAAGGAGCTTTAATTTTATGAAAAGAAAAATACATGTTTCCCTTTGTTTTGGTCTTATTTGCGCGGTTTTGCTTTCAATGTCGCATTTTTCTGCCGCCTGTGACGATTTGAGAAGTAACGTTTTGCGGTTACATATAATCGCAAATTCCGATAGTGATGCCGACCAAGCCCTTAAGCTGAAAATAAGGGACGAAATTTTAAAACAAACCGACGGTGTATTTTTAGAATCGCACAATTTGGATGAGGCGAAATCATCAGTTGTTGAAAATTTGTCGCGTTTTGAAGAAATTGCCCATAACGTAATTGAACAAAACGGGTTTGATTATACTGCAAATGCAAGTTTTGGAATTAGTGAATTTGACACCCGTTATTATGAGGATTTTACTTTACCCGCAGGGGAATATGAATCGCTTATAATTACTTTGGGGGAAGGGAAAGGACGTAATTGGTGGTGTGTTGTTTACCCAACGGTTTGCGTTCCTGCCGCCGCAAAAGGCGAACTTGAAGACACCGTAAAGGATGAATCTGCCGCATTTGCCAAGGGCGGTAAACGGTACGTGATGCGGTTTAAAGCGGTTGAAATTTATGAGAAAATAAAAAAATTGATAAATAAATAAAAAACACTTGCATTTTAAAAGATTTTGTGATATTATAATTTGGCTATCGTGATAGAAGGGAGTGACCAAGATGAAACAAGGAATTCATCCTGAGTATGAAAAGGTAACAGTTAAATGCGCTTGTGGTGCTGAGTTTGAAACTCGTTCTACTAAAAAGGATATCCGTTTGGATATTTGCTCTAAATGTCATCCGTTTTTTACCGGTAAGCAAAAATTGGTAGATACCGGCGGACGTGTTGATAGATTTAACAAGCGTTTCAATATCAATAAATAATTTTACCTTTATATCCGCAACTGCCAGAAAGGCGGTTGCGGATTTTTCTTTATTTCATTAAAGGTGGTGCGTAGCTTTGAGTTATCAAACGGTTTTTGAAAGATGCGAAAGCGAACACGTTGAAAAACGTTCGCGTTTTATTGCAACACTTTGCCATTGCGAAACCGAGGAAGAAGCCAACAACTTTGTTAAAGAAATGAAAGCAAAATATTGGGATGCAAGACACAACGTTTACGCTTATTCTGTTCAGCAGGGACGAATGTGTCGTTTTTCTGATGATGGCGAACCACACGGTACCGCGGGCAAACCAATGTTTGACGTTATTGCGGGCAGCGGCATTACCAATATTGCGGTGGTTGTAACCCGTTACTTTGGCGGTGTGCTTTTGGGTACGGGCGGTTTAGTTCGTGCATATTCCAAAGCAACACAAGATGTTTTGGCAAAGGCAACGGTTTTTACAATGCTTCCGGGTACGGTATGCGAAATTGTTTGTGAATATTCCGACCTTGCGATGCTTCAAAAGCTTATTGAATCGCAAGAGGGCGAAATTAAAGATACACAATACACCGATAAAATAACTATAAGCTTCGTTTTAAAAGATGAATTTTGCGATATTTTTAAAGAAAAATTGCGTGAAAATTTCTGTGCACGGCTTGTTATGGAGGAAAAAGAGAAAATTTTACTTCCTTTTTTGAAAAAATAAAGGAATTCACGTTTTTTTTGCTAATATTATTACATAGGAGGCGAATAATGTGGAATGTGCAAGAATTATAACTGAAAACAATGAAAAAATTTTACTTTGTGAAAATGCAACCTTAAGTGTTAATTCAAAGGGAAGAAAAAGGGATGAAGAAAAATGTACTCTTCGTACTGATTTTCAGCGTGACAGGGACAGAATTATTCATTCCAAGGCGTTTCGCAGATTAAAACATAAAACGCAAGTGTTTTTATCTCCGGAATCTGACCATTATCGTACCCGACTAACCCATACTTTAGAGGTTTCTCAAATAGCGCGTACGGTTGCCCGTGCATTGCGACTTAATGAAGATTTAACCGAGGCAATTGCACTTGGTCATGATTTGGGCCACACTCCGTTTGGTCACGCGGGGGAAAGGGCGCTTAACGATTTAATGCCTTTTGACTTTACCCACTTTGACCAAAGTGTTCGCGTGTGTGAGTGTCTAGAAAAGGACGGAAAGGGCTTAAATCTTACTTTTGAAGTTCTTGACGGCATAAAACACCATACCCGTGGCGAATGGGCGCACACTCTTGAGGGCAAGCTTGTTAGGTTTGCCGACCGTATTGCCTACATAAACCACGATATTGACGATGCGGTACGCGCAGGTGTTATTTCTAATGAAGACATACCTAAAGATATTCGTGATGTGCTTGGTCATACAAAAACGCAACGAATAACCATCCTTTTAAATTCAATTGTTCAAAACGGAAGCAAAGATATTGTTATGGATGATGATATTTTTACCGTTTATAACGAACTTCACGAATTTTTATACGAAAGGGTATATCGCAACCCTGTTGCTAAAGCCGAGGAAAGCAAAGTGCTTGGCATTGTTGAGGGTATTTATAAATATTTCAAAGCACACCCTGAAAAACTTATGGATGAATATAAAGCAATTTTAGAAACCGACGGTGTTGACCGCGCAATTTGTGATTACATTGCCGGTATGACCGACCATTATGCTGTTTCGGTTTATTCCAATATTTATATTCCTAAGGGTTGGTCAATTTAATTATTAATTTTATGAAAGGACGGTGTTTTTATGGCAATACCCGAAGAGGTTATAAGCGAAATTAAATATAGAAACGATATTGAAACGGTTATTTCGCAATATTCTAATTTAAAGCGCAGAGGTAAAAACCTTGTTGGTCTTTGCCCCTTCCATAGTGAAAAAACTCCGTCTTTTACCGTTTACCCCGAAAACGGCTCGTTTTACTGTTTCGGGTGTGGTGTTGGTGGCGACGTTATTACCTTTACAGGTCTTATAGAAAATTTAGATTATATCGAATCAATAAAGCTTTTGGCGGAACGCAGTAATATTCAACTCCCCCAAGACGGTTATGATAATACCTTCCAAAAGGTTAAAAACACGGTTTATGATATAAACCGCGAAACCGCACGTTTTTTCCACAATTATTTAATGAGCGATGATGGCAAATGGGCACTTGATTATTACAAAAACCGTGGACTTTCACTTAAAACCATTAAGCATTTTGGTCTGGGTGCCGCACCTGACGGTTGGGACGCACTTATTAACCATTTAAAAGGCAAGGGCTTCACAATAAGTGATATGGTTACCGCAAACGTTGTAGGTGTTAGTCAGCGCGGAAGTTATTACGACCGTTTTAGAAAACGTTTAATGTTCCCGCTTATTAACATAAGGGGTAATATAATTGGGTTTAGCGGTCGCGCACTACCTGAAGATGAGAAAAAGGGCGGTAAGTACATTAATACTTCCGATACACCCGTTTATAAAAAGAGCGAAAATCTTTTCGGTATAAATTATGCCAAAAACTTTTGCAGTGAACAAATGATTTTGGTTGAAGGTAATATGGACGTTATTTCGCTTCATCAAGCAGGGTTTGAAAATGTTGTTGCGCCTTTGGGCACTGCGTTTACAAGTGAACAGGCAAATTTAATTGCTCGTTACACAAAGGAAATTGTGCTTATGCTTGATGCTGACGCGGCAGGTCAAAAAGCAATTAGACGTGCTGAAGAGATTTTACGAAACACAGGTCTTTCGGTTAAGGTTATCAGTATTCCCGATGGTAAAGACCCTGACGAATATATTAAAACCCACGGTCCCGAACGCTTTAAAGCGCTTTTGCAGGGCGCAGTCAGCAATATTGAATATAAGCTTTTAATGGCGGCTGACGGGATTGATTTGAATAACGACGAAGGTCGACTTAAATATCTAAATGCTGCGGCAGAAATTGTTGCCACAACCGACGACGTTATGGCACGTGATATTTATATTGGTCGGCTTTGTGAAAAGTACGGTGTTTCCCGTACTGCGCTTGTAACAAAGGTTGACGAGCTTCGCAAAAAGAATATTCGTGTGGCTAAAAAAGCCGAAATTAATGCGATAATTCATCCAAAATATTCAAAGGATGATTTAAACCCCGAAAAACGCAATTCGCCCAAAGGCACTGCGGCCGAAGAAACGGTAATTTCACTTTTACTTCAGCACCCTGATTTTTACGACGAGGCAAAGGCAACCCTTTCTCCCGACAAAATGGTAACGGGGCTTAACAGACGAATTTATGAAATTATTTGCGAAGCATTAAGTGAGGGCAAATCACTTGATATCTCGTTGTTTGCACAAAAACTTTTACCTGCCGAGGTTGGCTATCTTGTAACGCTTCAAAATGCCGATAAAGGCGGTAACGTGCCGAAGGTTGTATTAAAAGACTGTATTAAGGTAATATTAGAAGAAAATGAACGTTTAAGTCATCAAAATTCTGATGAAATCACGACAGAAGACTGGGCGGCACGTCTTCAAAGTATTATTGATAAGAAAAAATAAAGGAGAGCTTGAAAAATATGGCTAACACCAAAAAGGACGAAAAATTATTAAATAACGATATTGAAGAATTGGAATCAAAGGAAGAAAGCATACACGATATTGAAAATGCTCCCGAAGATTTGGACGAACTTTTTTCAGAACCTACCGTTTTAGAGCTTGACTTTGATGAAGAACCCACCGAAGACGAGCTTAAGGAGGTTGACGTTGACGTTGATGCAATGAACGATGACGTTAATTTTGATAACATTTCACTTGACGACCCGGTTAAAGTTTATCTTCGTGAAATTGGTCGTGTTCCGCTTTTGTCTTCCGATGAAGAAATTGAACTTGCGGTTAAAATTAGTGAAGGTAGTGAATATGCAAAACAGCGTCTTACCGAAGCTAACCTTCGTCTTGTTGTAAGTATTGCTAAAAAATATCTTGGTCGCGGCATGTACTTCCTTGACTTAATTCAAGAAGGCAACGTTGGTCTTATCAAGGCGGTTGACAAGTTTGACCACACTAAAGGTTTTAAATTTTCAACCTATGCAACTTGGTGGATTAGACAAGCTATTACCCGTGCAATTGCCGACCAGGCAAGAACTATTCGTATTCCCGTTCACATGGTTGAAACTATTAACCGTCTTAAAAAGGTTCAAAGTCAGCTTTTGCATGAAAACGGTTCTGACCCCAGTGAAGAGCTTATTGCAGAAAAGATGGAACTTCCGGTTGAACGTGTTCGCGAAATTATGCGTGTAGCACAGGAACCCGTTTCAATGGAAACACCCATCGGCCCTGAAGAAGATTCTCGCCTTATGGACTTTATTCGTGACGAAGACGCTTTAGCACCTGACGAAGCGGCTTTAAAAACCATTACAAACGAAGATATTGACGGCGTTTTAAAAACCCTTACACCCCGTGAAGAAGCGGTTATTCGTTTGCGTTTTGGTCTTATGGATGGCAGATGTCATACTTTGGAAGAGGTTGGTTCGGAATTTAACGTAACACGTGAACGTATTCGTCAAATCGAAGCCAAGGCATTAAGAAAACTTCGTCACCCGGTAAGAAGTAACAAATTTAAAGACAGATAGGAATATTTTAAATGAAGCTTTCATATAAAACTAGTGGGGTCTGCTCAAGGACAATCACTGCCGATATTGAAGACGGTAAGGTTTACAATCTTCGTTTTGAAGGTGGTTGCAACGGTAACACCAAAGGCATTTCCGCCCTTGTGGAAGGTATGTCTGTTGATGAAGTGATAGACCGTTTAGAAGGCATTAAGTGCGGGTTTAAGGGTACGTCTTGCCCCGACCAATTGGCACAGGCCCTTAAAAGTATACAATCGTGATAAAAAAGGGATGATTTAATTGTTTTTGGACGAAGACATTAAAATCGTAGGCGACAAGCCCTCAATTGATGTAAAGAAAAATTTAAATAACTCTGCTGAACGCGAAAAGGTTTCTGATGAGATTCAGAAAAAAGCTGAACAGTGGGGCAGGGACGTTGCGCTTGAATTTATTGCCGACGCTAATGAAAATCCCTTGTCGGAAGAAATTGGCAACGATATTTTAATTCAGCGCCGCTTACTTATTTCTTTCACAGCAACTGTCGGTTTTGAAGAATTTTCACCCGACGATAGCATTACGGGTATTGCACAAAAAAGCTTTCTTGATACCTTAAAGGAAAAGGATGAGGAACTTTATAAAACCTCTACCGATACGGGTGCGTTTTCGTTTTATTATTTGGTATTCCGTCGCGGGTTTGAATTGGAAAGACGCATGGGACAAACCTTTGCAATGCTTTGCTCGCACGACGGCGACCCAATTTATCAGGAGCTTGGCGAAGCCCTTTATTGCTGGTTTTTGTCGGTTGTGAAAAAATCGGCCGAATGTATTAACATTTAAACATATAACACTCTTTCGTTTCATAATTTGGAATGAAAGGGTGTTTTTTTATGCCAACAATATATTTGAGTCCGTCTACGCAGGAATTTAACCCTTACGTTAATGGCGGAAATGAAGAATTTTATATGAACCTTATTGCCGATGCTATGGAACCGTATCTTGCTTCAAGTGGAATACAGTTTGTGCGTAATACCCCCGAAATGACCGCCGCTACTTCTATTGCGGCTTCAAACAACGGGGTTTTCGATTTGCACTTGGCACTTCATTCCAATGCAACCGCTTCGGGAAATGGCGAACGCAGGGGAGTAGAGGTGTATTATTACCCGACAAGTACTTCTGGAAAAAGATTTGCCGACATTTTGGTGAAAAATTTTAAAAATATTTACCCCTTGCCAAATAATGTCAGAGCCATTCCCACAACCTCGCTTGGCGAAGTTGCGCGTGTAAAGGCGCCGGGTGTTTTAATTGAAATTGGGTATCACGATAACGTAGAGGATGCCGACTGGGTGCGAAATAATATAGATTTAATTGCAAGAACACTTACGCAGTCATTGACTGAATATTTCGGCATACCGTTTAATAACCCGCAACCTATAAGGGTTGGCAGTGTAAGAACAAACGGCGGGCATTTAAATTTGCGTACCCGCCCTTCGACCGATGCCTTTATTGTGGGCAGAATACCCAACGGGGCAGAGGTTACGGTTTTTGCAGCAGTACCCGGGTGGTACCTTGTGCAATATGGCGGACTTGTGGGCTATGTTGCGGCACAGTACGTACAACTAGCAACTTGACAGTTGACTTAAAATAAAGTATCATTAATAGGATGTAAAATAATGGGAAGTATAAGTTTATGAACAAATATAAAACTTTGGTTTCAAATACTGCGCTTATAAGCTTGGGCACCTTCGGTTCAAAACTGTTGGTGTTCTTAATGGTGCGCTTTTATACGGGTTATTTGACCACGTCAGAATTCGGCACAGCCGATATTATTACCCAAACCTGCAACCTTTTATTGCCAATTATTTCACTTGGTATTACAAACGGTGTTTTCCGTTTTGCAATTGATTCTAATCACGACAAAAAAAGTGTTTTTGCGTCGGGGCTTTATACAATAACCTTGGGCGGTCTTTTATTTTTAATAATTGCGCCGCTTTTGGCAATATCGTCTCAGCTTAGAAGCTATTTGTGGCTTATAATTATTTACACAATGGCGTCGTGCTACCATTCCCTTTGCGCACAGTTTATTAGAGCAAAGAACAAAACCGCATTTTTTGCGGTGCAGGGTATTGTTAATACCTCGCTTGTAATTGTTTTTAATATTTTGTTTTTGGCAGTTTTTGAATTTGGTATTATAGGTTACGTTTTATCGGTTGTTTTGGCTGACGGGCTAACCGCACTACTTATTTTCTTTAAAGAAAAGCTTTGGCGCGAAATTGTTAAAAAACCCTCGCGTGATACCTTAAAGAAAATGCTCATTTACAGCATTCCCATGATTCCCGCCACAATTTTTTGGTGGGTTACAAGCGTGTCTGATAGGTATATGATTACCTGGATTTTGGGCGCTGACGAAAACGGTATTTACGCGGTTTCTAACAAGCTACCAACCTTTTTAACCTTGCTTTCAACCGTGTTTATGCAAGCGTGGCAATTTTCCGCTATTAGCGAATCGGAAAACGATAAAAAAGAGCATATCGAATTTTACTCTAAGGTATGGTCGTCTTTCCAAAGCGTAATGTTTTTGGCGGGGTCTGCCATAACCGCGTTGTCGGTACCGCTTATAAAAATTCTTACAACAAAAAGCTTTTATTCCGCGTGGGAATATGTTCCAATGCTGTCTTTGGCAATGGTTTTCAGCGCCTTTGCAAACTTTATGGGCTCGGTTTACGTGGTGGAAAAACGCAGTAAAAATTCATTTTTAACCACAATGGTGGGCGCAGGGGTTAACATTGCTTTAAATCTTATTTTAATTTCAAAAATTGGGGCTCAGGGTGCCGCAATTGCAACCTTTGTAAGTTATCTTGTGGTGTTTGTTATTCGCACCTGTGACGCAAAAAGGTTTATTCCATTTAAAACCCATTTTATAACCGTTTCTTTAAACACTTTAATTGTTTTATTCCAAACCGGTTATATGCTTTTTGACCTACCGTTTAACTACCCCGTACAAGCTGCGGCATTTGTTTTGCTGTTTGTAATTAACTTTAAATTTATTAAAATTTTCTTTGAAAAAATCATTTCATTTGTTAAAAGACGCTGCTGAACATGTTTTTGGCGAAAATTATTTTCTTGAAATAACCTAAAGGTTATGGTATAATAAAGAAAAAGGTTTTCGGCGGTTTAGCCGCGATATATTAATAATTAAACCGCAAGGGGTAACCTTGCGGTTTTGTTATTTTAGAAAGGTTTTGGGTGATTCCAATGGGAAACAAGTGGAATTAACATTGGCATAATTAACCCAATTAGATACCGTGGTTATTATTATGATAATGAGACGGGATTCTATTACTTACAGTCACGTTATTATGATCCGAATATTTGCAGGTTTATTAATGCGGATGGATTGGTTTCTACAGGGCAAGGCGTACTTGGCTACAATATGTTTGCGTACTGCGGAAACAATCCTATTAGTAATTATGATAGTATAGGTTTATTTTGGAAAAAAGTAGGCAATTTTTTTAAAAAAACAACTACAGCTATTTATAATGGTGTAAAAAAAATTGCCATTGCGACAGCAAAGTCATTTGTTGCAGAAATAGGGTTTGGACCAGGTATTGGCGCTTCTTCTAAGTTGGGTTCATATGAAGTTGCAGCTACCGCTTATCACGATCACATCACATTGGGTGTAAAAGAGGGAAAATCATATACTTCTATTAAAGGAGAAGCAAATATTTCTGTTATGGCTGCGGATGATATTGGAGTGGGATTTTCAACTGAATATGAACACTTATATGAAGATAGTGGCGTTAAGCTATCTGATATACACACTACTGAATCATCTCCATGGTCAGTGTATAAATGCAAAAAAACAACTCGCGATTGGCAAATTTTGATTTTAAATAACAATATGGTGGATGGTGAAGAAATGGATTTGTATTTCGGGCTCGAAAATGAGTTGCATATTGGGTATGGCGGACATTATATGATAGGTTGGGATGTAGTTACTTTTTTTGAATCGCTTTTAGAGTAAGGAGATAATTATGTTTAAGAAAAAAACTTTAATTGTATTTGCGGTGCTTATAATCATATTTGGTATATTTGTTGGTGTTGTTTCGCTTTTGTTTAACTATATTCAAGATAATTCTATTGATAACGTTTCAATGCCATATATAGCAAATCAAACCGAAATTTCCGATGAATATGGTGAGATCGTTGATATTGGCAGAATGGTATTTATGAAAGTAAAGGAAACGGGCGATTCTATCAAAGTGCCATACGGTGTTGATACAACGGAAAACAAGCTTACGATATATGTAACTTTGGAAAAGCATGGCGAAAAGCTTGTTGCCAAATCTTATGAAATAATTGAGGTGAGCAAGATCGATGATTAATGTTGAAAGGTTTGTTGCCACATTACTTGATCATTTCTTTTGTCTTCTTGTTCCAAGTATTATTTTTACACCGTTTCAGTTGATATTGGGCGTGGAACACTTTGCCAAATTAATAATTCCATCCTTAATAGTTTGGCTTTTAGCGGTAATTTTCAAAGATTTTTTATTTAAAGGTCAAAGTTTGGGTAAAAAGATAATAGGTATAAAAGTTGTAATGAATGATGGCAAACCGTTGAATTTATTGGCCGCTTTGCTTCGAGCCATTCCGTTAATTCTTGTGCCAATTGAATTAATTATGATAATTACTCAAGAAAAACGTATAGGTGATTATCTGGCAAAAACAAAAGTTGTTTCGGTTAAAGATAACACAGGGGACGGTTCTCTGTGTTGATGTATATAAAGTGATAGACTACCTATATGTTAAAATTATGGAATGGTGATAAAATTATGCGTTTGGGAAAATTGTTAATAATATTTTTACTCATTTTATTCCCAATTATAACAATATGTAATGTTTTGATGAGCATGGGAATAGTTTCAATAACGTATAGTGGTTTTGGCGTTGATTCTTTAGGTGTTTTATACGTTGGTAAAGAGAATACTATTGAAAAATATAAAGATGGCAAAATGATCGGAAAAATCAGTCCGCAAACTTCAAGAGGGTATGCATTTACTATACAGGAAGATGACACGATTTTATTATCTACCGCATCTATAGTTTATAAAATAGACCATTCCGGCAAAATTTTAGACGAATGGGAAGATGAAGACACAAGCACATTTAACGATGTTCAATTTATAAGAAAATTTATCGCCAAGGATGGTCGCAAATATGTAATGAAATCCCTTTTGGGAAGAACGGTCATTTATTGTAATAATGATATAATTTATAAAATGCCTTTACTTGATTATATAGTGAAAATATTATGGTTTTCTTGCTTTTTGATTGGATTTGTTTTCGTTATTGCGTTTATAAAAGAAAGATTTAAAAATAAACCAAATAGACAAAACACCGGGGACGGTTCCTCGTCTTGACAAAAAATTAGCTATCGGTGGAAACCACCGATAGCTTTTTATTTTAGGGAGACAAGGGGGCATTTCTCTTGGAACACAGGGGACGGTTCTCTGTGTTGACAGACGAGGCGGTTTATAGTATAATAATTTAGGGTGATTATTATGCCAAGACAAGCTCGTAGAAAAAGCGAAAGCGGAATATATCATATAATGCTCCGCGGAATTAATCAGCAA